>NZ_JBUXJL010000002.1:0-942066 GCF_056158125.1 Bacillus sp. EB V-12 | reverse complement strand
GCCTTCATGGATTTTGTATCCTGTAATTGGGAAGTTTTCAACTGCACGCATTGTTTGTACGCCGTAGTATGCATAGTTTGGTACTTCTTTTTCACCTAAAAAATCTTTTTCAATTCGAACACCATTTTTAACTTCAGTTAATGTTGCCATGATTATTCACTCCTTAACGATTTCTTATGCTGCTTTTGTTTCTTTGACTGTTTCTACATATTGTTTTGCTTTCTCATTATCGAATTCGCCTTCCCACTTCGACATAACAATGGCCGCTAATGCATTTCCTAATACATTGACAGATGAGCGAATCATATCTAAAATGCGGTCAATTCCCGCAATTAACGCGATACCTTCTAGTGGTAGCCCCATCGAACCTAACGTTGCTAATACAACAACGAACGATGCACCTGGAACTCCCGCCATACCTTTGGATGTTAACATGAGAACGAATAATAACGTTATTTGCTCCGTTAGTGACATGTGCACACCGTACATTTGTGCAACAAATAATGCCGCTAACGCTTGATAAATAGCCGATCCAGTCAAGTTAAATGTATAACCTGTCGGAATTACGAAAGAGGCAACTGCCTTTGGACAACCGAACTCTTCCATTTTTCTCATTATATTAGGTAAAACAGCTTCTGAACTTGCTGTCGTAAACGAAAGAATCAGTTCTTCTTTTAAAATTTTCATTAATGTAAAAATGTTTACTCCAACCATTCGTGCATTAATACCTAATACAATCACAACGAATAGTATAACAGTTACGTATACAGCTAGCACTAGTTTTCCTAGCGGAAGTAATGTTGCTACACCAAATTTTGCAACCGTAACGGCAATTAATGCGAATACACCAAATGGTGCAAATTTCATAACTTGATTTGTAACCCAAAACATGGCTTCGAGTACACCTTCAAAGAAGTTAAAGACTGGCTTTCCTTTTTCTCCAATTGCTGCAACTCCTAAGCCGAATAGTACTGAGAAGAATATAATCGGTAATAGGTCACCTTGTGCAATCGATTCAAATACGTTTTTCGGTACAATGTGAACAATTGTCTCAGCAAAACCTTTCTTCTCTGTTGCATCTGCAGTTTGTTTATAAGAAGAAATATCACTTTGCTGTAAATTACTCATATCAACACCAGTACCTGGTTGGAATATATTCGCTGCAAGTAATCCCATTAAAATAGCAATCGTCGTAATAATTTCGAAATAAAGAATTGTCTTACCACCCAGTTTCCCAAGCTTCTTCATATCTCCTACACCAGCTACTGCAACAATTAATGCTGAAATAACAATTGGTACTACAATCATTTTAATTAAGTGAATAAATATATCCCCAATTGGTGTGATATAAGAAATCGCCGTTTTATTGCCATAAAAGACTGCCCCTACTACAATCCCTAAAACAAGCGCGACAAAAATTTGTGTTGCCAATCCGAATTTTTTCATTTATGTTCATCCCCTTCATGCGAACGCTTTCAATTTGAATTTATAAAAGCTACTCACACATCTTATAAGCGAACCTACAAAATCATACAAAAACCTACAAGTTCGTCACAAAAAATTCAAATATTTTTCTTCTTTTTTTCATTGACACCATTTTGTTAAAAAACGATAAAATAAACTTGATAAGTAATCAGATTGTTTCGTATAATCAAAAAGATATATACTTAAAACAAATCAAAATGAAAAGGAGTGGATGTTATGAAAAACTATACAAAGCACTTCGTCCTATCTTCTTCTTTTCTTTTTCATTTTCTTAAAAAGGAACAAAGGCATTCGCCTTTGTTCCTTTTTTATTGCGATCTATATAGGGGGAATTGTTATGAGACCATATAAACGTGTCTTAATTAAATTAAGCGGCGGTGCACTTGCCGATCAAACTGGAAATAGCTTTAACTCCAAACGATTAGAACATATCGCAAACGAAATTTTATCCATTGTTGATTTAGGTATCGAAGTATCCATCGTCATTGGTGGCGGTAACATTTTTAGGGGGCATCTAGCTGAAGAATGGGGAATCGATCGCGTAGAAGCTGATAATATCGGTACGTTAGGTACAATTATTAACAGCTTAATGCTTCGCGGTGTTTTAACAAGTAAAACAAATAGAGAAGTACGCGTTATGACGTCCATTCCATTTAATGCAGTAGCTGAACCATACATTCGCTTGCGTGCAGTCCACCATTTAGATAACGGTTATATCGTTATCTTTGGAGGCGGAAACGGGCAACCGTTCGTGACGACAGATTATCCAAGTGTACAAAGAGCCATTGAAATGAATAGTGATGCCATATTAGTCGCAAAACAGGGTGTCGATGGCGTTTTTACAAGTGATCCGAAGCATAACAAATCAGCAAAAATGTACAGCAAACTAAACTATAATGATGTCGTTAGACAAAATATACAAGTTATGGATCAAGCGGCATTACTGCTTGCCCGGGACTACAATTTACCAGCACATGTCTTTAACTTTGATGAGCCTGGAGTCATGAAAAAAATATGTTTAGGCGAACATGTGGGGACGTTGATTAATGATGATGTTACGATGTTGGTGCATGAAAAATAATGATTTCCCACCAAAAAAGGGTGTCTTTTGTAGGCACCCTTTCCTAATTCATCATCACAAATAGAAGTCAACCAATCCCGCCACTTTCTCCTTACAACGCTCCCAAAAAGATAACTTTTCAAAAAACTCTTTCGTCATTTCTTTCGAATCATGAAAATCCTCTGTTAACGCCTTATTAACTTGTCCTACAATAGGACCACCATAAATATAAAAATTCATTTCATCATTTATATTGAAGCTACGCGAAGTAAAGTTTGTTGTACCAATAACGGTTAATTCATTATCAATAAGCATTAATTTGCCATGGAACATTCCTTTTTTATACCCATATACAGTAATCCCATTATTAACAGCTTGACGTATGTATGGATACGCCGCTTCTTTTATAAGAGGTAGATCTGGTTTATATGACCAAAGTATTTTTACTGTAACACCACGCTTTTGTGCTGCGATTAAAGCATTCATGGACTCTTTATTTTTTGCTATAAAATACGGCGTTGCAATTACAATGGAGTGCTGAGCTTGTTTTATGAGCTCTATATATTTTTCAGCAACGTAATGCCCATTGTAACTAGTCATAGTATGTAATGTATTCCCTTTACTAGCTTTATTCGTACTTCTCTTTATCTCTTCTTTCGTATCTCGTTTCCAGTCTAAAGCGAATTGCTGTTCTAAATCTTTTGCTCCTTCTCCTTTAAGTCGTACATGATAATCACGCCAATATCCAAATCGCTTATCTTTCCCTAAGTACTCATCTCCTATATTAAATCCGCCTGTATAGCCAATCTCCCCATCAATCGTCGTAATACGGCGATGATTACGATGGTGAAGTGAATAAAATCCGAATGGCAATGTAGGTTTTCTACTATATGTAAAATGTACACCACTTTTCCGCAATTCATTTATCACCTTTCTTTCAAATGATAAATCATTAATGCGATCAACTGATAAATAGACGTTTACTCCTTTTTTTGCCTTCTCTTTTAATAAGTTTAAAAAAGTATGACTACTTTTATCATCCGACAAAATGAAGAAATAAGTGTAGATGGAGCTTTTCGCTTCTCTTATATCAGTAAATAATTGTTTATAAAAAGACTTCCCTTCTACATATAATTGAAAGTCACTATAATGAGGCGCATACTCTGTCGGCATGTTTTTCCCGGCTTCCATTTTCCTACCTAAGGTAACATCGATATGCATCCAAATTAAAATAAAAACGAAAATAGCAATAATAATAGAAGTAACTCTTAATATTTTTTTAATCATTTTGGTTTCCTTCCAATCATATTCCTTACTATTTCGTAGTGTTTCATTTAAATATGTTTTCATACGAAATGTATTTCTTATTTTTATTGATACTAAACAGTTAAAGGAGATACGAATATGAGAAAAGGGAAAACTCCTATTGTTTTTATCCCAGGTCTTTTCGGTTCAATGAGCAATATTATTATTCCCGGCACTGGTAATTGGAGTTTTGGACTTTCTGCATTTGTTTACGAACCATTCATCATGATGCTAGAAAGTATGGGGTACGAACGAAATAAAGATTTGTTCATCTGTTTTTATGACTGGCGGCAGCGTATTGTTTTTTCTACACAAAAATATTTATTACAAACGATTGCTTATGCTAAAAAGATTACAGGTTGCGATAAACTAAATCTAATTTGTCATAGTATGGGCGGCCTTCTTGGACGTTCTTACGTTCAAAGTGCAACATATAAAAATGATGTAAATCAGCTTATAATACTCTGCACACCAAACGCTGGATCTTCACCAAATTATAGTTATTGGACTGGAGGTACTCTCCCTATCCATGCCTCTTCTAAAATAAATATCGTTCATTTTTATGTGGAACAATATATTTGTTACTTAAGCATCTTACATAAAATGAATAAAGTTGAGGCGATACACATTTACTTTCCAGGATTACAAGATGTTATTCCTTGTAAAGATTACGGAAATTATTTATTTATAAGATCCGGCTCTTCTATTACATTTCTTCCTTATAGTAAGATGAAAACGAAAAACCCTTTCCTCGATACATTAAATGAAAATAGATTTATTATACAAAAAAGAAATATTGAAACGACACTCATTGCCGGAGATGGAGAGGAAACAATTCAATATTTACAAGTCGTCCCTTCACATTCCAAACTGAAATGGACAGACGGCAAAGTCGTCGGTGATTTACTTACAAAACATGGTGACGGTAACGCTGTTCTACATAGCGTTTTTCTTCTAGAGGGAAATAAATATGTTTTGCATGCTTCACATAACGAAGTGCTCTACAAAAGCATTCCTATACTACAAAAGATACTCTAAATTTCAAAAAAAGGTATGGCATTAAGCCACACCTTTTCACATTAAACAAAATTCCTCGCATCATTATTTCTTCCAAACTTATAAATAGCAATTAAGAAGAATGCAATTGCGAAAGCGAATAAAATTAAAATGTTTAAATACAACTCCGAGAATGGTATTCCTTGTTGTAGTTTCGATACTGTGTCTAACAACCAGCGCTGTGGAAGAAAATTAGCTACTTTTTGTACTGCACTTGGCATAATGTCATATGGGAAATAACAACCCGCTAGTAAGCATGTTGGTACAATGACCATGTTTTGCATCGCATTTGCCGATGCTGAGTTTTTCGAAAAAGCTACAAGGACTAATGATATTCCAATTGCGATTAATGCAAATAGCATTAGTACGCCCATCATCACTATGAAAGGCATATTGATATTCGTATGAAAAACATTCGTTAGGAATAGGATTGTAATCAAAATTTGTACTGTTAGTATTATCATATTTACCCCGACATTAGATAATATGAACTTCTTCCCATCTATCGGCGTTGATAATAGTCTAAAGTACGTTCTATTCTCTTTTTCTTTTAAAATATGACCTGATAAGTTCGCTGCTGAAAACAGCATAAACATAATAAGGTAACCCATCGTTTGATTTGTCATATCTTTATTTTTCGAAGTATCTTCTAGCGTCTCAGTTTTCATTTTAAATGAACTTTTTTGATACCCTGCGTACATATTGTCGAATATACTTTGATCTGTTCCTGCTACTTTACTAATAGCTGCTATATTATCAATATAATTATATAAATATGATTTTATAAATCCTGTTACTTGATCACCTTTAATCGATGAAATTTCAATATGCTCTGGTTTCCCTTCTCGAACACTTTTTGAAAAACCAGAATCTAATGTAATAGCTCCATCAAGTTTTTTGGAAGTGAGTTTATCTTCTACTTCAGACTCCTTAACCTTACTCACATTCACATGATTTAATCCTTCTAAAAACTTTATCGTATCATTTGCTATTGGCTCATTTTCTTTATTTACAATCCCGATATTTAACGTTCCTTGCCCTGCATTTCCGTATATCGAAAAGGAAATGAGCGTCCCTATTATCGGCAAGCTAATTATAATGAGTAAACTTTTTTTATTTTTCAAAAGCACAGATAACGTTTTTTGTATGAGCCATAAAATATCCTTCATGCTATAGCCCCTCCCGTCTACGTAATGCAATAATTGCAATTAATAAAAAGAGTGCTGAAATTCCAATGTTTAAAGAAATGACTGGTAGTGCTGCCCCTACATCATTTGCATAAATAATTTTCATAACAGCTGTATTTGCCCAAGTTAATGGCGATAAATTCGTAACGAAATTTTCTTCTACTACGAAATATGCACCTCCAAAAATAGAAGCTAATTGCACAACAACCATAATAATTGCCCTAGACGCTTCAGCTGTTTTCGTGATATATCCGATTCCTAAACCGAAGCTAATTGCTAGAAAGACTTGTGTTAATAAAATAAGAAATATGATTCCAAGATGGTCGCCCCAATTCGCTTGAAAAACAAATTTACTAAATAACATGACGAGTAATATGCACAGGGCATTTGCTACTAGGCTACCAAGTACTTTTCCAATGAATATTTCAGCTTTACTTATAGGTGCAGCAATGAGACGATCTCCTGTTTTACGTATTCGTTCTCCTCGAATTAAAGAACTCGCTCCCATCGCAGCATATAGTGCAATCATCGTTGTCATTACAACCGCATAGTAATCCATAGAACCTGGTTTTTTCGCAGCTTGTAAAGATGTTTCTTTTATATAATCATTATGATTTCCGTTTGAAATAACCGTACTAACCTTAGTAGGATCTACTTTTGCAACTTCGACCGCTACATTGTACTTATCAACAAATGTTGTAAGCATTCCCTCCACAATACTTCCCTCAATACTACTTTTGTCACTCCCATAAAATTTTGCACCATCTTTATTTAACTCTACATAAGCAGCATATTTATTTTTCTTCACTTCTTCTTTCCCATCTATACTGCCGGAAGCTTTTTTAAAATGAATACCTGATTTATCCACTTCTTTCGTAAATGCTTCAAATGATTGAGAAAACGTGCTACTCGCTTCATCTTTATATAGCACTTGTATATCTTTAATCGAATGACTATCACTATTAAATGCGTTGGTTAACGCTGTTCCTAACACAAGCATAAGCACAATCGGAAATGCTAACATAAAAACTAAAGTTCTTACGTCTCTGAAATCTCTTTTAATATGCATAATTGCAATATTGAAGATGTTCAATTGATGAACCTCCCTTTACCTTTTCTTCATTTACTTTTTATTTATCTCGTAAGTTTCTTCCCGTCAATGTAAGGAATACTGTTTCTAAGTTGGGAGCCTGCTCCTCTAATGAACGAATTTCAATATCATGATTGATACAGTGTTGAATGATTTTATTTAAATTATTTAATCCCGCATCAGAATTCACTTTAATTACGTTTTCTTCAATTTGAACTGCTTTCACACCGTTTATCTCTTTTAATTTTTCCACGTCTAAATTTTCCACCGACTTCACTTCAATCCAAATATCTTTCGTATCAGTAATAATCGATTTTAGTTGTTCTTTCGTACCTTCTGCAATCACTTTACCGTGATCTACAATCGCTATTTTCGTACAAATCTCTTCTACCTCTTCCATGTAGTGACTCGTATAAATAATAGTGCTTCCCATTTCATTTAACTTCCGGACAGACTGAAGAATATAGTTTCTTGACTGTGGATCAATTCCAACTGTCGGTTCATCCATAATAATTAACTTCGGTCTATGTGCAATTGCACAAGCAATATTCAATCTTCTTTTCATCCCGCCAGAAAAGTTTTTCGGATAACTTTTCTGTTTATCACTAAGTCCTACAAATTGAAGTGCTTCCTCTACTCTCGCTCTTAGTTCGGCCCCTCTTAATCCGTACAATCCAGCAAAGAATTTCACATTTTCATAGGCAGTTAGCTCTTCATAAATCGCAATATCTTGCGGAACAATACCGATATTCATTTTCGCAAATCGATTATGTTTCTTTATATTTTTTCCTAATATGCTAATTTCACCTTCATTACTTCTTAACAAACCAGCAATCATATTTATCGTTGTACTCTTACCAGCACCATTTGATCCTAAAAAGCCAAATATTTCTCCTTCTTTAATAGATAAAGACATATTATCAACTGCGATGAAATCACCAAATTTTTTCGTTAAATTTTTAATTTCTAATGTATTCATCATTTCACCCCTATTTCGGTTTCTCTGCTGTTATTATAAACAAAAAGAATGAACCTGCTCAGTGCAGAAATTCATTCTTTTCACATGAGAATATTCACTTTTTTCATATGAGATGGTTCATCTTCATCCCATTCTCTTATATCGGAAACAACATTGTCACTGAAAAACCACTTGTTCCATCTACAATAATTTTTCCGTTTACTGATGCTGTTCGCTCCTCCATCCCCATAATACCGAGACCTTTCTTAACAAAAGCTGCGCCTTTCCCGTTATCCTTCACTTGCACCTTAACCATCTTGTTAAGCACATGAATATCTATAGAAATAACTGTCGCATCAGCATATTTCATTGCATTTGTTAGTGCTTCTGTAACATTTTCACCGATAATTTTCCACTGAATGGGAGAAATCATATCTAAGTTCCCTTTGTATACAAAAGGAATATTCACATCATTCTTACCGGCAAATTCCTCTATGAATAATTTCATACGATGAATGCCAATTTGCTCAGTTGGTGGCTTCATATTTTTTAATGTAATGCGAATACTTTCAATTCCATCTTTTGAAATGTGAATTGCATTTTGTAATAACTCCGCAGATTTTTCTTTATCTATTTCCATTAATCTTTTTGCTGCTTCCATTTGAATAAGTGCACCCGTCATCGAGTGACCAATTTTATCATGAATTTCTTGCGATAACCGATTTCTCTCTTCTAGCTTAAATGTGTATTCAGATTGTCTTATGTACTCTTTATTTTCATGTAAGCTTTTCGTAAGTCGTTGCATATCTTTTCGCATCTTATCATTTTGCGATTCAAGCTTTACTACACGCGATATATATCGATCTGCCATAGTTAAAACGAGAAAAGAAAATGCAACAATTAATCCATAAGTCATTCGAATACTTTCATCTGCAATCGTAATTGGGAGCATCATAACGACAAAGCGTGGCCAATTCTTTTCTATGTAATGGAATGTAATTTCGTATAAGTTCAATGGTAAAAACAAAATAAAAAATGGATGAACCCTCCATGTAAATAACATAACTATGCCAATGGACATACAGATTAATATTTTTTTATACATATCTTTTTTAAATATAGAAATCATTACGTTTACAGAGAGGTAAATAAGTAATGTAAATATAACCCATGGTAAATTCGCTACATTTGCGTAAATATAACTAAACACAATATATAAAAAGACAATTAATTTACTTACAGTTAACCAAAACTCCATATCATTAATCTACTTTCCCTGTTAAGTAATAAATCGCAATTTGTGTGCGATGTTCAAGTCCAGTTTTCCCTAAAACTGACGTAATATAATTTGCAATTGTTCCCTCAGATATAAAAAGCTGTTTCGAAATTTCTTTATTTGAGAAACCTTTTGCAATTAATGCGATAATACTAAGCTCCCTTTCTGTGAAAAGACTCTTATCAATTTTACATTCTTCCTCTTTACTTTCCATTAAATTAGACTTAATTTTATCGAGGACAACATCTTGCATAACAGTTTGACCGTTATATACTCCTTTTATCGCATCACGAATACGCTCCGGATCGTTATTTTTTAATAAATAACCTTTCGCTCCGTTTTTTACTGCATCCAAAATATACTCATCATCATCAAACGTCGTTAAAATAAGCGGTTTTGTTTTCGTCTCTTCACAAATGAACTTCGTCGCCTCTACACCGTTCATATTTGGCATACGAACATCTAAAAGAGCAATATCAACTTCATGCTTTTTACAATATGCTACAGCTTCTTCCCCATCATTTACAGTATCTACCACTTCGAACTCTTCGTATGTATTTAAAATAATTTTCATGCCTTCTCTAATAAAAGAGTTATCATCCGCTATTAATATTTTAATTTTCATGTTTGTTAGTATGGCCCTTCCCCTACTAACATTCACATCCTTTCTTCCCGTAACATTTCCTACTTGCTCATTATATACTTCTCTTTACCATTTTTTCACACCTTTTTTCATCTAGCTCTCCTGCAAAAAATATATTATTCTTTTTTTACAATATGTGTAGGGTGACTTATCATTCTTTACGTCTATATAATAGAATGCGTCAAAAAGGAGGGAGAGACCGATTGAGGAAAAACAATTAATTGAAAAAGCAAAGCAAGGAAGCGAGCATGCTTTTCGTATCCTTGTACAAACATATCGTCATTATATTTTTCAAGTTATCTTTTCTATTTTAAGACATGAAGAAGATGCGAAAGATGTTACACAAGAAGTATTCGTAAAAATTCACACCTCTCTCCCAAATTATCAATTTCGCGGATTAAAAACGTGGATGGCACGTATTGCCACCAATCACGCTATTGATTATAAGAGAAAGAAAGCTAGAGAAAACGAAGAACTCTCCTTATGTAAAGAAACAGAGGAAAATATAAAATCCTCTCATAACATTGAAGCTTTACTATTGACGAAAGAGCAAAAATTACTCATTGCTCAAAAACTGAGAGAACTTCCCGAAAATTACCGTGACGTCGTTCTCGCACATTACTTAGAAGAAAAAAGTTATCAAGAAATTGCTTTACAGGAAAACATCGAAGTAAAAACAGTCGAAATGAAACTGTATCGGGCACGAAAATGGATTAAAAAACATTGGAAGGAGGAAGAGTTTCTATGATGCATTATTCAAAAGAAGATTGGCGCAATTATACATTAGATTTTATAGAAAGCAATGAACGTGAATCTATGGAAGAACATCTTTATGAATGTGATGATTGTTTAGCACTTTATATGGAAAGTATTGATGAACAACATGAAAACCTTCCAATGATAAATGATGATTCATTTACGAACGAAGTTATGACGCAAATTAATTTTGAAACACTACAGTCTAATAAAAATATAAAAACAAACTCACTAAAGCGCACAATCATTCACTACATAATTGCGACTGCGGCTACAATTATTTTTATGGTAAGTGGTTTATTCCAATATATTTTTACAGCGACATCAAATTTCGAGAAATCTTCAAAACATAACGAGTCTTCTATTTCACAACAAATTGTAAACAAATCGGTAGACACATCCAAAAAGGACGGAGGTTCAAAGCATGAATAAAAATCCCTTTTTAGCACTTGTATTAGGGCTAATTCCTGGGCTTGGACATTTATACTTAAAAAAGCTAGGACGGTTTATTTTATATAGCGGAGGATCTTTATTTCTATTCTCCTTTGCAGTATTTTGTACAATAGTAGTAAGAGAACGTGATATTGCTTTTCTTTCTCTATTTTTACTAGCCGTTCTATGGGCAATTAACTTACTAGATTTAGTTATCACCATTATAAAACAACCGAAAAAACAAGAAGCTGGAGAATTGATAAATTCCTCTAAAGAGAGCGAACGATTTTATATCATTCTCCTATCTATCATCCCTGGACTTGGCCATTTCCAATTAGGACTTATGCAACGCGGTCTTACGTTTTTAGTCGCTTGCGCTGGCTTAGGCAGCATGATTATATTTGTGACTTTATTAACATCTCAAGGAAGTTTCCTTATCTTCCTTATTACATTACCTGTTTTATGGATTTATAATTTCTTTGACGTTGTTCAGCAACTACAGAAAAAAGAACGCGACGAGCAATTAATTGACCGTACTATTTTCGAAGATTTTGAAGAACATCAAGAGCAGGGAAAGAAAAGTAAAACATTTGCTTCTATTTTAGCGATGTTCCCTGGAGCAGGTCATATGTATTTAGGCTTACAACGCCGTGGTCTTCAGCTTATGGCAGCCTTCTTACTATCTATTTATTTACTCGACTTATTAAGACTTTCTGCATTTTTGTTTTTAGTACCAATCATTTGGTTCTATAGCTTTTTTGATGCGTTACAGCAAACAGCAAAATACGGAAAAGAACGAGTTCAAGACGAACCCATTATCGATTATTTTATAAATCATCAAAGATGGATCGGTATCGGATTAATTACACTCGGTGGTTATTATTTATTAAATCAAACAGTCCTTCCTATTTTGAATGATTATTTTGCAACTATATTTAATATTCATCTTAGTGAACTATATTATCGCTATTTCCAAACATCTATCGTTGCGCTCCTTTTAATTGGCGGCGGCTTTAAATTGTTACTTGGAAATAAAGAAAACAAAGGTGGGACAAGCGAATGAGGACTTGGCGTGTTGGAACATTCTCAATGGGGTTTTCTATTATATCGTTAGGATGCTTTTTACTATTTTCAGTCGTAAAAGGAATTCAAGTATTAGATACACTAACTGCATGGTGGCCAGTTTTACTTATCATACTTGGAGCCGAAGTTTTACTATACCTTCTATTTTCTAAGAAGGAACAATCATTTATTAAATATGATATTTTTAGTATTTTCTTTATCGGCGTTTTAGGAAGCGTCGGAATTGCTTTTTACTGTTTATTATCAACTGGATTACTAGAAGAAGTTCGTCACTCTATTAACACAACGAGGCAAACGAGTAATATTCCAGACGGACAATTTGATATACCTGAATCTATCAAAAAAATCGTAGTAGATGCAGGACATCAACCTCTAACGATAGAGGGAAATAATACAAATCAAATTCATCTTTTGGGAACTTATGAAATGACAACGAAAGCAAATGAAAAACTCAATTTAAAACGAGATGATTTCCTTTCAGTTCAAACGGCTGGAGAAACGATGTATATCACTTTAAAATCATTACCTGTTCAGCATACGTTATTTAATTCAGCACCACAGGTGAAACCAACGCTTGTTCTTCCACAAAATAAAAATGTGGAAATCCGTGCTTCAAATAACGAACTATCTCTTTATCCAGGTCAATTACAAAATAATTGGTTTGTACAGGAAAGCTCAAGAGTGTCTGTCCATCTTGCAAAAGAAAGTGATGTATCTTTAACAGCAGTAACGAATCAAAAAGAAACACATGGAAGTACACCTTGGGAACAAGTAGAAGATTTAACGAAAAACGAAAATACTTCTTCAGAAGAACATCCAGAATTAAACAGCCAAGAACATTGGTATAAAAATTCGATTAAAACTGGAAATGGGACGTACAAGTTAAATATTGAGAAAGCTTATAATTTGAATATGAGTGTTCTCGAAAAATAAAAAACCTTCCGCAATTGCGGAAGGTTTTTCTCATATAATCGCTTTAATTCCTTCTAACACTAATCCAATCATAAATCCGCAAACAGCCCCGTTTACTCGAATCCACTGTAAATCTTTACCGACGTTATTTTCAATCATTTCGATTAACGTCTTATCATCTAACTTATCAAGGTTTTCTTGTACAAGCTTACCAATTTTCGAATGGTTCTTCTCAACAAGACTTACAACTTGTTTTTGTAACCAATCTTCTATTTTTTGAACTGTCTGTTCATCTTCTTTTATTTTATTCATTTGTTTTTGTAAAAATGGAATAACATATTTATCAGCAAATTCTTCATTATTTACAAAAGCAACTGCTCTTTGCTGTACTTGCTCTAGCATCTCTTTTATTTTGTCAGTAGCATTCCAATTGGCAATCCATTTTTCTTTCCAATTTTCTAATTCTTGTAGTAACGCTTCATTTTCTTTTACATTTATAATTTCTTGACGAATTTTCGCTAATATAAGTTGTCTCGTGCTATTATCTGCATCTTGTAAGCTGTTAATATTGCTAATAATAAACTTCTGCAAAATGCCGCCAATTTTATCTTCATCTACAATATTCATAAACGATTTCAATGTAAACTGTAAGAATCCATCTACTTTTATATTTTCCATCGCCTTCATACCTAAACTTCCAAGCTGGTAGCGTGCTTCATCTTGCGCTGTCCAATCTTTCACTTTTACTAAAATGTAATCAAGTGTCTTCTCATCATATTCTTGCACAACTAATTGATCAACAAGCACTTGTAAGATGTTACTTGTATTAATTGTATGTAAATACGTCTTTAATTCTTTTTCAATAATAACCGCTAATTTTTCTGGATCGATTGAAACAATCGCCTTCTCAGCAATCGTTACAATGCCTTTTTTCACAGCATCAGACTGTATTTCTCTCTCTGCAATTTGTAGCACCATTTGTGCTAGCTGCATTTCTTTTACTTTATTCGTAATACTTTCTTTCGTTAGCCACTCATTTTCTAACGTATTGATGAGCCCTTTCGTTACTCGTTTACGGTTTTTAGGTAACAAAGCTGTATGCGGAATTGGAATTCCCATCGGGTGACGGAATAATGCTGTAACTGCGAACCAATCTGCAAGCCCGCCAACTAACCCAGCTTCAAATCCCCCTTGTATAATCTCTCCAGCTATCGTTCCTTGAAAAGGGATAGAAGCCGCAAAGCCTACACCCATAACCCCAAGCGAAATACCCGCTATATATTTAGTCTGTAATGACATCGTATACACATCCTCTTATTATGTAAAATAAAGCTTTTTGTTGTATTTATTCAATATTAGTTATCCTTTATATATACTATAAAGAACTATTGTGAAAATAACAAAGATTTTTATGTACATGAAAAAATGAGGCTACAACTAGCCTCATTTTTCTTATACCGTTAATTCCAAACCTTTCCTATAATATTCATTCATTACATCTTTTGGAACCATACTTCCACCCGTTCCCCACACAATATGAGTACCTTTTTTCACCTTCTCTGTTAACTGTTGCTTTTGTAAATACTCATCTTCTTTACATACTTTCACTGGCCCTATCATACCTGCTAGTGCAGAAGGCTCTAAATAAATATTCTCCGTATCAGCTAGTTCTTTTAACAATCTATATAACTCTTCATCGCTTACTGTGTAATTCCCACTCAAAAATGGTTCCATCGTTTTCCCGACAAATCCAGATGGCCTTCCTACCGCAAGTCCATCCGCATCCGTTACATTATCAATTCCGATATCTTGAACGGCAATTTTGTCATGAAGGCCTGTCATTAAGCCGAGTAACATACATGGAGAGTGCGTAGGCTCTGCAAAGAAACAATGAACATTGTCTTTATACAATAACTTTAAACCGAATGCTACTCCACCCGGTCCTCCTCCTACTCCGCACGGAAGGTAAACAAATAAAGGATGGTCTTTATCTACTACAACCTCTAACTCTTCTAATTGCTTTTGTAATCGTGATGCTGCTACTGCGTATCCTAAAAATAAATCATGTGAGTTTTCATCGTCTACAAAATAACAGCTAGGATCCGCATCCGCTTGTCTTCTTCCTTCTTCTACTGCTTTACTATAATCATCTTCATATTCAATAACGTTTACACCTTTACTTCTTAATAAATCTTTCTTCCATTCTTTTGCGTCTGCTGACATATGAACAGTTACATTAAAACCTAGATTCGCACTCATAATCCCTATGCTAAGTCCTAAATTCCCTGTAGAACCTACTGCAATTGAATGTTTGGCAAAAAACTCTCTACATGTATCACTATCTAAAATGGAATAATCATCTTCTTCTGTTAACATACCGTGCTGCAAAGCTAATTGTTCAGCATATTTTAGCACTTCATAAATGCCACCCCTAGCTTTAATTGATCCTGATATTGGAAGATGACTATCACATTTTAATAATAATTCTCCTGAAATAGGTTGCTTGTAAGTTGTCTCTAAAGCTTCTTTCATAGAAGATATTTTCACTAAAGGTGATTCGATTATGCCGTTCGTCCCTTTCGTTTCAGGAAAAACTTTCGCAATATATGGTGCAAAACGCTTTAATCTCTCTTCCGCATCTTTTACATTCTCTTCATTAAGTGGTGAATCTTTTATTGCCCTTTCATACTTTTCTATGTGTGGGTTTATCCAAAATACTTCTTCTGTTGCAATAAGTTTATTCACTAATGGGTATTCTGCTTGTAATGCCCCTATTTCTTTCATTTTGTTTCCTCCTTATATCCTTGTAGCTCACCATATAATAAATTATAATTAAATTAATTTTAATATAGTTTAACACAAATCGTTCACTTTAGTTAATTTTAATTTAATTTATTTAAATATAATTTAATGATTCTTAAGGAGATTTTCATTATGGAAAATATAGATATTGGTAAAAAAATTGAAAAACAAAGAAAAGAAAAAGGTTTAACTAGTAAAGAACTAGCAAAGATGGCCAATATTACACCATCAATGTTAAGTCAAATTGAACGTGGGTCCGCTAACCCTTCTATTCAAACATTAAAAGTGCTTGCTAAAGCTCTTGATGTGCCAACATTTAGCTTTTTACTTGAAGATACAAATACAGACGATTTAATTGTACGTTCCCATAAACGAAAGAAAATGATTATCGATAATTTATCATATGAAATGCTTTCACCTGATTTCACTGGAAATTTAGCAACAGCAATTATGACCGTCCCGCCTAATACAGCTTCATCAGAAAATGTGCTAGAACATAAAGGAGAAGAATTAGCATTTGTCTTAGAAGGGAAAATCACATTATATTTAAATGAGGAAGAATACGTATTAGAAACTGGTGACAGTGTAAAAATACCTGCTTATTTAAAGCATAAATGGGTGAATCATTTTGAGAAAAATGCGGTAGTCTTATTTTCTGTTACTCCGCCGATTTTTTAATATATGTAATAAAAAAATAGCCATGTACGGGGAATATCCGTTAATGGCTATTTTTTATTTTTTAGGCACCAACAAAATCCCTAAACTAATAATACAAAAGCTCATTATTTGCTGTGCTGATAGACCAAACAGAACCGAATTTTGTTCACTAACAAGCGAAATAATAATATGAGCAAACCCCTCAACAATTAGAAAAATACTTATATTCCTTCCATTTCCGAGCCTTTCATTTTTCATCCATAACAAGCCCATTATACAAAGAGCAAGGATGATCTCGTATACGAAAATAGGGTGATATAATAGTTTAGATTCATATATTTTCATTCCCCATGGTAGTGTCGTTTGTGCACCTACTTCATGATGAAATAGAAAATAAAAGATAATGCTCACACACAATCCAAAAGGCAGTACATCAAGTAAAATACGAAGCGAAAATTCTTCCTTTTTACTTTTCCAAACAATGTATACACTAGCAATTACGCATCCTACTACAATATGTTGCATACTTCCAACAGCTAATATTGCTTGCACTGGCGATCCAAAAGCCCATACAGGATTTAAAATTGCTGGTGCAAACTTCCATACAAATACGATGATAAGAAACGCATTTGTTACGGCATCCATCATTTTTTCATATGATACATTTTGATGCCTCATCTTTCGTTTCATCAACATAAATCCAAATAGACTTCCAATTATAAGAGATACGGGTTGTAATCTCACGATCCACTCCATCATCACGAAATCCCCTTTTAGCTCTCAATCAATTTCTTAAATTTCTTTTCTAATTGATCTGGTGGCAATACACCTCGTACATGATCTACTATAATTCCATCCTTATTAACAAAAAATGTCGTCGGTAAAGAGAATACTTTATAATCTAGTCCAGCTACTCCGTCCATATCTAGTAGAACCGGAAACTCAAATCCATAGCGATTAGCAAATGCGCTTGCTTCTTGTACTGGGTCACTAACAGTTGCATTCACCGCAAAAATTTCAACATCCTTTTTATATTTATCATACATATGAACTAAGTCAGGTGCCTCCATTTCACACGGCCCACACCATGATGCCCAAAAATTAATAATATATGGTTTTCCCTTGGCATCATTTAACGACTGCAACTTTCCGTCTAATCCTTTTAATGTGATGCCAGGTGCTTTAAAACCTACTTGTGGTAATACTTCTTTCTCTTGTAACTCTGCTTGCTTTGCTTTTCTTTCCTTTTCTTCTTTCTTTGAATTATAAAAGTTAACCCCCGCCCAAGCGAGAGCACCTACTAGTATAATAGCAATTAGTTTCTTCACTTTTCTTCCTCCTCATTTTTAAAAACCTGTAAATCCACCGAATAGACGAATAAAGAATGCTGTAATTTTCGTCATTTGATTTGTATACAATAAAATACCTGTTACAATCATCATTCCACCGCCAATTTTCATCATGACATTGGCATATGTAACAATCCATTTTACCTTCCCAATAAAGAATGCCATCACGAAAAATGGAACCGCAAACCCAAGAGTATACGCTGTAATATAAAGAAGCGCCCCTTCAGGATTCGTCGCGCCAAGCATGAGTACAGCTGAAAATATCGGTCCAACACATGGCGTCCAACCTGCTGCATATGTCATACCGACTAAAATCGAGCGAATATATCCAGTCGATTTACTTCTATACTGCACCTTTTTCTCTGCCATAAGCCACTTAGGCTGAAACAAGCCCGTCATAAATAGCCCCATTAAAACAATAAAAATCCCACCAATTTGTTGAATCAATTTTTGGTTAGATGAAAATGTTATTCCAATCCAACTTACCGATAAACCTAACGCGTAAAATATAACCGAAAATCCGATCATAAAAAATACTGTATGTATAATCGCTGATTTTTGCATAATCCCACGATTTTCTTTTAAATCTTGAATAGACACACCTGTAATATAAGATAAATAAGATGGATATAGCGGTAAAGAGCACGGTGATATAAATGACAATACTCCCGCCCCAGCCACAAGCCAAATTGTTAAATCTGCTGCATTCATTTTATTCCCCCTAAAACACTACAATGAGTAGTGTTTATTCTTAAAAAAAGAGGCTATATGCACTCTCCGACAATAAGTACAACCGACATACAGAATAAACCTACTGTTACATATACCGAATTCGTATGTAACGGAATAGTAAGCTTAACAACCTTTTCATTTAACACTTGCTCGATTCGTAAATTTATTGCTGTTTTTGCAAATGAAGCTGTAACACATCGATTTTCCATTGTCTTTATTTTAATTAATTTTAATAACGCGCTACCTAACTCAAATGAAGATTCCATTTTTTGCATCGCATATTTATCAGCAGCTAGCTCCTGATACGTATGATATCGCTGTAACAACCCTTTTAATATCGGTATGTACATCATTCCTTCTGCTAATAGCGTAAAACAAAATAATTTTAGCGGATCCCAATTCTTTTGATGATATTCTTCATGGAAAATAATCGCATCAATTTCTTCATTTGAAAATGTTTGAAGCAACCCTTCCGATATGACAACTTTCGGACGAAATAGCCCAATTGTAAATGCCGCAACTTCCGTAGTCGGCAATATATATATTTGTTTTCTTTTTCGGACGAAAGGGATAAGTACTTTTTGTAATTTTTTACTATAGAAAAATTGTCGCCAAATTCTTTTGCACACGATTAATACAGTAAGTAATAATAATCCAGCGATTATAATACGAATCAGCGATAATTCTTTCATATGTTTTTCTAACTGGAACAAGCAAAAATTTGAAAGAAGGAACATCTTATTTTGAAACAGAAATGGATATGTAACGTAATACACTAACATACTGAAAAAAAGGATACTAACAATTACTGCTAACAATACGATTTTACGCATTTGCCATTTCATTTCATTAATCCTCTCTTTTTAACTGACTCAATTTGTCTTCTAACTTTTTTATTAAAGTCGGATCAGCCTGCTCTAACTCATCTAACATATGATTTACAACTAAATCTCCAAATTCCCCCATCAATTCCTGTGTCATTTTCTTCGTTTGATTGGATAAGAATTCTTCTTTTGTTTGTACAGCACGATATATACCACTTCTTTTCACAGTCTGTTTTTCTAAGTGTAATTTCTCTACTAACCTGTTCATAACTGTCATAACAGTGTTAAAATTCACAGGTGATTCTTCACTTAATTTCTGCTGCACTTCTTTAATAGTAATACCATCGCTAGACCAAACAATCTCCATAATTTTCGCTTCAAGCGGTCCAAAGAAATGATTTAACCCGTGCTCATTTAACTTATAGTTTTGAGTAAACATTGTACAACTCCTTTCACACTACGAATTGTAGTATAAATTAAATGAAAGGTCAAACGTAAATGATATATATGAAAATTAACTACCCATAAATACATAGGCTATTCCATTCATTTTAAACCTAATTTTTCTCCAAATGTATCAAAAAGATACTGCTCTAATATTTGTACACTAAACTTCTCATTACGTCCAAGTGCAAATAATTCCCGATCTTTCGCTACGATAGTATCTAACGGAATAGCTACATTATCCACTATTTTTGTAATTTCAATTATATTACTTTTTACATTTACTTCTGTTTTAAATTCAACGTTTTCTAACACTATATGTGAACGTCTTCCTGATGCAAAAAAAGTAAAATTAGGATTTTTAACAACGCCAATTTCAGTCTCTAACGCATATAAATAGTGAAAAATTACATCTCTGTGTCCATCTTTTATTATTTTTTCATCCTTCTCATCGTCTAAGTATTCTTTCAGCTTCGTTGTAAATTCAAATCGAAAATCCACTTTTTTCACGCTCCTTCTTTGTATTTCATATTAAATAAATATATTGAAATAATTTTAACATATTGTAATACAACTTCCTATTAAAAGTAAAAACTGTTTTAAAAAATCGCTATTATTTCCGATACCCTTTTAAAATATAAGTATAAATTCAATATGAATCAATGCGTCATTATATCTATTTAAACATATTTTTTCCATATTTTGAAACATTAGTATGAAATATTATATATCAATGTATGGTTTCTAATGCATTGGTATATATAGTCAGTAGTTTCTTTACTATTCCGATATACTTAAGCTACATTTTCTAATTATTGATTACATTACGGAAGGAATGTAACTCTCTTCTATCGAATTTTTATATAACAAAAATAATTAGGTGGTGCTTTACTATGAAATTAGCTGTCATTGGTGGCGGTGATTTACAAGATTCAAATCACTTGCCTATTAATGAACGCCTTATAGAATTAACAAATAAACAGTACCCAAAAATATTGTTTATTCCAACGGCTAGTCATGATGATGAAAGCTATATAAAATTATTTTTAGACACGTTTGAAAAACAATTACATTGTGAAGTACAAATTTTACGCATTACAACAGATTCACCTTCTAAGTATGAAATAGACGAGATGATTCATTCAGCCGATTTAATTTATCTAGGTGGCGGGAACTATATTCACATGCTTACGCAATGGAAAGAACATAGACTCGATGAAAAATTATTATTGGCTCTGCAACAAGGAACACTTATTGCTGGTTATAGCGCTGGTGCTATGTGTTGGTTCACGTCTAGTATCCGATCAGATTATGAGGGTTCTGGTTATATAGAGAGTAACGGTTGGGGAATTGTTAATAAAAGATTCTGTCCACATTATAATCAATTAAACAGAATGAACGCCTTCCATTCCTTTTTACAAAATCATCAAGGGAATATAGAAGGAATTGCACTGGAGGATAATTGCGCTTTATATATTACAGAGGAATCCTTTGAGATTATCGGTGAATCGGAAAAAGCATGGGAGTTTTATATGAGTGATAAAACACTCATTAGACAACATTTTGATATAACTTTAAAAAGCTATTTGTAAACCTGCACTTACGAAAAAATGTCCCTAAGTCTAATAACTTAGGGACATTTTTCTATTTAACTAACTAATCGTGTAATTCGTTTCTTTTGCCATGAAAGCTTATAATATGCATACTGCAATAGTAAGCTGACAATAAATGCTGCTGGATACCCGATCCAAATGCCTTCTATTCCAAGACTTGTATGGTAAGAAAGATAATATGCTACGGGTACTTCTACAAGCCAAATTGAAACAACTCCAATAACAGTTGGCCAAAGTACTGTACCGCTCGCTCGCATTGTCGCACTAATAATTTGTGCATGACCGAAAATTAAATAACTCCATAACGTAATCATAACTAAGCTATGAGCAATTTCAATTGTAGTTTGACTCGTTAAAAATAGTGATAAAATGTCTCTTGAGAATAAGTAAATAAGAGATATTAACACACCACCGATGACGTAGTTCATAATAATTCCGGCCTTCACAACTTTTTGCAATCTATCAAATTGATTCGCACCAATCGATTGTGCCGCAAAAATAGAAACTGTAATACCAAGGCTAACTGCTGGCATTTGTACATAACTTGCAACTTGATTCACAACGCCGTAAGCAGCTGTTGCATCCGAACCGTAACGATTTACAAATGCGATTACGGCAATTTCAGATAATGAAACTAATATCATATTAATACTCGCTGGAATACCGAGCCTTAGTAATAGCTTTAATAACTCTCCATCCATTCGAAGGTATTTTCTAACTGTTCCATCTAGTTGTAATGGGTGATTTTTCTTCTTTAAATACACAAGCATGACAATAAACGTAATAACTGTAGATATAACAGAGGCATAGGCTGCTCCATACACATCTAATTTCGGAGCCCCTAACCATCCAAAAATAAGAACTGGTAATAAAATCATATTTAGCCCTGTACTTACAATTAAAAAGTAAAATGGCGTTTTAGAATCTCCTGTACCTCTCATAAATGTTGTATATGCGAAATATAAAAATAATACTGGCATCGATATAAATAAAATCCGTGCATAATGTACACTTATTTCAATGATATTTTCTGGCGTTCCCATTAGACGCATAATATCCATCGCAAAAATACTGCCTATTATCGCCAACACAACTCCAATAATAAAGGTAAATGTCAGCGTCGTACCAACGATAGCTTTTAAACGATCTTCGTTTTTAGCACCAAACGCCTGACCAATTAAAATAGAGCTTCCTGAACCTATACCAATTACAAATGAAACGAGCAAGAAAAATAATGGGAAGAATGCTGATATAGCCGCTAAATCATTAACTCCAAGCCATCTTCCTACTACTACCATACCAAATAATTGTCCAACCGATTGTAGTACATTACTTAATAATAACGGTACTAAAAACATCGACATCGATTTCCAAATCGGTTTACTCTCACTTTCCAACTTATGTGACTCCGCACCTTCTTTATTGTTATCTGCAGGTGGTTTCAAATGTCATTTCTCCTTTTATTAAAAATCTATTTTCAATCTCTATCTCTTTGTATAGTTGTTATAATACTGTGCTTCTATTCATTTTCTTTTCGTATGATTATAACTTCACCCAATATTGACTTCCATCGGCTGTTCGATCTAAAAATCCATATTCGATTAAATATCTTCTTAAAGTTACAAAATCAGGGTATACATTTTCTATCACTGTATTTACTTCTTTTTCAGTATACTTTTTATTACTATCAAACTTCTTCACTAAATGGCGCAATATAATTAATTTACGCTTTTGTTTCTTCGGAAATTTAGAGAGAGGTCCATCCAATCCTTCTGGAAAATGAGCTTTTAATACTTCATTATTTTCTTCTTCCGTAATATTGTATCGATCATCCACCATCGTTGCTGTTCTATGAATTGGCACAAATTTCGTTTGTACTTTTGATTTTTCTTCTGATAATTCCATTAGCGCTAAAAATACTTTTGCTTGCTTCATTTTCTCTCGCAGTGTAAATCGATGATTACGAATTGTTGATGTACTCCCGCCATCCAACTCTTTTACAATTTCTTTATCATTCAGTCCCGTATAGAAAAACTGAACCATTTTCTTTTGTAAATCCGTTAATCCAGTAAATTTCTTATCCATATTTAGCAAATAATCAAACATAGACGTATGCTCATTTTGAATATGCAATTGGACGAACTTCTCTGCTTCATACAAAACTTGATTATCTTGATAAATAACACCTTTAATAAATGTTTCACCACAAGCTAAGCAAATGTACCCCTCTTTTTCTTCATCAAACACATACCCTTTCTTTAATTCCTCTATTGACGCATCCCAAAACTTCTCTGAAATATCGCTCATACTAAACACTCCTTCAAAATGTTTATTTAAAAACCAAACAAATCACTATATCGTTTATTATCACTTCATCATCTTATCACAACACAAACAAACATTTCAACGTTTCG
The DNA here is from genome assembly GCF_056158125.1 of Bacillus sp. EB V-12. Lineage (NCBI taxonomy): Bacteria > Bacillati > Bacillota > Bacilli > Caryophanales > Bacillaceae > Bacillus > Bacillus sp. EB V-12. The sequence continues at coordinate 917,988 of NZ_JBUXJL010000002.1, read as the reverse complement.
TTTGCCCATTTTATAAACTTTTATAAAAACATCTATCGAAAGGATTTAATACAACGAAAAGCGAATATGTTTATACAAATTCATTTTATAGGATGTAAAATAGAACATGAATATTCTTCAAGACCTATGGTTTACCGTTAAGTAAATTGCACAGAATACATATGCGATTAGTGAATATGAAACCGGTATTCACTCATTCCAAAACTTCAGTATTCAATTTTAACTACAAAAAAGATGTTTCCGTATAAGAAAACACCTTTTACTTTTTATCCCGCTATTTACCGGGCAGTAAGCCTCCCACTGATTAACGTTTCACTTTATATATTCTATTTACAGTCTCTACTAAAACCTTACTTGCTTGTACAAATGTATGCTTTCGATTTCTATCTTCAACAAATTTATTAGCACAACTACTCATAATCATCATACAACTAATTATGACTAACGCTATCTTTCTATTCTTGTAAGTCACTTTATGCCACTCCACTATTACAAAACTTCTTTTGAATTTATCCCATCAAGAAATTTCACATGAATAATAAAATGTATAAATATGCAATTCTGCATATTCACACGTTTTATCACAATGTTATGATTTAATTTAGTTAAAGGACAAGTATACTGAGGTGACTAACTTGAAGTTTAAAGCGAAAAAAAATCCATTCCACGTCATTTTTATTACATTATTTATAATTATTTTTTTCATTTCGCTATTCTTCCAAAATGAAAATTCTATTTTTTTCACCCTCATGATGCTATTAAACATCGTGAATCTTTCTTCATTCTATTTCTCTCACTACAACATAACGGAATCATCTCTTGTTGTAAAACACGGTTTCATTTTTCATACTGAAATTCCATTTGAAGATATTCGTCACGTTAAATACTCTGGTAAAAAACTTCATTCAAAAAAATGGACTAGACAACAATTAGAAATCCATTACAATTTATTTGACTCAGTGACCACTTTCGTACCACTAGAAGAAGAAAAATTCATTTCACTCTTAAAAGAGAACTGCCCACAGATGAAAGTAATGAATACGCCTGCTAACAAATAATATATTTTGAAGCTTGTAGTATTGCAAGTAGATGAAACATAAAAATGAACATCAAAAAAGCCAAGATTCTATACTAAGAACCTTGGCTTTCTCTATTACTCTTTTGGAGCAATCATTTTCTTTGGATCTACAATTTCATCAAATTGCTCTTCTGTTAGTAGCCCAGATTGCAATGCTGCTTCTTTTAAAGTTAACCCTTCTTTATGAGCATGCTTCGCAATTTTCGCTGCATTTTCATATCCGATATGTGGGTTTAGCGCTGTTACAAGCATTAGTGAACGATTCACATTTTCATTAATTACTTCTTCATCTGCTTCAATACCAACTGCACAATTGTCATTAAACGAAACAATTGCATCCGCTAATAAGTGAGCTGATTGTAAGAAGTTATAGGCAATAACAGGTTTAAATACATTTAACTCAAAGTTACCTTGGCTCGCAGCAAATCCGATTGTTGCATCATTCCCCATCACTTGCGCTACAACCATCGTTAATGCTTCACTTTGCGTTGGATTTACTTTCCCTGGCATAATAGAGCTTCCCGGTTCATTTGCTGGAATAATAATTTCTCCAAGACCACTACGTGGACCACTTGCAAGCCAACGTACATCGTTAGCGATCTTCATTAAATCTGCAGCTAATGCTTTTAATGCACCGTGAGTATATACAACTTCATCATGGCTCGTTAATGCATGGAACTTATTTGGTGCAGAAACAAATTGTTTACCTGTAAATTGACTAATTTCCTCTGATACCATCTCACCAAATTTAGGATGAGCATTGATACCTGTTCCAACCGCAGTTCCACCAATTGCTAACTCTTTCATATATGTATTACTCTCTGCAATCATACGCTCTGTTTTTTCAAGCATACGGTGCCATCCGCTAATTTCTTGCCCTAAAGTTAACGGCGTTGCATCTTGTAAATGTGTACGACCAATTTTTATAATATGTTCAAATGCAGTTACTTTTTCTGCTAAAGTTTCTTTTAATTTCGTAATTGCTGGTAATACGTGATTTTCTACTGCGATTACACAAGCTACATGAAGCGCCGTTGGAAATGTATCATTTGAACTTTGTGACATGTTCACATCATCATTCGGATGAATATGTACGTCAGATCCCTTCTCTTTCAAAATTTGATTCCCACGATTTGCAATTACTTCATTCACATTCATATTTGACTGTGTACCACTACCTGTTTGCCATACGACAAGCGGAAAATGTTCATTCCATTTCCCTGCAATCACTTCATCCGCAGCTTCTACAATTGCTTCTGCTTTTTCTTCTGATAGCTTTCCTAATTTTTGATTACTAAGCGCTGCACTCTTCTTTAAAATTGCAAATGCTTTTACAATTTCAAGCGGCATTTGCTCTGTTCCAATTGGAAAGTTTTCTTTACTACGTTGTGTTTGTGCTGCCCATAATTTATCAGCTGGAACTTTTATTTCTCCTAATGTATCTCTTTCAATTCTGTACTCCATGTTTTCATCCCCTTGAAAATATAATACCTACATCTCTTATAATAACAGACTTTCTCTTAAATGATAAGAATTCTCACTCTTATATATAGATATTCTATATTTATTTAAAAAAATTCCTCTTGACCTAAACTTAAGTTTAGGCTGTATCCTTTCCAGTGTAACCTACTATAACACTACTGGAGGAATTCAATATGAAAAAATATGCTTTTATAACAGGTGCAAATAAAGGAATTGGATATGAACTTGTTCGTCAATTAGCAGAAAAAGATTATCACGTATTTTTAGGTGCTCGTAATGAACAACTTGGACAACAAGCCGTAGAATCTTTAAATGTTTCAAACGTTTCCTATATTCAAGTAGATATTTCAAATTCACAATCCATTCAAGAAGCAATAAAGAAAATTTACGAAACGACTGACCACTTACATTTATTAATTAATAACGCAGGCATAGCGCTAGACTTCAATACACTACCTAGTGAATTAAATATTGAAACTTTACGCCAAGGATTTGAAGTTAATTTTTTTGGAACTTTCCAAATGATGCAAGCCTTTTTGCCATTATTAAAGAATTCAAGCAACAGTAAAATAATAAATGTAACAACTGACATGGCCTCACTAACAATGTTTGCTAATGGTGAAACACATCCAATTAATACACTAGGATATAATTCTTCAAAAACAGCTATTAATGCTTTAACATTAGCTTTTAGTAAAGAATTTGCCACTAACGGTCCAGAAGTATTTGGGGTAACTCCTGGTTTTACAACTACGGATCTTAATGGAAATTCCCCCGGTGGCCATACAACCACTGAAAGTGCTAAAATTATTATTAAATATGCATTAAGTGAAACAAACTATAATGGTAAAATACTTAACAAAGATGGCATTATACCTTGGTAATAAAAGGATGAATGATATGTATTATACAATTGGGCAAGTCGCCAAAATGCAACACTTAACTATTTCTCAAATACGTTATTACGATAAACAAGGACTGTTTCCTTTTCTGCAAAGAAACGAAAAAGGAGATCGAGTTTTTGATGAAGAAGCACTGAAATATTTAGAGATGATTTTGTGTTTAAAAAACACTGGTATGCCAATTCAAAAAATAAAACAATTTATCGACTGGTCTATGGAAGGAGAATCTACCATCCTTCAAAGGTTAGAATTAATGAAACAACAGGAGACCAATGTCTTACAGCTCATTCAAGACACTGAAAAAAACTTAAAAAAGATACAACAAAAAATTGCTAAATATGAGAATGAAATAACTTCAGCAAATGCTATTAAAAAATAAAAAAATCACCTTCTACATATTGTAGAAGGTGATTTTTATTTTATGATGCTTGCTTTCCTTTATCTGCATCATCTACATACCAGATGAATTTGCCTGTATATCCGTAAATAACTGCTAAAATTAACGATACGAAGCTTAACCACATAAACGGAACGTATGAGAACGTTGCTACACCTAAAATACCAGCCATAAAAATACCATTATCAGACCATGGAACCATACCTGAAGTTAACGTTCCACCTACTTCTGAGTTACGCGCTAATACACGACGGTCTATTTTTAATTTATCATAGCTATCTTCCATAATTTTTGGTGTTAAAATTAGTGATACATACATCGCACAACCAAATATATTAGCTAAGAATGCCACGATTAATGTAGACAATGTTACATTACCTGCAGAATTTAATTTCTTCTCAAATTTTGATACGATTACTTTTAAAACACCTAGTTTTTCAAGTAATCCACCAAATCCTAAACCGAAAATAATAACGGCTACTGAGCCAAGCATGCCGTTAATTCCACCACGGTTTAATAACTTGTCAACAAACTCAACACCAGATTGAATTGAGAATCCGTTATAAGCTGTTCCAATCGCCTCTCCAAAGTTCATCCCTTGGAAAAGGGTTGCCCAAATTGCACCAATTAAAGCTCCCATTGCAATTGTTGGCATAGACGGTTTCTTCATCGCTAATAGAACGATAACAATGACCGCCGGAACAAGCATCCATATTTTAATATCAAATTGCTTTAATAAAGCTTCTTTTAAAAATTCTACTCGATTCAAATCTACATTATCGCCGCCATACATCCAACCAGCTACAGTAAACATAATACTAGTAATAATATAAGCTGGAACATCTAATACGAGCATAGCTCGAACGTGAGCAATAACATCTACTTTCGCCATAGAAGCTGCAAGAACTGTGCTATCAGAAAGTGGTGATAATTTGTCGCCGAAATAAGCTCCTGAAAGAACTGCACCAGCAACAAGCGGAAGTGGTAAACCAAGTCCTTCACCAATCGCCATCATAGCAATACCTGCTGTTCCCACTGTTCCCCAAGACGTTCCTGTTGCGATAGAAGTTATAGAACAAATAATTAATGTTGCTAATAGGAATATGCTAGGGTGAATAAATTCTAATCCATAATAGATTAATGTTGGTACTACCCCACCAGCAATCCATGTTCCAATTAAAGCACCTACTGCAACTAAAATCAGTATCGCTTCTAATCCGTTAGAAATCCCTTTCGTAATTGCATCTTGCAATTCTTGATAACGAAATCCTAATCTTAATCCAAGCGCAATTACTAAAAACCATGAAATAAATAGCGCTAATTGAATTGGGAGATCAAAAATCGTTTGGAAGGAAAAGACAACAGCAAGAAATAGTAATAAAAGAACTATGATTTCTAGCATCGATGGTAATCTTACACTTTTCATTTTTTTCTCTCCTTACAAGTCGATAACATGACGTATGTCGTCTTACATGTATGTAATATACAATTAGCGAAGACAAAACAAAATTTTCATATTATTTCGATTTATTTTTCCAGTATAATATATTCACAACCCTTTCTATTGTAAAAGTAGATTACGTTTTTCGCAATGAAAAATATAAAAAATGTTGTATTTTTATTTATCCCAATATTTTCGGCCAATAAGACCCCCGTCTCAAAATTCAGTAAGTGCAAAGCACTTAGGTAAGAAATTAACTACTGTAAAATTCCGAATTGATATGAACGTATTAAAGCTTCACTTTATTTACAAAGAAAAATCCCATACTAACTTTTTTAATATTTGCTGCAATAAAACTTTTTACAACTATCTTCGCTTTTTAATTCACACCATTATTTTCTACATAAAAAATAGGGCACACATCATAAAAATGATGTATGCCCTATCTTTATTTATACATATTTTGTATTTCTTCTTTATTTTTAAGTATTTCCTCAAACTTATCACTACAACCCTTCGGAAATAACACTCCCAGTCCATATGAATGCGCAAATTGAAAATGAGGGTACTTCGCTTTTACCTCATCCCAAAACTTATATACGCCGAAATCACTACTTCTAACTTCAATATCATGAAATAATACAATACCGTTTTTCGCGACTTTCGGTAGCCATGTATTATAATCGTGAGAAACAGCTTCATACGTATGATAGCCATCAATATGCAAAAGATTTATCGTTTCATCTTGAAACCGGTCTACAGCATCATCAAAAGTAGATCGAATTAAATTTCCTATATTAAGGTAGTTATCGCTCACTACTTTTTCTACTATTTGAAAAACCCCTTCTCCATATGGACCTGTATGCCCATCTCCAGCCCAAGTATCTACTGCAAAGCATTTAGTCGATAACCCTCCATCTTTTACTCCCTGACAAAAACTAAAAAAGGAAGCTCCTAAATGTGTACCTAACTCAACTAAAGTTTCTGGTTTTTCAAATCGTACTAAGTCATATGCAAAATCTAAATGTCCACTCCACGCAGATTGTGACCGAATAATAGGACTAAATGTTTCAAATTCAAATGATGGTTTATGAGTAACCCAGTTCATCGCATAACTCCTTCTGCACATATTTTTAACAAACCAAATTACTCTTATCTTTATTTTTTTATCGCCTTGATTATGATTCTATTTCATGAAAATATGAAGAATTTATTCTTTTCTATTGAGGTAAAGCATCATATACATATGGGTCAGTTGGCTTATTAATTTTCTCGATTTTGTTTACTTTTACAAGTGGAAAGACTGTTCCTTTATATGTCGTTTCATCTAATAATCCTGTTATTTTTACCCATGTTTCTTCTGGAATTTTTTCAATATTTTTCCCGGTAACAATCATCCCCCAGACTGATGCATCCGCAATACAACAAGTTATGCCATATCGAGCCACTACTGCTTGATTCCCCGTCACATCTTTATCCTTATATATAAACCCTAAGAATGTAATTTCTTTCCCTTTAAACCAATTAACATTTTGACCAATTACATTCATTGTTTGAACATAATCCTTATCCTTTACTTGTAGTTTACGCTGTCCTAACATACTTTTTACTACTTGCTCTTCCGTTTTATAAGTCGTTGCTAAATTTGATGTTTCTTCTGAATCAACTAATACTTCTCGCTCATCAAACTTAACCTGTTTCCCCTCTTTTTCGTTTCTTTCCAGACTTCTCGCCTGTACACTTTGATTCATACCCCTTTTTCCTGCTAAACTTCCATCAATTGTTACACTTCCAAAGAGAAAAGCACTAACTATCGGAACAACAAATAAAACATATACAAAGAAACTTTTTATCCCTGATTTTGATGTTGTATGATGTTTACAACAATTATAATCATGCTGTTTTTCTCTTCCATCTCCCCAAACTTGTACAATACCAAAAATTAAAATTACTACAAAAGCTATATACGTAAATTTGATCATTTTTGGAGCGATAAAATTATAAATATTCCCTGTTACAAGTAGTTTAAATAAGAGCATTGCTAAACCAATTAAAATAATGCCACGAATATAGCGATGATATGCCTTCTGCTCCTCTTTCTCCATTCTTTCTCACCTCCTATAACATTATGATTTGCAGGATGGTATACACAGATACAATGACAATTCCCATCAAAAAGAATACAAATCTTTTTTGAAAATACGCAAATAGCATTAACGTATTTTTCATATCAAGCATAGGCCCAAACACAAGAAATGCGAGAAGTGCCTTTATCGAGAAAACATGTCCAAAAGACGCAGCTATAAAAGCATCGGCTGCAGAGCAAATTGATAAAACATAACCAAACCCCATCATAATAATGGGAGCAATTACTTCGTTATGTGCTACTGCATCCAGTACATTCCGATCAAAAAACGTTTGAAATACACTTGCTAAAAAAGCACCAATCAATAAATACTTACCAGTATCAAAAAACTCATCTACAGTGTGATTCATAACATCTTTCCAACTCTTTTTTTTGCTTATTTGAACTGAAACCTCTACGTCTTTTAAAACATTTCTTTCGCGATAGCAATAATACACAATTAGACCTATGAATAGAGCAACTAGAATTGTTATCCCAAAGCGTGCATATACAACGTAATCATTTTTTTGAAACGCATATACAGTAGATAAAAGAACAACTGGATTCATAATGGGTGCACTCAATAAAATAACAATGCCTACATGAAGTGGTAGCCCCTTTTGAATGAGCCTTCTTACAATTGGTATAATGACACATTCACACATTGGAAAAAGAACTCCCACAAATACTGCTGGAATCATTGCAACAATCGGAGATTTCGGCATTACTTTTTGAATCATATCTTCCGTCACAAACACTTGAATACATGAAGAAACAATTACCCCTAATAAAATAAAGGGTATTGCTTCAAAAATGATACTTAAAAATACTGTATTCACATTCAACCATTCCTGTGGCATATTTTTGTGCAAATTTGCTAGACTTGTAAAATCTACAAAAAATAATAAAAAGAGAAACATAGCGATAAGAGCTATGCCTACTAATTCTTTTGAAACCCTATTAAAGACCAAGCTTCTCGCCTCCATTTTATTTATATGTAAACATGTGCTTGTCCAAATGCTCCATACTACAGCACAAATTTTATAGTCTATTTCTATTCTTAAATCGTAATCATTATGATTTATTCTTGCTTTTTCTTTTCCTATCGTTTAACATAAAACGTAATCATTACGATTTAAAGGAGAGATCATTTCATGAAAAAAGTACCTATCACTGTATTAAGTGGTTTTTTAGGATCTGGAAAAACTACCTTACTACATCACATTTTGACTAATAAGAATAACTTAAAAGTAGCTGTCATCGTTAATGACATGAGCGAAGTAAACATTGATGCATCTCTTATAAAAAAGGGTGGTTTTTCACGTACGGAGGAAAAACTAGTAGAGATTCAAAATGGCTGTATTTGTTGTACACTACGAGAAGATTTAATGATAGAAGTGAATCGTCTTGTGGAAAATGGTGATATTGACTATATTATTATTGAATCTTCTGGGATAAGTGAGCCTATTCCAGTTGCTCAAACGTTTACTTATACAGACGAAGTCCTTAACATTGATTTAACGAAAAATTGTCGCCTCGATACGATGGTTACAGTTGTAGATGCAAATAGATTTTGGGATGATTTTGCAGATGGAGAAAGTTTATTAGACCGAAAACAAGCAATCGATGAGAATGATACCCGAGAAGTTATTGATTTATTAATAGATCAAATTGAATTTGCAAACGTAATTATTCTTAATAAGATAGATTTGCTAGAAAAAGAAGATGTGATAGAGCTTCATCATTTACTAAAAAAATTAAATCCTAATGCAAAAGTTCTTGAATCTTCGTTTAGCAAAGTACCATTACAAGAAATTTTAAACACAAATCTATTTAATTATGAAGAAGTCAGTCAATCGGCCGGCTGGATACAAGAATTAAATAGTGACCATCATACACCGGAAACGGAAGAATACGGTATCAATTCCTTTGTTTACCGCCGCAAATATCCTTTCCATCCCGAGCGCCTTATGAATTGGCTAGAAAGATGGCCTTTAGATGTTGTAAGAGCGAAAGGATTCTTCTGGCTGGCATCTCGTAATAATATGATAGGGCTTCTATCTCAAGCAGGTTCCTCTATTACAATTCAAGGAGCCGGTGAGTGGATAGCGGCATTATCTGAAACTGAAAGAAATCAAATGATTACAGAAGAACCAGAAGTATTGAAAAACTGGGATAAACAATATGGAGATCGAATAACCGAACTCGTATTTATCGGAATTGATATGAACCGTTCTTTAATTGAACAATCATTAGATAGTTGTCTATTAACAGAGAAAGAAATGAAACAAGATTGGGATATATTTGTTGATCCTATTCCAGCTTTTACTTATACTTCATAACAATTAATAAAAGGCTTCAGTAGAATGAAGCCTTTTTTACTTTATAGTACTCTTATTTAATAAGTTTGCTTTAATTATGAATACAATTGTACCTAAAACAATTAATATAGCATATACGATACCAACTACATTACCTATTTTTTCTAAGCCAAGCGGTAATATTATAGTAGCAACTCCAACTATATAAGAAAATGCTCCTGAAAGCTTCGCTAATTTATTTTTATCTCCAACAAACGTTTCTTCTTGATATCCTGCTAACAAAAACAACCTCTTTTTCACATGTATTTGATACCCTAAAAAAATGATAAGTAACCCAACAAATAAACAAACTAAAAATCCAGCTAACATATCCTCCCCCTCCTCTACAATATTTTACTATACATAAAAAAAATAAAATTAGAAATTTCAGTTTATTAACGAGTCATTCTGTGATATATTGCATATTGTATTCAATTTGTATTTTTAGAAAGGAGAATTTTAGATCATATGGATTCAAATCGATTAAAAGGAATTATAATGGTCATAATCGGTGCTTGTTTATGGGGCTTGTCTGGTACAGCTGCACAACAACTTTTTCAATATGACAATGTTTCAACCGAATGGTTAGTTACGATCCGTTTACTTATATCTGGAATTATTTTGCTCATTATTTCCTCATTCGGAACGAGAAAAAAAGAGATATTTGGCATTTGGAAACAAAAATCTGATGCTATTAAAATGATTTTGTTTGGTCTATTCGGTATGCTTGCTGTACAGTATACGTATTTCGCTTCAATTAAAGAAGGAAATGCCGCCGTGGCAACATTATTACAATATTTAGCTCCTATATTCATCACTGTATACTTACTTTTCAAATGGAACGTTCGTCCATCAAAAATTGATTTCATTTCAATTACCCTTTCATTAGTAGGCACTTTTCTCTTACTAACAAACGGGTCTGTTCATAACTTGGCTGTTTCTACACCAGCTATTATTTGGGGTATTTTATCTGGATTATCTCTCGCTTTTTATAGTTTATATTCAAAGGAATTGTTAGAAAAATGGTCTTCCTCCGTTATCGTTGGATGGGGCATGATTATTGGGGGTATTGGTGTAACGATTGTACACTTTATTTCTACAAACGAATTCATTTTATTATCAACTATGAAATATGTAAAACTAAGTACCCTACCGCTCATCACATTTGTCGTCATTTTCGGGACACTTATTGCCTTTTATTTATACTTAGACAGCATACGATACCTGACTCCGAAAGAAACAACATTATTTGGTTGCACAGAACCACTCGCAGCTATTATTTCTTCTGTACTTATATTGCACGTGCCATTTCAATCTTTTCAGTTATTAGGCGCTTTTTGTGTCATTGTAATGGTGCTCATCTTAAGCCAAAAGCCGGATGAAGGGAAACAAAAATTAAAGCTTGTTCATGCAAAAAAGGAAAATATACAATGAAAGGATTGAATTCACTATGCCTGTCCCTCAAAATTATAAAAAACCAGGAAGAATTTCAGCAAAATCACTCGTTTTAAATCAACTACAAAATTGGATTATTGAAGGTGTACTGAAGCCCAATGAAAAAATTAATGATGGGGAATTGGCTGAGGCACTAGGAGTAAGCAGAACACCTGTAAGAGAAGCACTTCAAATATTAGAGCTTTCTGGATTAGTGGAAATGGTACCAGGGCAAAAAACAAAAATTGCTCCTATTAAGTTAGACGACGTATCTATCATTTATGAAACGATGGCTGGTCTTCACTCTATTATAGGAAAGCAAGCTCTTCAAAACATTACAGACGCTGATATTCAACTACTTTCTGAAATAAATGATCATTTTCAGCACTCTATAGAGAAAAAAAACGCAAAACAAGCTTTAGAATTAGATATACAATTCCACAATACAATTTCTTCTATTGCTAAAAACCAATATATTGAACCCTTTTTAGAAAATATGCAACTTCACGTTTTACGTCTTGAATATTTGTTTTTCCAAAACTTTGTTCCAGCAAGTCAATCTATTGAAGAACATCACTCTATCATTCAAGCATTACAGAAGCAGGACGAAAAACAAATGGAACAAATAATGACCCAAAACTGGCTCCGTCCCATGAAAGAAATACAAAAAATAATTTCTACGAAATAAAAAGAGAGCTGGTTACACAAAATCGTAACCAGCTCTCTTTTTACTAATCTATATAGCTACGCCTGAATATTCGCATAATCTTCCATATCTTCGTACTCTTTTTCCAATTCCTCTAAAGACAGCTCGTATAATTGTCGGTCGCGAATCTTAAACACACCTGCTCCAATTAACTCATCAATTAAATGCCTCTTACGATTTTCAACAGCAAAACGGAGTTGACTACTCATCTTTTAAAAAACTCCTTTCTACGATCATTGAAAATGATAATCTCTATCAATTACCACTTTTGATTATAAAAGATGACTCTTTATAAGTAAAGTAATTTCATGAAATATTTACCTTGCAAAGTACTTGTGGCCACATTATATATATGTATGCCGTGCGAAAAATGTTATGACACTTTTTCTTATCCTTTTTCTTTCATACTTTGCAAGTTGTCTCATCATGATTAAATTCACCATCTATTTCTACTTGAATGGTGACATGTTCTACATGAAATTTCTCCTTTAATACATACGTAGCCTCTTTTAATACACTTTGCGTTTCATTCCCTTTAATAATAAGATGACATGTTAATACTTGAAAATCTGATGTGACAGACCATATGTGCAAATCATGAACTTCTTTGACAATCGGAATATTTAATAACGTACTTTTTACCTCTTCAACATTTATGTGCTGTGGTGCACCTTCCATTAATATATGAACCGTATCACGTGTTACACGCCATCCACTAATAATGACTAAAATAGACACAAGAATACTAGCAATCGCATCTGCAGCAGTCCATCCGAAAAATTTAATAAGTAACGCAGCAATAATCGCTCCGACGGAACCCAATAGATCGCCTAGTACGTGCAGGAAAGCACTTCTTAAATTCAAATTACTTTTCACATCTCCGCCTCTCATTAATATCCAAGCTGATAAAATATTAATAAGCAGACCAAGGACTGCAATAATGAGCATCCCATTACTAGCAATCTCAACTGGTTCTTTAAAACGACGGATTGCTTCAATAAAAATGTATACCGAAATGACAATAAGAACGACACCGTTACATAATGCTGCTAACATTTCGACTCGCTTATACCCGTATGTTTTCGCAGTTGTTGCTGTTTTTTCTCCAAGTTTAAACGCAAGTAAACTTAAAGCTAAAGATACTGCATCACTTAGCATATGCCCCGCGTCAGATAGTAGTGCTAAGCTATTTGTTACAAATCCACCAACAACTTCTGCAATCATAAAACTTGTTGTTAGTAGGAAGGCAATTAGTAACGCCTTTTTATTTTTTGAATGACCATGATCATGCGAATGTCCCATACTTATACTCCTTTAAGTACAATATCTGTATGTTAGTATGAAACAAACTCCCCATCTTTATCCCGAATTGACTGATTGTAAACGCCCGCTTCCTCTGTATACACACTTCGCTATTTTTTAAACAATCCCTTTTTCTCAAATAAAACAAGACTACTTCTTTTTTATTTTCATATTGTTTACTAATGAAAGAATTTTTAAGGAGGTTACTTAAATGAAACGTTTATTTCTCTGTATGGAACGTGAACTTGTTGTAGTGAAAGAACACAATGATAACTATGAAACGACTTATCACTTACAAAATATGCAACCTACCTGTATCGCTGTTGATCCATTTCAAAAGAATCGTGTATATTGCGGAACATTTGGACGAGGTCTATGGTTAAGTGACGATAGTGGGGATTCATGGAGACCAATTGGAGATTCTTATCGTTACTTTGATTTCCCTAAAGAAGATGGTATTTTGCACTCCTCTATCACTTCCATAACAATAAGCTCAAATGAACAAGTTAACGGATATGGTGTCGTTTATGTCGGCACAGAACCGAGCGCTTTATTTCGCTCTGAAAATGGTGGTGAAACGTGGACTGAACTTAAAAATATGAAATCATTATTATCTTCTTATACGTGGGCATTTCCGCCTAGACCTTTTACCCATCACGTACGCTGGATTACAGTTGACCCAAATAACCCTAATACAATACACGTTTCAATCGAAGCTGGTGCTGTTATTCAAAGTAACGATAAAGGGCATACATGGATTGATAAAAAATTCGGTGCTCCTATCGATGCTCATCAATTACTTATGCACCCTAAAGCACCAAATCGCCTTTATGCATCATGTGGTGACGGATTTATGGGCGGACCTGATCGTGCTTATCTTGAGAGTTATAACAATGGAAACAGTTGGATCTCATGTAGTGCAGGACTTGAAAATCATTATTTATACAGCATGGCTATCGATCCAGCTGATTGTGATACGATTCTCGTTTCTGCTGCGCCAAGTGCTGATCTCGCTCATCATCGTATCCCTTATGAATCTTATATTTATCGAAAAACGAAAGATACTCCGTTCCAGCAAGTACAACAAGGACTACCATCTGCAATCGGTACAGTCATTTCGATGTTTGCTACAAACGAAGCCGAACCACATACGTTTTACACGTTAAATAACAATGGCGTCTTTCAATCCAATGATAGCGGCGAATCGTGGGAACAACTAAACATTCCGTGGAAAGATGAGTATAAAACGCAGCATCCGCATGCACTATTCGTCACTAGTTCTTAACGAAAAAAGACTGCCTAAATGATTTTAGGCAGTCTCTCTTTTATTTCTTTAAATCAATGACAATATCATCTAATACAATACCCTTATTGCCTCCCAATCTTCGAGGTACAAAACGCTCCTTTACTTGTCCTTCAACTATTGTTACCGATCCATAATTTTCAGGAGTGTGGATTCTTAAATTAACGTGAGGTGTTATTATTAACTTAGTAGCGTTCTCATTAAGTTGTTGGAATGTTTTACTCCAATTAAAATTATAAGAATCTTCACCTGAACCTCCATTTCCTTCTCCATAATACTGATTACCTAAATCATCTCTCACTTCTAAATCGACATCCACTCCATCCCATACACCCCTTATCTTTTGAGATACTTCTTGGTTGTAATATAGAATAAACGAAATTGGTGTTATTTCCATTCTCTCCATATTTACTTTGACACCATCTTTTTCTGTACTACCTCCAATCAATGTCTCTTTATTTTCTATTCCTTTTAGATTAATATTAAAATTCCAATCCCCTTTTATCTCTTCTTCAGTTTCTAAAATGGCTATACTTTGTACATTCCATTCAACATTCACTATAGTTTCTTTACTACCAACTAGATCGCTACTTGTTTTTATTAAACCTGTATATTTTCTATCTGCGACTTTAGTAATTTTATTGCTACCTGATTGGGTACCTGCTCCTTTAATAGTTAAAAAATCCAACGTACTTGGATTTTCGCCTAGATCTCTGTTACTTTCTATAGAATAGTTTATTGATACTGTCTTCCCATCAAAAATGGCATCATTAATCGTTATCTTTATTCCCTTGCTTTCTTTTGTCATATTTAGTACTGTAGTGTATTGTTTATAATTATAATGAGGCTCCATTATCTTCCCTGCGTCAGTTTTAGAGTTTTCATATAACCCCGTTCTACCATTATCTAAAAATCGGAATATGTCACCTACAATTGGCAACCCTCCAGCATATGTAGGAAAACCGATACCAAGAGTTGCAACTGATAATCCTACTAAAATAGATGCAGCAGCGACACCTTTTTTCCAACTTTTCATCTTTTTCTTCGTACGTATCGATTGTTTTACATTTCGTTTTACTTTTTCCTTTTCAATTTCAGAAGCCTCAATTTCTTCTAGTTCTTTTTCATCTATATCAATATCATTTAATAGTTCATAAATGTCTTTCATATTGCACTACCTCCAAAACTAATATTCGTAGCATTTTGTTGTAGTTTCTTTTTCCCCCGGTACACTCGATTATCAATTGCTGCCCGAGTTAATCCTAACTTGCCACCTATTTCCTCTGTCTTCATACCAAGTAAATATTTCATAATGAACACCTTTTGATCTAGCGGTTCTAATTGATTAATGAGCTTCAATAATTCTTCCCTATCTTCCATAACGATTAATTCGTCTTCTGCTGATTTTTCTGTACTGATATGAAACTCATCTGAAATGATTTCTACTGTTTTAGTCGATTTCCGGTAATAATCAATTGCTTTAAACTTCGCAATCGCTGCAATCCACTTTTTAAAATCACTCGGCTCTCCATGAAATTTATTTGCGTTATTCCAAATGGAAAGAAATATATCGTTTATACATTCCTCTATGAGTCCATCATTTTGAATTGGGAGTAGAACTTTATGCGTGATCCCCTTTATGAGTGGTAAGTATGTATCGACAACAAATTCTAACGCGTCTTCTTTTTGCCGCTGTAATCTTTTTATAAAATTTTTCTCATTTGATTTCATGTAGCGATTCCCCTTATTGTTTTGTAAAAGCTTTTACATCCTATATAACGTCTGAAAAAATTTTTTCTCTCATCTTTTTTATTTTTTGTATGTAATGGAATACTTTCCCTTAGCCATTGTCTCACATAACTATGCGTTCAAAGAAAATTTTCTCAAGTCTGTAATTTAATTCATGTAGTACACTATTTATATAGTCATTTTTTAACTTGATGTACATTTTATTTCGTTAATCTACTATTTTAATTTAGGAGATGAGATGTGTATGTGTGGAATTACAGGTTGGGTAGATTGGAAGGAAGACCTTTCAAATCAACATGTTATTTTAAAAAAGATGGCAAATCGTATTCAGCATCGTGGTCCAGATGCTGAAGGATTTTGGTTTTCACCTCATGCGGCCTTTGCACACCGGCGTTTAATTGTAATTGATCCAGAAGGCGGTACACAGCCGAAGACATTCCGTGCTGGTGATTATACGTATGCTCTTACTTATAATGGAGAAATTTATAATTTCCGTGAACTTAAAGAGCAGCTTCAAAAATGTGGGCATGCATTTGAAACCCATTCAGATACAGAAGTGTTACTACATGCTTATCTAGAATGGAAAGAAGACTGCGTGCGATATTTAAACGGAATTTTCGCTTTCGCCTTATGGGATGATCAGAAGCAACAATTATTTTTAGCGCGTGATCATTTAGGTGTAAAACCACTCTTTTACACAGAAAGAAATGACAGCATTATTTTCGGATCTGAAATAAAAGCATTATTAGCGCATCCATCTGTTCCTGCTGAAATTGATGCGGGTGGAATAAATGAAATATTTGGATTAGGCTTATTTCGCACTCCAGGATGTGGCGTCTTTAAACATATTCAAGAAGTGCGTGCTGGACATTGTATAACGTTTACACGTCATAAAAAAGTAGTTACGAAGTATTGGAATTTAGAAAGTAAGTTCCATACAGACTCTATAGAAGATACATCTTCGCATATTTTATCTATTTTACAAGATACAGTAAAAAGACAATTAATTGCCGATGTTCCTCTCGTTTGTATGTTATCAGGCGGATTAGACTCTAGCGGTATTACTGCACTTGCGGGTAAAGAATTTGCTGCGGAAAATAAAACACTTCATACGTATTCCGTTGACTTTGTAAATAGTGCAAAAGATTTCGAGCTGACATTTGCTCGCACTGGTTTAGACGCTCCTTGGGTAAAACGCGTTTCTGAACATGTAGGGACAGCGCATCATGATATTATTGTGAATGCTGAAGAATTAGCAAATCACTTATTCGTTCCCCTTCATGCGAAAGATTTACCGAGTGCTGGTGAAATGGAAACTTCACTATATTTACTATTTTGCGAAATGAAAAAAGATGCGACCGTAGCTTTATCCGGTGAATCGGCTGATGAAGTATTCGGTGGATACCCTTGGTTTCATCAAGAAGAATTACTATATGTAGATAAGTTTCCTTGGCTAACAAATTGGAAAAATACATCTCCTCTTCTACTAAATGAAGTAAGTAACCAATGTAATCTAGAAAACTATATTGATACACGATTCCAAGAAGCGATACTTGAAGTACCTACTCTTGAAGGGGAAAGTAAAAAATCCGCGAAACAACGCCAAATGTTTTATTTATTTTTAACAAGATTCCTTCCTTTCTTACTTGACCGTAAAGATCGCATGAGTATGGCTGTTGGATTTGAAGTTCGTGTACCGTTTTGCGATTATAGATTAGTTGAATATTTATGGAATGTTCCTTTCAACATAAAAAGTATTGATAATATTGAAAAAGGCATTTTACGTAGAGCACTACAACCAGCTTTACCTGACGATGTACGTAATAGAAGAAAAAGCGCTTATCCAACTTCACAAGATCCACACTACTTACAAACAATCCGTAATTTAACACTTGATATGTGTAGCAATAAAAACAATCCTATTTTCTCACTTATTAACCATTCCATCTTACTTTCAATTGCTGATCAAAGTAATAAAGAGATTAACAATTTTGAGGCAAGAAGTGCCATGGAGTATATGCTACAAGTAAATGAATGGTTAAAAACATATCATATTCATATTGCTTAACAAAAAGGAGTTCAAGGATAAAAGCCTTGAACTCCTTTTATATTAATTAGCACATTGTTTATTATCAGTATCAATAGACCACCCAATAATCGTGGCACAATCTCTACCTTTCCACTGCAGTACATTTGTTAATACTGGCTCAATCTGCAAGCTATTCCCGTCATGTAATATTTCTACTAAAGATTGATCATCATCAAACCTTCGTTTATCACACTCTAAAATACCGTCCGTTGCCATTACAATGTGATTCATTCCTTTTTCTAATCCTCTTACACCTGACGTAAAGCAAGGTGTATTTGCTGCAAAAATATTTTTCCTGCCAATATATTCGTAATTTTTCCGTTTATTTAATCGTCCTTTTCCATTTTTCGTTTTCTCAGAATGGAATAAATACGCGAAACAATCACCAACTGATAACCAATATAAAAATTCGCCTTTTCGTAAACAAATTAAGCAAGCGAGTTCCTCATCATCTTGATCACACTTTTTAATAAATAACTCATCTGTAAATAACGCTAATAAGTACATATGTGTATGATGAAAAGCTAAATGTATTGGATATGAGAATAACTCTTTTAGTTTTTCTTTTCTTTCCGAAATCGCTTCTATTATATAATCTATATTTTTTGTTTTGTGATGTGTATCAAAAATCATAACAAATTCAAAGTGTAATTCAGGATCCCACCAAGCAAGCACCGCATCTCCTCGTTCATATGCATCACTCTCTTGATTTCCCCCATATACGCCGACTGAAAGAGGACCACATTTTTCAACATGTATTTCATCTACATACATCTGTTCATGACTAATCCATTTGAATGTATTCACAGCTATCATCCTCTCTCTTGCTAAATGTATACCTTTACACATAGATTACCTTATATTTCAATAAAAATAAACTTTTTCAACATTTTTTATCCAAATAAAAGGATTTTATTTCTAAAATAACGAATATATCTTACTATACGATATAAAAAGGGGATTTATTATTATGAACAACATTAATCAACATTGGGAGAGCATTTATTATCACTTACGATACGAATACGAGGACAACCTTTCCCACCAAGCAATTCGTATTTTACAAATCGTTTCTCGTGAGAAAGATATAACAATTGGAAAAGTCGCTACTGAGCTTAGTCTTTCTCATAACACAGCATCTGAACATATAAAACGCCTTATTCAAAAGGGTTTCATCGTTAAAGAGAGAAATAAAAAAGATGAAAGAGTGGTAAACCTTACATTAACAATTGAAGGAATTGAAGTATTAGAAAAACATACTTTACTAGATAAAGAAAAGATAAAAATATTAGAATCACAGTTATCAAAAGAAGAACAACAATTAATTGAAAAAGCATTTTCCTTATTAGCGAAGGAGGCAAAATATGCATTTCCTCGTTAAAATAATCGTTTCGGCACTTATTATCGGCGTTATCACTGAAGTCGCTAAACATTACAGTACGATAGGTGGCTTTATTGCTGCCCTTCCTCTCGTGAGTTTACTTAGTCTATTTTGGATTTCATTCGAAGGCGGAAATAAACAAGAATTGAGTCAATTTGCTTTAGGGGTATTATATGGATTCCCCGCATCAGCACTACTATTATTTATTGTCTATATTGGTTTAAAAAATTCATTTACACTTAGTACATCTGTCCTACTTGGTATAGGTGTTTGGTGTATCGTTTTTGCTTGTCAAAAATTATTTCAAGCTTAGGAGGAATTAACATTCATAAATTTGTAGAAATAATGGGGCAAAATATAGAAGTACATATAAAAGGAGATGGTAAACAAACTGTAGTCATTCAAACCGGAATGACTTGCTCATTTTATGATTGGTTTCCTATTATAGAAAAGCTTTCAGAGCACTTTACAGTTGTTTCATACCATCGCCCAGGTTACGGAAAAAGTGATTTAGGCAATCAGCCGCGTACAATAAGGCAAGTTACAAAAGAGCTACATATGTTACTAAACAAACTAGCTATTCAAGAACCATTTATTCTAATCGGTCATTCCTATGGAGGATTATGTGCACAACATTTTGCGATGTTACATGAAGATAAGCTGCAAGCACTTATTTTAGTTGATTCTACTTCGATGAACTTACACCGTTTAGATGAACTTCATTTACCAATTTCTGATCAAACTGATTCTGATGATGTTTGGTTTCAAAAATATAATATATATTCCAAAATGGATGTAGACACACTTTATAATGAACTAAAACCTATTTTCACCGATCAATCAAAACAGCAAATTGAATTCTCTACCTCGCCTTCATTATATAAAGCGACAGCTTCTGAACTATCGGAGTGGAAAAACTGTGCTCTCTCACTAAAAGAGCTATGTAAAACATTAGAAATACCATTAATCGTTATCGGTAGAGATCCTCAATATTCTATTACTCAATTGACTAATGGTGGCATGCCAAAAGAGGAAGCAACACAACTTGAAGCAATGTGGCAAGAACTAATTCACGAACAATTACACCTCTCAACTAACAACCAATATATTCTTGCCGAACATGCTAGTCACGGTATAGAAAATGATCGACCAGATATTATTATTGAAGCGATTCATTTCTTACATATCAAAAAAGGAAGCAACTAAAGCTGCTTCCTTACTTATCTATTCATAATCTTCTTCATCATCGATTTCTTCGTAATATGAACTCCCATTACTTACATATATAGGGCCATTCGCAACATCAATACGTAGTACCCACGCCCATGGCACAGCTAAACGTTTATGTATTGCTCGCCAAAAGCTCATTGATTTTCTTTCGTACTCCTGGAACTCCTGAAGTAACTCTTTGTAGGAGGAACCGTCTAACTGAATATTTGCTTCTAACAAACGAGAATGGGCATAGTACTGTAACTCTAGTTCAGCAGCAATTTCCATTTCTTCTTCCGTTGCCATACCAATGATTGTTCCATCTTCTGGTGCAATTTCATATACGTTTTGAACTTCAATAAGCCCTTCTTTCTCTTTCTCAAACATGTAAACAGCCTCCTTTAACATATATTTTTTATGTTACAAAGTCATACTTCTACAATAACTTCTCTCTTTCCTCTTTTTTTGATAAACTTTTACAAAATATTTAACCGATGACCTGTTTTCTCTATTCTTTCAGCAGAAATGAAACGATTTTTATCAAAATTTAATTTATACACATCAGGCATATGAAGTGTTTTCCAAAACTCAAAATCATATTTCGAATTAAAATAATTCATGAGTAATACCATAATATTTCCATGCGTACCTATTACAATATTCTTACCTTCATATTGTTTTAATATATTTTGCATACATATTACAGCGCGCCTTTGTGCGATATCATTCGATTCTCCGCCTTCGTATGCAAAACTCCAATCTTCCCACACATTCTGCATAGCATCATTAAAATTTGATACTGGCTCTGTACTCAATAATCTTTCACGCAAATCTTCTTCTGTTTGTATTGATAATTTATATGTATTCGCAATTCCTTGTACAGTTTGGATTGCTCTTTTGTACGGACTAGAAATAACAACATCAATATGTTTATCTTTTAATAAATGTGTTACATTCTCTGCATCACAGTGCCCTTTTTCAGATAAAGGTCGCTCCCGTTCTTCTTTTGTATATGTAGAATGGGCATGGCGAACGAAATATATTGTTGTCATTTTTTAACCTCCAATCTTATTTTCCATCTATATTCAATAATAAGATTGGAAAATCCTGTATTACAAAAGAGCACTTTTCATAAGTGCCCCTTTGTTTACATAATAAAATTATTTCATTATAATTTATTTCTGAATTCCTCACTTATGACAATATCTCGAATAAAGTAATCCATATTACTTAGAAGTTTTTCAAATGCTTTTTCACTCAAATTGTTCATCATAAAGACAATCTCAATCTTATTCCCTTTTTTATCAGTACCATAGAAACTATTTGTTAATACAAATGCCGTAGAACCACCTTTCTGTCCAGCAAATTCGAACATACCCTCTCCTACGGTTCCTTTAAATATATTCTCAATCTCACCTTGCATTTGTGGTGTAAAATAATTTCTGCTATTTATCTTTTCCAGTAAACTCATGTAATCCTTCGCATTTGCACCTATAAACCGATCTGACCAAATACGCTGAAAGTCCATATCGGCTCTTAAAGATATCTCGCGTTTTGTCCATTCTTTCTCGTCTTTCATCCATTCATGTATTTGCCATACATGCTTAACATATTCATCATTAGACATATTACGTAGCTTGTCCAATGCTTTATTTTGAGGAATATGCAGTTCTTTTTCAACATAGCCCCTCATATATAATGCCCCTGTATACGTTGGATAAAATTCATCGTGACTATTTAAGCCTAACTCTTTCAAACTTTCATTTATCCGCGCTGCTCCAAGCTTGTCCAATAAATATGATGCATTCGCATTCGAACTATAATGGATCATTCCTTTCACTACTTCTTCTAAAGAAGTTTGACCACCCTTCACTAACTCTTTAACTTTTACATCATCTAGCCAGGCAGGGTGTGCACCACCATCAGTATTTTTCACATAGTATTTTTCTAATTCTTTCAATGAAATTTGCTCGTCTTTTCTTATTTTCCCTTCAGCTACTTGCTTAGCATATTCAATTGCTATAACGATTTTCGACATACTTGCTAGCGGTAGTTTTTCTTTTTCATTTATTGATGTCAATGTTTCACCATTTCTTTTAACAATTAAAGAAGTTGTTTTATCATCCTTATGTTCTTTTATATAATTTAGCACATAATTAGAGTCTTCTTTGGAATTGACATATTCCTTCACTGAAAAGAAAGCTATACAGCCTACTATAGTAATTCCAGCTATAATTCCAACAACTTTTAATCCCCTCATGATACTCCCCCTAAAATAAACATATTATATATTATACTAAATAAATTTCCCTTTTTAAGTAATAATTAGATTATTTATACAAAAACACTTCTTTTCTTAAACAACAAAAAAACATGCCTTCATTAGGAAAGCATGTTTTGTGATATCCTTCACATTGTTTAGTTAAAAAATAAATGTTTACTTACCATGATGTAACATTAAATCACTAAGTTCTTCTTCAATGTGATTTAATTTCGCAACGCCTTCTTTCCATTTATGAATATAACGTGAAACCCCAACAAAAAACAAAACAATAATTGTGGAAAGAATAATACCATATACGATTGCTACAGTACTCATAGTTACACTTCCTTATAATTAGTAATGTGGTTATTAGTTATATTTTTATTATAAACCTTTTTCTTTTAAAATACTTCGATTTCAACTTTTTGTAACAAAATTGATTTTTCTAACATTTCGTTCGTGAAAATGGCATATTTTTCACAAATTATACAAAACTTCACCATATGTACTATTACCATATGAGTTATATTATTAAATAGAATAAAGGGGATGATATACTATGACGACTTGGTTTATTGTAATGTTAGTTGTATTTGGAGCATTTAAAATTATCGTTTCTAGCCTTCCTAACTCTGTTATTGAATCCATTATTAGTCGCTTTGAAACACATCCACAACTCGAAGAAGAGAATGTGACTGTTACAATGAACGGAAATAACTTAGTAGGCGAACAGAAATCAAAAATTATTCATGATTTTAACGAAGGTTTATTTTTAGATCGCTATTATGCACCACCCCATAATGAAGGCACACCTTTAATTATCAATGCAAAACGTGGTAAAAAAGATTTTACATTTTATATTTATAGTCATGAAGAGCATGTTGATGTTGTAAAACAATATAAAAAGAAGGTAGTTGCTTATAGTTTACGCTCTAAAAACCTTCAAAATAGTGATATGTTCGTGTCAGCTGATTTAGCTTAATACTCATATATAAAAAGGAATCCATGGCATATGGATTCCTTTTTACTATTTACTGAAAAATAAGCTCTGTCTTTAAACTATCTTTCGGTAACAACCAGCCTTTTTTCTCTAAACTCGCTATTAATAATTCCCTTTGTTTTGTCGCAATACTTTCTTCATTTGTTTTAAATGACACTTCTATTACGAAGTCATCTTCTAATTTCCCAGTATTACTTAATGGCCAAATTTCAATATTTGCTTTTATGTTTTCAAAATCTCCTGTATATCGCTTCATTAATACAGGACCGTAAATACGGGAATTCTTTAACATCTCTTCTCCCCAATTTGTATACAACCATTTGTTCATTTTCCCTGGTAATTTTTCTATTAACATGTTTTGAGCAGCTTGTTCATTTGGTAAATCAAGTATCCCATATCCTTTAGCACTGTAGCTTTTCTTATTTGAAATGCTTAATGTTTTCTTCTCAAATCCCCAATCTATTTCCGCCTCATAACTATCCGTATTACTATCGAATCCTTCTTTTTTAGCTACTTCTAGTGCATCTTGAATTACACCATTTGGAATAGGATATCTTTTTTTATATGTTAGTTCAAAATCTTTACTAAATTCTTTCTTTCGAATTCTAGCAAACCAACCTTCCTCGCTTAAACTTTTATTCGCAGTATCTAAAAATTGCACTTGTATTCTTTCATATTTTGTACCAGCCTGGAAATGTTCTAACACCTCTTGCTTCATCTCTTTGTTATCACCTAATACTTGTTCTGGCTTCAATAATAACTTTACTTCAAAACTAGGTTTCATTGGACTAGCAGCAAACCCTTCCTTAACGTTATAAAGGAAACAACAAAAGAAAATGCTTACGAATACAAATACTTTTTTCATATACCTATCCCCTTTGCATTTTAAATGACTTCTATACGTTCCATTGCAAGTGAATATACATTTTCATATCCTGCTGAACTTAGCTTTTGTTGTAATCGATCCGTATCCTCTTTCAAAGCGTGCACTAGCACCGTATGTTCTGGTAATAATGTATTTAACATCTCTTTAACGTCTCTTATACTTTGGTGAACTTTATATGGAACTCGCTTCACCCTACATTCTTTACCTACATGCTCTTTCATAACTTTTTCTGCAAAACTCCCTTTAGCAATATGTCCAGTAAAGATAATAGAATTTCGTTCGTCACGTCGAATTTGTTCATAATATAACTGCGCTCGTTTCGTTTGCATATTCGCATCACTCATTACAACTATTCCAAAACTATATTGCGTACCGCTGTCATCATCCATAACTATTACGTTTCTTTTTAAACTCTCCAACAGCTCTTCAAGTTCTTCATTATTTTTGATCCAATCTTTATATACGATCATTTCTTCGAATCCATCCAAAATTTCTTGATCTACTATAATGGGAAGTTCTTTATATTTTTTATATAAATACAACACGATATCTTGCGCCCTACCAAGGGGTGGCAAAGGTAGTAATACTATCCCTTTTTGCCCCGCAGCTCGTTCAATTTCTGCACATAGTTCGTTTACTCGTTCATGTTGCGAAATATCATCAGTATGATACGCGGCATCTACAATTGCAACTTTTATATCGCCACGCAATTTCTCAGGTAAATTCGCTTGTAGTATGTTAGACTCTGCTGAATAATCGCCAGAATAAAATACATATGTATGACTCATATCCACTAAAAACCAAACAGCCCCTAATACATGTCCACTATATCCCCATTGAAACCGCAATGAAGGAGTAATTTGTATCCATTCATTCGGATTACTAATCTCATCAATATATACATAATTTAAATCTTTTATGTTTTGGTCACTATAAGGTACATTCCATCCTCGCGTCACATTGTAGTTTCTCCATTTTTCATAATAAGTTGGAAGTTGCTCCTTCGTATAACGAGTCGTCCAAATTTTTTTCTTATAGCCATACTTCGCTAATAAAGGTAAACCCATCGTATGATCTTCATGAATATGTGATAAAAATACCGCATCTAGAAATGGAACAGCTTCTCTCTCTATTTTTGGATAACTATCCTCATAAGATCGATTAATACCACAATCAAATACTATTTTCGTCTCTTTATTTTTTACAAAATAGCAGGAGCGACCGTACTCTCCAGCTCCTCCCCATACTTCTACTCTCATCATGCTACCCCTTTTCGTTTTTGCTCCATATGTTGCAGCAGTAATAAGCACATTGTTGTAAGTCCAACAGAAACAACGGCCATCGCCATGCCTATAGATACTTCACCCTGTTCAAATTGAGCAAAAATAAACGTTGCTGACGTTTCTACTGATGGAGGTAATACGAGAAGCGATGCTACTAACTCTCTTATCGAAATTGTAAATGTCATC
Organism: Bacillus sp. EB V-12; assembly: GCF_056158125.1. Lineage (NCBI taxonomy): Bacteria > Bacillati > Bacillota > Bacilli > Caryophanales > Bacillaceae > Bacillus > Bacillus sp. EB V-12. The sequence continues at coordinate 891,412 of NZ_JBUXJL010000002.1, read as the reverse complement.
GCCCATCCAGCAATAATGCCTGGGATAATAAGAGGCATTATTATTTTTCTAAAAATATAAATATAATTTCCAGAAAAAACACTTCCTGCCTGCATGAGAGAATCATCAATTTGTCCGAGTGATGATTTTACATATTGCACCGTGTAAGGTAAAAACAGAACAACATACGTTACGATAACCATGATTGGTGTATTGTAAATTGACATAGGCATATATGGTGAATTCCAAAATAGAATAAGACCTACAACCATAACGATTCCTGGTACCATATTCGGTAACATACCGCACATATCAAGCCATTTTTCAGAGGTTTTTTTCCCCTTTCGAATCATAAGTGCCAAAAAGACTCCAATCATTACCGCGATAATCGCTGTTACGAGTGAAAAAAGAAAACTATTCCATAAAGCCTCTAATCCCGGAGATCCTATTGTAAACAATGCCTCATAATGGCTTGTTGTAAAGTTATTTACATGTAAACCGCCGCCTCTTAATTTTGACAAAGAAGCAATAAGTATAGAAAAGTATGGAATTCCAATTGATACTATTAATAAACCAATTACATACATCCATGCTACAACGCGCGTAAATATAGACAAAGTATATCTTTTAGATTTCACACCTTTTCCACTAACCATTGCATATGAATACTTTCGATTCAATACATTTTGCATATACCAAATAAGCATACAAGCACTAAGTAATAAAGAAGATAATGCTGTTGCACTACTAAAATCAATTGGCCAACTCGAAATAAATTTATGGATTTCTGATGTTAACACGTGGAATCCTATTCTACGTCCGAATGTAGCCGGTGTTCCAAATTCAGCAATCGTCTTTACGAAAATGAGTAAAGCACCCATTACATAACTTGATACTAATAACGGCAATATTATTTTTCTTAAACGATAGAAAAAACTTCCGCCATGAACTGCTGCAGCTTCTTCTTTACTACTCCCAATCTGAAGTAACGTGTTTTTCAGCATGAAATAAAGGAATGGGAATAAATGCAGACTCATAATTAAGACCATACCTCCTAAACTAAAAAACGATGATGAAACTGTCTTTAGCATCGGAAAAAATTGTTCAAAATAGCCGTTAGGTTGCATGAACAAAATCCAGCCCATTGATCCAATATACGGCGGTGTCATAAATGGAATCGTAAAAACAATATCTAACTTACTATACTTTCCTACATCTGTTTTGCTCATAATAAATGCCAATGGAAATGCAAATATTGTAGCTCCTATTACAACGAGTACACCTAGAAGCATCGAATTTAGAAAAATCCCAGCTAATCCACCACTCTGCATCACTTCAAAAGGCTTTAAAAAGTTCCAACTGCTATTTTCATATATACTAGAAAATAAAATAAGAAAAAGGGGAATGACGATTAACATCGCCACAAGCAATAACGCTACCGTCATTCCAACTTGTCTTACTGATACGAATCGATTTACCATGGAATCACCATCTTATTGAAATACTTTCTTAAATTGTTTTCCTATTTCATTTTGCTCTTTCTCAACTGTTTTCCAATCAATATTTAATACTGGAATCTCTTCTACATTTGGTCTATTTTCAGCTTTTATATCTGTTCTACCAGGCAATAAATACGCTTTAGAAACTTGTTTTTGTACATCATCGGATAATAAATAATCAATAAACTCTTTTGCGCCTTCTACATTTTTACTATCCTTCATAATTCCCGCTGCGCGTGGACTAATAACTGTTCCGCTTTTTGGATATACGATATCAACAGGTTCACCCTTTGCTTTTGCGCTGTACGTCATATAATCAACACCCGCAATTACCATATCTTTCGCACCTGTTACAACTGGGTCTAACGCTTCCTGATTTGCTCCTGCTACTGTAACTTCATTTTTCTTAAGTTGTTCAAATAAATTCCATCCATCTTTTCCATTCTTTTTCACATATCCAGTTACAAAGTCTAAAGCTGAACCTGAAAGTGCTGGATCTGGAAGATTCACTTTTCCTTTCCATTCCCCTTTCGTTATATCGCTCCAATCTTCAGGCGCTGTCTTCACATTTTTTGTATTGTACACAATCCCTAATGCTGAAGCACTATACCCGAAATAATGTCCTTTATCATCTGACCATTCAGAACGCAGCTTATCAGCTTGTTTCGCTTCTTTATAAGCTAACGTTTGACCCTCTTTCTTTAATCCTTCCATCGCTGGTAATGATGCAAGTACGACTACATCAACGACTGGATTTTTCTTTTCAGCTTCCATTCTCGCTAAAATTTTACCAGTTGTCCCTTGAAACATTTCCACCTTTATACCAGTTTTCTTTTCAAAGTCTTTTTGAATTTTTTCTGCTAACCCTTTTGGCCCTGCACTATATACAACAATTTTCTTTTCAGTCGTATTTTTACTTTTTGCATCTGCATTGCCTGTCTTTGAACTACACCCTGTTACTACAGCCGAAAATAATAAAGTACATACAAATAAAGACTTAAGCGAACTGAATTTCTTCATATGATTCTCCCCCTATATGATGAATACATTTTTTTGGCACATATAACGATACTGGTTTACCGATGCTTAATTTACTATTGTGATAAGCTGTCCATATTCCGAGTGCCCCCATGTTTACTTTTATTTCATACCGTTCTCCTACATATGTAACGTGCTTAATTTCACCTGTATACATTTCGCACACTTCATTTTTCGTCCAGCTCACATGCTCTGGACGAACCATTTTTTTACCCTCTACAAGCCAATTCGCCTTACCAACAAATTTGGCAACAAATTCATGAGACGGTTTCACATAAATATCTTCCGGTGTTCCTTTTTGTAATACTTCTCCTTGTTTCATGACAATAATTTGGTCTGACATTGACATTGCTTCTGTTTGGTCATGAGTGACATACAGTGCAGTTAAACCAATGGAATGAACGATATCCATAAGCTCTATTCTCATTTCTTCTCGCAAAATTGCATCGAGTGCACTTAGCGGTTCATCAAACAAAATAAAATGAGGTTTTGTTACAATTGCTCTAGCGAATGCGACACGTTGTTGCTGTCCACCAGAAAGTTCGTGTGGATACCTTTTCTCCATACCTTGCAGGCGAACTCGCTTTATCGCATCTTCTACTTTTTCTCGCAATTGATTCGTTTGCTTTGTAGCTCTTAAACCAAATGCAACATTTTCAAAAACAGTCATGTGCGGCCATAAAGCAAAATCTTGAAATACCATACCGATATTCCGTTCATGAGGAGATGTCTTTATCTTTTTTGCAGCAGAATACATGCACTGGTCTCCAAAATATATTTCTCCCTTATCTGGTTCTTCAAGCCCTGCTATCATTCTAAGTAAAGTCGTTTTCCCACACCCCGAAGGTCCTAAAAGTGTAGTGAATTCCCCTTGTTTCATTACAATCTGCAACGTCTTTAACGCCTGTATTTTTCCAAATGCCTTTTCTAATCCACTAATTGTAATATCCATTGCTTCACCTCTCTCCCCTCATTCTTAACCTGCTTTCATTCTATATGGAAGATTTATACTGAATGTTAATGTACTGTAAAGATTAAATTAAAAAACTTCTAATAAACTATTTATTTCTATAGATTTTTTCTATAGTTAAAATAAAAAAGGCGGCAATTCATAATGAATCTCTTAAAATTAGAAATTGTAGTACTTATTAAGAAATACAAAAAGCTTACAATCGTTGCAGAAAAACTTGGCGTTAAACAACCAACTATTACATTTCATATAAAAAGCTTAGAAGAAGAACTCGGTGTATCTCTATTCGAATTACGTTCTGGAAGGTATTTCTTAACAGAGGCTGGTGAGGCTTTGCACCATTATGCTTGTAAAATAGATGCACTTATGAAAGAAGCTAGACGTGTCACGCAAGAGTTTAAAGATTTTCATAAAGGTGCTATAACAATCGGCGCTAGTTATGTACCAGCGACTTATCTTTTGCCAGAAGTCGTTCATCAATTTCAATGTGAATTTCCCAATATAAAAATAACGCTACTAGTGAAAACAGCCCCTGAAATTCGAATGATGCTACAAAATCACGAAATCGATCTTGGGATAATTTCCGCTGCTCCATTTGATGAACCACTTTTAAAACAAACGAATATAATGCCCGATACACTTGTTCTTGCCTTTTCCAAAGAACATCATTTTTCAAAGAAAGACAATGTATCGTTACAAAATATCGAAAAGGAACGCATACTATTGCATCGTAATCCATCTACAACGAGAGATTTACTTACACAATGGACGTTGGCGCACAACATTACATTCCAATCTGAAATTGAATTAGACTCATTAGAAACGATGAAACAAATTTTAAAATATGGTAATGGAATTGCCTTTATTTCTAAACTTGCTATCGAGCAAGAAATACAACGAAATGAGCTATGCTATATACCAATCCCTGAATTTGAATTTCAGCGTAACATTTATACGATTCATCATGAGGACAGATGGAATTCTAAAATCATTTCTTTTTTACTACAGAGCATCACTTCATTTGCAACAAAAAATTAAAAGGCTGTCGTTATGCACGACAGCCTTTCAAACTATAAATCTATTTATTTTTCTTTGCCTCAATTTTTGCTTGCGCCTCTTCAGCCTTATCTAATGCTTCTGATACTTTCTTCTCTTTTTCTTTCACTTCATCTATACTATCGACAGCTTTAATAATTTTATCGATTCCTTCTTCTTCTACCTTTCTACGCTTTGCCACTCTTTCATTTACTTTCTCTTCCACATCTTTTGCTTTTTGAAGCATATTCTCTGCATTTGATGTTACAGCTTTTTCAAGTTCAGCATCTTTTTTCTTTTGTAACACTTCATTTGCAATGTCTTTCGCTTCTAAATACTTACCGTCTTTTAATGCTGTTGCTCCGTGATCCATTCTCTCAGCAACTTCTTTATATGATTTCGCTTCATTTCCTGATTTCTCTTTTTCTGCTTTTTCGAACCACATTTTTGCATCACTATACTTTTCATCTTTCAATGATTGCATACCTGTTTCAATATATGTGTCATAATTGCTACATCCAGCCATTACGACTAATAGAAAAAGCATAACAAAACTTAATTTTTTCATGCTGTTGTCTCCTTTTCTTTGCAAGCTCACTTTACTTTAACATACATGAAAAAGAGTTTCAAAAACTAAAATACTAATTTAGTCATTTTTATAATGATAAGTCAAATTTTTATTATTTTCTTATTTTTAAGCGGACACATCTACTTGTTTTTTCGCCATATGTTGCTTTACTCCAACTAATACAACTAACAATAACCCTCCACCTATTGTCATCATAACAATGCTAGTTGGCAACATATCTAATAGTAGTCCATATACAATCATACCAAGCGGTGCGATTGCAGTCGCAATTGTTTCAAGTAGGCCAAACACACGCCCTAGGTAGCTCGGATCTGTCGTTTTTTGCATATGTACTTGCATTGGAATGTTTACAATCATAATTGCTATACCAGTTAACATCATAAAAGCAATATAGTAAATAAAACTTGCTACTTTTGGAATGATAACTAACAACGGAAAGACTGTACATAAACTTAAACCTGCAAACAAAAACAGTCCAGTATAAATAGAACGAAACGGATTATTCACTTCTTTACGAACTGATAAAGCAATCGCTCCCATTAGCATCCCGACTGCTAACATTCCCTCTACAGTACCGAGTTGCTTTGAAGATAAATGCAATGTATGGACGATAATGTACGGAAGTGCAACTGTTAGACCACACGCAAAAAAGTTTACCCACAATGCTATTTTCATTAAACCATATATTTCACGTTGTCTTTTTACATATAAAAAACCTTCTTTTATACTCATCAAGAAATGCTCTGTACTTTCAGCCACTTCTTTTTTATATAAATCAAATACGATAAATAATTGCAAAATAACCGCTAAAAAGAACGTAATGCTATTTAATAGGAAAAACGATTTAATTGAAAAGAAACCATATACAACTCCGCCAATAATCGGTCCTAAAATATTTGATAAAGAAGCTGCCGTTTGATTTAAAGCACTCGCTTTTTGAATACGTCCTTCATCTACTAAACTCGGAATAGACGAAGTTAATGCAACAGAATAAAAACTTGCACAAATTGATAATAATGCTGCTGAAATATAAATAAAAAGAAGTGATGGCCCAAATATAGTAGCAAGAATAAACATACTAAGCATCGTTAAACTACTTAATAAATCAGTACCAATGACAAGCCATTTTCGATTCACACGGTCTGCTACAGCACCAGCAATTGGGCCACAGATCATCCTTGGAAGTGATCCGCAAACGAGCGTAATTGCAAACCCCATCCCTGAACCAGTAGTCTTTAATACATATAACCCCATTGCGAACGTATAAATACCTGCGCCTAATAAAGACGTCATTTTTCCAATCATCATTAAAATGATATTTCTAGTTGCAATCTTCATTCTTGAATCATGTTGTCCTATACTTATATCTCCCATTTTTGACTCTCTCCCCTTAAAAGTTAAATTGTGTTAAACTTATTATATAATCAACTTTCCAATTTTCACAACAAAAAGTTAAATACAATTAAACTTTTTAAATATAAAGGAGCAACAATATGGCAACTCTCGGCGAAAAAATTAAAGCATTACGAAAAGAAAAAAAGCTTACGCAAACAGCACTGGCAGGTTCGGAACTGACAAAAAGTATGCTTAGTCAAATTGAAAATGGAAAAGCTACACCTTCTATGAAAACATTACAATATATTGCGGAAAAACTTGAATGTGAAACGAGCTTTTTATTAGAAGAAGATGAAGGAGAAATTGTAGAACTCATTCAAAAAATGGAGCAACTAATAAAGGCAAATAAATGCGATGAAGTATACAAGACTTTACTACCTATCGTTCAAACAGAGCTACCTTCTACTTTAAATACAGCTCGCTTATATAAACAGTTCCTAACAGGAGCAACTATTATGAACGATTATCATATTGAATATTACGTTGAAACTGCTGTTTCTATATTTGAAAAATATACTTTATATCGAGAAAGCACTGAAACGAAACTACTGTTTTACTATATGCTCTTCAAACGTAAAAAATATAAAGAATGTTTACAGATGATTGCTACAATTCGTGATGAATATAAAGCGAAGAATTTAGAAATGGATCTCATTACACATATACAATTATACTTAAAAGAAGCCATTATTTTACTCGCATACGGCAATTATGAAAAATGTGAAAAAGTCATTTTAGATGCACTTGCATTTTCAAAAAAACATCAAGTGTATTATAAAACAGATGAATTTTATCGCATTTTATCTTACCAAAAAGTCATTACAGCTGATAAAGAACAGTATTTATATTACATAAAAAAATCGGAGCAATTTGCCATTTTTACAGAAGATATTCTATCCATTGCGATTATTGATATTTTAAAAGCTTACTACTACAACACAATTACTAATGAATATACAATCGCATTAGAACATCTAGAACAATTCCGAGAAAAACTAAAAGATGAACCAATCTTTCAAGACGATGGATTATATTATCTTGAAAAAGGAAAATCTTTGTATGGCTTAAAACGTTATAAGGAAGCTTTGGCAATATTAAAACACGCTACCATACCAGATTATATGAGTCATCCACTTGATCAATCGTGGGTATTAACAGCTGGGTCTTATCGTGCCCTGTGTCATATAAAACTTCAAGATAAACCAGCTGCTCTGAAAGAAGCAAAAGAAGCAGTTCAAACGATAGATGGTTATCCTGATTCCATCTTTTCTTCATTTATTAAAGAAACATTACAAATAATACAAAAACTTTAAGAATGTCTCTAAATGGTATATTATTCCTCTTTTTTAGCAAAGATAATAATGATGGGAGGAATATAAATGAATATACAACGTGCAAAAGAGCTTTCTATGTCAGCAGAACAAGCCAATGTCAATTTTCAAGGCATGCCTGTTATGATTCAACACGTCGATGAAAGCAATGAAACCGCCCGCATATATGAAGTAAAAAACCCAGGACGCGAATTAACTGTTCCAGTTAATAGCTTAGAGGAAATATAAGAAATGCCACTTCTCTTTTGAAGTGGCATTTTTCTTCTTTCAGATTACTTATTATAAATTTCTTCAACCCTTTATTTTACAGGAGCTGAAAAAATAAGAATTTTCTACTTCTTTTCTTTTTGTGACCTGCTAAAATACAAACTATGGATTAATTATTCGTACTATACATTAAGGAGGAAAAATAATGGCATCTACTTTAGAAAAAAACAAGCCTTATTATGCAGTTATATTCACTTCTAATTTATCAAATGATACAACAGACTATAATACCGTTGCCGAAGAAATGGAGAAACTTGCAAAGCAACAACCTGGATTTTTAGGTGTAGAAAATGCAAGAGGTAATTCTGGACTCGGAATAACAATTTCTTATTGGGAATCACTTGATGCGATTGAAAATTGGAAAAAGAACACCTTACATAAAGAAGCGAAAAAAAGAGGTCGTGAGCAATGGTATGAAAACTTCCACCTGCGTATTTGTCTTGTTGAGAAAGAAATTAAGTTTCATAGAGGTACTTTATAACTATGAAGGAAAAATTAGCTCTCGTTATTGTTCATGAAATATATGGTGTGAACGACCATATGCATCACGTTACCCAGCACTTTACTTCATCTCATATAGATGTATTCTGTCCTAATCTGCTACAATCGCAACCTGCATTTCATTATATTGATGAAGAAAAAGCATATCATTTTTTTATGAATCATATTGGATTTGAAGATGGAAAAAAGCAAATTGAAACATTCATTACTCATCTTTCTAGTCGTTACACACATATTGGACTTATCGGCTTTAGTGTTGGAGCTACCATCTCATGGCTATGTAGTAACAATCCGAAAATAGATTTTATTATCGGATGCTACGGTTCCCGTATACGTGACTATGTTCACATAAAGCCTACATGCGCTACACTACTTATATTCCCTGAAAAAGAAGCTAGTTTTTCAGTATCCGCTTTCATTCAAACATTGCAGCAACAGAATAACCCTTTATTAGAAATAAAACAACTACACGGTGAACATGGCTTTCTAAATCCGTACACTGAAAAATATAACGGGCACTCTACAAAACAAGCATATAATGTAATAGATTCATTTCTTGTAAAAAACACTCTTATACAGGAGATGTAAATGACACTTACATTACTCTTACTTATTTTCATATTCATTGCCTTTTTCTCAGTGCTAACTATTATTTTCGTAACCGTAAAAAAGGGGGAGTTTTCCAAACGGCCCTACTTACAATCTATTATCGTTTGCATTTTTTTTACAAATTGGATTTTATATTTATCAACTTTTTATGCGTTACTTCCCGAGAAAATTAGTGAGTTCCTATTCCTACCCATTTGGTTTTTCCTTTGTATTTTAGGTTTTATAACTTTCTTGCGCGAATGGAGAAATAATCGTGTATTTTCCATATGTATCGTTCTTCTTTCCTTTATTAGTTTTTTATTTGGGTTATTGTTGTTAGTTCTTTTGGGGATGTAATAGAAGAAGGAAGAAAAGCCAACTTTCAACTTTTCTTCCTTCTCTGTTTACCTTTAGTTTTCACTGTCACTGATTCACAAGGTGTATAATATATTTGAGGTGTCGCCTTATCAACAAACATCATAAACGTAACGAAACCGATAATAAAGAAAATAAACAACGTTAACAAAATTGCTCCTATCGTTAAAAGTATCATAACACCACCCCTATATTTTCATGTTATTACACCTTTCGCTATTATATGAGCGTAATCCTTTTTAGAAAAAGAAACGTAACAAAATAATCACAACCACTCCTGTTAATACTGTACCTAATAAACTACGAGTATATATGGCTACAAGAAATGTTGGAATTGCTGCGATCAGGTAATCCCATTGCACCGTCTCATGCATAAATAATACTTGTGCTAAAAGTGCTGCTAATATTGCAATTGGTATGTAATTTAACCATTTTAAACCCCAGTCTGGAATTTGTAGTTTGCTAAATACGAGTAGAGGTAAAATACGTGGCACGAGTGTAACAGCTCCTGCTGCTAGTAAAAGTAATAATACATCTAATCTCATTTCCATTTTTCAATCACCACTCCAATCGTCGCAGCTAGTAAGGTTGCGATAATAACCGCTATACTATCTGGCATAAATAGGTGTGAAACGTATGCGATAATAATTGCTACAATTGCAACACTTAAATGAATTGCTAGCTTTGGTTTACTACTTATGAGTTGAAGTACAAATAATCCGATAAACATCGCTGGTAATGCATAATCCATCCCGTATGTATGTGGATCTGGTATCCACTCACCAAACAGACCACCAATAATGGTAGCAAGAATCCAGTTTAAATAAGCCGTTACATTTAGCCCAATCATCCATCTTTCGCCTAAATATCCTTTTTGCGCTGCATGCTGCACTGCGACGCCGAACGTTTCATCTGTAATTTGCGAACCAATAATGACGTTTTTTAATAGAGGTAGTTTCGTAAAGTACGGTGCGAGGGCAGCACTCATTAATAAATGGCGTAAATTAACAAAAAACACAGTAAAAATAATTGCGGAAGCAGGAGCACCGGCTGCATACATACCAGCTAATATAAATTGGGCAGAACCTGCATAAATTAAAGTCGACATAAATGCAATTTCAATGATAGAAAAACCTGCTGTTTTTGCAATTACACCAGCTGCTATACCGATGCTCAAATAACCAAATACAGTTGGTAAACAATCTTTTACTCCTTGCTGAAATGTATCGTCACTCTGCAAAGCTACATGTGCCTGAGCTTTACTCATCTCTATCATTCTCCATTCCTTCTAAAGTTCGTTTTCCTGTTACGACATGAACTAAATCTATATTTTCACGCCATAACGTATCTAACTTATCAGCTCCAAATTCCTTTGTGATTTCTTCAACCATAATATCGTGCCGCACATACTCTGTAGCAACGAGAACTAGCGCTGGGTCATACGTTGTAACGGCCCATGAAGTGCTATCATTTGAAAAGTTCGCAATTAATACCTCCTCTCCATCACGAGCAATAACAGTTAAATGACCACCCATTCTCTTTTCAACAACGTGGGGCGTCATATAATTATGGTGAAACGTCGCTCCTATTTTTGTTTCTGGGGCTCCAAATAAGATTGAAAATATATGTACGCCTTCCTCTTCCTTTTGATGAATGTATGGCTCAATTTCATGCACTTGATCTTCCCATACAGAAATCCATAACTCTTCCTTTGCCCTATTAATTATATTGCATATCTCTTTTAAAACACGATCATTTGAACGAATATGCGAAATTACATCTATTTGTCGCTCTTGTTCTAAACAATTTAATTTCTCATCTAAAAATTCAAAGGACTTTTCAAAGTCTTTTCGCATTCGATTCATTAATTCGGTAGCTGGTACTGGTACATATTTAACTGGTTCAGAGGGTACAATATGCACCGCTCCTTTATCCATTAACTTACCGAGTACCTCGTAAATCATAGAACGAGGTACTCCTGTTTGTTTACTCACTTCATAGCCCGTTACTGGCGAATGTTTTAACAATCCAATATACGCTTTACATTCATACTGGGAAAATCCTAACTTTTGTAACTCCTTTATAATTTCATCCATCGGTAACCCCTCACAATCTAAATCGCCCTTACTTCAAAACGACGATTTTGCTTCCCTTTACTTTTTACTTTATCAATAACAAGTGTTCCTATTTCACTCGTATTTTTCACATGTGTGCCTCCACAAGCTTGTTCGTCTAAATTTTCAATTGTAACAATGCGGATTTCTTGGATGGTAGTTGGCAGGAGATTTATTGCTGTTTTAATCATTCCTACAGCATTTTCTGCTTCTTCGCGGCTCATATAACGAGTGGAAATTTCTTTATTTTGCTTAATAAGTTTATTCACTTCCTCAACAATTTCTTCTACTTCCACGCTCGATAACTCTTGTAACTCATTAAAATCGATACGTGCTTTATCAGGATAAATTTGATTTCCGGTGCATAGAGCTCCATACTTTTCATAAACAACAGCTCCGATAAGATGCAGTAAAGAGTGATGACGCATTAAATTATGACGTCTTTCCCAATTCATCTCTAATTTAACTGGACCTAATTTTACTTGAGCTTCATCTTTTATATAGTGAACTATTTCTCCCTGCTCCTTCTTTACTTTTTCAACCTCAAATACAGACCCATCTTGTACAATGACACCCGTATCACATTCCTGCCCTCCACCAGTTGGATAAAAAACTGTTTCTTTCACAAATACTTTATTCCCTTCTACTTTTATCACTTCTGTTTCACAACTCGTTTTGTATGCATCTTCTAAATATAATGCCGTTGTCATACTCTCACCTCTTTAGTAGTTATAGTTATACCTACTAATATAAAAAAGAAGCTCTGTAAAGTCAATTGATAATTCTGAAATTTAAAATTAATAAAAGACTCCTTTATTAGGAGTCCACTATCTTAATATTTCATTCGCTTCTTTTTCATAAATTTTATCAAATGACGTCATAACGCGCTGTGATGCTTGAATCATCTTTTGATCTGTCATAAGATCTGCCATCTCTTTCGTCATATCTACATTTGAATTTTCTAGCATATGATTTTTTACTATTCCTGTTCCGTTCGGTAAATTAGCAATGTTTCCTTCTGCTAGTGTAAAGCTTTTATTTTCACGTTGTACGAGACGTGCATTCGTTTCTGCATCTACTGTTTTTGTTTGCAAACGAGCAATATTATTTTGTGTTACTTCATCATATAATGTACCGTCTGCTTGTACAGCAACCTTTGCTCCTTCTGGAATACGAATACGCTCATTATTCTCTCCCATTACGAAAGCACCTGAAGATGTTTGTAAATATCGATCACTATTTAATGTGAAGCTACCATCTCTCGTTAAAAACGTTTCATCATTTTTAGAAGTAACAAAAAATGATGTTGTGCCGGCCGCGCCGTCATCTAAAAAGAAATCTGTAGCGCTATTTGTCATTTGTATATTTCCTTGTACTAAATTCACATGCGTTGCAGCTGGTACTACAGCGTAATCGACCGAACCGATATTTGTTACCGCCCCATCTCCGCGGCGATATGTGTCTTGTACATCAAATACTTTAGACGTCATATTTTCTGCTTTAAATCCTGTCGTTTGAGCATTTGCAACGTTATTCGAATGAACATTAATGCGCTGCATGTAATTCATCATGCCCATAGAACCTATATAAAGACCGTTCATATTCGTTTGAATAAGGCAAGCGCCTTATTCTTCACCTCTTTTCTACGATGTTTGTAACATTTGTTTTGCTAAATGTTCAGCTGTAGCGATATGTATATTTTTCTTTATGTCTTGGCCATCTGTCATTAATACAATAGGAGCTGATGATACTGCTGGAATTTTCAACAATTCGCCACTACTTGCTGTTTCATCAAATTTCGTAAACACAATACCATCTATATGAATATCTTTAAAGTTTGTAATGATTTCGATCATATCTTTACTTTTCATTGAAGCTGATAACGTTAAACAAATATAATCTGGTTCTACTTGTCCCATCGTTTCAATCATTTCTTCTACTGTTTCTGACGTACGATAATTTTTTCCAGCTGTATCAATTAAAATATAATCGACGCGTGCTTCTTCTTTAAAATACGTAAGCGCTCTTGTCATTGCAGCTTCATCACGCACAGCAATTACTTCAGATCCAATTGTCTTTACGTTATCTTGCAATTGCTGCACTGTCCCTATGCGCGAATGATCGGTCGTTATAAAACCAACTGTTTTGTTCTTACCGTGAAATTGCCATGCCATTTTCGCCAGTGTCGTCGTTTTACCAACGCCAGTTGGACCGATTAATGCAATTGTTTGTACTTCTTTTTCAAAGACGTTTTCCGTATTGAAATGAGATTTCATATCTTCCAATATGTACCTGATAACTTCTTCTTCCGTAATCATCGTTGCATTTTCAAACTTTATTTTTAACTTTTCAGCATATGCATGAATGAAATATTGTTCCACATCGTTTTGTTCTAGCATCCGAATTACTTTTTGAATAATAAACGGTACAGATTCTTGGTTTTCTTTCTTTGTAACCACTTCTTCTTTCTTTAGTGGAACGACTTGTTTCACAACTTTTTTCTTTTTCGTTACTTCCGTTTCTTTCATCGGTTTCACCACGACAATTCCTTTTTCAAACAGCTTTAATAGTTTCTCTTTTTTTCTTGCCCATTCTTCACTATTTCCTGTTTGCATCGCCGCGTATGACATAGGAGTCGTTACGTTTTCTAAATTGTGCAGTACTGATTGAATTCCATTCGCCTTCACAATTTGTTCTGAAGGATCATTCACAACATCCATTAACTGTTCATGAAATTGAGCTGTACCTTCATTCACTTCTTCCTGTTTTTCTTCTGGAAAAGCAACTAACATTTCATAATCCTTTTTCCAAAAAAACGGTATATTTCGTTTTACACTTTCATCGACAACGTAATAATAATCTGTACCATATTGGTCAAATAACTTTCGATACAATTCATTTTTCGAAGCTGCTTTTATTCGCATTAACGCTTCTTTCTTTTCTGTACTTTCCATTACTTCACCCCCTACTATTCAATATAGGCAATTTGATCCACAACAATTTCTGGTGCTAATTCGCTAATACAAAGTACTTGTGCTTCCACTTGATAACGTTCTAGCAGTCTTACAATCGCAAATCTAAAATCTTTTCTACGTGTTAATAACACTGGTTCTCTTCCCATTAAACGTGCTTGTTTAAAGACGCGCTGCACTTGCTCAACGACACGTGTTTCTAAATCTAAATCCCAGTTTAATAAGTAACCTTGATATGAATTATTCACAACATCCGCATCTAACTCAATTGAATCAGAGAAAAGCGCTGCATATATTTTTCCATCTGGATTTTTCGCATTTTCACAAATAACTTTTGAAATACATTCACGAACAAATGATGTTACACCATCCACGTGGTTTTGATAAATTTCTTTGCCGTCAATAATACCTTCAATAATTGTTGGTAAATCACGAATAGAAATACCTTCTTTTAGAAGTTGTTTAATAACATTTTGAACGAGTGATAAATCAATTTCTTTCTTCTTAATCTCTTCTAATAGAACGCCATTATCATTTTCAAGCGAGTTAATTAAGTCTTTTACATGTTGACGCTGAATTAATTCGTGAAGATTACGTCTAACGACAACATCTAAATGTGTAATTAATATGCTAAGTGGCTCTAACACTTGATAGCCTTTCATTTGTGCATCTTGCACCATATGCTCTAAAATCCAATATCCATCTTCACCGAAAATTGGATCTTTCGCTGGCTCTGCATCTAAATCAGCCATTACGTTCGGTGTTTTCAGTGCTAATAAATAACCTGATTTTAAAACACCTTCAGCCGCCTTCGCACCTTTAATTCGAATAATGTAACGTCCGCGTGGTCTAAAACTCGTATTATCTTTAAAGTTAATTCCAGGAACGTTAATACCAAGGTCAGTAATAATTGACTTCCTCATAAGAACAACTTTATCACGCGCTGTTTCCCCGTTAATTTTCTGCTTTACAAGTGCTGCTAAATCTAAACCGAGTTCTACTATAATTGGATATTTATCCGTAAATACTCCAAATGAATCTTCCACTTGTTGCAGTTGCTCATCTTCGCCTTGAATCATTTCTATTTCTTTTTGAAGCTCGTCTTCTTTTTCTTTCTTTATTCGATTTTTATTACGAATTCCTAAGAAGATAATTGTTCCGCCAACGAGTGCGAATGGTAGAAATGGTAGCGGAGTAAAAATACCCATTGCGATAAATAAACCACCGAGCGCATATACAACGACTTCATGCGCTAATAACTCTTTAAAGATACCTTCTGTTACTGTATCCGGTGAGCCGTCAAATACACGCGTTACGATAATACCTGTTGAAATTGCAAGCATTAGCGATCCAATTTGGTTTACGATTCCGTCACCGACAGTTAACTGTGTATAATGAAGAGCCGCATCTGCAAAGCTCATCCCTTGCTGCATCATTCCGACAATTAAACCGAAAATAATGTTTACGAATAAAATGACAATCCCGAAAATAACGTCCCCTTTAATGAACTTTCCGGCACCATCCATCGCCCCGTAAAACTCTGTTTCCATATTTAATTTTTTTCGTTTTGCTTGTGCATCTTTTTCTGAAATAATACGCTGGTTTAAATCAGCATCGATAGACATTTGTTTCCCTGGTAAAGAATCAAGTGTAAAACGAGCTGCAACTTCAGCTGTACGAGACGCACCGTTTGCAACGATAAACTGGAATATGATTAATACTGTAAAAATAACGATACCAATTAATAAGTTTCCGCCAATTACGAACTGGCCGAACTCTTCAATAACATGACCTGCATTTCCATCTGTCAAAATCGCTCGCGTCGTCGAAACGTTAATCGATACGCGGAAAATCCCGATTAATAACAACATCGTTGGAAATGACTTTAATTCATCCCACTCGTTAATACTTGTCGCTCGCATATAAATAAGCACTGACATACTTAGTAGAAAAACGATAATGATATCAAGTATAAATGGTGGAAGTGGAATTAAGAGCGCCACTACGAATGACGCTGCTAAAAAGATAGAAAAATAGGTTCTTGCAGAATCTATCTTAAACAAAGAGATCTCCTCCAAACGCGCTATTATACTTCAAGTTCATTCGTCTGAATTAAATAGCGCATAACTTCAATTACAGCTACATATAAATCTTCTGGAATCGTCTCATCTTCCTCGACTTGATAATATAAAGAACGAGCAAGCGGACGGTTTTCCACCATTGGTATTTCTTGTTCACGGGCAAGCGTTCGTATATATAATGCGAGCTCATCTTCCCCTTTTGCAACGACAATTGGTGCTGCATCAACGTGTTTATTGTAACGAAGTACGACCGAAATATGAGTCGGGTTGTTTACAATAAACGTTGCGCCATCCATCTTCTTCGCAATTGTTCCTTGCAAGATTGCATGCATAAAGTTTTTTCGTTTCCCTTTAACTTGCGGGTCCCCTTCATTATCTTTATGCTCTTGTTTCACTTCTTCTTTTTTCATCTTAATATCTTGCTCGTACTCCCATTTTTGATAAATGAAATCAATAATAGAAAGAACGATTAAAATAATTAAAATTGCTAAGAAAATAAATTTAATTTCCCTAATAATTTCAGTAAGTGATGCAGTCCAGTTAAATCCAATCATACTGACAATTTTCTCTAAATTCTTTTTAAAGAGAACGTAAGCGACGTAACCGATTAATCCCATATAAAATAGTGATTTCAAAATATCTACTAAACTTTTACGACTAAACAGTCTCGTAAAATAGTTTTTCGGATTAATACGTGACGCTTTCGGTTTAATGACTTTAGAAGAAAATAGGAAGCCGACTTGAATCATATAATTGAATAAATGAAAAGCGTATACGAGTATTAATATCGGAGCCGATACTTTCAGTAATAAAATCCCCATTAAATAAAAATACTCGGTTGAATCTGTATTTTTTCCAATTTGATCAAACAGCACCGCTACGGAATTTGCAATCTCATACCCTAGCCAATCTCCGAAGAAATAAACGACAACTGCTAATACGAGAATGGAAAATAAATTATTTAAATCTTTACTCCGGGCAATATTCCCTTCTTCACGCGATTTTTTACGCTTCTGCGGGGTGGCCTTTTCTGTTTTATTATCCTTTGCCATGCGCGTCCCCCTACTTCGTTAAGAAAAAGTTAAATAGTTTCGTATATTCTTCAAGTAATACATCCGTCATATTTTTAAACACATAACCGAGCATCGGTACACTCATCGCAATAAACAAAATACCACATGTAATTTTAATTACGTATGCATTCATAAAAACGTTTAATTGCGGAGCGTTTTTTGCAATTAAAATTAGAACAAAGTTAATGATGAATAAACTTCCCATAAGTGGAAGAGCAATTTCAACCGCTGATGTGATCGCAAATAATAGCGTTGCGAGTAGACTATCTAAGAAACTAGTCGTCAGCAATTTTGAAATCGCCTCTGTATATTGAAACGACTTTAAAATCGTGGCAACGAAATAATTAATGCCGCCAAGTGAAATAAAAATAATGAGAAAAAATATATCAAAAATGGTTGATAGTAAAGTAGACTGTGAGCCCGCATTTACATCAAACAAACTTGCTTGTGATAAACCGATATCAAAGTCTAAAATATGCCCGGCCATTTTCGGAATGTTCCACAGCATTTCTACAATTTTTGAAAGTGATAATCCAATTACAATTTGCGTTCCTGCATAAGCTGCAACGTCCCAAACTGTCTTGATGTGAGAGACATCCACTTGATCAGCCACTGTAATTGAAAGAGCAAGTCCAACAGTAACCTTCGCCATTGCTGGAATGGATCGGCCTGAGAAAAACGGTAAAAAATATAAAAATGAAGTAATGCGACAAAACGCAAAAAACGTTGCCGCCCATAATTCCATATTCATTTCAGTTCACCTATCTTAGTACGAACGCAATAGCGATGGGATTTTATCAAATAAATCTAAAATAAGCATCGTTAACTCTTGGAACATCCACGGACCTAAAATGATAATAACGAGCACAATACTCGCCATTTTCGGTAAAAACGTCAGCGTTTGCTCTTGAATTTGCATCATTGCCATAATAACCGCGATAATAATAACGACAATCAGACTTACAACGGCAATCGGCATTAAAATCATAACCCCTTTATAAAAAAAGGTTTGGAAAATATCTATAATTGGTGACGTATTCATTTATATGACTCCTATCACATAGCATCAAACGCTTCAGGCGACCGTCTTAAACATAATATCGACAATTTTTGTATATCCACCTAAATATACGAAAACGAGTATTTTAAACGGTAAACTTAAAATCATCGGCGGTACCATCATCATCCCGAGGTACATTAAAAGTGTACTAATAATCAAATCTATAAATACAAACGCTAAATAAATGAACATCCCTGTTAGTAAACCTTTTTGAATTTGCGTTAGCGTAAAGGATGGTACAAGTGTAAATAAGGAAAGATCTTTCAAATCTTTCGGCAACTCTTCTCCGCGTACTTTCAGCATCATTTTCAAATCATGCTTATACGTATGCTTTGACATATATTCTTTCATAATAGGAGCTGTCGTTTCCGCAGCTTGGCTTACTGTTATTTTCTCTTTCGTCATCGGATCCCACACATCGCTCTTCAGTTGCCCGAGTACAGGCTGCATCGTAAAGAGTGATAAAAATAATGCAAGTCCAACAAGCACTTGGTTTGGTGGTAAATTCATTACCCCAAGTCCTTGACGTGTAATCCCAAGAACGATCATAAAATAAGTAAAATGTGTAAATAATAGAACGATAGAAGAAGATAATGATAAAAGGGTAACGAGCGCAAATAGTTGTACACTTGAATTACTCGTAAACTCTTTTCCATTTTCGAAATTAATAAAACCGTTCGGGGCCGCATACGCTGGATTTACAAAAATAATTGAAAAAACGATAGAAAATACGAAAATAACGGCTAATAATGATAACTGTTTCTTTATTCTCATGATGGATCCTCTACTTTTTTCGTTTCAGTCTTCACCGCGTCTTCTAGTGCTTGTTGAAACTGATTTCCTGTTCCGGTTAATTGCACAGACTGCACACCGTTATTACTAATAACAGTGAACACTTGCTTTCCGTCCACTTCAAATAAAAAGGCACTCGTTTGATGATTTAAATACACGCCGTCTTTTACTTGAATATGGCCATTTTCACCCTGCTTAAAAAACTGCTGTTTGCGCGTCTTTTTCGTCATATAATATGCACCGTAACCGAGCGCACCAAACA
This sequence comes from Bacillus sp. EB V-12, assembly GCF_056158125.1. Taxonomy (NCBI): domain Bacteria; kingdom Bacillati; phylum Bacillota; class Bacilli; order Caryophanales; family Bacillaceae; genus Bacillus; species Bacillus sp. EB V-12. Next base: position 871,491 of record NZ_JBUXJL010000002.1, on the reverse strand, counting down.
GTAAAACGACTTGAAATAAGGTCGTCATATACGACATATGACTCCTCCTCTACTCTTTATCTTGCATTTGACTTTGGGCTTTCATAAGCGCCGCTTGTTTCTTATCAGCTTCAATTTCAGAAATGATAATACCGAATTTCTCGTCCATTACGATTGCTTCACCGATGCCGACTTTCATATTACTTAAATACACATCTACTTTATGTCCTAAGTTTTTCTCTACTTCCAGAACATCGCCAACTTTTAACTGCTTTACATCACCAAGTGTAATAGATGACTTTCCAAGCTTTACACCGAGTTCAATCGAAATATCTGAAACAGTATCAATATGTGCCTTACCTGCTTCATTTCGCTTTCCTGCAAAATCTTCTAATCCCATTAATGACACGGGAGATACTTCATGCTTCATATGGATCCTCCTACTCTACAAAACTTTTAAATAGGAGCGCCTTACGCGTTCCATCTTTTCCAATAAAACAATTAAATTTATGCTTTCCATCTACATAACCAAGTAATTCATCCGAAACTTTCGTATGAAGCGGAATAATATCGCCTTCTTCAATTTGTTCAATCTCACTCATTGTCATTTTCTGCTCACCAATTGCAACGTGAACAGGTTTGTACACTTGATTTACTTTCACTTCCACTTCAGACGTATACTTTTTACGTTTATCTGAAGAATGTTCGACAATATTTTCAGACGTTAACTTATCCATAATTTCTTCAACAGATAAGAATGGAATTCCGATACGCACCGTCGTATTCCAAAAATCTGTTTTCATATTTACGTTAAGTAATGAAATAATATCGCTCGCTGTCGTAATCTTTAGTGCATTCGGATCTGTTTCTGTCGTTACAAATTTCGGTTCAATCGCAACAACACTTTCAAATGATTGCTCTAAATTTTTACAAAGAAGCAAGAATATATTATCAAGCGTTAAAAACTCAAACGCTGTTAACGGTCTACGCATCGTAAAGTTACGTTTACTATCTCCGCCAAGCCAACATTCATGAATATAAATAACGAATGCTAAATCAATCTCAATAACAATTTCTCCAAGCTCTGGTAAACCGAGATCAATTACGCAATATAAATAATAATCTTTCGGCATCTTCTCCACATACTCACTCGTAAATGGAACTTGCTCAACTGTTGAAGGTTCTAGTTCAATCGGAATACGCATACGCGCTGATAACGTCTGTGACGTCTGCTTTCCAAACGTAGAAGCAATCGCTTGCAAACTACGTAAATGCTCAACACCGAACTTCTCTGGTCTATTAAAATCATACTCTTGAAATTTCTCTTGCTTTCCTGCTTCTTGTGCGAAAGCTGGCATTTCCTCGCCTTCATTTACCGCCTTCAGCAGGGCATCAATTTGCTCTTGGCTTAATTTTTCGCCACTCATGACAATCCCCTTCCCTACCTTTTCAATTCAACGATTTCAACGTACATCTTTCCATTCTTCGTCAAAATCTTTCCGGTTCCAATCTCTTCATTCTCAAGCATAAGACGCACCGTATTTTTCGTTGAATTTTCAAGACGATACAATGTACCTTTCGTAATATGAAGCAGATCTTCAATTTTCTTTTTCGTATTTCCGATTTCAAAATAAATTGTTAACGGAATATCATCTTGTAATTTCAAATCTAGCCAACTCCCATATCATGTTCACGAAAATTTCATGTTCTCTCTATATATGAAACTTCTTATTTTGAAACGTCGATATTTAATATTTTTTTAATATATCCTTGCGTTTCTTTAAATGGCGGTACGCCTCCGTACTTTCTCACATTACCAGGACCAGCATTATAAGAAGCAAGCGCCAATACTAAGTCGCCGTTATTTTTCTTTAAATAACCGCTTAACTCTTTCACGCCACCTTCAATACTTTCAGCTGGTGAAAAGGGATTCTTCACACCCATCTCCTTCACATTCGCTGGCATAAGCTGCATAAGACCCATCGCACCGGCATGTGACACCGTTTTCGGATTAAAATTAGACTCTACTTCAATCATTTTTTGAATTAACGTTTTCGGAATTCCATATGTACGACTTACTCGATCAATAATATCCTCATACTTCCCTTCATTGGAAGAACGTATTTTTTGAATATTATACTTCTTCGTTAATTCCCACGTATCAGCGGCCTCATTTTTCGTTTCTGGGAAACGTCGTTCAAACTCTTTTTGCGCAACTTGCACTTCATCTACTTTCTTCGTTTCAGCCTTTTCTTCAGGCTTACTCGCTTCCTCTACTTTATTAATAGTTTCTGCCGGTTTATTAACAACCGCTTCTATTTTCGTAGATTGTACCGGCTGACTCATATCTTCTACTTTTGCCGGCTGCGTAGTTTCTTTCGTCTCCTTCGCAGGTTCACTCTGCAACTTCTCTTGAAAACGACTACTAACGAATGCTTGTGGACTACTTAGCTTTTGCTGAATTTGCCCTTTCTTATATGCAAGCACTTCTTTTACTATATTTCCAACTATCATAATATCACCTTTTCGGTAAACAAAGATAATCTAATATTAGAGTTTTTTTTTAAAGTTTGCAATAATCCTTTTAATAATTATGTAATAAAAAAATGAATATATTGTTAAACTGTTATTTTTTTATATTTATTAATTCGAATTTTTAGTTGACACCCGTTGTGGCAAGGATTACAATAAATCTCGAAATTGATTTTTTCGCATATTACCGTTTTTCAATTTGCAGAAAAGTCAATATAAAAAAATGGGGGTTTCTTAACATGAGAATTAATACAAACATTAACAGCATGCGTACTCAAGAGTACATGCGCCAAAACCAAGCAAAAATGAGCAATTCTATGGACCGTTTATCAAGCGGTAAACGTATCAACAACGCTTCTGACGATGCAGCAGGTCTTGCAATCGCAACTCGTATGCGTTCACGTGAAGGTGGCTTAAACGTTGCAGCCCGTAATACAGAAGACGGTATGTCTTTAATTCGTACAGCTGACTCAGCTTTAAACTCTGTGTCAAACATCTTACTTCGTATGCGTGACCTTGCAAACCAATCTGCAAGTGGTACTAATACTGATAAAAACCAAGCTGCAATGCAAAAAGAATTTGATCAATTAAAAGAACAAATTCAATACATTGCGGACAACACTGAATTTAACGACAAAAAATTATTAGATGGATCTAATAATACAATTAATATCCAAACTCTTGACTCACATGATAAAACTAAACAAATTACAATTTCACTTGATTCTGCATCACTTAAAAACTTAGATATTAAAGATTTAGCAATTGGTGCAAACACAGTTAACAAAAATGATCTTGAAACTCTTGATAATTCTATGAAACGACTAGAAAAACCTGCTACAGATGGAGCAGTACAAGCTCAAGACGTTAAAGATGCAAAAAATGCTTTTGATAAAGTCAAATCAGGTTACTCAGCAGCAGACGTAGAGAAAATGAATGATGTTTTCAAAGCTTATGATAAAGCATTAGCTAATCCAATTGCTGATGCAACAGCTAATGAAGCTGCTCTTAAAGCTGCTGCAGAAAACATTAATAAAGAATTTGCAAAACTAACGAAACCTACAGGAGCAGCATTCGATCCATCTTCAGCTGTTGAAAAGATTGATCAAGCAATTGAAAAAATTGCTTCTAGCCGTGCTACTTTAGGTGCTACATTAAACCGCCTTGACTTTAACGTAACAAACCTTAAGAGCCAAGAAAACTCTATGGCAGCTTCTGCTTCTCAAATCGAAGACGCTGACATGGCGAAAGAAATGTCTGAAATGACTAAGTTCAAAATCTTGAACGAAGCTGGTATCAGCATGCTTTCTCAAGCAAACCAAACTCCACAAATGGTTTCTAAATTATTACAATAAGCCATTTGAGTTAGTTTCCCGAATAAACCTCTCTGCTTGCGGAGAGGTTTATTTTTTCTATATAGATAGATTGAAAGATTTTTTAGCTTAAAGAGAAGCTCTAGCCATATTTAGTAGCGGTCAGGGCCTATTTTATTCTCGTTCCGTGTATGAAAACAAAAAGATAAAGTGAGCATAAGTCTCTTTTTCTCTTCATAACCGTTTATTAGCTTTAGAACACTGACTATATCAATCTATAAGGAGTGTCTATTATGCGTATTGGTACAAATGTTTTGAGTATAAATGCTAGGCAGTCGTTGTATGAGAATGAGAAACGTATGAATGTGTCAATGGAGCATTTGGCGACTGGTAAGAAGTTAAACCATGCTTCTGATAATCCCGCTAATGTTGCAATTGTGACTCGAATGCATGCGAGAGCAAGTGGTATGCGCGTGGCGATTCGTAATAATGAGGATGCGATATCGATGCTTCGCACGGCAGAAGCTGCACTTCAAACTGTGATAAATATTTTGCAGCGTATGCGTGATTTAGCCGTTCAATCCTCAAACGGTACAAATTCAAATAAAAACCGTCATTCACTAAATAAAGAGTTTCAATCTTTAACAGAACAAATTGGCTATATTGGCGAAACGACTGAGTTTAATGATTTATCCGTATTTGACGGTCAAAACCGCCCTGTTACATTAGACGATATCGGTCATACAATAAATATGACGAAACATATTCCCCCTTCCCCTACACAACATGACATCAAGATTTCAACGGAACAAGAAGCAAGAACGGCAATTCGTAAAATCGAAGAGGCTTTGCAAAGTGTGTCATTTCATCGTGCCGACCTTGGTGCAATGATAAATCGTTTACAGTTTAATATTGAAAATTTAAATAGCCAAAGTATGGCGTTAACAGATGCTGCATCTCGAATTGAAGATGCAGACATGGCGCAGGAGATGAGTGATTTTTTAAAGTTCAAATTATTGACTGAAGTTGCACTTAGTATGGTTTCACAAGCAAACCAAATTCCGCAAATGGTCTTTAAACTACTACAATCATAAAAATTAATCTTCCATTTTTGGAACGATTCCATACAAAACAAAAGGGAAATACATATAAACTATGTATCTCCCTTTTGTTTTGTACCCAAATTTTATTACTGTGTTACCGTCATAACTTGTCCGCTACGGTCAACCATTATTTTCATTTTTCCGTCTTGTGCATTATATAGCCCGAGTTTATGTAATTCCATTTTACAATCTTGTACGAAAGTTGGTAATTTACGAATTTGATCGATATCAGAACTTGTAATGAAATGAATTAAAAGCTGCGTCATACCTTTAATATCTTGTACAAGCTCTTCTTTCTCTCGTTTTAGCCTTTCATTTTCTAGTTGTAACGACTGCAATTCGCCTTCTAGACTACGTGTATTCTTTGCTTCTCTAGAACGCCCTGCTGCCATGCTAGAAAGCTTATAAATACCTTCCATAAACTGATGTAGTTCGTCTTCTTTCCTTTCACTACATTGATTAATTGTTTCAAAGTTATCAACGATACCAGATATAACTGTTACAAGATTTTTTTCATCCTCTTTATGCTGGATTTCTTCTTTTAATTCGTACTCGTTTTCTTGTTTTCTTGCAACGATTGTCTCTTTTACTGGTATATATTTTCGCTTTCGTCCCGGTTTTTGTTTTTCAATATTTTCAAATGGTATTTCACGTTTTTTCAATTTATAATACGTATTTTGCAATTGACTTTCTGTTTTAGGAAAAAGATTTAGTTCATTTTTACTTACGTATTTTGAAATATTTAAAATGTTTAAACCGTGACGTTGACAAAATTGATACACTTCATACAGTAGCTCTAGTTCAGACTTCAGCCATGTAATTGTTGATTTTTCATATGCACGCATCCCGCCATTTTTTTCTATATCTATTTGAAATAATACCATTCTATTATGTAAATCAACTAACTCTTCATACTTTACTTGGAATTCTTTTTCTATTTTTTTTAATTCCACCTCTAGTTGCATATCGTTCATTTTATTATTTGACATGTTTTGTAAAAGACCTAATACATTAATTGCTGTGTGGTGATACATAATCTGTGCCACTCCCCCTCATCCTTTCACAATTCTCATCTGACTCCCATGTCTTTTAAGAAAATAGCAATTTTTACATATCCATATTATAACAGTTCGAAATTATCTGTCAAATAATAAACATACAAAAATGTATAGAAAGTATAAAAATTTGGAAAATGTTTTTTATTAATATGTAAAATTGCATATTAATTACATTTAATTATATTATATGGTATTTTGAATGTTTTTTCACCGAAAAACTTTGCGTTACCACGAAATGTTACTAAAGTAATCAAAAAAATACGTTCACTTATATTTTTAAATTAAAAATCTCTAAATAAAGATTATTCACACATACAGCGACAAACACCCAAGAAACCTTTCATTTTTCTACCAGCTTAAAGTATAGAATACTAAAAAGGAATTAGCCATATGTAGCATTGGCTAATTCCTTCCTCTCTCTAACAGAATAGAGTTATAAAACCAGTCTTCAAATCCTCAATCAAAGTCTCACTTCTTCTTACCTAAAACTACTTCATACCTCTGAACTCACATCGCATGAGACTCTATTAAGCACTGAAAACTTCCTTACATAAGTAGTTCCTCTATTCCTACTAAATAGAAAAATGTTATACGCCAGCTCTTCTACTTACCTATAACCACTCCATATCTCTGGTCTCAACATCGCATAGGGCTCTATTAAGCACTGACCGCTCAACACTTAGCTAGAGCTTCTATTCCGGCTAAATAGAAGCTTTTAAAGCACTAACTTATCAACTAAACCAATTAGCTCTTGAATATCTGGCTTACTTACTTGAGCATTTGCTCCTACAGCTTCACCTTTATGGAATAATTCATTTGTAATTAATGAAGAGAAAATAATGACTGGTAAACGATTCATTACTTCACTATCCTTAACCACTTTCGTTAAATGATGTCCATCCATTTTTGGCATTTCAATATCCGTAATTAGCAAGTGAATATGCTCAAACATTTTTTCGCCTTGCTCTTTCGCTAATTTTTCAATTTGCGCTAACGCTTCTGCACCATTGCTGAAGAAGTTCATTTTTGTATATCCAGCTGATGATAATGTTTCTTCTAATATTTGGCGAAGCATCGCTGAATCTTCTGCAATGTAAATTACTTTTTCAGCTCGATCTGTTTTTTGTTCTAATCCTGCAATTGATTTATTGTCATAACCAGTGCCGCTAATTTCACATACAATTTTTTCATAATCTAATAGTAAGATGATTTTTCCATCTAGTTTTACAATACCAGATGTCGTTTCTTCTAGTCCCATAGATAATGAAGCTGGTTCATCAATTTGTTCCCACGAAATACGTTGAATACGATGCACTTCATCAACGCGGAAAATAACTTTCATTTGGTTTAATTCTGAGATGATAAATTTCGTTTGATCAAGTGGCTTTGTTGACTTTAAATTAAGAGCCATTGCCAAGTTAATAACAGGTAAAATTTCACCACGTACTTGAACAACACCTTCAACTGCATGATGAGATTCTGGCACAGTTGTAACAGGGAATGGATTAATGATTTCACGTACTTTCATTACATTAATACTAAATAGGTTTTCACCAACAGTGTACGTAACAATCTCTAATTCATTTGTTCCGCTTTCTAATAAAATACTTTGTGCTTGTGACATAAAGGTGTCGCTCCCCTTCCATTAATTCCGTATATCTAATTATTAAGCTTTATAAAAGAGAAAAAGTCAACTACCTATATAAAAAATATAGATAGTCGAACGATTCATTTTATTAAAAAACAATTAATCTTGTATAAACGAAGCAAGTGCCTCTAATAAAACTTCTTGTGCACCTACAATTTCCGTCGGCATTGCTTCCCATTTTTTCGAAAGCTCTGTCTCTACTCTTATTCTCAGTTCAGAATTCATTTCTGCTAGCACATATTCTTTCGTTGCTATATCAACATCAAGTAGCGCGAGTGCATATAATTCCGGGTCATTTATTTTTTCGAATAATCGCTTTAATACTACCGGTGCTATATGTTTTAATTTTTCAATATGAATTTCCTTATCCGAAAATAGTAACTCATATTGAATAAACGTAACATTTTCTTTAATCACTTTAAAATAACAATTATTTTTTTTATCATTCACAAAATAACCGTTTGGATCTGCGATAATACTTTCTACTTTACGAATTAAATCTGGCAAACTATTCGCCGCCATTACAGTCCGCTGCTCAACCTCACTCGGCGAAATGAATGTAACGCGATACTTATTTTGCGCCATCCTCCTCACCTCTCCTTTTATAAAAATCTATCGTCACATTCTATCCAGAAGGCACTGTCCTACTATAAAATGATTATCTCATCTCCAACTATCTCAGTACGCCTTCATAGCTCTATTCTTACAACTAGGAGCTCTTCTGGACCATAACTGTTTATCCACACTAAACTTTGCTTACCTCTTTTTATACTACCCTAGTAACTCTCCATACCTTTGTCCTTACACACCAGTCGAGGCCCTATTAGGCACTAACCGCTCAAAAACAACGCTAGGTCCTCTCATCAACCCTAAAAAGAGCTTTTTAGATCTTTTTAAGAACTTTTCAATAACTCTATGTTATTAAACCAAAACGCTATCTGCTGATCCGTAATATTTGGCAACATAACAAAAAACTCACGACACTTCATCTCATCCTTAAACAGTTGATACTTCCAAACAGTATCGCTACCAACACTTATGAAATAAAACTCATGGATACGGCCAATGATTGCTTGTTTTTCGCCAAATGAATACGGAGGCACTTGCTTAATTTCAAATTGATCTGGTAAATATACATGCTCTTCTCGTTCTATTTTTAATACTTGCTCGGCAAGTTCACGTTTATTTTCGAAAAAAGGCAATTGTAAAATTCGCTCTTGTCTTGTCATACGAATAAAAAACCCTTTCTACTCCATTACATTTTTTCCTTACGATATATTATCGAATTAAGTTTACAACTTCATTTAATACTTCATCTGAAACTTTAATTACTTTCGCATTTCCTTGGAATCCGCGTTGGTATAACATTAAGTCAACGAATTCTACAGATAAATCTACGTTTGCACCTTCTTGTGCACCACCACGTACTTTACCTGCACCGTTTTGACCAGATGCACCAAGAGCTAAAATACCTGTTGTATTCGTTGCTGTATAGTTACCATTACCTGTTTTCATTAGTCCGCCTTCGTTCGGGAACATTGCAACAGCTAATTGACCTGCAGATTTCATACTTCCATCAGAATATTTTACCATTACGTATCCACCGTCAGCAATGAAGCAATCTTTAACCGTCGCTGCTGCTCTACCATCTACGTCTGTTACTGATAATGTTTTATCTGTTGGATGATTTGTTAAATGGCTTAAGTCTAATTTTATAGAACCGCCATCAAATGGAATATTGGCTCCTTGCTCTTTCGGATTTGGATTTCCGACAGCATCAAATGTCATATTACCACCTGCACCTGGAACATCCTTAAACTCTGTTTCTTTTTTCGAGTCATTACGCATTTGTACTTTATATGTATAGTTATGTTCACTCGTTTGTTTAAACTCTACACGCATTGTCCATGTATTCCCCGCATTATCATATACAGGTAAATCTTGTGTAATTTGTTTTTCACCAGTTGGAATATTCCCTTTAATTGTCCCTTTCGATGTTCGAATACCACCAATTGCTGTTCCCATTGGAATTTGCAACGGTCCTGGAATTCCAGATAAATCAACTTCACCAGTTGCCTCATTTGCAGGGTATGCAAATACGTATTGACCTTCAGTATTCGTAATATAGTAATCTGAAGATATCCCAAACGTACCTTTACGAGTAAATTCCATATTTCCGCCTTTTGAATCACCCACAACGAAGAAACCATTACCTTCCATTGCCGCTTGTGTTTTACCACCTGTTAACGTAATTGTACCATCACTATAATCCGTAACCGTACCACTCATTTTCACACCGTTACCAATACTTTTCGGATTTGTTCCGGCGTATTTACCGTCACCTTTTGCACCAATCGAATTGTTATATAGTAAATCATCAAACATTGCTTTTTGTTTTTTATAACCTACTGTTTGTGCATTGGCAATATTATTTGAAGTTACACTTAATGCATTTTGTGTTGCATTCATCCCTGTAATACTTGTATATAACGCTTTAATCATAACGTATGGACACTCCTTATGAATTTGTAGTTTTTACTTCTTCAGTTACTTTTTGATCGTCTTTCTTTGCGTCTTCTGGATTCGTTTCCCCAATCGGTTTATCAGACACTCTCTCAACGAAACGAAGAGAGACAACTTTATTATTAATAACGAGCTGTACATCGTTATTTTCCGCAAGACGAACCGTTTCTACTTGACCGGTTACTTTGTTTCCGTCACCGTCAACACCTCTTACGTATTTCCCTAAAAACTTCATTCCACCATCAAGTGCTGTTGAATACATCGTTGATTGCAGCTTATCTACTGCTTTCGTCATATTCTGTACTTGTTCCATAAGAGATAACTGCGCTGTCTGATTCATCATTTGATTCATATCCATCGCATTAAATGGATCTTGATGTTGGAAACTTGATAAAAACAATTTTAAGAAATCATCTTTCCCCATTACCCCAGGAGTCTTTTGCGCTCCTGCTGAAACTCCATTACTTTGTTGCACTGGCGATTGTACACCATTAACAGGTACATTACTTTTTTGCACTCCTGCTTGTAACGGAATATGATTTGTACTCGTTGTATTTAATCCAACTGTTGGCACGCTTTATTCCTCCAATAATCCCGCAAATTCTGTTGATTGTTGTTTTTCATGATTTGTATTTGCTAATTTCTGTTTTTGCCTTTGGTCTTGTTCTCGCTGTTCTTTGCGATTTTCATCTTTATCTGAATAGCTAATTTGAATATTGATTTCTTTTTCTTTTAACTTTAATCTCAATTCATCAAAAATGATTTCAACACGTTTTTTCGCATCGTGTTTTTCCATTTCTACGTGAACGTCAATTTGATCTCCGTGTTTTTTCATAAACACTGTTAATGTACCAAGTTTTTCTGGATTTAACTGGAATAAAACACGTTCTTGTTTCACTACAAATTTTTGCAACGCTTCTACTTGCGCTTCCATTTTCTTTCCTAAGTCAGGTAATGAAACTTTCTCAGCACCACTATTTGATTTCCCTACTTGTTCGGTACTCGTCGTTTTATTTAATAATTCTGCACCTGCAGAGCTCGAATCGTTTAATGCATCAACCTCAGGCAACTCTACCTTTGTATCATCGCTCTCAAGTTTCGGAAGATCTACGTCTTTAAACTCTTCTTGTTCCTTTGCAATATTACAAGTTTCTGTTTCTACAGCCTTCAATGCTTGCATCGCTTGCTCTGGCATCTTCATTTTTTCTAATACCATTTGCATTGTATCTTCTAAACATATAGCATTTTTGATATTCATATTTGAAAGAAGTTCTTGTAATTGTTGTAATTCAGCTGCAGGTAATTCATTAAGTTTAATATTGCCATATTCTTTATATAGCTCTTGTATTTTTTGTATGTATTGATATAACAATTCCGGCTGCACATGTAATTGCTCAATTGCAACCATTTGCTCAGATACAGCTAATAACAACTGTTCTGTCTCTTTTTTTTCTTCTTTCTTTACAATAGGTTCTTCTTCCGTTACCGATTTTTTAGAAAGAATATAATCTTTTCTCTCTTCTTTTGGTGCTTCTTCTCGTTTCGTTTTCTCCGTTTGCGGCTGTTTTTTATTTTCCATTCTCATCGTACGATCGAATGAAGAATCTTCATTTTTTGATTGTACTTCTAGCCCTTTTTCTTTTTGCGGAGGTAAACTTTGTTGCACCGGTAATACAGACTGTATCACTACATTCACCTCATCCATTCATACACATTTTCAAATCCAGAAGCATTTTTTCTTCCAGCTTTTCTTGTGCTTTCGCAAGCTTTTTGCAATCTTCTTGATACATCTCATCAATGACACGTTCTTTTTCTTTTACTTGCTCTAAAAGGCTTTCATTTTTTTGAATAAAACCTTCCGTTTTTTTAATTTTTCGATTCCATTCTTCTATTCTTTCAGGTGAAAACGTATGTGAAGAAAGCATACCAGCCATAATACGTTGCCCAGTTTGTACGACTTTACTACGCGATTTCACAACATATAAATCATATTCTTTTTTTTGTTCTATTTTTCTTTTTTCAGCTGTTAATTCATACACTTCTTTTAAAATATGTTCTTTTTCTTGATTTATTTGCAATTTTATTGTGTCGTACTGCTGTTTATCCACCTGTTTTCATAACCCCTTTCTATTATAACGTTCTCTTTTTCTATTATATAGTTTTTTCCCAAAAAAATCTGTGAAATATTAAAAAACAAAAAAATAAGACCTCTTATGCAGAGGCCTTATACTATATGCTGTATCGCTTCAACGATATCATCAAATTGGAAACTATCCGATCGACCTTGCTTTAAAAATGTATTTATGCCTTCTACTTTATTTTTACATTCAAAAATATAAGCATTTTCTTCATTTTCTTGAATCGTTCCTAGCTTAAAATACAATTCATTTTCTTTATAAATTGATAAAATCTTTCTCATTTCATTTGCAAGTTGCCAATGATGTGGCGAAACAATTTCTTCCATAATCCTACTTACTGAATCTAATACTGAAATTGCAGGATAATGACTAAGCGTTGCAAGCTCACGCTTTAATACGATATGTCCATCTAAAATACCACGTGCTAAATCTGGTACAGGACCATTTAAATCGTCCCCATCAACAAGCACCGTATAAATACCTGTTATAGATCCCTTTTGTGTTTTTCCGGAACGCTCTAACAACTTCTTCATATAACTTTCCATTAACAGTGTTTTACCACCAATCGGTAACTCTTTAACAGCAATATCAACACTTCTTCGTGCATCGGCAAAACGAGTAACAGAGTCCATCATAAGTAATACGTTATTGCCTTGATCACGGAAGTATTCAGCAATAGACGTTGCAAGTTTCGCTGCACGAAGTTGCATAAGATGACTTTCATCTGACGTCGCTACAACAACGACGCTTTTTCGCATACCTTCCTCGCCTAACTCTTTTCGAATAAAGTCTTTTACTTCCCGGCCACGTTCTCCTACTAAACTAATAACATTTATATCAGCTTTTGCATTTTTTGCTATCATTCCAAGTAAAGTTGATTTACCAACACCTGACCCAGCAAAAATACCAATCTTTTGACCGATACCAATTGTTAGCATAGAATCAATTGATTTTATTCCTGTTTCAAATACATCGGTAATCTCTTCACGTTCAAATGCATGTATAGGTGGTGCATCTAGTTTTATTTTCTGTAATGGAATGTTTTCAGCTTCCTCATTTAACACTTCACCATTTGCACTTAACACTTTTCCGAGCAAGTGATTACCACGTGGTACAACAACATCTTCTGAAACTAATGTCACTGAATCTCCATAACATACTTTTTCTGTCTGTTCAAATGGAAGTAGCATATTATTTTCTTTTTCAATGGCAATCACTTCACATAAGACGTTATGTTCTCCAACGAAGCAAACATCTCCGATCTTCGCTTTCGGCCCTTTTGCTACGAAAAACTGTTCTTGTACACTATGAACTTTGCCTACTTTCGTATACAGCGGTGTTTCAATGAACTTATTCCATTTTTCGTTTTCATTCATTAACAGGCGGCTCATACATTTTGCTCCTCAAATAACTTCTCTTCTTCCCATTTCTGACGAAGTTTCGCAAATATAGGTGCAAATTTAAATTCAAAGAACTCTTTCTCTTCTTCCAGAACAAATTCACCAAACTGCAGGGAGAAATCATATTTCCATTCTACTAATTGTAGTAACCAATATTCTTTCGAATTCTCCTTCTCTTCTTGAATACGTTCAAACGTTTCTGGATGTACTGTAATGATTAATTTTTCAAACGAAGTTGGCAGTGTTTGCACGATGCCAGTTAAAATAGGTAACACATCAAGCAATCGTGAATCTACCGCTTGATTCACGATTTTTTCTGCTAGATGAAAAGATTGATCCCATAATAACTCTGTCCATTCATACGCTGTTTCTTGTTGTTCTTTTTGAAATTGCACACGCGCTGCTTCCATCTGTTCCATTTGCTCATGAATATGCATTTGAAATTGTTCTTTATCTTGTAATAACTGCTGCCGCTCTCGTTCTAGCATTTGCTTCTCTTGCCTTAGCTGATTCATTTCCATATGTAACGATTCTTGCTGGGCGCGAAGTTCTGCATGATCAGCTTGTAATTCTTCCTCTTCTATTTGAACTGAAGCTGGTCTTGGAAATTGTAATTCATACGTTTCTTCAGAAAAAGAAACAGAATTCTTCGGAATTCTGTTTTTAAATAAGGACATCCTCTTCACCTCTTTGAACGATAATTCTTCCTTCTTTCTCTAGCTTTTTCACTGTACCAGTGATCGTTTGCTGCGCTTTTTCAGCATCCGTCATCTTAAGCGGTCCTAAGCCATCTAATTCTTCTAGAATCATCTCTTTACGGTTTGAAGACATACATGTAAATAATTTCTCTTTAATTTCTTCTTTTGCAATTTTAAGTGCTTTCGCAAGAACACCGTTATCTGTAATTTCTTCTAATACACGGCGAAGCGCAAGATCTTCAAGACCAAGTAAGTCTTCAAAGACAAACATATTTTCTTTAATTTTCTCAGATAACTCATAATCGACTTCATCCAGTTTTTGAAAGACTGTTTTTTCAACACCTCGTGAAACATTATTTAAAATATTTACGATTGTTTTCAAGCCATCAGTTTTATTAATTGCACTAAATGCCATATTATTTAATTTCGTTTTTAACAACTCACCAATTTGATTAATTAATTCACCATCAACTTGTTCTAGTTTCGCAATACCCATTACCGTTTCTACTCGCTTATGATCTGGCAATCTCTCAATTAATTGAGACGCAAGTTGCGGTTTAATATAAGAAGCGATAATTGCAATTGTTTGTGGTGACTCATCATTAAGCACTGTAAGAAGTGGTTCTAAATCTGTAAGTGAATTTAAGAATTCAAATGGATTATCTTTGTTATACCAAAGGTCTTCCAATAATTTTTCCAGTTCGTCTTCTGGCATGTTTTTAAATATACGACGAATATACTCTTTATCTGGAGTGACTAAGTTCAATTCTTTTACATTTAGTTCATATAAGAACTCTCCTAGTACATTCTCTAACGTTTCTGGTTTATATACACGAAACTTCGCAATTTCACGAAGTAATACTTCTTTTTCCTCAGCTGTCATATATTCAATGACTTTTGCTGCCACCCCTTCGTCTAATGTACGAATGAGGATGGCAGCTTTTTCTTTGGAGGAGATTTCATCTAACATCGTTGTTCCTCCCTTACTGTCCGTTTAACCATTTTTTAATTACTTTTGCAGTACCTTCTACATGTTCTTTCGTAGCATCCTGCACTTGTTCATCTAACGTTGGTTCTTTCGGTTCTTCTGGTTCAGGTTTTGGCTCTGGCACTATTTTTTCTTCAGGAATTTCCAAGATACTTTCATTACTTGCAGCAATTTCATCTTCTGCTAAGTATTCTTCATATTCCTCTTCTTCTTTCTTTCTCTTACGTCTTGCTAATAAGAACCATACTAGACCACCGATTGCTAATAAGCCAGCTGTAATTCCACCGAATAACCACCAGTTCATACCACTTTTTTCTGGCTCTTTCTCTTTTTCAGCTTTCGGCTGATCGAACTGAACAGTTACAACGTTAACTTGACCATTTATAAAGTTACCGTTCGGATCAGCTTGAAGTCCTGCCGCTGTTCCAATTGCTTCTTTGAAAGTAGTCATATCAATTCTTCGTTTTACTAACGTATCATTATCTACCCATACAACAACATTTGTTTTCGTTAATTCTGGGTGTTTCTTAATTGTTTCAACTGTTTTATCTATTTCATAGTTTTCGATTTTGTTGCCATTTTTATTATCGTAGACAACTTTACCATTTTGATTATTGTTCGTACCGTAGTTTGGCACTTCACCGTTCGCTGTAATACCAGCACCTTGCTTCGTATCTGCCCCTTCTTGCGCAGTAGAGCTTTCTTCTTGCTCTTGTTTACTACGAAGTACACCTTTATCACCATACTTCTCTGACTGACGTGTAACTTCATCGTAGTTTACAGATACTTTCGTATTCACTTTATATTCATTCGGTTTAAACATCGTCATTAACGTTGCATCAATATCTTGCTTTAATTTACCTTCAAGTTGGTGCTGCATCTCTACTTCTTTCTCATAAGAAGAGGAACTACTAGAATGTGCTTCATCTGCTCCTTTTGAGATAACACCTTTTTTACTATCAATAACACTTACTTCTTCTGCTTTCACACCAGGAACCGCTGCACTAATCATTTGCTGTATACCTGCAACTTGATCAGCCGTTAACAATTGTCCACGTTTCACTCCAACCGTAATCGCCGCTGTTCCTTTCGCTTTTTCTTCATCAAAAATTGTCTCTTTTTCAGGCAATGTAATTTGAACATTTGCCGTTTCAACTGTCGCAAAGTTTCTTACAATATCTTGTTCCAATTGCTTCTTCGTACCGACAATTTGCTTCATTTTTTTATCTTGTTCACTTGAACCGAGAGAGCTTTCTAATAAAATTTCTTCACCGCTTTTCGAATTAAACGGTAAGCCCATCCCATTCATTTCTTTTCGAACCCATGGAGCATCATTCTTTTGCACACGAATTGAACCATCGGCCGCTAATTGGTAATCGACACCTAACTTCGATAATTCTGCTGTAATCTCTTGTTTATCTGCATCATTTAAATTTTGATATACAACAACATATTTATCTGGCAAGGTGAAATATAAAAGTGCTCCTGTTACAATCGCTAAAAGCGCAGCACCGATTACTAACTTATGCCACGTTTTTAACGATTGGATAACATTTTTCATCTTTTCCATTTAAACACACCCGTCCACTTTCCTAAATTTGCATATTAATTAGTGACTTATAATTTTCAATAAGATTATCACGTACGAGAGCAGCCGTTTTCATTTGAGACTCAGCTTTCTTTTGCTGAATTAAAACGTCATGTGTTTCTCCTACCCCTTTAGTTAGTAAATCATATACTGCTGTTTGTGCATTGTTTTGTGTTTGATTCATATCTTCCAATAAATCAATAAACTTTTTCTCCGGAGCTACAGATGTTTGAGAAGTTTTCGGTGCACCAATTGACTGAATTGCTCCAAATGGTTGTGTATGTAACATTGGTTGAATTTTCATATTACTATCTTCCCCCTTATCCTCGGCCGATTTCTAAATCTTTATCAAGCATTTTTTTATTCGCATTTAATACACTCGTATTCGCTTCATACATTTTTTGAGCAACCATTACATTCGTCATTTCAGCAGTTACATCAATATTGGGATAACGTACATATCCTTCTTCATTTGCGTGCGGATGCGTCGGATCATACACTAAATTTTCCGTTTTGTCTGCTTCAATACTTTTTATTTTTACTCCATTAGTAGGAGCCCCATCTAGCATACTTGCAAAACTATTGTTTGATTCTAGCACCACACTACGACGCTCATATAAATCTGCCCCCGGAGCCGCCGTCGTATTTGCATTTACAATATTGTTAGAAGTAACTTCCATCCACTTTCTCGCTGTTGTTAGCCCTGAGCCACTTGCATTAATTGCCTGAAACATTCGTTGTCTCTCCTTCTACTTTTAACGTCCGCGTGCCGCTTGGTTAATTGCATATTGTGTATTAATTGCGTTAATTGAAATACCGTATAACTGATTTGCTTTCATTAAATCTAGCATTTCTGTCGTTACATCCACACTATTTCCGTCTTTATTCGTTTGCATTGATTTTGTTTGAATCTTTGCATATGTATTTTTCGTATTTACTGTCGGCAAGTGCATTTCATTCGTTTGATATAAATCTGGATTGCTCTTTAAATCAGCCGCATTGTTTTTATATAATGCACTACTTTTATTCATCTGCTCAGCAAATGTTACATCTTGTGCTTTATAGCCAGGTGTATTCGCATTTGCAATATTACTGGAAACAGTATTTCGTTTCGTTACTAAATAATTCATATAATGGCTTACATCACTCACTAAATCTGGCATATTCCACACCCTTCCTTTTCTAACGTAATGATCCACTGATAGAAGTTTCACTTCATTATTTATTTTCTTATATGCGTTTATTAAAATATTTACTATTACGTACCCTTACATATTTTATTCCATTTTTTCATTGTTGTCTTTAGAAAAATACAAAAATATAAAAAAAGAATGCAAAAAACTGTATACACATAGTAATCTATAGAACATTTCAATATATAAACTATAAACTAAAGTCCATTTTTCTATTATTTAGATTACTATTATTTTTTCATCACAGTCATAAAATGAAACCTCAATCAGCGGAGTTCTTTATGTAAACGAAGGAATAGACCCCCTTTTAAAAGGGGAATCTGTTTCCAGACGTTATTATTAATATTTACCGTAAAATGAATTAGCCTTCATTCGCCCATCATTTGCCATTATCATTTCTTCCAAAATCTTTTGCTTATCTCGAATGTGCTGTGCTGCCTTAATAATGAATGGGCTTACTTCTGCTGCAACTTGTGCACGTCTTTCTTCATCTAGTGTCATCATCCAGCGATTTAACATCTCACTCTTCTCAGCAAACTCTTCATCTGACACTTGCAATTCACCGATTTCATTAAAACAGTCGACAAACGTCCGATAAATATCATTGTTCATTTTCAAGTGCTCCGCGGTAGCCGTCTATTAAATCTTGTAACACTTTCACAATTGCATCAATATCTTTCGCTTCACGCGTTACTTTCATCGTTTGAATTTGAATGCTAATCCAATCATATAAACCATAGAGACTGTCATATAAATCTTTCGTAATCTCAGGATTTAATTGAAGCTTTAGTTCTTCAAAAATACGTTCTAATTTTTCAAGAAGTGCGTCCCCTTCTTGTAGTTTAAAAGTATGTAAAAGTTCTTCTAAATTACGAAACTCTACAATACATCTTTCATAAATAAAAATTGTATTTTTAATCGGATTACTCGTCATAATATCATTTTGCATATAACGTTGCCATGCTTGCATACGATCACTTCCTCAACTTTCATTAATCATCACTTTTTTGTTTTGTCATTGCTTTAATTGTTTTTAGTTGGCTATCAAGCGCCGCCAATGTACTTTCTAGCTTTTGATACTTCTTCACAATTTCATCTTGCTTTTGTTTATTTTGCATATCAATATCGCTAATTTTTCTATCTAAATCACTTACACGCGAATCTATACTCTTTACTCGTTCCCCAACGACACCTTTATCACCGAAAAGCTTTTCAAGCGGGGCCTCCATCATTTTCCCTAAACCATTTGAGCTAAAGAAAAACTGTTTAGCTGTATCTGGCTTTTCTTTTAATGCCTTTGTTAGAGCTTCATCATCGACTTCTAATGTCCCATCCTGCTTTATTTGGATACCAAAATTAAATAAATAATTATCATCTTGAGAAAATGTTACAACGCTATTCATTACTTGACGTATGCTTTGCATAATTACTTGTCCCTGGAAGGCTCCACCTTTTCCAGCAAAAAGATCTACTGTAGAAACCGCTTTATTATAATCTGCCACCATTTTTTTAATAAGGTTGGATGCGTCGGTTACATTTGAATCACTTACTGTAAATTTTAAATCTATTCCTTTTGTGTCTGTACCAGTTCCACCGTCCGTTACCTTCGATTCAGTTACTTTTAATAACTCCACTTTTACACCAGGGAGTGTTTCAATTGTATTACTAGCACTTTTCCCTTCAATGCCATTAATACTGTATATTGCATCCTGTGCTTCATTAATGACGTTCACTGCTTTACCATCCACTGTAGATAAACCCATTTTTTGGAACAAATCAGATTTTTCACTTGTAAACTTAATTTCGCCTCCCATTCCCTCATTTTTAGCAGACATAAATACTTTGCCACCAAGCGTATATGCAGAAACACCATAGTCACCATCATTAATTTTATTAATTAAGTCCTTATAAGTCATATCCGTTGTTACTTTAAGTGGTTTCCCATTAATTTCTAATGTTTCTTCTGCAGGTAATTTTTCATCAATTTTAATATCATTTGAAGCAATTTGATGGCGTTGCGCAAGTTGCTTAATTGTCATATTGAATGTTCCCGAGATTGCTCCGCCATCAGCTATTACATTAATATAGCCATCCTGTGTTGTTGTAACTTTTTTTTCATTTCCTTTAAATGATGCTAAGTTTTTAAATGTTTGTGTAAAAGAACTAAATTCTGTTTTTAAACTTGTGTATAATTGTTTATCTTGTGTAAGTTGTTGTTTTTCCGTTGTATAGGGTGTTTTTTTCATATTTAATGCTTGTAGTTCTAATTCTACAAGATTAGAAGTATCGATCATATTATTTCCGAGGTTCCAAATTTGTTGTCTACCGCCAATACCTGTTAATGTTCCTGCCATGTTGTATCACTCCTTATTCGTTTACATATAATCTAAAATGCTCGTTTTACTCATCGTACTAACTGCTTTAAGCGTCGCTTCATACGTTGCATTTATATATGCTAAGTCAGAAATTGCGACCGCTAAATCGACATCCTCAATTTCTTTACGATTTTCTTGAAGCGCTAAATTTTGTTCACTTAAAATTGTTTTAAACGTCTCCATTGTGTTCATTGTTGAACCAACTTCAGTTGTACGGTTAATGATGCCATCTAAGTTTTTCTTATTTTCTCCTAATAACGGTTGTAACGCTTTTTGGTCACCTTTTTGCATCGCTTCGCTCATCTGTTTTAACGTTTTTATAACCGGGGATAATAATGCTTCTCCGTTACGGAACGCTTTGAATTCATAACCGTCATTTAGTTGCCAGTTCACATCATTTTTTCCGCCCTGGTATGTACCATCTTCTGTAAATGGTGGCTTCTCTGCACTATCACCACCGAAAATATAACGGCCTTGCTCTTTCGTATTCGCTAAATATACAACTTGTTTTAAAATTTGATCAATCTCTGCACCGATTGCTTTCAATTCTTTTTCACCATTTTGCTCACTTAATGCTTGTACTGTTAATTGATCTGCTCTCGTTAAAGATTTCAAAACACCTTGTAAAGTATTTTCAGTTTGTGTTAATACATTTTTCGAATCCGCTATATCTTTTTGCATTTGCTCCATATTTGCCAATGAATGTTGAATCGCAAATGATTTACTCGCTGCAAGTGGGTCTTCACTCATAAGAAGATTTTTCTTCCCTGAAGTTACTTGGTTTCTATGGTATTGTTGTTGCACATTCAAATCCATTAACTGATTCTTTGCCCAGTTTGCATTTTGAAATGTAGATACTCTCATTTCTATCTCCTCCTTATATATTTCCAATCAATTACTATCACTTATCGAATAATCGAAAATAGACTATCAAACACTTCATTCATCGTAGTAATAGCTTTAGAATTTGCGACGAAGTATTTTTGGAAGGCCATTAAATTTACCATTTCCTCTTCCATATTTACCCCTTCGACGCTCATTTTTTCTTGCTGAATACCTTCTAGTAAGTCTCCATGAATTTTTTGATAAGCATTCACTGCACTTTTATCAGAGGCTACACGAACTATAAATTGGTCTAATGCTTGTTTATAAGAAAGACCTTCTTTATAATCTCCATCTGTAATTGCTGCTAGTTTATTTGCTGTTTCAGCAGATATTTTCATTTTCGAAACATCTTTTTGGAATTCTGGATTTAACTTCATATCCTTCGCATAATCTCCAACGAAGAAATCTTTTCCCATCACTGTATTCACTTGATTTTTCACTGAACTCATTAAGTCTTCGAGATTTTTTTTATAATCAACAATCTTTGCTTTCGTATCAATCGCTGACTTTATCGCTCCGCTAGTTACAGAGATTTCTGAACCGTAAATCTCAACTGACATTGGGTCTTTTTCTTTATTTAATTGAAGTGGATATGTATCTTGTCCATTTACTGTTAAAATACCATTCATTCTAACACTCGCGATATTAGGATTCATAGATTCATAAGATACTTCGATGTTTGCATACTTAGACATCTCTGTAACGATGCGATCTCGTTCGTCTAAAAGTTGATTCGGCACTTGTGTACCCGCTTGTCCAATTTTATGATTCGCTTCTGCTAAACTAGCAGCCAGACGATTAAATTCATTAACATGCGCTTCAATATCTTCTGCTGTCTGCGCTTCCACTGTATCTAAGTTTTTCGCAAGACGATTCACTTGACTTGTGAACTTCCCAGTTTCAGAAATTAATGTATCATAGTAGTTTGGTTGCTCTGGATTTTTTGCTACTTCACGAAAGGCATTAAAGAAACCGTCCATTAAACTAGATAATGAATTCTTCCCTGTCGTTCCAACCATAGACTCTACACGTGATAAAGTCGAATTCATATAGTTATAGTAAGAGAGCTGAGATAATTGATCATTAAACTGCTTCGTTTTTACCTCATCAGTAATACGGTCAACACCTAGCGTTTGTACACCGTAACCAATTCTCTGTTCTGGCGTATGACCATTGCTTGCTCCAACAGATCCGTAATTCACCATTTGACGAACATAACCCGGTGTATGAATGTTAGACAAGTTTTGTTTCGTTGTTTGTAACCCCATTTGAGCCGCTAACATACCCGATAGCGGTGTATTATAATCAGATAATCTCATAAAGCTTCACTTCTCCTTTACAATAGTTCATTCATAAAGATTTGCGAATTATTGTTTCGCTCTAAGTTATATTCAGAAACAGAATCCACAATACTTTCTGTAGTTTTTAATAGTACGTTTAAGTAATATTGATTTTTCAAAAGAATCATTTTTACATTCTCTTCTAATTCAGTTACGTTTTTTTGTAATTCTTCCATTTTTTCAATTTCTTCTTGAGAAAAATACGAAAATAACGCACTTACACGAAACGATTCAACCCCTTGTTCTTTACAGAACTGAACAACCATTTCTTCAAATGAGCTTGATAACCCTTTTAAACCATCAATGTACTGCAATTGCTCTACTTGCAACTTTTGAACTGCATTTACATTTTTATTTTTTAAATTCTCATATATTTGCTCTCCAAGCGCTTGAATATTTTCATACGCTTTTTGAATAATAACGAGTTTTTCATATAATTGTATGTACATATAGCTTCCTTTCTTTTACAAGACTAAATTCACAATTAAACCATGGATTTCTCCAATTTGATTTAACATTTCTAAATGTCCTGTTTTCGTATTAATTAAATTCATAACATCTTCTAATTCATTCAATCCCATTTCTGCCTGTTTCACAATCGTCATTTTCTGTGAATATCCGTAACGCGGGTGACGAGACATGACATCTTTATACTGCAATACATTATCAACGTAAAAATTCAAAAATGATTTTACTGTATTTTTGTATTCCATTACATTATCAAGCGTTAATTCCATTTCAATTTTCTCTTTAATTTCTCCAATATTATCGACAAACGCTTCCATTTGTTCTAGCAATTTATCTTTTTTCGGATCTGCATGCAAATTATCCGAAAATGCAAGTCCTGTCCTGACATTTGCTTCTTTCGGCATTTGAGTAGCAGGCGGTATATGCGATAAAATTGGATTATGCGAGATAGAACGTAGCATATATATCACCTATTTATTTTTTTATTTCTTCCTAAACTTAATCGTAAAATCCAGTTATTTATAATTATACTCTGAACAGTAATATTTTGCAGTTATTTTTTATAAAAGATATGTTACAATTTAGCATGAGGTGGCACAATTCTATGAATATTTTCCTTTGTGGTTCAAATCAATTAACAGCATTAGATCAAGAAGAAATTAAAAAATTTTTAACTGACTATGCTCACAAACATAAAATTTACATATTATGTTATAAAACTATTGAAAATGAGGTTCTTCGTTTTTTCGTTGAGAATGAAAGACTCGCTCAAAATTTATGCCTTTACACGCTGCAACCATTGCAAGCAATTACAGATGAATTTCAAGAAGTCGTTGATTACTTAAAAAAACACGGAGCCGAATATGTTGCTTTTGATCATCCTTCCGACTCCATTTACCGATCAGATTATATGTTTTTTGTTAAACAAATTATTGAAGACACTGATTTAGTTCTCTGTTTTTATAATGGTGACAAACATACATCTGTCATCCCTGTCGATGTTGCAAAAGAAGCAGGTATTGATGCTGTCATTTATGATTTACCAGGATTACATGAAAAGCAAATGAAAAAAAGCTTTGAACAAAAAATTCGTATGATGTAAAGGGGGAGGCACAATACCATTATTGTGCCCATTGTAAATATGATAATTGAACAAGATTATGATCATTTTATCGCGAGTTTTAAACAACAATTCAATATGGACATCGCTTCATATAAACAAGATAGAATGCGCCGTAGAATCGATGCTTTCATTTCGAGAAAAGGCTTCGAAAACTACACTAATTTTTTAAACAAATTACGCGCTGATCAAAATTTATTTTTAAATTTTATTGACTATATTACAATTAACGTTTCAGAGTTTTTTAGAAATAAAGAACGATGGCAAACTTTAGAGTCGAAAGCACTACCAAAATTACTCGAACAAAATAGCGAAAAATTAAAGGTATGGAGTGCCGCTTGCGCTGCTGGTGAAGAACCATATACACTCTCTTTAATTTTATCAAAGCATCTAGCTCCATTTCGTTTTGAAATTCAAGCAACAGATCTTGATTTTCATATTTTAGAAACCGCAAAACGCGCTCAATATACAGAACGTTCGTTAAAGGAATTACCTACTGATTTGAAAGAACGTCATTTCACAAAAGAGAATGATCTATATTCATTGCATCAAAACATTAAACAAAACGTCTCGTTTAAACAACATGACCTTTTAATGCAGTCATTCGATACAAATTATGATTTGATTATTTGTCGCAATGTAATGATATATTTCACAGAAGAAGCAAGAGTAAAACTTTACGAAAAATTTAGTCGTTCTTTACGAAAAGGCGGTGTACTATTTGTTGGTAGTACGGAACAAATTTTAACACCCGAGCGTTACAATCTTCAGCGATTTGATACATTCTTCTACGAAAAAATATAAAAGAGGTCGTCACAATGGAGTGACGACCTTTTTACATAACTCGAATTAAAATAATACCGACAATCCATATAAAGAGAAAAAGAAGCGTCATAGACCATTTATGTTCTTGCATCGTTTGTTTCAATGCCTGTGATAATTGTGTCATGTTCATTTCCGCAAGCGCTCTCCATACACTTACATCCCGATCTTTAGCAATGCGGTCTGTAACACTAATTAAAATTGTTTCGTTAGACAATTTCGTTATATAAGCAGTAATAACCGTTACCATCAAATTTATATTTCCTTCTGAAGAATCACTTTCCACTCTAGAGATAAGTGCACTCACATCTAGTAACGGAATATGTACTTTTCTACCAAATGATAGTTGTACTTCAGCGAAATCATATGTTCCATCTAACAAAGGAAGTTCTTTTATATGCGCCTGCTTAACAAGCCCTTGTAGGCTTCTAATTACTTGTTCAAATATTTTTTCTGTTTGCTTACCTTCTCCAGATAACGTATGTAACTTTTTAAAAAGTTGTAACACTGTATCCATCTCTTTAGAAAGCATTTCCTTCATAATCTTTCCATCACTTAAACTTGCAAGTAAAATACCTATTTCATTATTTTTCGAAATAATTTTAGACTGTCCAGTAAACACTAAATTGCTACGCTTTCGTTCTTTCTGGATTTCATGCTCTGAAATAGCTGCAGGCTGTTTTAATGGTTGTAACGCCTTATCTTCAATTGTCGTACGTTTAATCTCCATTTAAGCGCCTCCACTACTATGAAATAATTAGCCCCATTCTTTATTACTCTTTAAAACTAAAAACAGTACGAATAAACCTGACATGATAGTAAACACATCAGAAGCTTGCACTCCCTGTTCACCTTTTTCTTCTTTCTTGTCTTTCGGTTCTTCTTTTTGTTCTTTCTTTTTAGAGACAACTTGTTTGTTATTTTTCTCTTTTTGGTCCTTCCCCTTATGTACTTCCTTGTTGTCTTCGAACGGCTCTTTTATAACGTAAGTAAATTCCTCTTTCTCTTCCAACGGTTCTTTTATAAACTTATTTACTTTCTCATCTCGCTTCGGAATTTGAACAACTGGCAAATTTTCTTCTGGAACCGGGTTTTTGACTTTGGAATCTTCTTGCTTCTCATTTTCTTTCTTATCTTCTAATTCATTTTCTAGTTTATTATCTAATTTATCTTCTTTCTCTTCTATCTTTTTATCATCTTCATTTTTTGGCACCAAAACAGAAATGGTATATTCACTTTCCTCAACAAGTTTATTACCTGCTGCATCTATTATCTCTACAAGTAATTCGTATGGCCCAGCCGGCAATGCTTCTGTTATTTCAAATACTTTTTGCCAATCCATATCATGCTTGTTGTAGTCTAATAAAAACGAAAGCTCTTTATTTTCTTTCCCTTTTAATGTAACGCGCACTTCTTTTACAACCGATTCTATATCTGATGCTTTTACTCGTATATGTATAGAATCTCCCTGTTTTCGTTCAACTAAGTTCTCTTTTACTTCATCAATAGTAACTTTCTGTAACTTTGGCAATTCTTTATCTATAGTTGGCGTTTCATTTTTAATACGAATGAGCGGGACTTTCACTTCATTTTTTATGAGCTCTTCTTTCTCATTCTCTTTGTAACTTTGAACGAGCTGAAGATTCCAATCACCTTGCAAATCAAAATCCCCTGCTTTATAGTTAGCAACCCAGCTCTTCGTTTCTTCATCATACTCAAAAGATAACATTCTTTCTTGCGCATATTGCTCCCCATTTTTTTGTAACTGCAATATACCTTTCATACTTTGAATGTTTTTCCCATTTGGTTCTACAGCAATTCGCACCTCTTCGCCAACTTTAAGCTCCGGCTTATTTACTGTAATAATTCCCTGTTCTGTTTCTATCTTTCTTTCACTCAATTGTTTATTTACTACTTCTTGTTGTTCTGCTTCTTTTTGTTTCTCTTCATCTTGCTTCGTTTCCACTTGCTCTGACGATTCTTGAGATTCCTTATTTTCTTCTTGTACATTCACTTCATTTATTTTTTGATCTGACTCAATTTGTTCCTCAGCCTGACTTTGCAAGGGGAAGAACAAGCATACATGTATGCATAGCCAACTCATTAGAAAAAACTTTACGTTTTTCATCTACTAGTTCAAACTCCTATTTCAATGCCTTATAGTGATTTCGTCACTTTTACTCCGAAAAATCCATCTACATTTACAAGTTCACCATACGCCACTAATACATCATTTACATAAATACGAATTGGTTCATCAATATCCTCATCTAGCACAACTGCTTCATTTTCTTGTAAACTTAATATATCTTGAATCGTTTTCACTGTACTTCCAAATACAAATTTCACGTTCATTTCTACATTTTGTAGAATGGACGTGTCCATATATACTGGTTCCATTTGTTTTACTTCTTTAAATTCAATAGGTTGCACAACTGGTTCTACAATTTTTTCTTCTTCAATTTCTTCTGTGGCAATCTCTTCTTCTTCCACCATTGGATACAGAAGTCGCCTTACCATTTCTTTCGCTTCAGAAATTGGCAAAATTTGATACATTTTCGATTGAAGCAGATCACCAATTTCAAGATTGAACGTAATTTGAACGAGTTCGTCCACTTCCATTGACTCTCCCAAATACTCCATTTCTTCTTTTAACGTTACAAATTTAACATTTGGCGGCGTCATGTCCATTTTTTCTTGGAACATTTCTGACATCGCCGTAGCAGCATGACCCATCATTTGGTTCATAATTTCTTTAATACCGCTCAGTTCTAATTCAGTAAGCTCTTTTTCCGGATCAACTTCCCCTGTTCCCATCATCATTAAATCTACCATTGTTAAGGCGACATCTTTCGTAAATACGAATACATTCTCATTCTTTAGCCCTTCAACAAAGTCAACATTTAAAATAACAAATGGCACTGGTACTCCATCATAATGACGAACATTGATTGCTTCCACATTTGGTGTACTAATTGTAACTGGCTGATTTAAAAGCGTTGACAATACTGTTGAAGCGGAACCAATTGAAATATTTGCAATTTCACCAAGTACATCTTTCTCTTCTTGTGTTAAATGCTCTTTTTCAACTTGTTCTTCTACAATCTCAGTTTCCACTACTTCTGCTGGTTCGACTGTTTCTTCTACTTCACCAGATAATTGCATTAATTTATTTACCATTTGTTTCGCATGATCAACTGAAACAATTTGTACAAGTTTAGAGTTTACAAGATTATCTATCTTTAAATCAAAAGACACTTTAACAATCGTATGATTCCCATCAATTTCAGAGATTTTCTCCATTTCTTCTGATAACTTTACAACTTTAATCGTCGGCGGAGACATATCTACTGTATCTTGGAAGAATTCCGACATAGATGTAGCTGCGAATCCCATCATTTGATTCATCGCTTCTTGTACAGCACTTAGCTCTAATTCACCAAGTTCTTTTCCGTCCTCGATTTCACCTGTTCCCATCATCATTAAATCAGCAATGGACAATGCAACATCTTGCTTAAGGACAAGAAGGTTTTCCATATCTAATCCTTTTGTAAAATGAATGTTTAATACAACATGTGGAACTTCGACATCTCTTGAATCATATAAATCTACCAACTCTATGCGAGGAGCAGTAATGCTTACTTGCCTATTTAAAATTGTTGATAATACAGTCGAAGCTGAACCAAATGATATATTTGCAATTTCGCCAAGAATATCGCATTCTTGAGGCGTTAAATGCTCATTTTCTTTTTCTAGCACAATCGTGCTCGTATCCCCTTTTGTGTGTTGCTCAGGCATTTTCCCTGCCTCCTCATTTCTGTTTTTCTATCAAATAATATAAACTCTTATTTTATTTTAGCAAACTCATTAGTATAAAACGTTACTATGTATCCCATTATTAGATTCGTAGCAATTAGCCAAAAAGCTCCCCAATTGTATACAAGTGGGGAGCTTTCCTTCATTCCTATTATAAACCTTCTGGGTTTAAAATGAGGACCACTCGTCCATCACCGAGAATCGTCGCACCAGAGAAATAGTTAGAACTCTCTGCAAAGAAGTCACCTAATGACTTTAAGACTATTTCTCTTTGACCGATAATTGTGTTTACAATAAGTCCATAGCTGCGATGTGTATTACGAACAATTAACACAGGAACCATTTGACCATCATATGACGCAAACGCCTCATCTACTGTTTTTTCACCAAATACAGTACTTAAATGTTTCACTTCAATAATTTGATTACGATAATTTAACACATCTTTCCCTTGTAAGGATTGGATGTCTTCTCTCTTAATTCGAATTGCTTCAACGATATTTCCAAGAGGTAAAGCATAACGCTTATCATTCGTTTGAACAAGCATAGATTGAATAATAGACAACGTTAATGGAAGTTCAATTCTAAATGTACTTCCCTTTCCTTCCTCAGAATCAATAATTAAATGTCCACCTAAACTATGAATCGTATGTTTTACAACATCTAATCCGACACCGCGTCCAGAAAGATCTGATACAACTTCAGCTGTACTAAATCCTGGTTGGAAAATAAGATCAAACACTTCACGATCTGTTAATCTATTCGCATCTGCTTCAGTTACAACGCCATTTTTAATCGCTTTTTCTAATACTTTCCCTTTATTAATACCGTTTCCATCATCCGTAATTTGAATAACGACATGATTTCCACTATGAAAGGCTTCTAATTTAATCGTACCTGTCTCATTTTTACCTGCATCACGTCGTTTTTCAACAGTTTCAACACCGTGATCGATTGCATTTCGAATTAAATGAACGAGCGGATCACCGATTTCATCAATAACAATTTTATCTACTTCAGTATCTTCACCTGTAATTTGTAAATCGATTTTTTTCCCTAAATCTTTCGCTAACATACGTACCATACGCGGGAAACGATTGAACACAGTTTCAATCGGCACCATACGCATATTTAATAGTACATTTTGAATATCTTTTGAAATATCGCCTAATCGATTTAAATGTTCAATTAGCTCCTTGTTTTGAATCGTTTGAGCCAATTCATCAATGCGCCCACGTTCAATTACACTTTCTTCAAACATATTCATTAATCTTTCGATTTTCTCTAATTGAACACGAATTGAACGATTCTCCACTTTAGCATTTTTCGTTTTTGTAGTACTTTTAGCTGGCATAGCACTTGAAGGTTGATTCGTTGCCTCTATTGGTGATTCTACCTGCGTAGCCACAGCTGGTTGTAGCTTTTCTTCTACTTGCACAACTTCTTGTGTAACGACTTTTTTAGAAGCTACTTCCTTCGATATAGGTTCTCCTTGCTTTACTTCCACTTTCTCAATTTCAGAAACATGAAGTACTACTTGTTTCAATTCTTCTATACTACAATCCGTATCCATAAATACTGTAAATTCAAATCCGAAAGCATCTGCTTCAATTTCTTCAATACTCGGAGCTGTTTTTTGTATATTCCCTACATTTTGCAATGCTTCAATACACATAATGGCACGTACTGCTTTTAAAATCGCTTGCTGTTCAACTGTTATATGCACTTCATGCGAAACTGCATCATCGTTGTCTATATGATTTTGCTCTATATGTTCCGTAGGAGTTTCTACATTGCCGTTCAATAACGCTTCTAATTTCTGTTTAGTTGAGGCTACATCAATATTGCCCATTCCACCTTGTTGCACATCTGCAACCATCTTCTCCAAATTATCAATGCACTCAAAAATCACATCAATAATATCCGCATTTACAACTATATTTCCATGACGAATTTCATCTAACACATTTTCCATCTTATGCGTTAAATCAGCCATCTCCGTAAATTCCATACTCGCAGACATACCTTTGAATGTATGAGCGGAGCGGAATATTTCTCCCACAACATCCATATCAGCAGGATTTTGCTCTAACACTAGCACATTTTCATTTAGCGACTGTAAATGTTCTTCTGACTCTTCGAAAAATATATTTAATAGATCTGTTTGCATTTTTATCCCCTACCTGTCTAACAAACATTTCATTTATGTATAACAATTTAGTGTTTTACAATGAGAAAAAAGGGGGCCACACGTCGATCTGCTATCACTGTTTTGATTCCTTGTGGCACCCCTTCTATATTAACTATTTGCTACTTTTGTTAAAGCTTCAATTACACGATCGGCTTGGAATGGCTTTACAATAAAGTCTTTTGCCCCGCCCTTAATTGCATCTAATACCATACCTTGTTGTCCCATTGCAGAACAAATAACAACCTTTGCACTTGAATCAATTTTAATAATTTCTTTTAATGCTTCAAGCCCGTCCATTTCTGGCATAGTAATATCTAATGTTACAATATCAGGTTGAAGTTCTTTATACTTTTGAATCGCTTCTACCCCATTCTCTGCTTCGCCGATAACTTCAAAGTCAGCATTACTTTTTAATAAGTTTTTAATCATCGTTCGCATAAACATCGCATCGTCTACTACTAAAATTTTATGTGCCATTCTTTTTAATTCTCTCCTTCTATGTATAAATATATCTTAATATTTCACCTTATCATTCTCACTCATTATACAAAATAAAATGATAAAATTTAATATTTTTTTAAAAGAATTTTCGTATTTTTATTATTTTATTATTAAAATAATAATATACTACTCTTTTATATAAATAACAACGCGACGGTTTTTTTCCCAGTTTTGCGGTGAATCATTTGGTACAATTGGCTTTGTGTCTGCATATCCTACCGCAGCTAGCCTTTTATCATCCACATTATACACTTCAATTAAATGGTGAATCATATTTGCCGCTCGTGCTGAAGATAACTCCCAATTAGAAGGGAATTTCTCGTTATGAATAGGTCTACTATCTGTATGTCCCTCTACAACAATTGGGTTAGGTACGGATTGAAAAAATCCAACTAATTGACTTATTATCCCTTTCGCTTCGGGCTTAACGTTTGCATCGCCTGTATCAAATATTAAATTATCTACTATAACGACGCTTACCCCTGTATCCTCCCGATATACATTCACTTGACTAATACCGTTATTATCTACATACGCTTTTAACTTCTTATATAATTCATCCATTCTCTTTTTTGAGATCATTTTTTCATCATTTTTTTCATGTGAAATATCTGGTATTGTATTTTCCATTACTTTTGCATCTACTTGCCCCGTATCACTAAACTTTTCAAGCATCTTTGACAATTTTACTGCATCTTGCTTTGATGTAGCAACTAGTAATACAAAGAAAGTTAATAATAACATCGTTAAATCTGTAAAAGTCGTCATCCAACGAGGCGATCCCTTTTGCGGTCCTTTACTCATCATACCACTCCTTGAAATATTAGGCTGCTCCTTTTACCTTTTTTACCTTTGTTTCGTATACGTATGTATCCAGTTTCAACTTTAATTTAGAAGGGATTTGTCCACGATACAATTCTGAAATTGCTTCTATTACAAACTTCTTCTCTGTATATAAATCTTCAATACCACGATATACTTTTTCCGCAAGAGGGATTGCAATCATATTCGCAAGTACAGACCCATATAATGTCGTTAACATCGCAACTGCCATCCCTGTACCAATTTGCGATGTATCTTGTAAGTTTTGGAGCATAATGATAAGACCAATTAAAGTCCCTATCATGCCCCAAGCTGGAGCAAAATCACCAATTTTATCTAATAATGCTGCTCCTTTTCTTAACTCATACACTTCCGTTTCAATATCTTTCAATAACACTTCTTTTAATTCATCTTCATCGTAACCGCTTAACATTAATCGAATTCCTTTTTGAATAAAAGGATTATCCACTTGCTCTCCATCTACCTCTAAAGAAAGCAAGCCGTGCTTTTTAGACTTTTTCGAAAAATCGACAAACAAATCCGTTAACTGTTCTAAATCTTCTTCTCTTCTATGTAAAACAGTAAAAATGCTTTTCGTATATTTTTTTATTTCTCCAAATCGATATGCCACAACAATTGTCGCTGTTGTTCCCCCTATGACAATTAAAATAGATGAAACATCTAAAAAGTTTTTGAAAGCTTTTATTCCACCGCCGCCAAGCATAATTGCCGCTATCACTATAATGAAACCTACTATAATGCCCACTGGGCTAGAAATATCAAACTTCCTTTTTCTTCTTTGTGGTCTAGCTAATACTTGATTTTTCTCTCCCATATTTCTGCCCTTTCCTTTCCATTTTTATATAACATTTTTTTATTTTAATAATACGTTTTCACATATAACATGTATTATACGCTTATCATCTGTTTATCGCAATATACTCATTAAATTGACACATTTCATTTCTATATTAGAATTATGGTATGAATAAATGAGGAGGATCACGATGGAACACAACATTTTACAAGTCATTGCATTAGCAGAAAAACTAAAATATGAAATGCGACATAGCTGGCTTTCCAACGGACGTCAAGAAAGTGTTGCCGAACATACATGGCGTATGTCTCTAATGGCCATTTTAGTTGAACCTTATTTGGATCAAAAAGTAAATATTGAGAAATTACTTAAAATGGTTATTATTCACGACCTAGTCGAAGCCGAAGCTGGTGATATCCCTGCATTTGATACAATGAATAGTCATGAATTACAGCTACAAAAACAAAAAAATGAACTAGAAGCTATTTTAAATATTAAACAAACATTAACAGGTTCTCTCGGTGAGGAATTATATGACTTATGGATAGAGTTTGAAGCGAAAGAAACGTACGAAGCAAAAGTTGCTAATGCACTCGATAAACTTGAGGTAAAAATTCAGCATAACGAAGCTGATATTGATACGTGGCTACCAATTGAACATAAAATGACATTCCAAGTAGCAAAGCATACAAACTTTGATTCTTTCCTATCTAAATTACAAAAAATTATTGAACAAGATGGAGAAAAGAAGTTAATTGCTGCCGGCATTGATGTTGAGGCATGCAAGCAATAATGAAATAAGACACTCAACAAGAGTGTCTTATTTCATTATTGTTGATATAGCCTGCTTATAAATAAGCTGTTGTTTTCCATCCACTAAGATTAAAACTGTAAATTTATCTACTCCAACAACTTCTCCTATTATTCTAACACCACTCTTTAAGAAAATTGTAACTGTACCTTTTTCTTCTTTTATTTGTTTATACAATTCTTCCTGTAAATGTTCCAATTACTGTCCCCCCTTTCCGTGAAACATCTTAATATAAAAAACTATAAATTTTTTATTTATGCACTTTGTCTTTTACATTCATAAACTTATTAATAAGTATATCTAAATCTCGGCTAAATAACAAAACTTTATCATGATCCAATCCGTGTCTCGCAACAAGTTGAATTAACTCTTTCTTTTTGTTTTCTATTTTATTTTTTAATTGTCCCATCTCCATCTCTATACTAAAACTCCCTTTTCCCATAATATTACTTGTAAAATTATAGTACATATTCTCTCATAAAAAAATAAGAAAATGGTTTTTTTTACAATTTTTTATTTTTTATGCCTAAATTATGAATTACGTAAAGGTTTATTTACAAATCACTAACATGCAATCCTAATGAATCTACAGGCATTTGTCTAATTATAAATGAGACTGGCTCGTTTTCTATACAAAAAACATACTGTATATAGTAGTCCATGAACCATATAGATTAACTTACTAAAAAGGAGGAAAACATATGAGTTATGGTGGAAGTTGCGCTGGTTTCGGCGGTGGATTTGCTTTGCTTATCGTACTATTCATCCTTCTAATCATCATCGGATGTAGCTGTTGGGGTGGCGGCGGATACGGATATTAATATATCCTATCCTTGAAAAATGAACGAAAAACTATAGAAAAACAGCTCAAATATGAGCTGTTTTTTTTCATACTTTCGTATGAATTTATATCCCTCTTATTTGCGATTTCAACTAGCAACATATTGTTTACTATGGAATAAGAAACATTTTTCACTGATATAAAAGATGGTTATACATACATATTACAAACAAAAATCATTTTAACATTAATTCTTGTCGGCATTTCATGGGGCATTATTGGAGGCGCTTATCAACTACTTCTAACGATCTATGCCGAAAAAATTTTCCATACGAACATTGGGATTTTATATACGGTTCAAGGGGCTGGGCTTATGATAGGAAGCCTTCTCGTTAATCTTTATATATCCCATAATAAAGAAAAAATGAAAAAAGTATTCGGTTGGGCCTACTTATTACAAGGAATTTTCTTTCTCGGATTCATTCTATCCGATCAACTTATTATCGGTATCATTACTTTATTCTGTATGCGTATAGCAGGAGGAATCATCGTTCCACTTGATACGACATTACTTCAAACTTACACACACGAAAATATGATAGGTAAAGTTTTTTCATTCCATTATTCTATTTACGGATCTCTTATTCAGTTATCGATGTTTTTTACAGGAGGGCTGTTAGAAATTCTTTCTCCTCAAATGATTGGCAGTTTATTAGCTACATGCTGTATTTTTGTAAGTTTTATATGGCTGTTCTTGTTTTATCGCGGGGATCTCAGTGAATAAATTAATGATAATCAATACATTTTGATCCCATTCATTATTTGTTTCCCCATAATAAAATTGTTTCAAAATGTAAGTCGGATTTTTTAGTTAAAGAGCCTTATATGGCAATACTATTTGAGAAAAAACTAGATATTTATGTTAAAATACAAATGAGTTTGTGAAATATTGCACTTAAATAATAGACTTTAACTAGTTAAACTTGATTAAATAGGAGGGCTGTTTTGGGTATAACATTCATTTTCGTATGTATTATATTAGTGGCTTCTATTCTGCAAGCAAGTACAGGTTTTGGCTTTTCCATAATGGCAACCCCTTTCTTACTTATGTTATTTCTACCACAAGAAGCTATACAAATAAACATTATTTTATCTTTAATTATTTCCATTTCACTCATTTGGAAAATAAGAATGGACGTTGATTTTGTTCTACTGAAAAGGTTTATTTTTGGAAGTATAGTTGGTGTTCCTTTTGGCATTTTAATTTTCATTTCCGTTAACATAAACACTTTTAAATTAGCAGTTAGCATCCTACTCTTACTATTAACATTATTGCTAATATGCAACGTTAAGATTAGATCAACACAATCTAGAGATTTCATAGTTGGTGGATTATCTGGTCTTTTAACGACAAGTATCGGTATGCCCGGCCCACCCCTGTTACTTTATTTTACAGGAACTGATACTGAAAAAGAGAAGTTAAGAGCAACTACATTAGCTTTTTATTTGTTTATATATTTCATTAGCCTAGTAACTCAAATACTCTTTACTGGCACAAACAAAACCATTTGGGAATCAAGTTTTTATGCCATTCCAATTGTATTTTTAGGTTTGTTTATAGGTCAAATTATTTTTAAATGGCTTAATCAACGGATTTTTAAAATATTTACGTACATTCTTTTAAGTTGTACAGGGGGGTATCTTCTTATTGAAAGTTTGAACTTGTTATAGAAGA
Organism: Bacillus sp. EB V-12; assembly: GCF_056158125.1. Taxonomy (NCBI): domain Bacteria; kingdom Bacillati; phylum Bacillota; class Bacilli; order Caryophanales; family Bacillaceae; genus Bacillus; species Bacillus sp. EB V-12. Next base: position 834,846 of record NZ_JBUXJL010000002.1, on the reverse strand, counting down.
TGCTTTAGATTGCGCCATAACAGATATGTTCAAACAAAATTATTGCTGTATTTTCCGGCAGGGTATTCCATATCAAAACTTAAATAACTTTATTGACAGTTTACAATTAGCAATAATCTTTCTTTCATAAGATAAACATTTCAAATCAAATACTAAATAAAACGATAAAAAGCGGCTATTATGCCGCTTTTACTTACTATTGGCATTTCATTCTCATTTTCTATCACTTTTGTAAAAAATTATTAATTTTTATTTCTATGTATATGATAACAAACAAAATACCTAAGTTCAGAAAGAATAAACAACTTTCTGGGCTTAGGTATTAACAATCAAACTATTCACTTATACTAAAGTTTTATCACAAATCTCTGTTACATTTTTAAAATATTGCAGGTTCTCCTTCGCTTCACCTTCATTAAATAAATTGAGTTGCTTCATTATTTCAGTAGCAAATTCAACGTACGCAGACCCTACCGCTGTTATTATTTTTCCATCAACAGTTACATCTTTATTTTGTTTATATTCCCATTCATGTAAATGTGCTAACTGTTTTTCACCAGATGTTAATGATGTTGAGAATTTCTTCTTATTAAGCACTCCAGCCGCATGTAGTAAAGATGTTCCTGCACAAATACCCGCTATCCATTTATTTTGCTTATGTAATTCGTTCACGATAGATAACAATTGTTCATTTTCTAAATGATCAAAAATATGTCCTCCTGGTACGATAAACACTTCATAGTCCGCTACTTCAATATGCTCCATAGAGACATGTGGTTGACACAAAAACCCGCCTTCTCCTGTAACTGTTTTTCCATCTACTGTTGCTGTTATTATTTCGAATTCCTTACTGATCAAAAATAAACTCGCTATATTCACTTCAAATTCTGCAAATCCATCAAATAAAAAGATTAAAGCTTTTTTCATATTATCCCCTCCCTCTATACTTATTCGAAGACAATGACCTTTCTCCTCCAAAAAAGACAAACCTACATCACAGGTTTGCCTCTTTACTCACTTCTTATTTAATCCTTTTTCACTTAAGAACTCTTTCATATGCATTCTTTTTTCTTTAGACATAAACGAACTCATTGATTCCGTCCATGTTACGTTTTTCTTGTTTGATGATCTTTCTTTATAATACGCGCTCATCGTTTCATCATATTCATTTAATAATTCATCATATTTCTTTTCATCATATCCATTTTCATGAAGGATTGCTGCTACTGGTAAACGTGGTTTCACTCCATGATCTTCATCTGGTACGCCGACTGTCATTCCGAATACAGGATATACTTTATCAGGTAAATGAAGCAGTTCACTCACTTCTCTCGGATTATTACGAATACCACCAATATAACAAATACCGTATCCTAGCGATTCTGCTGCTAGTGCTAAGTTTTGCGCAAAAAGCGAAGCATCTACCGTCGCAACGATAAAGTCTTCTACTCCCTCATGCTTTATCTCTGTACTATGTTTTTTACATGCAATTTCAAGTCGTTTTAAATCTGCACAACAAACAAAAAATGCTGCACAGTCCTTCACATGACGATTTCCGGATAGCTCTGCTAGTTTAGCCTTTAATTCCTGATCTGTTACATATATAACAGAATACGCCTGTACAAAATGTGATGAAGCTGCATGTTGCGCAGCGTGCACCATCTTTTCTACTACATCTTTCGGAATTGATTCTTCTTTATATTTACGAACTGAAACATGTTGCTCCATCTTATGTATGATCTCATTCATGAAAATCACTCCTTTTTTCTCTTCATAATGAAAAATTAACATATCTTTTTCAATTTTCACAACTTATAAGCACAAAAAGAGCAATTCTTTTTGAACTGCTCTTTTTTAAAACGTTTATCGATACGGTAAATGAAATTACACTTATCATATTACGCCGTTTTCAAAACTTTAATACCTTTTACGATATTCCAAATGAAGTAGTAAATTCCTACAAGAATGAACACTGCATATGTGATAGCCATTCCAATTCCAGCACCGTCAGATTGATTGAAACCTAAACCGTACATGCCTGATACTGCTAGTCCTCCAAATAAGATTGCGTATGGGAAAACATGTGACCAAAATGCTTTTTTCGCGTGATACTTCACTTCATCTTCTGCAACAAAGTACACGATAATTGGTAGTAAAAATGGTGCAAAAAAGATACTAAAGTAACATAACGAAGATAAAATATTATTTCCTTTCATCCGATTCACCTCTAAATAGTTTTTGTTACCTTCATTATGTCAGGAAATCATTCTAGAAACTATCGCTTTACCTTTCACGAACGTGACATATTTGTAAGATTTTCCTCAAACTAAATCCCGCCTGAGTTTCAGACGGGATCACTTTCACTATATTCGATTCATAAACCAATACTCTGTAATTGCTAAATATTCTCGTACATTCGATGGAATGATGATTGGTTTCGGTGTTTTTGCCGGAAGACCTTCTAATTGTAAACCTTGTTTGGCCGCTATTTTTTTCGCTCTAAACATGTGAAAATCGTTTGTTACGATCATACCTTTTTTCATATCGGCTGGAATTAACGGTTTTGAGAATGTAATATTCTCATCTGTACTCGTAGATTTGTCCTCCATTATAATGCGGTCTTCTGCGATATTTTGTTTTATTAGTCCTTGTTTCATTGCTAATGCTTCTGAAATGTCTTCGCCTTTTCCTTGTCCTCCAGATACGATAGCGATTGTTTTCTCATGTGATTTTAAATATTCAGCTGCTTTATCAATACGATATTGCAATGAATAAGATGGTTTCGTCCCATTTACTTTCGATCCTAGTACAATTATGTAATCAGCATCGTAGGTTGCATTCATATGCCCATGCTTATAAATGTGATATTGTAAAAAACCCGCATACACGGCGCAAATCATTATAACAACTAAAATGCCCTTCATTATTTTCTTCTTTCTCATATTCATATACTCCTATTTTCTTTTACTTCCTTCATGATAATATCCATTTATTTGTTTGTATACAGACAGATTCCAATAAACCCTAATTTATCCTCTGAAAGGTAATATTTATATTACTTTCGGGAATAGTAAGTACAACTTTACACGAAGGAGTGTCTCTATTGCTTCTCTTTTTATGTAACGTGTCGTTCTTTTTTATCTTATTTTTACTATCGCTTAAGTTACTCGGTAAATCCGCGTTAGCACAACTAACTCCTCATGATTTTGGGGCTATAATCTTTTTATCTTATTTAGCTTTCCAGGCCATACCCGTCTCTGGTGCTTTACAAGCATTTCTCGGTATGGTTGTTATCACATGTTTACATTTACTTCTTACAAAATTAAGCCTATTCAACAAACTAAATCGTTTTATTCTTGGACACCCTATCATTTTAATTAAACATGGTGATATTATTTTTGAGAACTTACAAAAAAGTAGATACCCCATTGCAGAACTACTTTCTAATCTTCGCGTTGCAGGATATCCAAGTGTTCATGAAATTGAATACGCTATTTTAGAAGCGAACGGCGCTATTAGTATTTTACCAAAAAGAGAACTTGTACCATTAACTCCAAAGGATTTAAACATAGAAGTTAAGTATGCTGGATTACCAATTGCACTTATCGTCGATTCACAAATTCAATACGATAACTTAAAGTTAATACATAAAGATGAAAAATGGTTATATAAAGAATTAAAAGAAAAAGGAATTACAAATATTAAAAACGTTGCCTTTGCTTCTGTTCAAGAAACAGATGGATCTTTTGCGATTAGTTTAAAGGAATAAAAAATCCCCTTAATTGCTTAAGGGGATTTTCTTCATCATATCGCTTCTTTCTCTCCTGCCATATTTAATGGCACAGGATGTTTCATGCGATTCATCGTAAATACGATAATTGCTGTCATTACTTCAGCAACTGGCATAACGAGCCAAATTCCATTTATACCAAATAATTTCGGCATAATCCATAACAATGGAATAATAAATAGTAATCCTCGGCTCATTATAATAAGTACTGATTTCTTCGTTTGTCGTACTGATTGGAAATACTCTCCATACACAATGTTATAACCTAAAAATACGTATTGGATAAAGAATAAGCTAATACCTGTTAAGGTTAACTCCAATAATTCTGGAGATTGAACATCAAATAAACCAATGATATATTTCCCGAAGAATAATCCGACAATTATCGCAATGCCTCCGAGGACAACTGCAATTTTCACAGCAAACTTCAATCCTTCACGAAGTCTCTCTGATAAATTTGCCCCATAATGGAAACTAGCAATTGGCTGTAATGCTGCTCCAACACCAAAGAATAATAGTAATGTCATTGCATGAATACTATTCACCATCGCATAGGAAGCTACTCCTACTTCTCCTGCATATTGGACGAATGCGATATTAAAACCAACCGTTACGATTGCAACCGTACTTTCTGCTGTAAAACTTGGGAAACCAATCACCATAATTTGTTTGACAGTATCCCATTCAAAATGGAATTTCGTCCACTTTAAAATACTACTTTTTCTAAAGAAATGAGTTAATAATACAAGGAAACCAATCGCTGCCGAAAGAATAGTCGCTGAAGCAGCACCTGTTACACCCCATCCAAAGATAAAAATAAAGATATAGTCAAACACTATATTTAATACAGCTGTTACAACAAGACCAGCCATTGCTAAATTAGGATTTCCATCATTTCGTATGAATGTACTTAAAATATTTTCTAAAACGTATATCATTCCAAATGTTAATAATACGTGTAAATAGTCTAACGCATATGGTAGAATCACTTCATTTGCACCAAATAAATATGCTAAATCTTCTATTCTCCATAAGCAAATCGCTGCTAAAATCCCTACGATAACAACTGCTACCGTCATGGATTGAGTAAAAATAGACCTTGCTCTTTCTCGTTTATTTTCACCTAATGCAATGGAATATAACGTTGCCCCGCCCATTCCAATCCATAATGAAATAGAGAAGAAAATCGAAAACGCTGGAATAGCCACGTTTACTCCTGCTAAACCGTTCGCCCCAACTCCTCTACTAATCATGACCGCGTCAATTACAATATTCACTGACATTAATACCATTCCAAGAACGGCTGGTATTAAATATGAAATAAATAAACTTTTAATTGGTTTTTCTCTTAATTTTTCTGTTGCTTCCATACTATTATGCTCCTTTTTCAACTCTCTGTTCACAGTTTAAACCTTCAAGTAACTTGAAGGTCAAGAGAGAATTAAAAAATAGGTAACTGAATTATATTAATGAATGTAAATTTGTAATCAATTCAAAGGTTTTCATCTTATTTTTTTACTACAGGAATTTGAATTTCTGTTACTTGCTCCTCTGGATTTTCTGTTACAGACCAATCAATCAATCCAATCTCAATCGAATCTCCATGTACTTCGTAACCTTCTTTATCAATGTATGTAAGTAACTCCTTGTACGTTGCATCTGTTTCTTCATACGGTCCATGATGATAAGAACAAGCATATAAACCTTCTTTAATTTCATCTGAAGTATGCACTTCATACGGCATATAATCCAAAAGAATAAATACGCTGCTATATGCTTGAAACTCCTTTTGCATTAATGCTTTTTTGGAAATTGTCACACCTATATCTCCTGAAAATAGACTATCATCCATTTGCCTCATATTTTTTTGCAACGAATGAATGTAGTACTCAAACATATCATCCGTCGTATTCGGGGCAACCGCAATAGCTGTTATTTTTCGCTGCGGAATCTCTTTAATTACCATTTGTTCAGCTTTTGCTTTTGTTGCTTTCTTAATTAAATGAATTCTATGCTCCATTTTCGCCAAAGCATACTCAATTTCTCTTTGTTTCTTCAGCATCATCTCTTGTTGTTTTTCCAGTAAATTGAGTGCGTATGCTGGATTTCTTTCATCAATATATTTCTTAATTTCCTTTAACGGAATATTTAACTGGCGTAAAAATTTAATCGTATCTAACAGTGAAAATTGATCGATTGTATAATAACGATAATTCGTTTGAGGATCCACAATGGACGGATGAAAAATTCCTTTTTCATCATAATACCTTAATGTAGATTCTGCGATATTATGCATTTTCGCCATTTCTCCAATTGTAAAACGTTTATTTAATAACATCTTTTATTTCCTTCCATTTCTATTTATTTCATTATATGTTCATTTTCTCTTCAAAACAAAAAAGAATTCCCATACGAGAATTCTTTTTTACTATTAAACCTCTATTATTATAGGAAGAATCATCGGCTTTCGTTTTGTATTTGTATATATATACTTCCCTAATGCTTCTCTTACCTCCCTTTTCAAAATACCCCAGCTATTCACATTCTCTTTCTTTAAATTATTAATCGTAATAACAGCTAATTTATTTAATTCTCTTAGAAATTCTTCTGAATCACGGACATAGACAAATCCACGAGAAATAATATCTGGACCTGAAATTATTTCTCCATCCACTTTATTAAAAGTAATAACTATAACGAGCATTCCATCTTCTGAAAGTTGTTTACGATCACGTAATAATGCATTTCCAACATCTCCAATTCCTAATCCATCTACATATATATTTCCTGCCTGTATTCTTCTAGATTGAATTGCCACTTCATTACTTATATCTACAACATCTCCATTACGTACAATAAAGATATTTTCCTTTTCAATACCAATTGATTCTGCTAACAAACTATGGTGATGTAGCATTCTAAACTCTCCATGAATTGGAATAAAATATTTTGGCTTCATTAATGTAAGCATTAACTTCAACTCTTCTTGATATGCATGACCGGATACATGCACTCCAGTAGAACTACCTGATCCGTAAATCACCTTTGCTCCTAATGCAAATAAATTATCGATAATTCGAGAAACGTTACGTTCATTTCCTGGGATAGGGGTCGCGGCTATAATAACCGTATCTTCTGGTAAAATATCCACTTGCCTATAGTTTCCACTAGCTAAACGCGCTAAAGCTGCCATTGGTTCTCCTTGACTTCCTGTACAAAGTATTGCAACCTGCTTTGGATCTAAACGATTTACCTCATTTGCTTCAATCAACATACCTTCTGGAATATGTAAATAACCTTTCTCTAGAGCAACCTCTACTACATTTACCATACTTCTCCCTAGCAAAGCTAGTTTTCGATTTGTTTTTATACATGCTTCAACTATTTGCTGAACACGATTCACATTAGAAGCAAACGTAGAAATAATTACTTTTCTATTTGCTTTCATAAATATTTCCTCTATCCGTTCTCCTACTGACCTTTCTGATGGAGTAAAACCTGGGCGTTCTGCATTTGTGCTTTCAGATAATAAAGCTAGTACACCTTCACTTCCTATTTTAGCCATTTTATGAATATCAGGATGTTGATTATTTACTGGTGTTAAATCAAATTTAAAATCACCTGTATGTACTACAGTACCTTCTGGTGTATGAAAAACAATACCGAGACAATCCGGAATACTGTGGTTCGTTTTAAAAAAAGTTGCCTTAATAGAACCACAATCAATTTCTGATTCTGAATGAATAACGATTAATTCCGTATCATTTTGAAGATTGTGTTCCTTTAATTTAATTTCAATTAAACCTAACGTTAACTTTGTTGCATAGATTGGTACATTTAGTTGTTTTAAAAAATATGGTATTCCGCCAATATGGTCCTCATGCCCGTGCGTTACTATTAAACCGCGAATTTTTTCTTTATTTTCTTGCAAATATGTGACATCTGGAATTATTAAATCAATCCCTAATAAACTTTCATCTGGAAATTTAGATCCACAATCAATGACGACAATATCATTTTCATATTGGATAGCATACATATTTTTTCCTATTTCATTTACTCCACCTAAAGCAACAATAGACAAGTTATTTTTTAATGCCTTCAAATTATAAATCCTCCCTTTCACAGTTATAGTTCGTGAAATAGTATGTAGAATTTATTATTTGTAATGGAAAAGGACTTCATACTATTTTATACATATAAAATTCACACACTACTCTTACACCTATATCCCAATAAGACAGCTTCTTCCTCAAAAAGCTCCCATTTTTTCATTGATTTTTTATAAAATCTATTATATATTAATTACAGGTTCAAATTACGAGTTCAAAAGAACTCGTAATCAGACCCTTTTGTTTAATGGGTTTTACATATTTTCATTAGGCAAATTCCGAGAAATCGTATGATAAAATTAAAAATGACGAGGAGAGGATCAGATGGAATTCGAATTTTTCTTTCAAATTGCACTTATTTTATTAAGTACAAAGCTTGCTGGTGATCTTAGTGTTAGATTAGGTCAACCTTCTGTACTAGGTAAATTAATTGTCGGTATCGTTATCGGTCCAGCTGTATTAGGTTGGATTGAAAATTCAGAGCTTCTAACTCAATTAAGTAATGTCGGGGTTATTCTCTTAATGTTTATGGCTGGACTTGAAACAGACTTAGAAGAATTAAACGCAAATCGTAATTCTTCTTTAGCAGTTGCACTCGGAGGTATCATTCTTCCATTCGTAGGTGGTTACGTTTCCGGCCTTATTATGGGAATGGAACAAGGAAACGCTGTATTCTTAGGATTACTTTTATGTGCGACAAGTGTTAGTATTTCCGTTCAAACACTTCGCGATTTAGGAAAGATGAAAACACGTGAAAGTACAACTATGCTAGGCGCAGCTGTATTTGATGACATTCTTGTCGTTATTTTATTAGCATTTGCAATGAGCTTCTTAGGTACTGATGATGTTAACTTAACAATGGTTATCTTGAAGAAAGTAGTATTCTTCGCTTCTATTATTTTAATCGGATGGAAAGGTGTTCCTGCGATTATGCGCTGGTTATCACCACTGCGCGTATCTGAGTCTATCGTGAGCGCGGCCCTTATCATCTGTTTCTCATTCGCATATTTCGGCGAATTATTAGGAATTGCTGGTATTATCGGTGCTTTCGCTGCTGGTATTGCAATTTCTCAAACAAACTACAAACATGAAGTAGAAAAGAAAGTAGAACCAATTGCTTACGCTATGTTCGTTCCAGTATTCTTCGTTAGTATCGGTATGAATATTACATTTGACGGTATCGGCAATCAAATTTGGTTCATCTTAGCATTAACTGTTATCGCTGTATTAACGAAATTAATCGGCTGTGGATTCGGTGCACGAATGACTGGATTTGACGCTAAGTCTTCTGCAATTATCGGTGCTGGAATGGTTTCTCGTGGTGAAGTTGCACTTATCATTGCAGGAACAGGACTTTCTTCAGGTCTATTGGCACAAGATTACTTTACAGCAATCGTTATTGTCGTTATTTTAACTACAATGATTACACCACCAATGTTAAAATACACTTTTGGTGCAAAAGATAAAGCAATGAAAGCAAGTAAATAAGTTTACTATAATAAAAGGAGATTGCTATTTTATAAGATAGCAATCTCCTTTTTGTTTTATCTTTAAACAATCTCGTTCTTTTTTAACCATTTTTCAAAAATAGTTCGTGCTTCTTCATCATTGATATCATTACTAAATGAATACACCTTAATACCATAATCATCTATATATTCACCCAGTTTCATTTCCTCCACTTTCTTATAAAAATCGTCTGCCTCATAGTGCGGAAGATAAGCATCCCAAACTGGTTCATTTATTCTTTTATACGCCGTCACTTCTAAATCATATCCGTCTTCATAATATCCGATGTGATAATGTTTGTTCGGATCATATTTATCCATTAAAAGTCCCCTCCTACTAAACAAAAGCGAGCCTTATATTAAAGCTCGCTCCTCTCTCTATTTATTAAATACGTTCCATCGCCGTCTTCAACGTTCCAACAACAAAGGCAATTTCTTCACTTGAAATAATAAGCGGCGGTGCTAATGTTAAGACGTTATTATACCCTGCTGTTGTCATACCATTGCGTCCTATAATTAAGCCCTTTTCTTTACAAGCATTTACAACACTTGCAATTTTGTCGTTATCAATTGGCTCTTTCGTCTCTTTATCATTTACTAATTCAATTCCAACTAATAGGCCTTTTCCTCTAATATTCCCAACAAGCGGATGTTCCCCAATTTCATCTTTTAGTTGCTCTAATAAAAGGGAACCCATTTGCGCAGATCGCTCGATTAAATTTTCATTTTCCATAATCTCTAAGTTTTTAAGTGCTAATGCACAAGCTGCTGGATTTCCACCAAATGTATTAATATGGCGGAAGAATTCATATTCTCCTTTACCTTTAAAAGCCTCATATATTTCTTTTTTCACAGCTGTTGCAGATAATGGTAAATATGCGCTCGTAATGCCCTTTGCCATTGTAATAATATCTGGCTTCACATCATAATTCATAAACCCAAATGCTTTTCCTGTACGACCGAAACCGCAAATTACTTCATCACTAATAAGCAAGGCACCGTGTTTTTGACACGTCTCATGAACAGCTTTCATATAGTCTTGTGGTGGCATTAATATGCCCCCGCCTGTAATAATTGGTTCCATAATAAAAGCGGCAATTGTTTCACTTAATTCCCACGTCATAACACGATCGACTTCTTTCACACATTCTACATCATAAATATGCTGCCCTTCAATCCCAGGCATACGGTAACAATCCGGTGGTGTTACGTGTAAAAAACCTGAAGCAAACGGTTCATATTGATATCTACGCTGCGCTTGTCCCGTCGCTGCCATTGTCGCCATTGTATTCCCATGATACCCACGATAACGTGACATAAATTTATAACGATGTGGTTCACCTTTTTGAGCATAGTATTGTCTTGCTATTTTAAAAGCTGTTTCGTTCGCTTCTGAACCACTATTTGAGAAGAAAATAACATACTCTCCCCCAAGCCACTCATTTAACTTTTCAGCAAGCTTTATAGCTGGCTCATGGGATTGTGACATTGGAAAGTATGATAATGTTTGTAATTGCTTATAAGCCGCTTCTGCGAGCTCCTTTCTTCCATATCCACTATTGACACACCAAAGGCCACTCATACCATCTAAATATCTTTTTCCTTGTATATCTTCAACCCAGCACCCTTCAGCTTTTGCCCCTACCATTGTACTATTTGGACTAAAGGGACGCATTCCGTGCCAAACATATTGCTCATCTTTTGCTAATAATTCATCAGTTTGCTTCGTTTTCATCATTACTTCCACCTTCCATAACAACTTATTTTTCACAAAAGCTGCGCTGGTGCCATGATGACTTAAATTTCTCCCTGCTATTTTCATTCCACAAAATTAAGACAAATCCTACTTACAAATCAGTAATATTTACAAGAAAATGACAAAAGAAAAAAGAGCTTTTCTTATCTATCGAAAAGCTCCTCTTTTATTTAATGTGAAGACACATCACTAATACCGTGACCAGTATTAGATTTTACGAGAATTTCATCAAATTTCGCTGCATCTTCTTTCTTACTAGATAAAACAGTTCCTAAATATGCTGCAAGAAATCCGAGCGGAATTGAAATAATTCCTGGTGTCGTATATGGAAATATCGCTTCCCCAACAAAAATAGCTTTTCCAGCTACAGGGTTCCAAACATTCGGACTCAACGCTACGAGAACAATAGCTGATACGAGACCCACAATCATACCAGAAATAGCGCCCGTTGTATTAAAACGCTTCCAATATATTGTAAATAAAATCACTGGTAGATTTGCACTCGCTGCAACTGCAAATGCTAATGATACTAAAAATGCTACGTTTAATGTTTGGGCAAATAATGCAAGTATGATAGATAGTATCGCTACTCCAATAGATGCATAACGAGCCATAGATACTTGCTCTTTTTCCGTTGATTTCCCTCTGCGAATGATTTCATTATAAAAATCATGAGCGAATGCTGATGCTGCTGTTAATACAAGACCTGCCACTACAGCCAAAATCGTTGCAAAAGCAATTGCTGATACGAAAGCAAATAAGAAGTCTCCACCTAACGCTTTGGCTAATAAAGGTGCCGCCATATTACCAGCTGGGTTCGCTTTAATAATCGCTTCATTTCCTACAAACGCTGCCGCACCAAATCCTAAGAAAATCGTCATAATATAAAATGCACCAATTAACCACGTCGCATATACGACAGATTGACGTGCAGTTTTTGCATCACGTACTGTAAAAAAGCGGACAAGTATATGTGGTAATCCAGCTGTACCAAGTACTAGTCCTAAATTTAAAGACAGTGTATCAAGACCATCCTTATACTTTACACCTGGATTTAAAAATGAATCTTTTAAAGGGGTAGCTGTTTTCATTTGAGCGAACATTTCAGTCACGCTGAAGTTGAATTTTGCGAAAACGATAACAGAAATAATAAACGTACCAGCCATAAGTAATACAGCCTTTACAATTTGTACCCAGCTCGTTGCTGTCATACCACCAAAAATAACATACACCGTCATAAGTGTTCCAACGATTAATACAGATGTCGTATATTCAATCCCTAATAATAACTTAATAAGTGCACCCGCGCCAACTAATTGTGCAATCATATAAAAGATAGAAATCGTCATCGTATTAAGAGCTGCAACTCCGCGAACTTTTTTCGCATCAAAGCGTGCTGCAATCATATCCGCCAAAGTGTACTTTCCTAAATTTCTAAGCGGTTCTGCAACAAGATATAGTACAACTAAATAAGCAACTAAAAAACCGATACTATAAAAGAATCCATCAAACCCAGTTAATGCGATTGCTCCAGCTATACCGAGAAATGAAGCAGCAGACATGTAATCTCCAGCAATGGCCAGACCATTTTGCCAACCAGTTAATCCCCCTCCAGCCGTATAAAATTCACTCGCATTTTTCGTTTTTTTCGATGCAAAATAGGTTATGACGAGCGTACCAAGAACAATAATTAAAAATAGTGCAAATGCAGTAGTATTCAAGTTCAGCCCCTCCCTTTTTGCATATCTTGCAGAATTTTCCGGGAGATTTCATCAAATGATTCTGCTTTTTTGCTATAAATCATACATAGTGCCCATGTCATGATAAATTGGGAAAAAGCAAATACCCACGCCCATGTAACGTCTCCAAATGCAGGTGTATTAAGTACCTTTGAATACGATGTTAAAATAGGTAATGCGATAAAAAAACTAAAAAAGAAAATACTCATTGGAATGATAAACTTCTTTTTCGTATTTAATAACAATTGAAATTCTTCCGACTGAACGACCTCTGTATAATTCACCTCATTTTGCAACTTACGTGCTGACGTATCGTCTCGTTTCATTAACCGATCCCCTCTCTTACTTGAAATACACTTCCCCCTTGCATAACTGAAGACTAAATTTTATAAATATTCAGAAACTTACATTCATTTTAGACAATCCATGCATTCATGCAAAGATTTTTTGATAGACATTTTTCGGCAATTTCCCCTAAATTTTTAATATACTTTTTCAAAATAAAGTGACACTTTACTTATTTATCCTCATTAAGACAAAAGCAGTGCTTAACGCACTACTTTTGTCTTTTTTTCCTTTTCTAAATTACGAGCCGTTTCGCTTAGCTCAACATCTTTTCCGTCTTTCAGTGTTCCAAATATAAAATCGAATACTGGATTTGAAACACCAAACCAAAACTTTTCATTTTTATAATGGTGTAATATATGTTGTTTTTTTAGCCATCTTCCAAACTTAGTGACAGGACGAATCGGTCTATGAGCAATATAATGTTTCCATTCGTAAACGAGCAGCATAATAATCATTCCGATTCCAAATGAAAGTGTAATAGTAACACTTTTTGTAATACCATATGCTATAAGTAAATATATAGTAAAACTAGGTATACTAAACCATACAGGTAAAAACAAAAGTTTTAAATCATCTGGATATACGTGGTGATCATAATGCAATCTTCTTAACATTTTTAATAGAAATGTGTTTTTAGGTGGCTTTATATGGAATAAAAAACGATGTGTCATATATTCATTAAGTGTATAGAAAACAATCCCAAACATACATGCTAACATGCCAAACCACGTAAAAAATTGCATTTTTAAAATAATAATGAAAACAAATAGAATGCTATACATAATAACGATATCATGTTGTAAAAAGAACTCTTTCCCCACTTTCTTCATCTTGTTTCCCCCTTTTCCAAAAAAACAGCCGCAACATATCGTTACGACTATTTCTTTTCTATTCTTATTCTATTCACTTTACAAATTTGCCTGCTGTTCTATTGTCGAGAAAAAATTGTTTGGTCCAAATATATTTTGCTTGGGAATAATATGTTCCACTGCAAACACTGTTACTTCTCCTCTTTGCACTTCTCCAATAATGAGCCCAAATATTTCATGATTTACTGCAAACGTCGGTTGCTTTGTTTGTAACAATCTTGCAGCATTATGAAATACCGCTTCATATAGTGGATTTCTATCAGTAATTTCTTTTCGGATTTTTGGCGCTAACGTAATTATAATTTCTTTTCCGTCAATAGTGGTTCGATACATAAAAATCTCCCCTTCAATCTTATGTGAACAACTGTAAAGCTTTGTATGCAAAATGTATAGAGTAACCTACTAAAATAATACCTGCTCCGGCTGTTATGTAGCCAAGCGCTTTTGGTTTTAATAAAGTTCTTCCAAAATGTACAGAAAAAGCAATATTTAAATTCCATAAAATAATACCAACAATAATGCAAAGACTGTACAAAAAAGCTTCTTGTTTCGTTACCTTCGTAAGTAATGAGCTAAGTGTACTTCCGTATATACCAAACCAAAAAACAAGATTTAATGGATTGGATATCGCAATTAAAAATCCTGCCATAAACGATTGCTTAAGGCCACCTACCTCTTCTTTTTTATATTCCATATTCGAGTCGAAAATTCCTTGTTTTACACTTTGAAATCCTAAATAAAATAACAAGAAAAAACCCGTGCAATACATGAAGGCTTGTACATATGTATACATAAACACAGAAGATAAACCGAAATAAATGAGAAGCATAAATAAAACATCTGCAGTCATTCCACCAATTCCAACAACCCAAGCGTGCCAAAACCCACGTTCAATTCCTCGTTTTAACATTTCAATATTAATCGGCCCTACTGGCGCAGCTAATGATATACCTAATACGATTTGCTGTATAATTGCTCCAAACATCGCTCTATCCTTTCTACTCTCTTTACTACTAGTTAATGATGTAATTTGAAAAAATAGACTAGCTTTCATAATAAAATACCCTTTTTTATCCAAAATATACAAAAGAGCCATCTAGGTGATGGCTCTTACTTTTCTATCCTATGAAGAAAAGGACATTTCCCTTTTATTGGCTCTACATCGTCTCCTATGAAATATTGTTTCCATTCACGATGCTCTGGGTCACCATAATGACTAATGTTAGGATGTTTCGGCAATTGATCCCACTTTTCAACTCGCTCACGAACCATTTGTCTTGAATATGCTCCTTTAGGACGATCTCCCTCTAATCCATCAAAAATAGTGCGTGGCTGAAACCCAATAACGAGAGAATTCCCTAAATGTCTAGTTTTTCGTTGTTTATAAGCTGGCGCATTTCCAAATGCGAATATTGGCTCACCACCAAATGAAAATTCCCATAAATAATGGTCTGGATCTTCAGGAATTTGCTTTGGCCATGCTTGATTATCGTTTTCATGTAAATACTGTAACACTTTCCAAAAGGAATCACGGTAATATTCGAGTGGCTGTTCTTCACATTCCGGTTCTACAAAAAGGAAAAAGCCCCTTCTTACAATCGGCCTCTCTTTCATTAACTCTAAAAAAGATAACATTGTATGTGGTAAATGACTCCAATCATTATGAGAAAGAAATGAATAACGAAGTTCATTCTTTTTCAAAGCTGTTAAACCGAAATAACATGGAAAAGTTGGTTCTAACACAACATTTGAAAAAATCTCAAATTCTTTTGCAACCCAATCCGGTATGTCGGTTCTCGTTCTCATTCCTTCATTATCTAATAAGTAAGACTTATTCATTCTTTCACCTCATTATGTATAGCATTCAATTAAGAATATTATATACTCAGCCTGTCCTATACCTATTTAAAAATTTGACTGAAAAATTATTTAAAAATACAAAAAAATAAAATCGCTTACTTGACTAAATTCTCCCAATTCGTGTATATTTAAATTAATCATTTAGCAGAATATTCAAGAATATAGCATTTTTAGTTTATATTATTTTTTTAAAATGAATTTCACTAAATGAAAATAGTAAACGCTTTTAGGAGGAATTGTAACATGCAAGGAAAAGTAAAATGGTTTAACAACGAAAAAGGTTTTGGATTTATCGAAATGGAAGGCGCTGACGATGTATTCGTACATTTCTCTGCTATTCAAGGCGACGGCTACAAAGCTTTAGAAGAAGGTCAAGAAGTATCTTTCGACATTACTGAAGGTAACCGCGGACCTCAAGCTGCTAACGTAGTAAAACTTTAATCCAACATATAACAGGAGGTTACCTTACTTGGTAACCTCCTTTGTTATTCCTTTGTATATTTCCGTTTTACAGAGCAAAAACTATGTGAAATGCGCACTATACAAAGGAGGAATTATTAATGGGATCAGAAGTAAATGATTTTGAAGAAGTGAAATTCCGTGTAGAAACAGCACAAAAAATGGTAGGATCAGCAACAATTTCAATGGATCCAGATACATTAGAGCATGCTACTACTGCTGTAGAAGCAGCTCGCTCTCAGCTTGAAATTATGAAATCTGTTGCAACTGATTTAGATGAACCATTTTTAATGAATGAGGAAAAGAAATTAAATAAATGTGAGCATCAACTAAACGAAGCAAGACACTAAAAAACATCCAGAGAATTTTCTCTGGATGTTTTTCATGACAACTGGTCCCCATACTTTTTCAATGTTTCTCCAACTGTACATTGCCTTATACAAAATGAATGAGCATAATATTTACTATTTGTCTTTCGATTATGTTCTCGCAAAAAACAGCCTTCACAATACGTTTCTAATAAGTCATTTACCTCTGTAATGAGTTGCTTTTTATCCACCTTTGCACCTCTCTATTCAGTTATTTCTTTATGACTATCAATAACTGTTCCTTCCAATGCTTGCGTAGCTAATTGATGTGCTTCTTTATTTTGTTTTCTAGATATCGGCTCACATATAAGTTTTAATTTCATTTGCTTCGCCTTTTGTTCAATTTGATCTAAATAATGATTTAAATGTTCATCATAACAAGGCCATTCTCCGGCTAATTGCTGCAGTACCACTTGTGAGTCTCCGCGAAGTGTAACTGCTTCATACTTAATCCCTAGTTCCTCGAGTATATTCATACCGTATAATAATGATGCATATTCCGCTTCATTATTATCATATATACCTTCTATATATGCATTACGGCGAATGCGGTAGTTTGTATTTCCTTTTTTATAATACACACATATACCAACGCCAGCTTCTTTCGTTTGCACATCATACCCCCCATCAAAATAAACGAGTATTTCTTGGGGCTCTTCCTCTACTTGCTTACTTAACTTTTTCATCTCTTTTAATGACCATTCTGCGTCCATTTCATCGTAAAATAAAAGTTCCTTAGCTCTTCCTGTTTTCTCAAAATCCTCTGCAAATTGAAGTACTTCTTCTATGTTCATATACTCTGTTGTTAATTCCGTCTGCAATCCACGCTTCGTTTTATACAACCAATGAATTTTATATTTCATACTACATTCCCCTTATGTAAGACTTCTTATATATATCCGGCTAATTGAAGCCTCACTTTATTTTATTATATTTTATCTAGAGTCACAGCATTATATTCAATATGATTACATACAAAAAGAGCTATCCCTATAGGAATAGCTCTTTCATCTATTACATAAATCTTTCAAATTGTACTCGCTTATTAATCCAGTACATTACAGGCATACCGATCGCCATGACAACAAATTCACCAATTGCACAAGTTAACCAAGACAACATAAATGGTAAACCCAATGCAAGATGAAGTTCAATTGCAATCATAAACATTGTAATTGTAAAGATAACTGTATTAAAAATCATACGAGCCCAAACACCTTTAATAAATCGCATAGAAATAATCGTTGCAACTAACGCCAGAATAGATTGCCCTACTCCAAATACTAAATCGTAAGCGATCATAGGTGAGAAAAAGAGATTCGTTAAAAATACACCTAATACAATTCCGTAAATTGCTTTCTTGTTAAATACAACGAGATGATTAAACATCTCTGAAATACGAAATTGTACATTCGTAAAGCCAAATGGCTGAATAAGCATAGAAACAGCAATATATAATGCCGCTAAAATACCATTACCGACTAATGTTCTAATATTCATGACAAAATCTCCTTAGTTTTTTTACGTGGGATGGTTTCGAACCACGTTATTCGTTTTTTAAGCAACAAGATTATATTTTACGTGGTAGCCCCTCTTTCGTCAATAGATTCCTATCGTGAACTACCTTTTTTCTTTTAGACAACGTATAATAAAACATATGAAAGATTTAGGAGGTTTCACTTCATGACAGCAACAATTCAAAATGAAAAAG
Source organism: Bacillus sp. EB V-12 (assembly GCF_056158125.1). Lineage (NCBI taxonomy): Bacteria > Bacillati > Bacillota > Bacilli > Caryophanales > Bacillaceae > Bacillus > Bacillus sp. EB V-12. The sequence goes on along the minus strand of NZ_JBUXJL010000002.1, from coordinate 816,326 downwards.
TGATCGTTTCCATTTCTGACAAAGGTGCAGAATTACAGAGCGTTCGCTTAAAAGAAGACAACATAGAATATTTATGGCAAGGTGATTCTACTTATTGGGGACGCCGTGCACCAATTTTGTTCCCAATTGTCGGTCGATTAGTAGATAATACATACTACGTAGACGGTAAACCATATTCATTAACACAACACGGTTTCGCCCGTGATCTTACTTTCTCTGTGAAAGAACAAAGCGAAACAAAGATCACTTATATCGTTACTAGTAATGAAGAAACATTAAAAAAATACCCATACGAATTCGAATTACTCGTTTCTTATGAGCTAGATGGACAAAGTGTTCATGTAACATATGAAGTAAACAATCCTACTTCAAAAGAGATGTTCTTCTCAATTGGAGCACACCCTGGATTCAACTTCCCTTTATTGGACGGTGAATCATTTACAGATTATCACTTATCGTTTAATGGTTCGGAACGCTTAGAAACAAGCGTATTAGAAGGACCTTATCTTTCAAACAAAAAGCAATTAATCGCTGAAAATACGACTGAATTGCCACTTACATATGATTTATTCAAAAATGATGCACTTATTTTTGAACATATGAATACGAATGAAATTTCGATTCGTTCTCATAAACATAATAAATTTGTAAAAGTAGAATTTGATGGATTCCCATTTGTTGGCGTATGGACACCAGGGGATAACGCACCTTTCTTATGTATTGAACCTTGGTATGGCATCGCTGATGAAGTAAATCCAGCAAAAGATTTCAAGGACAAAAAGGGAATTCAATCTTTACAAGCGAATGAAACATTTACATGTCGTTACAGCATCACAATCGGATAACTACTCTATCCCCTACTTCAAAAAATATTTAAGTAGGGGATCATCTTATAATTTGGAGGTTTCTCATTTTGATTGAAGTATATATTGATGGTGCATCAAAAGGAAATCCTGGTCCTTCTGGTGCAGGAGTGTTTATTAAAGGCGTTCAGCCACCTGTACAATTATCAGTACCACTTGGAACAATGTCCAATCATGAAGCAGAATACCGCGCTTTACTTTTAGCATTAAAATATTGCATCGAGCATAATTATAGCACTGTCTCTTTTCGTACAGATTCGCAGCTTGTTGAGCGGGCTGTTGAAAAGGAATACGCAAAAAATAAAATATTTGCACCTCTTTTAGATGAAGCACTGCAGTACATAAAAAACTTCGATCTCTTTTTTATTAAGTGGATTCCAAGTAGTCAAAATAAAGTAGCTGATGAATTAGCTAGAAAAGCTATCTTACAAAATTAACGGGGGTATGAGTGTGAAAAAAGAGTGGATTGCTCCTCTTGCTTTATTATTTGTCTCTTTTATTTGGGGAGCTACGTTTGTTGTCGTTCAAAACGCTATGTCTTTCGTTGATCCATTTACTTTTAATGGTATTCGCTTTTTATTCGCTGGAATTATTTTATTATTCGTTCAAATTATTTTCTCACAGAAAACTTCAAAACAAGAATTAAAACATAGTAGTTTAGCTGGATTAATGGTTGGGTTCTTCTTATTTGTCGGCTATTTATTACAAACATTTGGCTTACTTTATACAACTTCTTCAAAAGCAGGTTTCTTAACTGGGCTAAGCATTGTTATGGTCCCAATCTTATCATTTATCTTTTTAAAACAAAAAGCCACCATTTTCATCGTACTTGGTATTGCTGTAGCTACAACAGGTTTGTACTTATTAACAGCTGCTGATTCTTTCCAATTAAATATAGGAGATATACTTGTTCTTGGTTGTGCAGTCGCTTTCGCTGCCCATATTCTTATTAACGGCTTCTTTTCTAAAAAAATATCACCTTTATTATTAAGCACATCTCAAGTATTAGCTGTTGGTATATTTTCTTCTATTTGCGCTTTCTTGTTTGAAGATTGGGAAAAGTTATTTTCAGTATCACTATGGACGAATCAATCCTTTTTATTCGCACTCTTTCTAACTGCCCTGTTTGCAACATCTATTGCTTTTTTCATTCAAACATCGGCACAAAAACACACTTCTCCAACGAGAGTAGCAATTATTTTCGCAATGGAGCCCGTTTTTGCTGCATTAACAGGCGTTCTCGTTGCAAATGAACAACTTTCTATTTCTGCTATTATCGGATGTCTATGTATTTTTCTAGGCATGATTTTTGTTGAATTACCTTCCAAAACAAAAAAAGAAGCGCAGGCTGCGTGAAGTTACGCTTGTAACTTCCGCATAAAAGCCTTAGCGCTTTTTTTATCTGTAATTTCTTCCTCTTTCAATCGTTCTAATAACGCAACGAAATAACTACCATCAAACTGCAATTGATGTTTAATTGTGGCTTCTATTGCTGCGTTCACAATCCCATCAGACGCACCAGTATATCCTTGTCCAAACATAATAAACCCTTGTGCTTCCTCTGATAATTTAAATCCTTTCGTATGTAAGAATGAAAGATAATCTTCTACTGTTTGCATGTTATTCCCACCTACTCAAAAATTCTCCATCTCCTATCATACATGTTTTTACACGCTATGAGAATGAAATTTCTTTGACAACTTTGTAAATCAATCTTCTACTTCGCTTACAATGGAGGATTTTCTAACAATCTGAAGGAATATGTACAGTGGAACTTATTTCATATTAAAGGGGAGACACGATGAAACAAGCACTATTAATTATCGACGCTCAGCAAGAATTAATTGATGGAAATGAGCAAGAAAATGAAGTTTTTCGTAAAACTGAGCTATTATCTACACTAAATATAGCCCTGCAGAAAGCAATAGATTCAAATGCCCTTATTGTTTTCGTAAGAGATATCGATGTTGCTTCTGGTAGTGGCGAAGGATTTGAAGTACATAATCAAATTCAAATACCTCAGTCTGCAATCTTTATTAATAAAGCAGCAACCAATTCATTCTACGGCACTTCTTTACTTGAACTTTTAAAAGAAGAAAACATTAATCATATTGTTATAGGCGGATGTAAAACAGAACATTGCATTGACACTGCAGTTAGAGCAGCAACTGTACAAGGATTTGACGTTACATTAATTAAAAACGGTCATTCAACAACTGATTCTAACGTATTGTCTGCAGAACAAATTATTAGTCATCACAATAAAACTTTACACGGTCATTATAACGTTGATCATTTTTCTATGGTGAGAGATATCGAGGAAGACCTCTTTCAGCCGACTCATGATCAATATCGTGATTAGCGAAAAAGAATCCTTCATTCAGAAGGATTCTTTTTCACCCAAAAATTTGTGCTGCAATGCTATATAGCTCATTATTCCTTTTTAATAATTGACCGCTATTTTTCATCATAATTGGTGGTGTATTCACCTTTTTAAAACCAGCAATCTCTAATACTTTCATAAAATCTTTCTTTCCTTCTAGTACATCAATTCTTAATTTACCATTATGCCCTTTTGCTAAATCATGTACAATTCTCATTGCCATCTCATCATTTTTAGCAACAACCGGCCCTATTATCTTATTTTCTGGTGTTTGTATGCTTAAACCGTAACCTAATACATTTTGTTCCTTGTCCTTTACAACGATACACTGTTCACTTTGCATAATTCTTTTCTTTAAAAACTCTTTTCTATTTGTTCCAAACGCATATTCATCTATTTTTATTATTTTTTCTAAATCACCCTCTTCATAATTCATCACATAATCTTCATTTCTTACACAATAATCTTTCGCATTGTATGAGTTACATATGTATTTAGAAACATAACTTACTGCCCTAAATCCTAACTTTTCATATAAAGGTTTCCCTTCATCCGTAGCAATAAGCATAATTGGAGTATGAGCTGATACGCTTTTAACGCACGCTTCCGTTATTATCTTTCCAATCCCTCTCCCCTTATAATCTGGATGTACAATCACCATTCCGATAGATGCTAATTTCTCCCCATATAATATTATTGCCGCGCTAGCTATTAGTTCCTCTTTCTCATTCCAAACACCGTATACAATCCCTGCGTTAAAAATAGTCTCAATTTCTTCTCTGTTATAATCCCAACCAATATAAGAAGATAATGATACAATATTGCCTATTTGTTCTTCCCTAAGACGCTCCAACCTAATTTCTAATTCACTCATACTCCATCCCCTTATCTAGACATTTAAATCATTATTACGAAATCAACTTGTACATGTTTCCCTTTATTTGTCACACACATATGTTATTTTGACCAAGACTATATTGTAAATGAGGTGACAACATGCCCATTACGAATCGATTTTCTACCACCACTAACGGCGCACTCGCTATTACAGGTAATACTTTAGGCTTAAGTAAAATCAGCAATCAAAACCGTGCTGGTACAATCGGGGCAATTGGTGCATTCGCAACTACGAATACCGCTTTACAAGTAACTACTTTTCCTGCTGGTACAACATTAAACTATACACAAAATAGTTCTACCGCTATTTTAAATATCCCTGCTGGTAGTACTATTCTTTACGCAGAACTCGTTTGGGGTGGAAACTATTTATCTCGTGATCAAAACATTACGAGTGTATTAGGAAACCCAGTTTCTTTTACAACACCTGTTTCAACATACTCGATTACTCCTTCAGCTGTTACGGCTTCAAATCAAACTTTCGTTTCAAACTCTATTACATTTGGCTTTTACACTCGTTCAGCAGACGTAACAACTCTTATTCAAGCGGGAGGTGCTGGTTCCTATACTACAGGAGCGGTTCCTGGACTTGTAGATCCTATAGATGCTTCTAATGGAACAATTAATTCAGCTGGATGGACGCTTATCGTTGCTTATCAAAATGGGACATTGCCAGCAAGAAACTTAACCATTTATGTAGCTGGTAACCGTGTTTCTGCAGAAACTGGTAGTGCCGATGTATCTGTTTCTGGATTTTTAACACCTTCAGGAGGACCAGTAAGCGGGAGATTATTTTTAAGTTCTACCGAAGGAGATGCAGATTTAACCGGGGATCAAGCTTTATTTGGACCAAATTTCAGTTCATTAAATGCTTTATCTGGGCCAAATAATGCCATAAATAATTTCTTCGGTTCTCAAGTTAATAATGCTGCAGGAAACTTAGATACAACAGGGACATTTGGAACGCGAAATCAAAGTGCTTCTACAAGTACAAACATCTCAGCAGGAAGACAGGGCTGGGATATTACTTCTATTGATATTTCTCCTTATTTAACAAACTCACAAGTATCCGCTGCAATCCGTTTAACTACTAACGGAGATGCATATATGTTAAATACAGTCGGCTTACAAATTAATATAAACTCCCCAAATATACAAGCAACGAAAAGCGTAAATAAAAGTGTTGCTGCAATTGGAGATATTCTCACTTATACAGTTACTATCCCTAACACCGGGCTTCTTCCTGCCAATAACGCTATTTTTATAGATAGTCTCCCTAACGGTACTTCTTTTATACCCGGCACTGTAACAGTAGATAACGTACCACAAACAAATGCAAATCCTGCGGCTGGTATATCTCTTGGAACAATTAATAATGGTGCTTCTCGTATAGTAACTTTCCAAGCTACTGTCGTTTCTCTTCCAAGTCAAAATCCTATCTCTAACACTGCTAATATTACATTTCAATATACACCAATCGCCGGAGGAACAACTTTTAATGGTCTTGCAACAAGTAACTCTGCTGGAACACAAATTAACCTTGCAGATATTAATGGAACAAAATCAGTTAACAAACTTTTTACCGATATTGGTGAAACATTAACTTACAGTATTGCCTTAGCTAATATAGGAAATATCGCTGCAACGAATGTGATATATACGGATCCGATTCCTAGCGGGACTACTTTCATTCCAGGGAGTGTAACTGTGAACGGAGTTACTCAAGCTGGCGCAAATCCCGCTAATGGTATAACAATTGGTTCAATTGCCGCAAATTCCACTACTACTATTTCATTCCAAGTGCTCGTTCCTTCTATCCCTCAAACAAACCCAATATTAAATAGTGGAACAACAACATATCAATACATTCCTGTACCTAATCAACCAGCAGTAAGTGGGACTGATACGACAAATATTGTCTCCACTCAAGTGAATAATGCTACTGTAACAATGACGAAAGCAGTAGATAAAAATTTTGCAGATATTGGTGATACACTAACGTACACCGTTTCCTTTACAGGTACAGGTAATACAAATGCGAACAATGTTATTTTTACAGATATCATCCCTACTGGAACAACTTTCGTTCTAAACAGTTTAACAATAGATGGCACGACACAAGTGGGTGCAAATCCCGCTACCGGCGTGAACATTGGATCCATAACAAGCGGCACAACAAAAAATGTTGCATTTCAAGTAGTAGTAAACACAATACCCACGTCAAATGTCGTATCTAACGGATCAAGCGCTTCTTATCAATATACTGTCAATCCTAGCCAATCACCTGTTACAAAAAATATTTCTTCGAATCTCGTTTCCACCCAAATTAACAATGCGAATGTAACATTAACAAAATCAACAAATAAACAATTTGCTACAATTGGCGAAACAATAAGTTATACAATCCTTATTACAAACAGTGGAAATACAGCCGCTAATAACGTGCAACTAACAGATCCACTTCCAAACGGAACGATATTGACTCCTGGTACTGTAACACTAAACGGAGTTTTACAAAATGTAGATTCTCTCGTTGCTTTACCTATCGGCACAATTCCTGGTGGGGCTACTGTTACCCTTTCTTTCCAAGTAACAGTCATCAATATTACGACCCAAAATCCTATCATTAATAACGCCTTCGCTTCTTATCTATATACTGTAAATCCAAGTTTGCCACCGACTTCAAAAACAGCAAATTCTAATTCTGTTACATCAACAATTAGACTAGCAAATCTCCATGTTAATAAATCTGTAGATAAAACGTTTGCGGAAGTTGGCGATGTATTAACTTACACCTTTGCTCTTACTAACGATGGAAATGTTGCAGCGAACAATATATTACTATCTGATTCAATTGCGAATGGAACCGCCTTTGTCCCAAACAGCGTTATAGTTAACAGTGTTACTCAGCCAGGCGTTACACCAGCTAGCATCAATATTGGTAGCATCAATGCTAATACTACAATTACAGCTTCATTCCAAGTAGTAATAACTAGCATTCCAACTCCAAACCCTATTTCAAATAGCGCTTCCATCTCCTATAACTTTATCGTTGATCCAAACGCTTCACCTGTAAGTAAGAACACTACTTCAACTACTACATTTACTCAAGTAAACGATGCAAATGTCATTTCAGCCAAAACAGTGGACCGAGCGTTCGCTACCGTAGGGGATATATTAACTTATACTGTTACTTTGACGAATGCAGGAAGTGTTTCTGCTGATAGTCCTACTTTCGTAGATACGAATCCAGACGGTACTACCTTTATCCCAAACACTTTTCTTATTAATGGTGTACTCCAAAATAACGCAGATCCAAATATAGGTGTTCCACTACCTTCCATTGCTGCTAATGGCTCACTTACTGTCTCTTATCAAGTAACCGTCACCTCTTTACCAACACAAAACCCAACATTAAATTCATCTAGTACACAGTATAGCTTTATTCTAAATCCGGGCGATCCACCAACTATAGAAACATCTGTAAGTAATACTGTAAGTACACAAATTAATTTGGCAAATGTAGTGATTGTCAAAGAAGTAGATTTAACTATCGCCGATGTCGGGCAACCAATCACATATACAATTTCTTTAGCTAATCTTGGAAATACTACAGCAAATAATGTTATTGTTACCGATATAATCCCTAATGGCTCCACTATCGTACCAAATAGTATTTTTATAGGTGGTACTTTACAACAAAGTGCAGACCCTAGTACCGGTCTTCAAGTCGGCTCCATTCCTTCAGGTGGTTTTACAACAATTGTTTTTCAAATAAGTGCAAATAGGCTACCTTCACCAAACCCAATTCAAAACAGCGCTTCACTTCAATATAGCTTTATCGCTGATCCAAACTTACCCGCTCTCGTTAGAAACACTGCTAGCAATATAGTAACTACACAAATTAATACTGCTAATATCGTTGCTACAAAACTCACAAGCACAAACTTCGCTGATGTTGGTGATGTCATACTATATGCAACTATTTTAACAAATAACGGGAATATCTCTGCTACTAATGTAACGTTTACAGATATCATTCCAGCGGGTACCCTCTTCATTCCTAATACTGTAACGATTAATAATGTCCCTGTAGCTAACGCAAATCCTGCCACCGGCATTTCAATTGGTACGATAGGAGCGAATTCATCACGCACCGTTGCATTTCAAGTTTTTGTACCAACTATCCCTGCTGTAAACCCAATTACAAATCAATCAAGCACAACATTCCAATATACGTATGATCCATCCAAACCTGCTGTGATGCAGATGGTTGCTTCTAACACTGTACAGACAACTATTAATAACGCCTCAATTGCCGCTACTAAATCTGCAGATAAACAGTTTGCTAACGTAAATGATATTATTACGTACACGACTACTTTAACGAATAACGGGAACACACTTGCATCAAATGTAATATTTACAGATGTAATTCCAAACGGAACATCGTTTATTCCTAATAGTGTTACTGTAAATGGGAATACACTGCCTAATGTCAATCCAGCAAGCGGAATTGCAATCGACCCAATAAATCCGAATGCAAATACAATCATCTCATTCCAAGTACAAGTAAATTCTATCCCGAATCCAAATCCAATCCCGAACCAAAGTAATACAACGTACCAGTATGTCGTAGATCCTAACTTACCTCCAGCATCCGCCAATACGTTAAGTAACGTAATAACAACTCAAATTAATAACGCTACTATTGTCGCTACTAAGTCTGTGAATACACCGACAGCTGCAATTGGTGATATTGTTACTTATACGATTGCAGTAACAAATATAGGTAATATCCCTGCTAGTGCAACTGTTTTAACAGATGGGCTTGGCGCAGGAGCTTCATTTATCCAAAACTCCGTAACGATCAATAATGTTCCACAACCAGGATTAGATCCATCACTTGGTGTTCACTTGGCAGATATTTCGCCAGGAGATACTGTATTCATTACTTTTCAAGCACAAATTTTAGTGATACCACCTAGTGGCACATTAACAAATAATGCTCTTGTAAATTATGAATATACCGTAAATCCAAACCAATCCCCTGCTGTTGGTAGCACTGTAACAAATACAACAGTTACACCAATTATTGACGCTACTTTAGTAATAAATAAAAGCGCTAGTACAACTTTCGCTACAATTGGTGATACAATTACATTCACTTCAGCTGTTACAAACAACGGAAATACTACTGCGAACAACATTATTTTTACTGATACAATTCCAAACGGTACTACCTTTATCCCAAATAGCTTTAAGATAAATGGTGTAACCGTTCCGAATGCAAATCCACAAAACGGTATCAATATTGGTAACTTGAATTCAAATGCATCTGCTACACTCAGTTTTCAAGTAAACATTACAACACTTCCAAACCCTAATCCAATCCCGAATAAATCATCGCTTCAATATAGCTTTATTGTAGATATAAATGAACCGCCAGTTTCACGAACAGTTCAATCTAATAAAACCTTTACACAAGTAAATACTGCTTCTGTCATCGCAACAAAAACTGCAAGCAGTGCTTTTGCTGCTGTTGGAGATACAATTACGTATACAACTACCCTCACCAATAGCGGAAATACTGCCGCAAACACACCTGTTTTTATCGATATATTACCACCTGAACTTTCATTCGTTCCTGATAGCGTACAAATTAATACCATCCCACAACTTGGATTTAGACCAGATAGCGGGATTTCTTTAGACTCAATTCCAGTTGGAGGAACGACAACAATTAGCTTTCAAGCTATCGTTGGCTCAATACCAGTTACAAATCCAACTTTGAACCAGTCTAGCACGACATACTCGATCATTGTTGATCCTACCCAGCCGCCGGTGACAGAAACAGCTACAAGTAATCCAACTTTAGTTCAAATTAACGAAGCGATTATTCAAGCAACGAAAAGTGTGGATCGGCTATTTTCTGACATAGCACCTGGAAATTCATTTTTAACGTATACAGTTTTATTAGAAAATGTAGGAAACACAACTGCTACGAATATCATTTTTACAGATCCGATTCCAAATAACGCAGTATTTATAGAAGATAGCGTTCGAGTAGGCGGAGTTTTATTACCTGGAGTAAATCCAGCGAACGGGATACCAATTGGAGATATTATTGCAGGAGATTTTATAAATGTTACCTTTCGTGTGCAAGTAGTTAGCATTCCAAATCCAATTTTCACAATTGGACCAGGCGGACCAAACTCACCGGTTGTAAACGGCGCTTCTATTGATTATAAATTTATGACAGGACCTAATTTACCACTTGTTTCACGAAATACGACATCTAATTCTGTTTCGACACAAATAAATTCTGGAGAAATTGTGGCAATCAAATCTGTAGATAAAACTTTCGCAACGATTGGTGATACAATTTCTTATACAATTACATTAAGTAACCCTGGAAATGTCACTTCACAAAATATAATTTTCACGGATACTTTACCTGATGGGACGACATTCATATCTGGCACTCTTACAAACGATTCTGGTACACAGCAAATCGGAAATCCATCTAACGGGATTCAGATTGGAAATATAAACCCAAATGGAACGGCCGTGATTACTCTCAACGTACTTGTTACAAACATTCCAAGTATAAATCCAATTTCTAATTTTAGTTCTGTACAATTTCAGCATATTGTCGATCCAAATCAACCAGTTATAACTCAAACTGCTTCATCGAATACCGTTACTACGACAATAAATAGCGCAATATTAACTACCACAAAAAATGCTGATAAATCCATTATTTCTGTTGGCGATACGATTACGTATACATCTACTATTACAAATACAGGAAATACAACAGCAACCAATATTACATTCACAAGCGCTATTCCAGCTAACACTACATTTATACCAAATTCTTTCACAATCAATGGTATACCGCAATTTGGTGCACGGCCAGCGCTCGGAGTAACTATACCAAATATCGCTCCTGGTAAAACAGTAACCGTTACTTTCCAAGTAAATGTTATTTCTGTGCCTCCTTCAAGTTCAATTATGGATAACGATACAATTTTATACTCTTATACTGTTGATCCAAGTGCCGCTCCTATTACAACTTCTACTTCAACGAATATCGTTACAAATCCGGTACTAGATGCTATGATAACGATGGTAAAATCGGTCGATCAAACAATTGTTACACTAGGTGATACTATTACCTATACAACCATTTTAACGAATAATGGCAATACAAATGCAACGAATATTACTTTCACTGATCTTATTCCAGACGGCACAACTTTCATTCCGAATAGTGTCACAATCAATGGCAGTACACACATCGGACTCGATCCTAATACAGGTATAACAATCGGATCAATTGCTCCTAACAACTCAATATCTATCGTATTTCAAGTTACTGCTACTTCTACACCAAACCAAAATCCTGTAGCCAATTCCGCTACTGCTTCTTACACATTTATCGCTGATCCAAATGCACCGATTGTTTCAAGAAACGTTACTTCAAACACAGTGTTTACTACGATTAATACAGCTAACATTCTTTCATTAAAACAAGTCGATAAATCCTTTAGTCGTATTGGAGACACACTCACTTATACTGTCATTTTAACAAACAATGGAAACTCATCTGCACAAAATGTTATATTTACAGATACAGTGCCAAGCGTCACTACATTTATTGCAAACACATTTTCTATTAACGGAGTTCCTCAAAGTGGGGCGGATCCATCGAACGGTGTGAATATTGGGACAATAACAGCCGGGACTACAGTAACAGTTTCGTTCCAAGTTACTGTAACATCATTACCAAACCAAAACCCAATTGTAAATTTCTCATCAACATCGTATCAATTAGTCTCACCACCTGATGCAGAAACTTCAATTAGTAATCCTGTTTCAACCCAAATTAACGAAGCAATATTGTCTATGACGAAAAATGAAAGTGTATCCTTTGCAGATATCGGGCAAACTGCTTTTTATACTACTTCTATTACCAATGTAGGCAATACCGATGCAACTAATATTGTATTCACAGATACATTACCAAGTGGACTCACATTTGTTCCTAACACATTAACTGTCGATGGCGTTTTACAACCTAACGCGGATCCAAATACAGGTGTATTACTTGCAACACTTCCACCAAACGAAATATATAGTATCGTCTTTCAAGTTACAGTGAACAGCATTCCCCCTAGTAACCCAGCACCAAATACAGCATCAACGACGTATGAATTTACTGTTGATCCTGTTAATCCTCCCGTTTCAAGTGCAGCTACTTCCAACACTACACTCCTTCAAATAAACAACGCAACTATTATTAGCACCAAAACAGCCAATCTTACTTTTGCGGATGTTGGTAATACAATAACATTTACACTTAACCTTCCTAATACCGGGAATGTGACCGCAACTGATGTAACTATTATCGATATTCTTGATAGCAATTTAAGTTTCGTTCCAAATAGTTTCACAGCTAATGGGCAAACCATTCCAAACGCCGATTTATCAACTGGTGTAAATATTGGTTCCATTAATGGTGGTAATACGGCAATCGTTACATTCCAAGCAACTGTTATTACACTTCCAACACTTAATCCCATTTCTAACTCTGCTTCTACCACATATCATTATGTCGTTGATCCTAGCCAGCCACCTATTACAACTTCTAATCAATCTAATACAACGACAACACAAATTAATAGCGCTATCCTTACTGCACAAAAAAATTCAAATGTATCTACGGTAGATATCGGGCAGGATATTACCTACAACGTTACAATTACAAATAGCGGAAATGTGAGTGCAACAAATGTTATTTTTACCGACCTTATTCCAGACGGAACTTCCTTTGAACCGAATAGCTTTACACTGAACGGAACTAGCATCCCAAATGCAGATATCATTACAGGCGTTCCAATCGGTGATATCGCGCCAAACGAATCTGTCATCGTAGCATTTCACATTATCGCCAATGAAATTCCGCCTATAAATCCAATTACTAATCAAGCTAGCGTTAGCTTTCAACATATCGTTAATCCAGCTAATCCCCCAGTTTCAAAAAATATTATTTCTAACAACGTTACAACAAAAATTGAAAGTGCTATTTTAAATACTATTAAAATAGGAGATAAAACTTTTGCGACGATTGGTGATACGATTACGTATACAACGACTATTACGAACACAGGCAATATTCCTGCTAACAACGCTATATTCTCAGACCCTTTACCATCGTGGACACAATTTGTTGCAGGATCAGTTATTGTTGATGGCACTCCATTACCATCCGCTTCGATTATTAACGGTGTTGGCATAAATATAATCAATCCAAATCAAACTGTTACAATCATATTTCAAGTACAAATCGTAAGTAATCCAACAACGTTCACACCTGAACTCCAAAACTTAGGATTTGTTAACTTCCAATATAACGTAGGCAATGCATTACTGGCTCAGCCTGGCAATGTGGAAACGAATGTCTTCGTTACTTCTATTAATACAGCAATACTTTCAGCTGTAAAAACTGCTAATACAGCCTTTGCAAATATTGGAGATACGATCACTTATACAGTTTTGATTCAAAATAGCGGCAATACAAACGCTACGAATGTAAATTTCTCAGACCCAGTTCCAGCAGGAACAACCTTTGTTGAAAATAGTTTTGCTGTAAATGGAAGTACCATTCCAGGTGCAAATCCAAATAACGGAGTGAATATCGGAACAATTAGCTCGGATAGTTCCTTAACCGTTACTTTCCAAGTCATAGTTACATCAACTCCACCTTCAAATCCGATTACAAACGTAGCATCTATTCAATACACATTCATCGTTGATCCGGCCTCTCCTCCTGTTACAGGCACGATAAATTCTAATAGCGCTTCAACACAAATTAATAACGCGACTGTTACAACTGTTTTACAAGCAAATCGCTCAATTGTATCTATCGGGGATATAATTACGTATACAGCAACATTAACGAATACTGGAAACTTCCCTGCAAACTCTGTATTACTCATTAACGGAGTTCCTGAAGGAGCATTATTTGTTCCAAATAGTGTTACGCTCAACGGGATTTCACTTCCAGATGCAAGTCCAACTCTCGGTATTCCAGTTGGTATTATCGCACCAGGTGATTCCGCTACTATTACGTTCCAATTTCTTGCAAGTTCTATTCCACCGCAAGGAGCAATTATAAATCAAGCACTTACAAGTTACACGTATATTGTCGATCCAAGTCAACCTCCTGTTACAGCAACATCCTCGTCTAATACGGTTAATACAGCTGTTGTTGATGCATCGTTATCCGTAATTAAAAGTACAGATTCTCTCGTTCAATCTACTGACGGTACAATCACTTACACAGTAGTCGTTCAAAATAACGGAAATACTACTGCAAATACAGTTACTTTAACAGATTTGGTCCCCGAAGGAACTGCCTTTATTCCGAATAGCGTAACTATTAATAGCGTTTCCGTTCCAGATGCTGATCCTAACATAGGAATACCATTAAACTCCATCACACCGTCAGAAATCGTCACTGTAGCATTCCAGGTTATCGTTCAATCTATTCCAAGCGTAAACCCAATTTCTAATACAGCCCGTATTGACTATACTTTTATCGCCGATCCAACTGCTCCTATCATCTCTCGAACAATTACGTCTAATCCTGCTTTCACACAAATTTCGGATGCGACTATCCTTTCTTTAAAAGCAGTCAATGCACAGCAAGCAACAACAGGTGATATTTTGACTTACACAATAACACTAGAAAATACCGGAAATATTCCAGCTACGAATCTCATATTTTCAGATACGATCCCCCAAGATACTACATTCGTAGAAAATAGTTTTACACTTAACGGAACAACTATACTTGGTGCCAATCCAAATGTAGGTGTTACTTTACCTACTTTAGCAGCAAACGCTACTCACCTTATTTCGTTCCAAATTCTTATTAACGATTCATTCTCCCAAGAATCGATTACAAATCAATCCAATACAACATATACAATCCAACCAGACCCAGGGCAACCGCCTATTACTGAAACATCTACTAGTAATATCGTTATTACAAATTTCGTGCAAGCACAATTGACAATTACAAAAACATCCAATCCAACAACTGTAGATATCGGTGGAACTATCCTTTATATTTCTGAAGTGAAAAATATCGGTAATGTTGACGCAATAAATATTAATTTTACAGATTCTATCCCTGCTGGGACTACATTCGTTCCCGATAGTGTCACAATTAATGGTGTCCTTCAGCCAGGTGTAAACCCTGAAAACGGAATACCGATTGGAACAATTCCAGCAAACAGTTCCAAAACGATACTATTTCAAGTGCAAACAAATAATCCACCGAATGAAACTGAAATTGTAAATCAATCTTCAGCAACTTACCAATATGTAAGTATTCCTACAGCCCCACCAGTAAATCGCTCTGCAAATTCTAACATTGTTACAACATCACTTCAAAATGCAAATATTATTTCTGTTAAAAGTGCGGATGTAAATTTCGTATCAATCGGGCAAATGATTACCTACACAAATACACTTCAAAATATAGGAACCGTTCCGGCTAACAATATCGTGTTCATTGATACCATTCCAGAAGGTACTATATTCATTGAAGATAGCTTAGCAATAAATAATGTAATTCAGCCTGGCGTGAATCCTGAAAACGGAGTAACTCTCGGCACGATACAACCAAATGAAACAGTCACTATTTCATTCCAAGTACAACTTACAAATATACCAGAGGGCAATACAGTCATTAATATTTCAGACACTTCGTACGAATACCAAATTGACCCTAGTTCTCCAATTATTCAGCGTAGATCGTTATCAAATGCAGTAAATACTGAAGTGCGAACGGCAAATGTTAGTGCAATTAAATCCGCTAACAGATCCATTACACGTATCGGTCAAATCATCACATATACAGTCGCAGTTACAAACGCCGGTACAATACCTATTACAAATACTCTCCTACTTGACGCAATTGCTTCTGGCACCACATTCGTTCCAAATAGCATTCTTGTAGATGGCGTACCAAGACTTAACGAAAATCCAATTACCGGTATCAATCTTGATATAATTCTTCCAAATAATACGATTATTGTTACGTTCCAAGTAAGCGTAGTTTCTATACCGCCACAAAATAACATTAATAATATCGCCGTCATTCACTATGAGTATCGACCAGACCCAAGCACACCACCAATTTCAGAAACGACCTCTTCCAATGCTACAAACATACAATTTATTGATGCTATTCTTATTGCTACAAAGTCCACTAATACTGTATTAGCTAACATTGATGAAACCATTGAATATACAGTATTCATTCAAAATAATGGATCGACTACAACTAACTCCATCTTTTTTACAGATACTATAGCGAATGGAACAGTATTTATTCCAGGAAGTGTAATAGTTAATAATACTGTGCTTCCTGCAGCAGATCCAAATATCGGCTTTTCCATTCCTAATGTCGCAGCAGGTCAAATGGCTACAATAACATTCCAAGTTTCCGTTACGAATTTACCTGCTGTAAATCCAACACCTAATACTGCAAACATCGTCTACGACTTTATTTTCAATTCTGACTTTGCACCAATTCAAAAATCTACTACTTCCAATACTACTTTTGTTCAAATTAATGATGCTGATATCGTTTCACTTAAAACTGTTGATTTGACCTCTGTAACGATTGGTGACATTTTAACTTATACAACAACTTTAACGAATACGGGGAATACGGATGCAACTGCTGTTGTATTTACAGACAATATACCTGATGGAACAACCTTTATTGACGGTAGCGTTTTAGTAAATAACATTCCTCAGCTTAATGCCAATCCAAGTGCTGGTATACTTGTAGGAACGATTGCTCCTAACACTTCTATCCCAGTCACATTTTCTGTTACCGTCGTAGCTCTTCCAGCCAGCGGTCGTGTTCAAAATCAATCAACTTCTCGTTATACAATAAACGTGGAAGAACAAATATCGACTAGCAATATTACCTTCACTGAAGTTATTTCTGCTAATGTAATTGCGACAAAAACAACACCTATCCAATATGCTGACCTACAAACTATTATCCCTTACACTATTTCCATTACAAACAATGGGAATATACAAGTAGAAAACATTATTGTTACAGATATCATCCCAGCAAATACGAGCTTTATAGAGAATAGTGTTATCGTGAATGGCAACGCTCGGCCAAATGACAATCCACTTAACGGTATACAAATTGATAACATTCCGCCTAATACGACAGCAACCATTCTATTCCAAGTACGGGTTACTTCGATTCCACAAACAAATCCAATCTCTAACACGAGTACAATTGAATATGAATACACGGTACCAAATCGACCACCTATTACCGAAACTATTATTTCATCAGCTGCTTTAACAGAAATTAATCATGCGAATTTGAATAGTAATAAAGCTGTTGACCTTGCATTTGCAACGGTTGGTGATACGTTAACGTATACGATTACACTAAATCAAACCGGTAATGTTGCAGTAAATGATGTAATCATTCAAGATATTATTCCTCAAGGTACTACGTTTATAGAAAATAGCGTCATTGTAAACGGAGAAACTCTTCCAGGAGTGAATCCAGTAAGCGGCATACCAATTGGTACTATAACTATTGGTGGAGATGCTATCGTTTCATTCCAAGTAACTGTGACTTCTATTCCAACACCAAATGAACTAAACAACAACGCAATTACTACTTTTAACTATATAGTCAACCCAAATAACGTACCTGTTACAAATACGACTACAACAAATACTGTCAAAACTACTGTCCAAAATGATAATGTCATTGCTTTTAAGTCTGCTGATGTAACAAACGCCTTACCTGGTCAAACTTTAACGTATACAATTACGATTACGAATAGCGGTAATGTAACGATTGAAGACCTTCTTGCCATAGACGCCGTACCAATAGATACGACTTTTGTTGCTGGTAGTGTTACGATTAACGGAATCAATCAGCCTAATGAGAATCCTGAAAATGGTATTACGTTAGGAAATCTTGCTCCTAATGAATTTGTTATTATTACGTTCCAAGTGACAATATCTTCTTCTACTCTTCAATCTACAATTAATAATGATGCTTCTGTTTCCTATACCGTTATCATTGATCCAACAAAACCACCTATTACAATTACAAAACAAACAAATACCGTTACAACGACAGTTATTGATCCGATGGTTCGCATTGAAAAAACAGCTGACAAATCTATTGTCGTTATAGGAGATATCATTACATTCACATTAGCGGTATTCAATCATTCCCCAATTCCTACAATCAGTACTTCTGTTATAGACACAATTCCAGCTGGTACAACATTTATAGAAAACAGCGTAACCATTAACGGCACTCCCGTTCCAAATGTTCGTCCAGACACTGGTATTAATATTGGTTCTTTATCTGCAGGTACAGTAGCAACTATAACATTTCAAGTTCTCGCAACTTCTATTCCTTCAAACAGTACAATTATAAATTCTGCAACAGTTACCGCTGCTTTTCAGTTGACACCACAGGATCCAATTATTACTTTCATTGTTAATTCAAATATCGTTCGTATACCAGTTCAATTTATAACTGCAACAGTCACGAAAAATGCTTCCGTCAGCTCAGCTTATTTAAATCAATATTTTGATTACACGGTACGCATTACAAATACTTCCAAAATTTCACTCTCAAATATTTCGTTACAAGATACTATTCCAGCAGGTTTACAATTTATAAATGGCACTGTCTTTATTAACGGTGAACGCTCTCCACTAGCGAATCCGAATATCGGTTTCCTAGTTGCTACTAATTTGGAACCAAACGAAACAATTATCGTGTTATTCACAGTACAAGTAATAAGTCCACCTGTTAATAATGAGTTTAAAAATACGGCCAATATTTCGTTACAACTTCAAGTCTCGCCTACCGACCCACCAATTACAGTAACCGTTACAAGTAACGAAAACATCGTCACCTTTGTTCCAGAAAATCCAGATGAAACACTTCCAAATTTAAATTGCTTCTTTGACGGTGAACGCTTCATTCGCATTACTCCTCGAAATGTACGAAACTACCTTTGGACTTGGATTTGGTGGAAGTAATTGAAACAAAAAAGAGATTGTAGTTTGGTTGAAACCAAATTACAATCTCTTTTTCATTACCTATATTCCACTACGTTGTAACTCGTCCAAGGATATACGATTAAACACCACCTCAAGTTATTTTAGTCGTAATAAGTTGGCCAGCTTCATTAATGGTAACTTTCCATTTCACTCCACTAGCAGTCTTCATAATTATACCTTTACTTGCCTCTATTTCAATATCTCCAAACATTCTTCCGCCAGTTGTCGCTAACCAAGCACTCCCATTTTCCATAGAAGATCTTGCAAAGATACGATTAATTCGAAAACGTTTATGATCTTGAGAATAACCACTTAATGTAATTCTAACTTTATATAACTGACTGGCCTTCATATTCGATATAATTGTATCGCCAACATTTAATGGAACATCCAACGCGATAACCCAACTTCCAGTTGCACTTAATGCATATTCAATTTTAATTTTCTTTGGGCTCTCTCCCCATCCAAAATACATTCCAAAACAATTTAACATTTGTATTGGTTTTTTCGTAAAATCCATTTCAATTACAACTGGATTACTATCTGGAACGTCAATATAGTTTACACTTTGTTCATCTATTAAATTAAAGCAATTTGTGAGATTTCCCCCGTACGGCACTTTTCCACTTACTTGCTTAACGTTATATTTCTGCTGAGCATTTACTAAAATATCATCTTGATTTCCTATTAAATGAGGTCTATTTAACGTCAAAGGTAACTGAATTCGTAGGGATTCTTCATAAGTAGACTTACAAACATTGTACTGTCCTTTATCTACAATAGTTGTCGAAAGCAGATTTGAAAAAAGGTAGTTACGATGAGAATTGGAAGAAAATTCAATAACAATTTGTTCACTACTCATCCGGTACGTATCCCAGATCATACAATTAAATGTATTATACGCACCTGAACAACGAATTACTTTTTCCGTTTGTTGTCTACATTGCACTTGAATATCATGAAACGTATTTCCTGAACTTTCATTTGGCAAATCACTATTTCCATCTACTTCAATCCCATACACACATCCATCAATAAATATAGATTGAAATACATTGGCGTTAATCCAGCAAGGTGTATTGATATCATTTATATATTCTGTCTTCAAATGTATTGCAGTTTGAAAGTTTTTAATTTGAATAAATTTAACTTGAAAGAAACTAATAAAATCCCATGCCTTTTGACAATAAAAATGTATAGCTTTTCCTTTATACGATGGAGTTGTATTTATTATATTTATATTTGATATAACAGATTGATTAGGTACTTCGATTTGTTGTGAACCAGAAACATAAATAACAGCAGATTGAAACAATGGATTTATAACTTGAAGAGTACCACCAACTATCGAAGCGTTACTTTGTAGCTCAAATGCATTAAAATCCCCATCAATTTGCAGTGTTACGGTAGGATCCAACTCTAATCTTACGTTTGATTTAATAACAATCGGCTTTACAATTTTGTACGTATTTACCCCTGTAATTCTAACCGTCGAAATTCGATTCGCTACACAATAATCAATAGCTTGCTGAATTGCTAATGAGCTATCATTTCCCGAGTTTGGAACTGCGCCAAAACAATCAATATGAACGCTACTTTCTGGCGCACAATCTTCTTGGGATGAAATATATTCTGACAAAATAAATTCACTCCTCATATTACCTTTTTCATATAATATGTGAGTTGTCTCTTAAAAGTTTCTATAATAAAAAAAACAAACGACCTACTCGGTCATTTGTTTAATTCATATATATTTTTCGTTTCCTCTATCATTTTAGTTAACGAGAAATATCTCATTGCTTTCTCTCGTGCTTTCAATCTAATAGCAGTTACCTTTTCTTCATTCCCTTGTAGTTCCTCAAGCGCACTTGCGAATTCAGATTCGCAATATTCAGATATCAAAACACCTGACTCTCCATCTATTACCGCTTCATGTATTCCACCAACATCTATTGAAACAATTGGTGTCCCTGTAGCCATCGCTTCAATTACTACCATTGGAAACACTTCACGAAAAGATAATAAAAGTAAGGCGTCCATATTCCCTATAAACTCATGCGGCTCTGAAATATTCCCTAGCATCTTCACCCTTTGCTGCAATCCATATTTTTCTATTTCTTTCATAATCGATTCTTTCTCTGGTCCATCACCAGCAATATAAAACATAAAATCATTTCTCTTTTTCAACACATTTGCAATTTTGACAAATAGTTGATGGTTTTTCTCTTTGGATAATCTAGCTAATATCCCTATTTTATATGTAGATTCTTTCTTTTTCTGCTGGAATAAAAACTTTTCAATATCAACACCGTTATAAATTGTATTTATTTTTTCTTCTGCTACATGAATTGAAATTAAATTGTTCTTTTCAAACTCACTTACTGTAATAATATTGTTCACATATTTATTCATGAAATACCGAAAAAGCGTTGGCATTTTCTTTTCTAATATCGTTACATTGTGTTTCGTATAAACAATTTTCATCTTTTTTTTAATAAACTTTTGAAGTAGAAAAGCATATAATACCATTCGCAAACTATTTGCATGAATAAGTTCTATCTTTCGTTTACAAATTTCGTTTCGTAAATAATAAATATTTCTCAAATGATTCCATCGACTAAGTAATATAAAATTTTCTTTTCTAGTAAGGGATTCATATAGTTCTCCATCACCTGCAGCTGTATAAATCTTAAAATCCTCATAATGCAAATTATTTTCTAATTTACAGAAATAATTTTCGGCTCCGCCAGTTATCAATTTATCTGTCATCAACAGTATGTTCATAATTGCGTCTTCCCAACTACATTGATTTTATTTTTTTTATAAGCATGATAAGCATACTTACTAAAATAGTAAAAGCTTTGCACTGCATTAAGACTTTTTTGGTCCCTTAATAATTTCCAATACCGAAAAGCTGCTCTAACTTTATTTCTCGAAACAGAATTTGCTACAATTCGATACTTCGCTAATACTTGCTGTATCCCTTTTGCTTCATGCCCTTCATGTAATAAGTTCAGCCATAACGCTGTATCTTCCGGCTGTACACTAGGCATTTCGACATACGGAATTTTTTCACGATCAATCATCACCGTTAAACACCCGATAATTGTATTTCCTACTAAATAATGATAATCAACAGATTTTGGTACACTCACTTCGCGATTTAATTCATTACCATTTTCATCAATTAAACTATACGACGCATATGAAAAAGCAATATTCATTTCTTCCATAAATAACAATTGTGTCTTCAATTTATGCGGCAACCATATATCATCACTATCTAAAAAGGCAATGTACCTTCCTCTCGCCTCTCGAATCGCTAAATTCCGAGCTTTAGCAGCACCAACATTTTCTTTTAATGATAATAACCTAATACGTGAGTCTCCTTCTATTATCTCTTTAATTTTTGCGGCAGATTGGTCGGTTGAACAGTCATCAACGATAATCATTTCCCAGTTTTCATACGATTGATTCTGTACAGATAAAATTGTCTCACCTATAAATCGTCTACTATTATAAGAAGGTGTTATTACAGAAACATGAGGCGCCTTATTATGTGCTGATAGACATTTTACCATCTATCTTTCCCCTTCCTTCATATATTGAAATATACTTCACAACAACTGCTAAAAATAAAAAGAACGCTTCGTTAATAATGAGTGACAATGACATCATCTGAAATATAAATGCAATCATAGTCAATAGAAGATATGGTTTTTCACGAAACAAAGTATGCTGCGCTAGCTTGAACATTAATATGAATAAAAACGCGCTATATAGAAGAAAACCAATTGTACCCGATTCAGACAAGATTTCTAAAAATGTATTGTGTACATATAATTTTTCATTAAATTGATACTCATAATAATTCGAAAAGTTAAAAGCACCGATTCCGATATATGGATTGGATAAATAATATTTAAAAGCAGCTTCCCATAATGTAAATCTACCACTTCCATTATCATGGGAAAAATCAGAAATTCGTTTATTTAATATGTCATCTAATTGGCCCCCCATTACACTATTCGATAAACTAAAAATAACTACACTAAACAATACTAAACTTATAATTATTTTTATTCTTTTAGCGAAACTAGACATACATATATATACAAAAACGACAAGCACAAGCGCTAGTATACCACCCCTTGAAAAGGTTAATAAACTCGTCGTAACACATAAAATTAACCCTAGAATGTTAGTGATATTTTGTAAATTCGTCATATAGTACATAAAAAATATTGTATTATAGAAAATAAAGATGTTAGGATCATCTAGCAATCCAATTAACCGTGGATATCCTCTATCAACTAATAAACCAGCAAAAATTTCTCTCTCTTCTCCACCGTATAAACTAAAGTATTGTAAACCGATTATATAGAGTATTAGACTTACAACATTAAATACTACTCCTACATAAGCAATAGATGATTCAAGTACCACTATTTCAGTATTCCCCAATAAATTTCTCATTATAAAATAGCATCCTAAAACGAGTAGCACGCCAAAAATCATACGAATACTAGCATTTAAATACATAGAAAGAATTCCGCTTAAACAATAAATGAAATAAAACAGTAAAAATATAACTTCATGAAAATATAACTTTTGAATATGAAAGCCTTTAATTGTTAAACAAAAATATATGACTAAAAAAATCATATATATCTTCAATGAAAATCCAATATATAAATTGTATTTACTTAACATGACAAATAATATTAGAAGAATAATCCATCCCATTGATACTTTCATATTATTTTCCATAGGCTATATCCCCTGTTTCGTAATATAATCCTTTTTGCGTATTTTTCTTATAAAAGAAAGAAGAAGTTTTTTTAGCTCATAATCATATAGGAATATGGCAGCTAGTACAATTAGTATATTAAGAACAAGCGCAATTAAATGATATGTATGCAATATATATTGCACTCCAATAAAGGTTACACCAAAATAAATTGTATACGGTATTACAATTTGGAATACAATTTTTTTCTTCACTACACTTACCGCTATATATCCCACTAAAGCGACTATTTCAAATAAAACCATAGCGTATGCCGCTCCTATCACTCCACCAAGACTACTAAAGCTATAAAGCATAACCCCACCTATCACCAATGCTACACACTGCACAACAGTCCTCTTATTTTGACAACCACTCGTCGTTAAACCGTCAGCAATGGCAATATTTAAACTTTGTAGCACAATAAGAAATGATAATATTTGGAGTGGTTCTACTGCATTCCTCCATTCTTCATGAAAAAATATAGAAATAAAGTATGGTGCTAAATGATATAAACCGATCGTCATACATATTCCTACAATCGCCATTGATTTAATTTGAAGTAAATTTAATTTCGTATGCTCTTCTATATTATTCTGGTTATAATGCTTAAAGAGCACCGGAAAAAATGCACCTGCAATTACCCCTGGTACTTGATATAAAGCTGCCGGCATCCGGTACGCCACTGCAAAAACACCTACCATACTTAATGGCAATGTATAGTTGAGCAAGATAGGTGCTAATTGTGGCGTACTCATTATTAAAAAACCGCTAATAATAAAGGGAGTTAATTGCCAAAATAACGCTTTATGAATTACGACTTTCATATTCATTTTCGTCTTTCTTCTCATGATATATATACTGAATAAACCACCAATCATATACCCAAAAGCATATAAGCGAGCTGTTACATACACCGGTAACTCTCCGAAAATACAAAAACATGTAATTATAATGACAACTGATGCTGATACAACTTTTATGAGCGCTATATACTTCATACGTTCCGTCAGTTGAAAATAGGCAATCCCTATGTTTTGCCAAGTTAATCCTATTAACATGAAAAACATTACGTTTATCATCATATAAATTAAATTTTTATCCGCATACATATAATGAATAGCAATATAACCGATGATAGAAATAAAAATAAGTAGAATCATCCTTATTTTTATATACGATGATAAAATCTTCTCTAAATCTGCTCCATCCTTTGCCCCTTCTCGAAGAAACGTATTACTAAGTCCTAAGTCTGTAAAAAATAACATAACAAACGTCACTGCTATGGCAACACTAAACATCCCATAATGTTGTGCGTTAAAAAAGTTTGCTAAAACAATTAAACTGACGGCCTGAAGAAGGTTAGCTAAAATCGTACTATAAAATAGATGGATAATATTGCTTAGAATAGATCTACCCATACAAGTTCTCCTTTGCAAGTAACCTACTTACATATGTTGTTTGTTTACATATATATTTATCTTGCACCATTACCGTTCAATACAATTAAAACGGTTTTACATAAAATACGGATGTCCATCCGAAATGTTTTCATTTCAATATACTCCATGTCCAGCCTCAACTTTTCCTTTGGATCAAGATTATACCCTCCATTTATTTGTGCCCATCCTGTTAATCCTGGTTTTACTATTAAACGTTCCTTAAATTCTGGAATATACGCATCAAACTCATTATAAAAAAACTCTCTCTCTGGTCTAGGGCCTACAAAAGACATATCTCCTCTTAAAATGTTTAAAAGTTGCGGTAATTCATCAATTCTCGTTTTTCTTATAAACAATCCAACTTTTGTAATTCTTTGATCATGTTCTTTTGCCCATTGTGGTCCGTTCATTTCAGCATCCTTTACCATCGACCTTAATTTAAATACATTAAACTTCTTCCCGTTTATACCTAAACGTTCTTGAAAGTATATTGGAGCCCCTGATGTTTCCAAGGTAATCATAATACAAAAGAACAACATAATTGGTATTGTTAATAGTAACAATATGATTGAAAATATAATATCAAACAAGCGTTTTACACTTCGATTCAATATGCTAGGCTTTTCTTGAGCCGGAATCGTATACAACTTGGCTTGATTTGTTTCACGAATCATGGATCGTTACCCCCACATTCAAGAATATAAAATTATACCTATTAATTCACATTCTTTCCTATTTATATCCGCTATTACTTTTTGCACTGTACGTAGTGAATCTTTTCGCTTTTTAACTGCTAAGACCACTCCATCGCATTTCCCTGCAATAATGTGCGTAGCAGGAAGTTCAAATACTTCAGAAGAATAAACGAAAATGTAATCAAAATCTTCTTTCCACTTAGCAATCGCATTATCAAATTCATCCATAGCAACTAAAGGCGTCCCTGTATGTACTGTTTTTTTTGCAGGAATACAATATAAGTAATTAGACAAATTACTAGAAAAAGATTCATAATTGCAGGAGGAAGAGCTTATTATATCGTTTACTGTTATCATGTGATCACTTTGTAATAATACATGTAGTTTAGGGTCAGAAAAATTCACATCAATAAGTAACACCTTTTTTTTCATTTCCGCAAACACTAGACCCATATTTACTATAAGCGAGGCAACAACACCTCTGTCCTTCGTTGAACTAACTGTGAACAGTTGTTTTCCGGATTTTTTCAGCTCGTGATACACCGTATAAAACTGCTCTTTCATCAGATCATCATGCAAATTGAATGGCAGCTGCTTCTTTGTCCTAAACATCGACATGTTCACCTCGATATATAGATGATTTTTTATCAACCTCTGTAGGTTTCTTTTTTCTATTCGGTTCCATATTTATGTGACCAATAACAGAGACTGTTGTTATTTTCTCTAAATCCTGTTCCGTGTATATACGTTCATCAAAATAATCTCGAAATACAGCTAAACCTATCCCAACAAAAAAACTAACAATTAAAGAAATAGGAATGATTAGTTGAAATTTCGGAAACAATTTTTCAGCCTGTTCCTGTAACTCAGGATCAGTTAATACTTTCACCCCTTGTACATTTGTGTACTGTTGAAAGCTTTTTTGTGATTGCTCTGCCAATGTCTTTACAATGTCTTTCACGATTTTCGGATTGGAATCTTTTACTGTAACAGTTACAATTTGTGAGTTGTCCGTATTCACAACCGAGATTTTTTGTGCTAATTCATAACTTGATTGCTCTAATTTCAAAGTTTTTTTGACTGTTGAAATAATTAATGGGCTTTTTAAAATATCAACATACGATGTTACTAGTTGCTTATTTTCTTGTGTTTTATTTGTTGAATTTTCCTTATTAAACTCATCTAAATTCCCAACAAGAATTTGCGTTGAATATTGATATGACGGCTTTAAAACATACATAGAGATAAGAACTAAAGAAGCGGTTAAACAACACATCGTTAAAATAATCGTTACGAATCTTCTTTTCAGTAATTGTTGAAAATCTTTTATACTCATTTCTTGCTTCAATTATTTCACCGCCCTTTTCTGAATAACATCCTGCAATTCACTCTTTACAGATAACCCTTTCTCTCTTCTATCCACTTGTTTTGTTACATACTTTCCGACTCCGAATGCAAATTTTTCTACATATACATACGAAAGCATTGCAAGTATAAACGAAAAAACAAGTGAAAAAATTAAAATAATAGGCAACGGTAATATTTCATGGAGCATGTATATAAGGGAAAACAACGATATAATATGGTATAAATAAAGACTGTAAGAAATCTTCCCCAAATATAACAAATATTTATTATGTAGCAAGGACGACAAAGTTGATATTGACAAACTTAATATGACAAATAAACATGCACTTATCGCCACTACGTAGTCTCGAAATATAAAATTATTGAGCACTTTCATTTCTCCTATAAGCCCTTCATACATAAAAAGTAAAATCGCAAATAAAAACCATGCAATTTTCGTGTTTTTAGTACAATTACTATAAAAAACTATTAAATTATTTTTATACTTCGCAACTAGTGCTCCTAGTAAAAACAGTACTGTGTAATGCAATGTTAATGCATAGCTTGTTAATGTTAAGCCCGAGCGAAACAAAAATAATATTACGACAGAACATATACTAAAACTAAACAATAATAGTAATGAACACCTTAACGTTTTTCGTAAGCAAATCATCAAAATTAACGGGAAAATTATTGATATTCGCATTTCATGGACAAGTGACCAAATCACACCGTTATATGCATCTGTATTATATTTCCCAACCAATAAAATATGTTGTGCGATTAAGCTTGAAGAACTTTCAATCGTCCATGAGCGATTAAACCATTCACTTAAATAAGAAATACCATATTCACTAATTGTAATCTGGCATACAATAGCTATAATTATTGCCACAATATAAGGAATATATATTCTGCATATACGTTTTAAAAGGTATGACCCATAGCTACTATAGTTTTTTTGAATAGATTCATACAAAACAAATCCGCTCAAAACAAAAAAGATAATAACTGATTCGTTACCACTACTAAAAATTAGACGAGCAGGCGTTTCTTTTAATAGATACACAACAAATGGTTTATTATCTTCATAACTGTAATTTTGAAATGCTGAAAAAATCATTAAATGATGACCGATCATTACTACTAATGAAGAAATCCCTCTTATAGAGTCCAATTCTTCGTATCTTTTCATCTTTTTACATCAACTCCTAATGAAATGATAATAATCATTTCAAAGCGACATCTTTATTCATATTCCTCTCCTTTCTTTTCATTCCAATTTTTCATATTAAAATGATTTTATAGTATAAATTTGAGTGTATTGTAACATTTTTTGTAATATTTTGAATAGAAAATCTCAAAAATTGGTATATACCAATTTCAACCTCGAAAAATGAGTAATATTGATAGAAAAACGCTATAAAAATATCTTGCATATTTACAAAATTAAAGAGCTGAATAGCGTTTTTTCAATATAAAATA
This sequence comes from Bacillus sp. EB V-12, assembly GCF_056158125.1. Taxonomy (NCBI): domain Bacteria; kingdom Bacillati; phylum Bacillota; class Bacilli; order Caryophanales; family Bacillaceae; genus Bacillus; species Bacillus sp. EB V-12. Next base: position 787,272 of record NZ_JBUXJL010000002.1, on the reverse strand, counting down.
AAAAAGATAGCCTACATAGGCTATCTTTTTTATTTTATTTAATTACTAGCACCACTATATGCTACATGTCGTTTCTCAATTCTCTCTTCAATTTCCTTCATATTTTCTTTATTATTTAATAGTGATTGTTTATTTTCAATTAATAATTGTTTAAAAGATTTTCTCACTTTTTTTCTCATTTTCATTGTCCTCCTTGGGGGATGGTTTATATAAAAGATAAAGAATTATCTGTGTGTCCTTATAATAATTGATTGTTGTGAATTCTATTTGAACTTCATATGAAAATCTCGTTTATTTTCTGACAACTTTGTGAACACGAAAAAATGATTATCTAAAACTATGTTGAAATTAATTCACTTCATGATAAAAGTTATTATTTTCATCAACTTTTATCATTATATCTTGTCGAAATATTTATATATTTAAAATTGAGTTCGACATAATTTTATTTATTATAATACTGTTTACAAAAACAAAAAGAAGGTGTCACCAAGTCAAAGTTCGACTTATGCAACATCCCTCTTCCCAAACTATTTATAGCATATTTATTAATATTTCAGGTCTTCCCCAATTCATTTCTTCACAAACAAATCTAAGTTTTTCTTCATCCATTGTGTGTAATCCTTCTTCTAGTGAACATGAAATTGGAACTTCACAGTGAATTTGGGCTAATTGTAACGAAATATTTAAGTTCTCTAAATCACTTTCAATCTTCGTACGCTGCGCTTTTGTTAATGATTCTACATTTTCTAGTACAGCGGATACTGTTCCGTGCTCTTGAATAAGCTTATACGCTGTTTTTTCACCGATACCTTTTACACCTGGATAATTATCACTTGTATCTCCCATGAAAGCTTTTGCATGGACGATTTGCCACGGCTCTACACCTTTTTCTTCCATGATTTTCTCCGGTGTGTAATATTCGTAATTTCCAATTCCTTTACGCAGAAGCATAACTGTAACGTTCTTATCAACAAGTTGAAGTAAATCTGTATCACCAGTTAAAATATAAACTTCAGCTTCATTGCAGTATTGTTTTGCAAGCGTACCGATACAATCGTCCGCTTCGTAGCCTTTCATACCGATAACTGGAATGGATAATTTCGCAGTCATTTCTTGCACTAAATCAAATTGAGGAATTAATTCTTCTGGTGGCGCTGCACGATTTGCTTTATAATTCGAGAACGATTCTGTTCTAAATGTCGTACTTCCCATATCCCAGCATGTAACGATATGTGTTGGTTCGATCGCTTGCGTAGCTGTTAACAAGTGTTTCATATAACCATGAATCCCGTTCGTAGGGGTTCCATCTTGTCGTTTCATAAATTGTCCGTAGACACTTGTTGCGTAAAAAGCACGAAATAATAGTGCCATACCATCAACTAATAATACTTTTTTCATAATTCCTCTCCTATTAAAAAAATAATAACCTCACGTTATCACGTAAGGTTATATAAATAGATTACCATTCTACGTTTTTGCTCAACTTTGTCTATTATACATTGTTTTTGTATATTTAGCACCATTAACACATTAAGACATTCTACTACAACAAGTATGCAATATGCCTGAATACGTATTTTTTCCAGTAGAAACAACGATAGCTTTTGCATTTCCACTAACGATATGCGAACCTTTAAAACATACATTTTCAAGCTCAAGTGGATTATAATCTTTCATCCGTTTTAATGGAATAAATCGTTTACGTTCAAGGTGATAGCAGCTCTCAAACTTCTCTATATTCGCTTCGTTTCCCGTTAACACAGACTCATTCACTAATAAATCATCTGCATAAATAATACGTACATCAGCTGGCACAGCATCTCCAGCCGAAAGAAAAATCATATCTCCAGGTACAAGTTCTTGCACTGGTATCTCCATCATTTTCAGTTCACTATTTAACCCTGTACTACTAGAACATTCTACTCTAGATACAGTAATCGTTTCACGTTGTAATTCATCACACACACGTTGTTTTGAAAAACCTGGAATCATGCCACCAAGCTTCATCATTACTTCTGCGAGAAGTGCTCTTTTTGAAGTTAGTTCATTTCGGCCATATACTTGAATACGTTTTTGCGCCTCTTTCATTGATAGTCCGTCTCTTGTTGTTTTAAAATATGCAAATACAGATTTTACATCTCTTGTTGCAATTTCAATTAATAAATCTTTATTTTTTTGGAGCATTGTTTGTTCTTTTATTGATTTTTTACTTAGTTTATATGACGTGTTACCCACAGTTTTGTTTGCATATAACATATTATCGTCTCCTCCTTTACAACATAGGAAGAAACGCTTTGTTTCTCAATTTATCCACTTTACTGTGAAAGTGTCTCGCGCTTTATAAACGCTACATTGTGATAAATATAGAGGGAGGAACAAATCGTTTCCTGCCTACATCATATATTTTTGATTTGAAGTATATGGGTAACGGAACCGAGTCAGAATTTGACATGCTCCTCACCTCCTCGTTTAATTTTATAGTTTATACTATGAAATTACTCATAGCTTGGTAACAAAAAAGACCCCTACCCTTAAGAGAGTAGCGGCCATTACATACACAAATAAACGATTTCTAATATAATTAGAAATCTACGGACCTCTCCCTCACCGAGTTTTAGCACTGTATAGCATAGGTACATTACCAGCTACGTTAAGAAAAACCTTAATTCGATCATTCCTGTTGACCCATTGGCGTCTCTCGACATTTTTGGGCAGTAGCATTTCTCTATACAGGAGCCTCACCTAACAGAGACTTATTTTCATTACATTGAAAATGTTACTCTTATTTAAAATAGATGTCAACCGTAGCCTACAATTTTTTCAAAAGGTATGGCAAACTAACATATATAAAGTGTAACTTTAATCAGTGGAGGTTTTGTTCATCCCCCACTGATTATTAGCCCTCACCAATCGGGCTTTTACGGGATAAAATAAAAAACTTTACGTTTAAACGTAAAGTTTTTAATAAGTTATACAACCAGCAATTACAATCCCAATTGAAATTGATAAAAACATAAGAAAAAGACCAACTGCTTGATTATCTTCTTCGAGACTTTTGTTTATATTAAAGCGTGGTGTAAGCCACTCAGCTAAATAAAAGACGATAATTTGAGCCAAAATCCCAACTGCTCCCCACGAAATCATATCAAGAAGTGAAATTGAATTAGCTGCTGTCGAATATAAAACAACAGCTAACCCAAGTAATCGTCCTCCAAGCACATAGCTTACCGCCTTATTTCCTTGAGCCATTAACTTAAATTCCTTTACTTTCGTTGTCACTTCCATCAAGAACAGACCTATACATAAAAGGCCGAGTGTTACTACTAAATATAATAAAAAATTAATCATTTTTTCCCCTCCTTTTTATACCTACCGGTAAATAGTACGATTCATTTCCTGTAATCTTTTCTCCCGCACGAATACCGATACTACTCGCTTTTCCAGCAATTAAAAACGAACCAAACACATATGACAGTTTCTCGATCCCTTTTTCTGTTTCCAAGGATACGACTGGCAGTTCGATATACTTTTGAAATATCGGCAGTGACGCTTTATATGTTTGGTGTGCATTTTGAAGCATAATATTTTCGTCTTTATCGCGAATCGTAATTGTATCTCCTTCTCTCCCAAATGAAGGTTTTTGAACGAAAGAACCTTTTCCTAAAAATAAATCTGGTTCTAAATATGTAGGTAACATATATTCTTTAATCCACTGTTGTTCCTCATTTGTATAAAAGGCCTCTTCTTCTGCTAACCCCCAAATAAGACACTGAATTGATTTTGGCTGAAGTAAAAATGCTGACAAAGGATTTATTATAAAAAGCTTTCCGGCTTTTACAAGTTGTAACAATTCCACACCTACCAAATCTCCTGTTTCAGGATCTTGATCCTCAATTAAATCTTCTATCGGATATGTTTGGCGATATAAAACATCAATCTTCGCCCCATCTTTATCGACTAGAGCATCCTTTGTAATTCTAAGTTCTGACATTGGCACTACTTTATTTTCAACATGGCATAGCTGACTTAAATACATAGTGGTATTCCAATCCTCGATATGTTCATGATGTGCTGTAAAAACAACATTTGGATTATCTAATCCCTTTGTCGCTTCCATTACTGCTTTCGTTACACCAGAAGATAGCAATCGTTCTTGATCCGAGTTTGGATCATCATAGCCTAGATTTCCACATACTTTCCCATTCATTTGAAAACATTCCACAATAAAAGTTGGTGTATCACTATTAAACTCAAGCATTTTGATTTTGTTATCCTCTGTTACAGCAAAATCAAATCGCGAAATTACAGATTCAGGATAGAGCCCTTTCATTCTAATGAAAGATAAACTCGCGGATGGAAAGCCAAGATCTAGAAGCTGTTCGTCACTTAAATTACGCAGCAGTCTAGCAGTCTTAAAAAATATTTTCCCCATTCGTTCAGTCGCTAAGTGTAATTGGTCCAAAGTCTGATTTGTTATAGAAAAAACATGAAACAAACTATACTCACATTCATATAAATCCGACCAAAAATCCGGATATTTTAAATAAAATTCTTTTCGATCCCTTATGTATTGCGACATATTTTAGCCCCCAAATCCTCCCTTTGAACCGCTTCCAATTCCACCTTTAAATTCAGCAGACGATTGATACGATTTAAACGCCGATGAATTTTTAAAAGTGGATTTATTTTGATAGTATCGCCCACCATAGAAATAATGCCCACGATAACCTGAACTACTATCATCACACTGCCATACCCCAAGTTCATCATCCCAATCCCAATCAGAACAACTATTATCATTTGGTTTTGGGGGAAGATCTTGTGCGCAACCAAATAAAGTGCCAGTCATTAAAGACGTTACGACACCACCTACTAGCCATTTCGTTTTTGTCACCTTCGCACTCCCCTTTTTAAATTCTATTCCTATTATATAGGATGGCATGATAAAGTAGAAGAAAAAGGAAGAAGAGGGATTAAATGCGCTTAGAATATCGACTTAATGATGAAACGAAAGGGTATCCTGCTTTATGGAACTACGCCAATATTTCTAATTCTGAAATTATCGCACGCATGACTTGTGAATATTTTATTAAAGAGAAAAATACTTATGTTGTTACTGCAACTTCGGTTGATCCAGACGGAACAGCAGTTATTTATATTCAAAAAGAAGTTTTCGCAAATGACCCTTCAGACCCTACATACTCCTACATCGGTTTTGAAATTAGAGAACTAAGTGAAACGAGTTCAAACATAGTAGATAGTCAAGATGTATGGAACTATGAAGAAATTTTACCATCTCTTCATTCAGATATTATATATATTCAGCGAGACGGCATGTCTATGGAGTTCTCCTTAGATTCAAGAGAGATTGATGAAGACAGAAAGTGCTACATTTATTACGGAAACTTCACAGGTGAATCAAGATAATATTGATATATCTATGCAACAAAAAAACCTTACGTATAAAACGTAAGGTTTTTATATAGCCCCACATATGCCGTTCTCTCTAGATGTCCATAAACCTGCTCTCACAGGTGGATGCTCTCACAAATGTTTGTAACTTCCTTTTTAAAAAGATGGCATGTTAGCTACATTTAAATATTGAACTTCCATATTAAACTTATTGGTTTAAGACATGCATAAGCTACGTACACCGTAGGAATTTTATATAAGGTTAGTTGAAATAAGACCCCCGCACGTGCCGCTCCTCGTAAATGTCCAAAAACCCGCTACTCGCAGGTGGATGCCCTCACAGTTACCGTACATCTTCCTCCACAAGGAAGGCTTGATGATGGTCGCTAAATATTGAGCTTCCGTATAACTAACATCGGTTTTAGACATAAATAAGTTACGTACACCGCAGGATGTATTATTTACTTGTCGTTATATTATCACATTGTTTCCAATGTGTAAAATACAAAGTTTTTCGAGCAATCTCTTGCTTGTGACCTTATTTTAATACAAATTATTTTTGCATGCAAGTGATTAATCTTCTTCTTTTGCAATTTGATTTTCTGGATAAGAAATCCAATCACTCCAGCTACCTGCATACAATTTAACATTTTGGAATCCAGCTAATTTTAATGCAACGATATTTGGGCACGCTGTAACACCAGAACCACAATATACAATGGTTTCCTTATCTTTCGAAAGATTTTGGAAGCGTTCTTGTTGCCCAGCTCCATTCTTAAATTGTCCTGATTGCAACATTCCATCCTTCCAAAAATGGTTTACCGCTGTCGGAATATGACCTGCTTTATGATCGACAAGTTCCTCGACACCAGCATAACGCTTTGGCTCTCTAGAATCAATTAATGTAACATCCGCACCTGCACGGATATTCTCTCTGACCGTTTCCATCGTTACAAGCATATGATCTTGTATGTTTGTTTTGAATGTTTTTCGTATAACAACAGGAATTTCCGTTGTTGTCGGTAGTCCATTCTCTTTCCAAGCCGGGAAACCACCATCTAATATATATACTTTCTCATGTCCTACATAGTTACATAACCACCATAAACGAGCAGCATTTGCACCGGCTTGACTGTCATACGCAATTACTGTCGTATGCTCATCAATACCAGCCTCCGAAAGCTTGTCTGCAAACTCCTCAATATTTGGTAAAGGATGGCGGCCACCATGTTCTGCTATAGGACTTGATAAATCTAAATTCAAATCAAAATATAACGCATGAGGAATATGTCCTTCTTCATACTTTTCTCTACCCCAATTAGGATTCGCTAAATCAAAACGACAATCGATTATACGGACATTCTCATCTTCTATATGCTCACGTAACCATTCGACTGTAACTATCATCTTTAACGACCTTCTTTCTTTTTCAAACGACTTACATACTCCATAACCATTTCTTCTGTAACATATTTACGCTGCAAGGTAACACCATTTTTTGCAAGATCATTAATTTGCTTCGTTACAACATTAATGACATCAACCGAAAATTCTTTCCCATTTGACGCAAGAGATACGGCAGCTTCAATAGCTGCTTCACGCTGTGCATCTAATTGTAAACATGCTTTTACACTTTCATTTTGTTTACGAGAATGTGCTGTAATTGCTTTATGTACTTCCATCTTCTCTTCCCCCTAAATAGTTATACGTTTTTATTCAATTCCATTGCAAGCCGGATCATATCACGACATACAATCCCATTTTCAATAATCTCTTCTTCATAATGCTTCGAAAAGTAATCAAAATCAATAGAAAAAATACGAAATCCACATTTTTGATATAAAGCAAGTTGTGAAACACTAGAATTGCCTGTACCAACTTCAAGTTTTGACATACCATATCCTTTAGCAGTTTCTACAGCATGCCTTAATAGCTTCTTCCCAATCCCTTTTCCTTGTAAATGCTCTGCAACCGCAATATTCATGATTTCCATCGTCTTTGGCCTTGTTTCCAAAAGAACATATACACCGATAACGCTCCCCCCCTGCTTAGCTACGTATGTTAATCCTCTTTGTACATATGTAGCTATTTGCCGTTCACTTGGATCAGCAAGTAGCAATAAAGACTTCGGTATAGCCTCTTTTGGAATACGTTCTATTACAACAGACATAAAAAATTCCCCCTTCTCTATTGTTCTAAACCCTCCTTGTCTACCATAAGTAATAGAAAGGAGGGATTCACCATGGACAACAATGAGAAAAAATGCAACGTCATCTCTATTGATGGAAAGAAGAAGAAAAGCGACACGTATTCCTATCCAAAATTAGTAGTTGAAAACAAAACATATGAATTTTCTTCATTCGTCTTATGCGGTGAAACACCAGATGGCAGACGACTCGTTCTTACTCATATGATTTCTACCGATGAATTTGCTGGATTTGTAAAATCTTTAGATACTGTACTGCAAAAGAAAATTGAACGAATCTTTTTCTCATAACGACTATATAACATAAATTTCTTTTTCAATCTCTACTAACTGCTTTTGCAATTGTTCTTTACTTTGTTCATATAGAGATACATCGATCGTTTCAGCCAATGCAAACAATATACTTTCATAATAGTTCATCACATCTTGCTGCATCACTTTTTGGAATAAGTTCCACTTCATATCCCACTCTTGCTTATAATGATGAACAAATAAATCTTTTTCATCAGCTACATAGTTTGATACGAACGGTTCTAATACAGATTTAGCGTCTTCTTGCATAAAAGCTTTGTCATTCTTTTCAAAAAAGCTTTTCTCATTTTTAAAATGTGCCAGTGCTTTTTTGAAATCTTTTATTTCAACTGAAGGGAACGGTTCTTTATGTGTAATATCTTTATATTCATACTCCACTGTTCCATTCATAGAAATTGATTCATTTTCTACTTTACAGTTCACTACAATTTCGTCCTTTGCACGCTTCATCGCTTCGTCTATCCATTTTTCAAGGCGTAATGATGTCGCACGCATTTCTTGCAATAAATCATGCTGAATAAATGCTACTAATTCCATAACACACTGTTGCAATTGTGTTTTCACATTTCCATCCGTTCGAAGTGACGCCGGATTAATAAATTCAGTAAACACATCGTTATAGCGTAGGAATAGACGCTGTTGCACGTAATAAAGCAACTCTTTCACTTCATTTTGCATCGCCTGTTCTTCAGCAAGTACACTATATGATGAAATGATATGAAGTAGTTGATCACGCTCTGCTTCATATTTTTTCGTTTGCTTCTCTTTCTCTTCATTCCCCTGTTTTGCACCCTTTATCATGTTTACTAAAAGCTGATCTGCCCCTTGCAAAGCACCATATAGAGCATGCACAGAAACAAGCATTAAATCTCTCATCATAAAGGACGTAAATGATTCCTCAAACTTCGTAATCCCAGAGTTTTGTAAAATACCATACTTCTCTTTTTCAACATTCTTTCCTTGTTTCTCTTCAAGCGCACATAAACTTGAAATTGCAAATAAACGCGGATTTCTAATACCGTATTGCAGCAGCTGATCTGCGATATAACCTTTTACCATTTCAAGTTCTTCTTCAGACTCTGCTAAATCCGCCGCATTAATTAAGAAGAACATTTTATCAAGGGCAAAAGTATCCTTTACACGACCAAGCTGAATTAAAAATTCACGGTCAGCACGAGAGAATACATGATTATAATATGTTACAAATAAAATAGCATCTGCGTTTTTAATATACTGGAATGCAACATCCGTATGGCGAGCATTAATAGAATCCGCTCCAGGTGTGTCTACAAGCGCTACTCCCTGCCTTGTTAAAGCACAATCATAATAAAGTTCCATATACTCAACGAAGCATGATTTCTCTTCATTCGCTACATAATCAGAGAACTCTTCTAATGTAACTTGTACTTGTTCTCCTAAATAAGTAGAAACTGCATCATATCCTTTTTGTACCGCTCGTAAAAAGCTAAATGTTGTTTTTTGCTTCCCAGTTGGTGAAGGATATTTCATAACTTTATCAATTTGTGCTAACGCTTCATCTAACGTAGCAATCTCATAATGAAACAGCTTATAAACAGCTTTCATATCTTCTAATAACGCTTGCTTTGATTTAAACTGAACAATTACTGTTCCGTGTGGTTTTTCCTCTGTAACCGGCAAAATTTGATTAATCGTTGCCGTCGTCGGGTTTGGTGATACAGGAAGTACTTTCTCACCGAGTAAGGCATTGGCAAATGATGATTTTCCAGCACTAAATGCCCCGAATAACGCTACTGTAAATTGTTTTGTTTCCACACGTCTTCTTTTCTCTATTACCTCTTGCTGTACATGTTTCAGCGCTGGCAATGGCTCTAATATCGTTTCAGCTTTTTTCACTTTCTCTAATATCCGCTGAATATTTAAAGCCGCCGTTCCTTTCAGCTCTTCTTCATGAACCGCTACGTTATCGCTTACGATTTCCTGCTCTTGTAGTGTAAATTTCTCACTAACAATTTGCTTTTCCCTTTGCAATATCTCATCTATTTGCAGCCCTTCAGGCGTAGCAACATGATCGTGCCAAACATTTCGTAAATAGTCTTCATATGCCTCCAAATTGTTACTGTATTGTAATTGTGTTTCTTTCGCCGTTTGCAGCATCGTATATGTTTCAATCTCTTCTTCAATACGAGCAACTGCTTCTCTCACCTTTTGCTTTAAAACGACCGCACTTTTATCAAAAATTTGCTGCGCTTTTATAAAATAACGTTTCTTCAGTTCATTCGCTACATCCGCTGTATAAAGAAGTAAGTAATCACCTGTGAAACCTGCACCTTGTTTAATTACTTCGGCCAACATTTCTGGTCCGAAAGCAATTTCTAACCCATATATGTCTTTCCCAATTTCCTCCGTGAACAATCCTTCTTCTTTTAAGAAGGCTACAATAAATTCCTTCACATGAAAATCAAGCTGCGTTTCAACAGTCTTTTGAAGGGCAGAATAAAACGCCTCTACACGTCTTTGTTTTTCTTGCTCCGTCTTTCCTTTCGAAAATAGCAAACCGACCTTAAATTTTGTTAATTTCGTTTCTAAATATGCATTTGCCAATTCTCTCATTTCAAATGGCATTAAATAAGCGTTATCTAATATAGCTTGTAAACCTTTTATAAATTCGTTTCTCACATGAGATTCTTTACTTGCCTCACGATTTTTCGCTTCCGTTAACTCTTCCTTCTTTTCAACTACCTCTGAAATAGAAAGTGGTGATGCTAACTCTTCCTCATATTTCAAGAGAGCTTTTTCATTTTCAGAAACAATAAACGAGAAATGTTCTCCCATTAAATATTCTGTTTCTCGCTCCATTCCAGTCCTTACATACTGCTCTTTTTCTTTCATAATAGAAGTAATTAACGCTTCTAAGCTTCTAATTTCATTATGTGGATGGTTCATCATTCGTAATGACGTATAATAAACACCATCTACTTCAATATCCCAGTTAGAGAATGATTGTTTTACACTATCTTTATAATTCTCAAACGATAATTCATTTTCTTTATGTTTATCTATTTGATTTACAACGAGATAAACCGTTTTATTACGTTGTTTCAATTCTTTAACAAATTGTAAATTCACTTCCGATTGGACGTGATTATAATCCATCATATAAAAAATGACATCTGCCAGATGAAGTGTCGACTCTGTCGCTAATTGATGGGCATCATCTGTTGAATCAATCCCTGGTGTATCAACTAACATAACCCCTTCAGGAATCGGCGCGTCGTTTCGATAAATATGAACACCAATTACTTCATCGCCGTCTTTACAAATTTGTTTTAATTCTTCTGCTGAATATGCACCGTCATATTCGTACTGCTCTCCAGATTTAACCGTTACAACAACACGATCCATTCCTTTTTCAATTTTGACAACGTTAGCGCTTGTCGGAATTGGACTTGTCGGTAACAACTGCGCTTTATATAGATGATTCATCATCGTTGATTTCCCTGCAGAGAAGTGACCGCAGAACGCTATCATAAGCTGTTCTTGTTTATATTTTTGAATTACCTCAAACAACTTTAAACTATTCTCTGCATCGCCGTGTTTTTGCCACTCTTCATAAAAACAAACAAGTTTTTTCATACCGTTTGTCTGTACTATGTTTGTCATCCCCTTGTTCCCCTTTATCCAAGATGTATATACTTTTCCCCGCTATTTGCGAGCTCATAACCAGTGAGAGTTACACCTACCCATTGATTACAGTTTCACTTTACTATCATACTAAATTTTCAGCATATTCTCATTAAAAATAAAAAATCCCTTTCATTCTTTTTACAAATGAAAGGGATTTTATGTCATATCACTCATTTTGCTGTTCCTACTCCATTTAAAACATACTTCGCAATAACTGCATATACAGCGACTGTACCTGCTACTAATGCATATACCATACTTACGCACCAACCTTTTTGATAATGATTATCACTTTTGAATACAGTTTATCATTAAAGAGAATCATTATCAACACTTTTCATAAAGAAAGCTCCTTATAAGAAGGAGCTTTACTGCCTGTTTTGAAAAAGGTTAAAACTTGTTGTGCACTCTTATTATATCTCATCCTACATAACTTAACAGTTTAAAAAAATGGAAATATCCCCTATCCCCTCCACCTTACATTTCGTATAATAAAAGGGAATTACTTAACAAGGAGGAAAAAAATGACACAAAATCTCACACAAGGCGAGAGGATACACTCCATTGATATTATTAGAGGAATAGCTGTACTAGGTATTTTTCTTGTGAATTGGCCTGTTATCGCCGGGGTTGACTCACGTGATCTTTCAGGAATTTACGAAGGGATAGACAGCTACATTCGCCTATTTTACGATATGTTTATTCAAACGAAATTTTATACAATTTTTTCGTTTTTATTCGGATTAGGTTTTTATATTTTTATGAGTCGTGCTGAAGCGAAAACAGATCATCCAAAAATTTTATTTGTTCGCCGCTTACTTATTTTATTATTATTCGGTTTCTTACATTACGTTCTTTTATGGGACGGAGACATTTTACATACTTATGCAATTGCTGGATTTTTCTTATTTTTATTTTATAAGAGAGAACCTCGTACTATTTTAATATGGGCTATCGTTTTATTGAGTATTTTTCAATTCATTATGCTAATGGCTGGTATTACGGTTGCATTGGTACCAAAGGAAGAGCTAGGTTTTTCCTTACCTATCATGCCATTAGAAGACTGGCTGTCACAAATACAAAATCGTTTCCATGCATTTTACGCTGATGGAATTGGATTAAATTTACTTATGCTCCCAGAAACAGTTGGGCTGTTTTTACTTGGTTTATACGCCGGCAAAAAGGATATTTTCCGCCGCGCGAAAGAGTTAGATCCAAAGCTTAAAAAATGGCAAATTATTATGTTCCTTTTTACATTACCAATGTGGTTCTTCATGGTTCGTTACTTCTTATCAAAACCATTTTATGAACCAATTTATATGCAGGTCTTTACAATGTTTAGCGGAAAAACGTTATTCATATTCTACATTTTCACACTAATGCGTTTATTACAAAAAGAAAAATGGCAAACGTTATTACGTCCATTCCAATACGTTGGACGAATGGCATTAACAAATTACATCTCGCATACAATTGTTACATTACTTGTATTTGGTCTATTTCTTAAAAATTATTATCCTGCTCCATTATGGGTTGGACCAATATTCTGCATTAGTTTCTACACGTTACAAATCTTTATTAGCCGCTGGTGGCTTTCACAGTACCAATACGGGCCACTTGAGTACATTTGGCGTCTTGGTACTTACGGGAAAATGATGCCACTTAAAAAGAAAAGCAAGGTCTCGTAACGAGACCTTGCTTTTTTACGCTTCTCTTACTGCATTTTGCATAGATACTGGCTCTTCTTCTACTTTCACTTTGCGCTGCGGCACCATATTAAATACGATATTTAAAAGTACTGCTGACGCACTTCCAAGTACAATTCCGTTATCTGTTAAAATACGAATGCTTTCTGGAAGTTGTGAAAATAATGTAGGAACGACTGTTACGCCAAGCCCAATTCCGACAGAACATGCAACGATTAATAAGTTTTCTTGTCTTCCGAAGTCAACGCTACTTAACATTTTAATACCATATGCCATAACCATACCGAACATCGCTAACATCGCACCGCCCAGTACTGATTTCGGAATAATTGTTGTAATAGCTGCGATTTTAGGAATGAAACCAAGTACGATTAACATACCACCGCAAGTATAAATAATAACGCGATTTCTTACTCCAGTTAATTGAACAAGTCCTACGTTTTGAGAGTATGTTGTATATGGGAACGCGTTGAAAATGCCACCTAACACCATCGCTAATCCTTCTGCGCGATAGCCTTTTGTTAATTCTTTTTCACCGATTTTTTTATTGCAAATATCAGATAATGCAAAGTATACACCCGTTGCTTCTACAATCCCTACACAAGCAACGAGAATCATCGTAATAATTGGTGTTAATTCAAATGTTGGTGTACCAAAGTAAAATGGTTGAATACCGTGGAACCAATCCGCCTCTCCAACCGCTTGCAAACTTACTTTCCCCATAAACGCTGCAACGATAGTACCGAACAATAGACCTAGTAAAATAGAGATTGAACGAATAAATCCATCAAAGAAACGATACATAATGATGATAAATAATAACACACCAAATGCTAATGCTAAATTTTCAAGACTACCGAAATCCTTACTTCCTACTCCTCCAGCCATATCATTAATTGCTGCTGGAACAAGTGTAACTCCAATTACAGTAACAACAGATCCTGTTACAACAGGTGGAAACAGTTTTACAAGTTTTCCAAATAATTTCGCAAAAATAACAACGAATAACCCAGCAGCAATAATTGCTCCATAAATTGAAGACACACCGTATTGTTTTCCAATCGCAATCATCGGTCCAACGGCTGTAAATGTACAACCAAGTACAACGGGAAGTCCTATACCGAAAAAGCGATTTGATAATGCTTGTAAAATTGTCGCAACGCCGCACATTAATAAATCAATTGAGACTAAATATGTTAACTCTTTTTGATTTAAACCAAGTCCACCGCCCACAATAAGCGGAACGATAATTGCTCCAGCATACATTGCAAGCATATGCTGCATACCAAGCGATGCAATTTTAAATGGATGCTGCTTCATCGTTTATTTCACCTCCGCAGTTTCTTGCTGTACAAATGTAACTGTGCCGTTATCAAGTGATGCAATTTCTGCTAGTGATTCAACACGAACGCCTTGTTCACGAAGCTTCTTTCCTCCATCTTGAAATGCTTTTTCAATAACAATTCCAATTCCTGCAATACTCGCTCCAGCTTGCTCTACTAAACTCATTAAACCTAAAGCAGCCTGACCGTTTGCTAAAAAGTCATCGATGATTAATACACGATCATTTTCATCGATATGATTTCGAGATAATGAAATTTCATTTGTTTCTTGTTTTGTAAATGAATATACGTTTGCAACGTACATATTATCTTGTAACGTTAACGATTTACGTTTTCGTGCAAAAATTACTTTTACACCAAGCTCTAATGCAGCCATAACTGCTGGTGCAATGCCTGAAGATTCAATCGTCACGATTTTTGTAATGTTCTCTTCTTTAAAACGTTTAGCAAATTCTTTTCCGATTTCTTGCATAAGTACTGGATCAATTTGATGATTTAAAAAAGCATCTACCTTTAATACGTCACCAGATAAAACCTTTCCTTCGTTCAAAATCTTTTCTTGTAATACTTTCATGTTTGTTCCCCCTCTTATGCAATAAAAAAACTCCAAAAGCCACCACCACTCGTTACAAGTGAGAGACGCGCTTTTTGAGTTTCGCAAAAAAAGAATGCTAAACAAGCAATTATATTCGTCCTCACTCATAGTCAAAGTATTTACGGTACTTCGGTAGAAACTTGCAGGCCATATCCCCGCGATTATATGAGTGTAGCTAACTATTTATTTTATAGAAGGATTATAACGTACTTTTTATGCTTTGAAAAGCATTTATCGAAAAAACACGTACAAATTTTTAAAAACTACTATTTTTGTTCGAGTTTTGCAAACTCTTTCATTTCCAATTACAACTTCGTTAAAATGATTGGCCCATCTTTTGTAATCGCAATTGTATGCTCATATTGAGCTGATAATTTCCCGTCCATCGTTCGTGCAGTCCACCCATTTAAATCTACTTTAGAATATCGCATACCTATATTTACAATCGGTTCAATTGTAATTACCATTCCTTCTTGTAACTGAGGTCCTTGTCCTTGTTTCCCAAAATGAAAAATTGCTGGTTCTTCATGAATCTCTTTACCGATTCCATGCCCCGTAAAGTCTCTTGCAACAGAAAAACCTTCATTTGTTACATAACTTTCAATTGCATAGCCAATATCTCCTACATGATTACCAATTACCGCCTGGTCAATTCCTTTATACAAAGCATTCTCAGCTACTAACAACAACTTTTCTGCTTCATCAGAAACTTTTCCAACTCTATACGTCCAAGCAGAATCTGAAAGACCCCCATTTAAGTTTACTACCGTGTCAATTGTTACAATATCACCCTCAGTTAAAGGAACATCGGCCGGAAACGCATGACACATTTCATCGTTTACAGATGCACATATCGCATATGGATATCCGTTGTACCCTTTCTGCTCAGACGTTGCACCATGCTGTTCTAAATATGCTTCAACAAACGTATTAATTTCTTTTGTAGTAATACCTGGTTTCATCATCTTCGCAATTTCTCTATGACATGAAGCAAGTAATTTTCCAGATTCATGCATTAACTCTATTTCATTTTTCGTTTTAATTATACTCATGCTGTCTCTCCTTACTAAACTTGCTATTTACTATTAAACTTCAATCATACACATCCTCTTCCAAAATTTCAAAACTTCCAATTACAAAAAGTATGATTTATTTCTGCATAAAAAAACAGAAGGAGATTCTTCTGTTTTTTAATCATTTTTACATATATAATTCATTTTCAAAAACTCAAAACAACTACCATTTGTTTTCTGTATAAACGTTCCAACTACTTCAAATCCTGCCCTTTTATACACTTTAATCGCTCTCTCATTAAATATAGCTACTGATAGTGTTATATACTTGCATCCATATTTTTCTTTACTAAAAGCTAGTATAGCGTTTAAGAACTGTAAACCAAATCCGTTCCCAGTTATATTAGGTCTCATTCCAAGACCAATATCAACCGTTCCGTCATTTATTTTACAAACAGTAAAATAACCAATGAGAGTGCCATTTTCCTTCACAGAAAATGTATGATTCCCTCTACTTTCATCATGTAAAAATTCAGCTAAATCTTCTTCATCTGCCTCTATATCGTAAAAGGAATAGTTCCCTTCATAATGCCAGTTGTATGCAATTTCTTCTGCTTCTTCTTGCGTCATTACTGTATATGTATAGTCCATTCTCCCATCCCCCTTTAAAAAAGAGCTGCAATTAAGCAGCTCTTTTTTTACAACTCATAAATCTCTTTATATTTCGCTTCTAAATAATCGGCTAAGTAGTTTGCATTTAAGCCTTCACCTGTTACATCTTCTAAAATTTCAAGCGGCTTTTTCGTTTTACCATATTGGTGAATATGTTCTGTTAACCATTCACGAATCGGTGTTACGTTTCCTTCTTCTAATAATGCATCAAAGTTCGGAATGTCTTTTAACATTCTTTGCTTAAATTGCGCTGCATACATGTAACCAAGCGCATAAGATGGGAAGTATCCAAATGAGCCACCAGCCCAGTGAACATCTTGCAATACACCTTGTGCATCATTTTCCGGACGAATTCCTAAATATGCTTCCATCTTATCATTCCAAGCTGCTGGTAAGTCCTTCACTTGTAATGTACCATCAAATAATTCTTTCTCTAATTCATAACGCACCATAACATGAAGCGGGTATGTAAGCTCATCTGCTTCTATACGAATGAATGACGGCTTCGATTCGTTAATTGCATCATAAAATTCATCGACTGACATATCATCAAATTGACCATTGCTATACTCTTTTAATAAATCATAATTTTTCTTCCAGAATGATTTATTACGGCCGATAAAGTTCTCAAAGAATAATGATTGTGATTCGTGAATACCCATAGATGTACCACTGCAAAGTGGTGTACCTTCAAATTGTTCTGCAATATTTTGTTCATATACTGCATGACCACATTCATGAATCGTTCCAAAAACAGCCATACGAAAATCTTTTTCATCATAGCGTGTCGTAATACGAACATCCCCTCTATTTAATGTAATTTCGAAAGGATGCACTGTTTCATCAAGACGACCTGCTTCAAAGTCATAATTCAATTGCTTTAATAGTTCTAATGTAAAGTTCTTTTGTTTTTCTTTTGAAAATTGTTCCGATAAAGCACTTGTTTTTAATCCTTTTTTAGACTCAGAGATTTCTTTTACAAGCGGCACGATGCGCTCACGAAGTTGACCAAATACGTGATCTAAAACTTCTACTGTAATACCTGGCTCATACATGTCTAATAATGTATTATATTTATATATTTCATAACCCCAATATGTAATAAATTTCTTTTTAAATTCAACAATTTTTTCTAAGTATGGGCGGAACATTTCGAAATCAGATTTTTCACGAGCTTCTTCCCACACACTCTCTGCTTTCGCTTCTAATTTCACATAAGCCTCATATTCAGCTTGTGGAATTTTTTTATTTCTATCATATTCTTTCCGACACTCTTCAACCATTTTCTTCGTTGTTTCAGAAAGTTTATCTTCACGTATTAAAGCTTCAAGCTCTGTTAAATAGTTTCCCATCTCATCTGAAGTCGACATAGCAAACACTTCTGACGAAAGCATACCAATTACTTCTGAACGCTGATCTACACCTTTTTTTGGTGCACCTGTTCTTAAATCCCAAAACATTAAACTTAATGCTTCTCCGTAATTTTGTATCTTCTTCACGTATGTTAAAAATTGTTTTTCTACTTCATATGTAGCAACTGTCATCGTATAAAAGCCTCCTTTTTCTACCTCAAATTTAATTCGACACAGAAACATAAATTCCTTTTATAATAGAAAAAAAGCTTGGCAAGCGCCAAGCTTTCTCCTTATAATTCTTTACCTTCTACTGGCAGTACATTTTTCACAGCTGCAACTACTTTCTCATCTTCTGAATCAGATAAGAAAATTGATATAGCACCTTTATCTTCACTTGTACGAATTAAACGCCCAATTCCTTGACGAAGTCGTAAAATCATATATGGTACATCTACATCCCAGAATGGATCATTTACGTGCTTACGTTTCGCTTCAAACACAGGATCGTTTGGAGGGAATGGTAAAGACCAAATAATAACGTGCGATAATGATGAACCAGGAATATCTAAACCTTCCCATAAATGAACCGCACAAAGTACAGTCTCTTCTTCATTTTGGAAACGAGAAACGAGCTGGCTAATTTCCTGATCTCCTTCATATAAGAACGGAACCGACATTTGCTCTTTACTTACATACTCTTTGAACGCTGCAAGCTCTTGCGTTGTACGGAATAATACAAGCGTACGTCCATTTGTTTTTTGTATATTTTCAAGTGTATATTGACACTTTCTTTCCCATTCATTTTCTTTCGTATGTGATAGTAAGTTTACTGTCATTTGCTCTTCGTAATCAAACGGTGAAGCAACTGAGAATGACAAGTAATCTTTTACCCCTAGGCTATTAGCTGTGAAAGCGAATGAATCGTTGTTCGATAATGTCGCAGAAGAGAAAATATACGGTATTTTCTTCGAGAATACTTTCTCTTGTAACACTTCTTCAACTGCACGCGGCATAATAACTAACGTGAAGGCACCATCACCTTCTTCACCCCAAGTAATTACATTTTTCTCGTGCATGAACAGACGAAGTGAATGTTCTAATACATCTAAATGCTCATCAACAATATTTAAATCATACGTGTTTACTGTATGCATTTCACTTTCGAATACTAATGCATCTCCAACTTCACCGATTTTTGCATAAAGTCGTTTCGCTTCAGCTGTTACTTTTTCTGTCACAGTAATTTCTAGACGATCAGAACCGGCAATTTCCTTTTTATTCTCTTGTAACACATCAAAGAATCGTTCAGTTTGCCAAATTGTTTCTTCTACTAAATGTGCAAACTCCTCACGAATATCGTTTTGTAGCAATCTCGTTAATAGTTGCTCCATCATCGTTTGCTTTAAACGGTATGTTAAAGCTTTTTGAGCTGCATATTCTACAAGATGTCCTTCATCGAATACAACGCAGCTACTTTCTGGTAATAATGGAATTTGCCCTTCACGCTTACGAGCATCGTACGTCCAAATATGATCCATATAGAAATCTTGAGAACAAATAATTAAATCTGCTGCTTTACGATAATGTTCACGAGAAAGAGTTTGTCCACAACGATGACGAGAATCACAAGTAAAGCAATCTTGGAAGTAATCCCAATTTACTTTTGACCATTCTTCGTCATTTAAAAGTGGAAATTCTTTTCTGTCACCATAGTGAGTAAAGTTTTGCATCGTACCATGATCGAATACAAACTGTGGTAACTCGTAATATACGTCTTCAATTACTTCTGGAGCTCGTCCACTCATAACATCTTCAAGTTTACGTAAGCATAAATAATTATCCATTGATTTTGCAAGCCTTACATCAACAGATAGCCCTAATGCTTCAGATAACTTAGCGATGTCCCCTTCTTCTTTCACAAGCTGCTCAATTAACGTTTCATCTGCACAAGCAATAATAGCTGGTTTCCCAGTATAACGCGCGTAACAAATTGCATATAGAAGATATACAAT
The DNA here is from genome assembly GCF_056158125.1 of Bacillus sp. EB V-12. Lineage (NCBI taxonomy): Bacteria > Bacillati > Bacillota > Bacilli > Caryophanales > Bacillaceae > Bacillus > Bacillus sp. EB V-12. Next base: position 766,977 of record NZ_JBUXJL010000002.1, on the reverse strand, counting down.
TGTTTTCCCTGTTCCTACACCAGCTTCTGCGAACATAACTTTCTTTTCTTGGAAAGCGCGTTCTAACTGAAACGCCATAAAAATTTGTTCATCACGCTCTTCAAAGCCTTTTTCCGGAAGGATGTCGTAAAACACATCTCCAATCCACTCATTCAACTTATCATAAAAATTATCTTGTTTTCCTACTTCAAATGGTAATCTCTTCTCAGTAAACATCCTTAGCCTCCAACCAAAAAGTTTTTCTATAAAAAGATAATAGCAACTGCTACGCATATGTGTGCAGCCACTTTCCCCTGTTGCAATACATAGAAATTCACGAAAAAAAATTTTCCTTTCGAAAAAGGAAAATTTTCTTCTATATTAATGACTTTAAATACCGTTTATCAATCGCTGTTTCATGTGAAAGAGCTGACAAATATTCTTCTTGTGCTTTTTGTATTTCATCTACAATCGCACCTTGACTATCCACTTCTTTTCCGAGCTCATCATACGTACGGTGAATAGCTTTTTGAATCATTGATAATTGAAAATTATCCATATGACTTCCTCCTTTACGCATTACATAATAGCCAGTATATGCGCGCTAGAGGAGTTTTATACTATGAATTACGCGGTGGACGTTTTCCGAAGTATTGGTAGTAATCTGTACGGATAAATCCGTTAAACAGCTTACGCTTCTTCGACGCATCTTTTCCGTAACACTTCTCAAATGCTTCGTAGCTTGTTAATACATACGCTGACCATGTATCTAATGGGCGGAATACTTGTCCCATTTCTTTATACAGTTGTTCAACGAGTGCTTTTTCACTTAAACGTTCTCCGTATGGAGGATTCGTTACAACGTAGCCATAATCCTCTTTTGTTGTGAAATCTTTTACTTGCATTTGTTTAAATGTAATTAAATCGCCTAAGCCTACTTCTTCTGCGTTATCTTGAGCAACTCGAATCATACGATGATCAATATCTGATCCAATAATTTGTAATCGTTGATCATAGTTCGCTAAATCTTCAGCTTCTTGACGAGCTTCACGCCAGTTTTGTTTACCTACCCAGCCCCACTCGTCAGATGCGAAACCACGGTTAAATCCTGGTGCAATGTTTTGTCCAATTAATGCTGCTTCAATCGGAATTGTACCTGATCCACAGAATGGATCAACAAATGGACGATCTGGCTTCCAGTTTGTTAATTTAATTAAAGACGCAGCTAATGTTTCTTTTAACGGAGCTTCCCCTTGATCCATACGGTATCCACGTTTATGAAGCCCAACACCGCTCGCATCAATTGTTAATGTTGCAATATCCTTGAGCATTGCAATCTCGATACGGAATAACGGACCATCTTCTTCAAACCAAGTTGTACGTTTATATGTTGTTTTTAATTTTTCAACGACAGCTTTTTTAACGATACGTTGGCAATCCGAAACACTGAATAATTCAGATTTTAAAGATTTACCGATAACAGGGAATTCACCATTCTCTGGAATATAATCTCCCCAGTTTAATGCTTTCGTTTTTTCAAATAGCTCATCAAATGTCGTTGCTTTAAATTCGCCAACTTTAATTTTTACACGGTCCGCAGTACGTAACCATAAGTTCGTACGACAAATCGCCTTTTCATCTGCTTCAAATGTTACTTTGCTGTTTTCTACTTGACATTCATAACCAAGATCGCGAACTTCTCGGGCAACTAACGCTTCAATACCCATTGCCGCTGTTGCAATTAAAGTAACTTTTCCCATTTGCATTCACCTCTTATGTATATTCAAACAATAATTAATAGCAATTGGTCCTATTAATTATTACATTTTACGAAAAATTTTCTCATTAACCATTTTAACTCATACTTTATAACTTCATACAAATAAAAAGCCCTCCTCTAACAAAGGAGAGCTGAGTTATTTCATAGTTGGTTCATAACGTTCTGTAAGCCATGTTCTGTTCCTTTGTACTACAAACGGCCCACGCCTCGTACTCCGGTGGCAATCATCTATCTACAGGTTATAAAACCTGTCCTTTCCCGTCGTTCATTTCCTTGGAAAAGATTCCCCTACCATTATTTGGGTTTCTCGCTCGTGGGGTTTACCTCGTTCCACTCCTATCATTTCTTCAAGGACTTCGTCACTGTGGCACTTTAAAGGTAGTCAAACCATATCCGAAAGGACTTAGGTTTTTTCCCTGCCGTTAAACCAGCCTTACAGCCAGAATACCCTAGCTTATGAATTGGCTAGGCACGAACACTACAGCCATCTCAGGCCGTGCGAGCATGGACTTTCCTCTACAACGTTGGCGTTGCAGCGATTACCCAAACGTTATGACATCCATTAGTATAGTGGAAACAAAAAGATTTTGCAACGTTTTTTTCTATGTAAAATGCTTAAAACTTTTCCCACCTTACATCATTCGTATAACTTACTTCCAAATACAGCTTTTTCTAAGTTAGATAAGCGTTTTAAAATATCCGTATTCGTGTTGTTATAAACCGGTTGTGCAACTGGTGTTTGTACAGGTTGTTGTGGAACTTGCGTTACTGCTAGTTTTTGTTCCTCTAATTCACGCTTTAAACGAGCATTTTGTTGCTTTAATTGCTCAAACTCTTTGTGGAAAGCTTCATAGTCTTTAATGATCATATCAAGAAACTTGTCTACTTCTTCTTGCTGATAACCTCTCATACCTGTTTTAAATTCTTTTTCTAAAATATCTTTCGCTGTTAATTTAATTTTATCCGAAATCATTTTCTTCACCTCAAATTTTTACCAAAACTTTCATTAACTAAATTTTTTCAGAAACAATGCTTTTTGTCAATCATATATACGAGTACTATATTACATATTACTCTGCATTATTCCACTGTTCCTCTTCTATTATATCTTGTAAATCAGAAAAAAGAATGAAATAACTGTGATAATTTTCTATTTCCCCTTTTTTCTTTGCTGATTCTACAATATATTTGGGACTTCCTGGTTTTTCTTCATCGTATACCGCTAAAAGCGCATCACTTTTTTCAATAAAAAATTGATTTTTTAATTTAAATTGCTCTGGGCTTTCATACTTCCGTTTCGTGATACTATCAACATGGTCTGCTTGAGAAAGAATAAATTCGTAATATTCACGATTATCTTCTTTCCAATTTTCTTCTTGTTCTAAAAACGGAGTGAATACCGCTAATTTTAAATCAGGATATTCTACTTGCATTTCAAAAACAACTTCAGCAGCCCATAATTCTACACCTAATTGGCCGCTTATTATAACCCATTCTAAACCATCTTCTACAAAAGTGATTAATTTACGGTGTAATGCTTTCTTTATACACTCCACTCCTGGATGATCATTTTTAAATATTCCAAGTTCAAATGGCTTATATCCTGTTACTGCAATAACTTTCATATCAACACTCCAATTACAAAAAAAGAACTAGCATTTCGCTAGTTCTAACATATCATTTACTTTTTAAATATTCCACCAACGTTTGGTCCGATATTTGGACCTACTGGTGATACATTGTTTGGTAAAAACGGTGATACATTTGGTCCTGGTCCAAACGGTGATACATTCGGTCCTGGCCCAAATGGAGATATTTGATGACCGTGGTGATGATGATGATGACCATGGCCACACGGTCCACATCCGCCACCGAATCCTGGGTCGATTGGGTCCACAACATTTACATTTGAATTTGTTTGCGGGAAGAAGTTTTGGTTTTTAATTTGTTGATGATGTACATGTGTTGTATGTGTTGGGAAAATGTGTGGCACCACCGTTGTTGAAAAAGAGTGTGTTACGCATTGTTTCGTCGGATGAATGACAGGAGCAGTCGTACAAATAGGTCCTGTAGGCTTATGCCCTCCAAAGCAAGGATGACAATGATGCATAGTTTTTTCTCTCCTCTCTCGTTAAAAAAATCTGATTACACTTTACAGTATGAGAAAAGAGAGAAAGCCGTTTGTTATATATACCCATTTATTACAAGGAAATTTGTCTAGTCCTTTATTTCATTTACATTGTTTTTATAGACAATCCTTCAACATCACTTACCAAAAAAGCCTCCAACTTGCTTTACAATACCTGTCACTTGATTCATCGCATTCATCATTTGTCCAGCTGTATTCATCATTTTATTTACATCATAGTTACCATCTGATGTTTTAAATTGAGAAACAAAACTAGAAAACTGACTTGGCTGTTGTTGCTTTTGCTTACCCTGCGTCGGGTACGGTTGTTTTGGTGGATAAAACATCGCTTGTTGATTAGCATACGGAGATGGTGGTGGCATATAATATTGCGAATTCATATAAGGCTGCTGCTGTGGTTGATTCATGTATGGTTGCTGAGCTTGTGATTGTTGAGCTTGATTCACATAAGGTTGCTGCTGTTGTGGTTGTTGAGCTTGATTCATAAAGGACACTTCAAACGGTTGATAATAATTTTGATTTCCATAATAAGGCTCGAAAGGATACATATTATACCGTAAATATGTATCCGTATTATATTGGTACATATTTTGCTGTGCATATGGATTCGTTTGCTGATATAAGTTAGGTTGTTGAAACATGCATTCTCTCCTCCTTCACATAAGTTTCTACATATATAATATGTACCTATAAAATAATATGTGTGATGGAGTATCTGTCTATTTTTGTCGGAAGTTTAAATTTTTAAAAAATTAAAAAAGAAAACCCTTCCATGCTATGATAATGAAGAAGAAGATTCTCATGGGGGAGGAATCAACATGGTATTAGGGGATTTAAAACAAGCGTTTTCTCAAAAAAAGGGGTATTGCACAGAGAATGCAAATGAATTATTAGACTTTGCGAGACATTGGTATCTCGAAGGAAAAATATGCATATCAGATTATCGAACATTAATAAAAGAATTAGAAATAAACGGCGCAACAAAACCTACAACAATGACAGAAGCATAAAAATAACAAGAGGGCTCTCCCTCTTGTTATTTACATTGCTCAACTATATTTTGCAAAGTATACGAAATGGCTTGGTGTGTTTCAAAGAATCGTTTACCTTTACCTTTATTTACAAAGCATTGCAACACATTCGTTTGTAAATTATCATATACTTGATCAATTTGCTGTACATGTATATATTTTGGCTTTTCTTCTTTAATCCACTTATAAGCTAATTCTTTCCACTTCTTTAATTCCTCATCTACCATATCTACAAACGGTTTCATATCCTTATAAAAGTCGTATTCGGTTAGTTCTCTCTTTTTTACATTCGCTTCATTATTATACTGCATGAGTTTTTCTGAAGACTGTATTAATGCTTCATTCTTCATTTCTTTCCCACCTTATTATGCACTCACTACGACGTTTTGAAATGTCTTTACCCAATTCCCTTTCTCTTCGTGATGCACTAATTTATTTTCCATATGTTCAATATGCATTTCTGTTATTTCTATCTTATTGCATATTTTTTCACTCGCATCCTTTAATGCATGATTCATTCTAATCCCTATATTCATTTCCAGCAAATCGAGAGAACTTAACATTTGATCCATTTTTTTCATTACATCTTCCTTCTGAACCATCGCCATATACAAAACGCCTCCTTCTTTGCTTTTCCTTTGTCATGTAATTTCGCCGAATGATTCACCACTCCTGCCCACATGACAAAACTAGTTGTTATTCGTCAAAGAAATCATTTCGTATGTCATTTATAGAAATGGTAACAATACAAAAAGGAGGTGTATTACAATGGCAAAGAACAAAAATGAAAAAAAGAAAAACCAAAACAAACAACAAAATAAACCCGAGACTGGCAATCCAAAGCTAGATGGTCCAAACTTCCCTGCTACATAAAGCGAGACTTTATTACGAACAGTTAAATTTCAAGTCACCCTTAATCTCCTACTAGCATTGCGTTTTGAGATTAAAGTTGTAGCACACATAGCAGGATTGTTTCAAATTAAGAAGTCCCGTCTTCAAAATGGAAGACGGGACTTCTTTTTTATTATATCATGAACTCATCCATCCTTTTAGCAAAACGATTTGCGATAGATAGCCTATAGATTTGTTCTCTCTTTCTTCTATACCATTCTGTTATATTAACTTCCCCTTTAGGTTCTTCAGGTACAAATAGCACATTCATTTTCATATTTGCACAAAACCAATCTCTCATTTTTATTTCTTCATGTAAAATAACAGGATAAATATCTCTAAGTGTTGGCGTATAAGACTTTCGAGTTTCCTTTGCGTAAACTTCATAATCTTCTCTAGACCCAGTATGTGTAGTTTGCAATGCAAACTTATAAAACGAACCATTATAAATTGGATGAAACAATAACCATGCTAATTTTTTTCCTAGTTCTATGCGCTGTTGTAACGTTTCAAATTGATAAACCGAAAATCCATACATTCTCCCTTCAATTGTTGGGAAGATAACTGCACTAATATGAAGTCTTTCTTGTACTTTAAAAAGTGCAGTATGGAATACATGTTTTTTAAAATATGTGTTCTCAATGACTGGTTTTTGAATTTTATTTTGTTCATTTATAATAAGCGCTGTCATAAGCCTATTCATATCTCTTCTTTCCCAGAAAAGTAACCATTCTTTTTCCATAAAAATTGATACGTTGAAATATTGCAACAAATGAAAGAGAGGTGCACGTCTCTTCTTACTTTCCTCATACAATAATAGCTGAGGAAATGCATCTAAAAAAATAATCCAATTAGCCTGTTCGTACAGAATAAATAAATGTTTTTTTATCGTTCTAGGTAAAACAGTAGCATAATATCTCCCTTCTAAATCAGTCATATTCCAGCCCGCATTTCTCGAAACCATACTCGCTAAAAAGGCCCACCTGATTTCACTATTTCTTAAATAATATTCTTGATAAGATTGTGTCCGAGAAATATTGTCCACATTAGCTATTTCTGTTTTCTTTTTAATATTGTGAATGATTGCTTTTTCTTCCTCTGTACAAAAATTTTTTTCTCGATTTTGTTTCATTTTCATATAATCATTCCATGTAAACATAAATAAGTCATCATACCTTTCATCAAAAAGGTCACATCTTTTTTCATTTTTTGATATAATCACCTTTGTAAGTAATTCTTAGCAAGTTGGGGGTGGACACACTATGACCATTCGTTACCCAAATGGAAAAAGGTATAATCAAGCTTCACAACCTCAAAAAACACCTATAAAAACACATACTTATAGTAATAGAGGTATGTCCCTTGAAGAGGAATTGAATGAAACAAATCAATATTACTTAACCCATAATATTGCATGTGTACATAAAAAGCCTACACCTCTTCAAATTGTAAAAGTAGATTACCCCGCTCGAAGTGCTGCAGTGGTAAAAGAAGCGTATTTTAAACAACCTTCTACAACAGATTACAACGGTGTATACAAAGGGAAATACATCGATTTTGAAGCAAAGGAAACAAAAAATAAAACTAGTTTCCCACTTCAAAACTTCCACCTTCATCAAATTGAACATATGAAGCAAGTGGTTGCTCATAATGGAATTGCATTTGTTATTATTAAATTTACACTTTTTGATGAATTTTATTTACTAGATGCAAAACATATTATTGCATTTTGGAATCGTCAAAATACTGGTGGACGCAAGTCGATTACGAAAGAAGAAATAGAAGAGCATGGATCCTTATTATCATGCGGTTATCACCCTCGGATTGACTATATCCGTGTACTAGACATGGTTTATTTTTCGTGATAGAGTCATCACTAAGGCTCTTTTTTCGACTTTTGGGGGAGAGAATGAAAGGTAGGAGAAAGTATAATGTCAGATAATTATCGTTCTCGTACAGAACGAAATCATGTGAAAAATCAAGAGAAAAAAACACATAAAGAAGAAAAACCAAAGAAAAAAGGCTCCTTTTTCAAGAAATTTCTTATAGGTTGTCTACTTCTTGGTATCGTTGGTCTTGTAGCCGGCGTTTCCGCTTTCTTTGTTATGGTAAAGGATGCTCCAAAATTAGACAAAGCCAAACTTGTTAATCCTTTATCAACAAAGTTTCTTGATAAAAACGGGAATTTCTTCTATGAATACGGTGCTGAAAAACGAACACACGTTACTTATGATCAAATTCCAAAAGTAGTTGAAAATGCATTCCTTGCAACTGAGGATTCGCGTTTCTATGATCATAATGGAATTGATTTTAAACGAACTACAAAAGCAGTTATGGAAAATGTCACTGGTGGTTTCGGTTCCCAAGGTGGTAGTACGATTACACAGCAAGTCGTTAAAAACTACTTTCTAACGATGGACAAAACTGCTAAAAGAAAAGTACAAGAATGGTACTTATCTTACAAATTAGAGCAACAATACTCTAAACATGAGATTTTAGAAATGTACTTAAATAAGATTAATTTAGGTAACCGTTCATACGGTATTGCGACAGCAGCGCAAAAATATTATGGTAAAGATTTAAAAGACTTGCAATTACATGAAGCTGCTATGCTCGCTGGTTTACCCCAAGGTCCAAACATTTATGATCCAACAAAAAAGGAAAATGTTGAACGAGCAACAAATCGTCGTAATGTCGTATTATCATTAATGAATCGACATGGTTATATAACAAAAGAAGAAATGAATAACGCCGTTAAGATTCCAGTAACCGAGGGCCTTCAACCGTCTTCAGAAGTAACTGAGATGAAGTATCAAGCATTTTTAGATGCGGTTGTAAAAGAAGTTGAAAAAGAATATCCTGATGTAAATATCGGTTCAGATGGTTTAACGATTCATACAACACTTGATCAAGATGCTCAAGATTACGCCGACAAAATTATGGATGGCAATCTTATTAAGTATCCGGACGATCAATTCCAAGGGTCATTCGTATTTATGGATACACAGTCTGGAGAAGTTCGAGCAATTGGTGCTGGACGTAAAGAAAGTAAGTCTACTTTCAAAGGTCATAATATGGCAACTGATTTAAAACGCCAAGTTGGTTCAACAATGAAACCAATTTTCGACTACGGTCCGGCAATTGAAAATTTACAATGGTCTACATACCATCAATTAAACGACTCAGAGTATACGTATTCCAATGGTAAGAAAATACAAAATGCAACAAAGAGTTACAAAGGTGACGTTTCACTACGTGAAGCTTTGAAAAAGTCATTAAACATTCCAGCTTTAAAGACAGCACAAACAGTTGGTCTTAATAAGTCAAAAGAATTTGCTGAAGGTTTAGGCATGACCTTTAAAGAAGGAAAAGTCTACGAATCAACAGCAATCGGTAGTAACGATAGTTCTCCATTAGAAGTAGCAGGTGCATATGCAACCTTTGGTAATAGTGGTAACTATAATAAACCACACTTCGTAAAAGAAGTAACCTTCCCGGACGGGAAAAAGAAAAGCTTTAAACCGAAAGAACATCGCGCAATGCAAGACTATACAGCTTATATGGTTACTGACGTTCTTCGTGACGTAGTAAAACCTGGTTCTGGTGGTACAGGTCCAACAGCATACGTTTCAGGTGTTGACGTAGCAGGTAAAACAGGAACACAAAACTTTGATGAATCAGTTCTTCAAAAATATGACATCCCAGCTGATGCAAACAGAGATAGCTGGTTTGCTGGATATACGCCACAATACACAATGGCTGTTTGGACCGGTTACGAAAAAGATGGTCCAAAAAATTATGTTAGCGATCGCTCCACTAGAATTGCACAGCAAATGTTCCAAGTAATGATGAGCAAATTCGCTACAGATAAATCACGCTTTGAACGTCCTTCTTCTGTACAAGAAATAAACGGAGAGTTATACGTAAAAGGTGCGAAAAAAGATGCAATTAAACAAATTAAAGTAGATGCCCCTAGTGGTCTGAATGTCACTTTTGATGGCGCTAGCACAGTTACACTAAACTGGTCTGGACCAGCAGAAGTTGATGCATATGCAGCCAGCTATAAAGCAACTGACGGTTCAAGTGGTAGCCTATCAATAAGTGGTACGACAGCTACTCTTGGTGGTATTAAACCAGGTGTTACTTACAGCTTCTCTGTAGTAGCGAAAAAAGGTACTGGCACAAGCCCAGCAGTTGGTGCATCCTTCACTGCGCCTGGCGGAACTCCAGATGCAAAAAAAGCTGAAGAAGAGGCTAAGAAAAAGGCCGATGAAGAAGCTAAGAAAAAAGCTGATGAGGAAGCCCAGAAAAAGGCTAATGAAGATAAAGTAAAACAAGACGAAGCTAAGAAAAAGGCTGAAGAAGAGGCTAAGAAACAACAAGAACAACAGCAAGAACAACAACGTAAACAGCAAGAAGAAGCTCAAAAGAAAGCTGATGAGGAAGCTAGAAGGAAAGCTGAAGAAGAAGCTAAGAAAAAAGCTGAAGAAGAAGCTAAGAAGAAAGCTGAAGAAGAGGCCAAGAAAAAAGCTGAAGAAGAGGCTAAGAAACAACAAGAACAGCAACACCAAAATCCCGGAGGAGAGACACCTCACGCAGACGGTGCTGTTGTTACAACAGAGTCCTAATATACAAAAAAAGAAGTCCGTTTCTCTTAACGAGAAGCGGACTTCTTTTTTGTTATCATTTTCTTTACATACAGCTTTTCTATTTCGATATACAACTGCGCTAATTGAATATAAGAATGATAATTACTCGGTTTCTTTATAATGAATGAATATCTTTCCATAAAATTAACAGGTTGCACTTTTAATTTATTCGTATTTATTTGCATTTCATTCAAACTATGAACAGGTTGTTCATTTAGCCAATAGACAACCGATAACAAGTGAGCTGCAAAAAGAATCATTGGTCCCTCAGCCTCTTGCTTATTTCTATTTCGAAACAGTATAGCAATGTCTTCATGCTTATTTTTCCATACATTCAACATCACTGGAATGCTGTTTTCAATTTCCTTCCATGGCTCATACTGTCTTTCAATATCAAATATAAAGTAAGTATTTTGTATTATCTCTTCAAAAGAATTGTCTGTATGATACTTAATTAAATTTACACTTTCTTTAAAAAATGGTAAACAGTGAAATTCTTTCGGTATTTCTATAACTCGTTCCATCCTTTATTTCACCTTCATTCGCTTCTTTCCTTCACGACATACTTCTAACAGTCTGCATTCCTCACATTGCGGTCGTTGTGCTTTACAATGATAACGTCCAAAGAAAATCATACGATGATGTGTAACTCCCCACTCATCCATTGGTACTTTCTTCATTAATGTTTTTTCTACTTCTAACACAGAGTCTTTCCATCTACACATAGCTAATCGTTTACTCACTCGCTCCACATGTGTATCAACAGCAATTGCCGGAATTCCAAACGCTACGGAAACTACAACATTCGCTGTTTTCCTTCCTACACCTGGTAATTTCGTAAGTTCATCTCGATCGTTCGGTACTTCTCCATTATAGTCATCTAATAACATTCGGCATAATTTTTGAATGTTTTTTGCTTTATTTCTATACAATCCGATAGAGCGTATATCTTGTTGTAATTCTTCTAGAGAAACACTTAAATAATCTTCTGGTGTTTTATATTTTTGAAATAAATTTCTTGTCACTTTATTTACAAGTACATCCGTACATTGTGCAGATAACGCCACCGCGATTACAAGTTCAAATGGATTATCATGAACCAATTCACAATGTGCTTCTGGATACATATCCGCCATTGTGTCTAAACAATAACGGATTTGCGTTTTGTTAAGCATATTTTTCCTCCTATATTACTGCTCCAACCAATTATAAAAAGGCACTTTTCCAGTAAATTTCGTCTCTTGTTTTGTCATTTGTTGTGCCCTTTGTTGATTCGCTCTAAATTTTTGACCTTGATTTTGAGCCTGATCTACCGTTTTAATTCCATTCTTTTTCCACTCAAATAAAATACGATCAATATATCGGAAATTTAGTTTTCCACTCATTACAGCTTCTCTAAGAGCCGCTTGAATTAAATTTGGATGATGTTGATCTTGGTCCTCCCACATCCCTAACGTTTCACATTCGAACGGCGAAAGTGGTCTTCCAAATTCTTTTTCAAATACTGTATATAAATTTACTTGTAGCTGTTTTTTTTCTTTTTGCTCTTCCTCTATTGATTCATCCATTAAGAAATGTAATATTTTTTCCCATAACGGTTGTAAAGAATAACTTTCGCACATCATCGCTTCTGATCTTTGTCCACCTTCTAGTGATAAAAAACCTTTTTGAATCAACGTCTGAATTACTTCCATACATTTCATTTCCGTTATCGTCATCCGTTCAGAAATCTCTGAAGGAGTCGGAAACGAATTACCTGATTCTAAAAATGTGTGTACATGAAGTACAACCATAAATTCCGTCTCATTTAAACCTAATTTTTTATAATGCATCATAAGCAATTTTGGAATTGCAATGCTTCCCTGCTCAAACCACTGTAACATCATTTTCTTTTTCATCACCAAACACCTCGCTCTCTAGTATAACACACCTTTAGCTATTTCTTTTTGCCACAATCCGTCAAAAAAACCTCCCCATTAATAGGGAGGTTTTTTATATTACATGAATGAAATATAAAATTAAGCTTGCACTTTACTTTTCATAAATGTATGGATGCGCTCTAATGCTTTCTCTACTTGTTCAAGAGATGTCGCATATGATAAACGAACATTATTTGGAGCACCAAATCCTGTACCTGGTACAAGAGCCACTTTTTCCTCTTCTAATAGAGCTTTTGCCCAATCATCAACTGTTGCATATCCTGATAAAGCTACAGCTTCTTTTACGTTAGGGAATAAGTAAAATGCCCCTTGCGGTTTAATACAAGTAAAGCCAGGGATTTGAATTAATTTATCATAAATGATGTTTAATCTCTCTTCAAAGGCTTGACGCATTGTTTCCACAGGTTCTTGTGAGCCTGCATATGCCGCAATTGCGCCGTATTGAGCGATTGAAGTAGGGTTTGACGTACTATGACTCGCTAAATTCGTCATTGCTTTAATAAGCTGCTTATTTCCTGCAGCATATCCAATACGCCATCCTGTCATAGAATGAGATTTAGATACACCATTAATAATAAGTGTTTGTTCTTTTAATGCATTAGAAAGCTGGGCAATTGAAGTATATTCTACGCCACCATAAATTAATTTTTCATAAATTTCATCAGAAACGATTAAAATATCATGTTCTAAACATACTTCTCCAAGCTGTTGTAATTCTTCTTTGCTATAAATCATTCCTGTTGGATTGCTCGGTGAATTAATAATAACTGCTTTCGTTTTCTCTGTAATTGCCTCACGCAGCTGCTTTGCTGTAATTTTGTACTCATTGTCTTCTAAACCTTCTACATAAACCGGCTTACCGCCAGCAAGCTTTACTTGCTCTGGATAGCTTACCCAGTAAGGAGTTGGGATGATAACTTCATCTCCCTCATCAAGTAATACTTGGAATAATGTATATAATGCATGCTTTGCACCATTACATACAATAATTTCAGATGGATCATACGCAATACCTTGATCGCGAGTAAATTTCTTCACAATTTCTTGTTTTAACGATTGTAATCCACCTGTTGGTGTATACTTCGTATGCCCTTCTAACATCGCTTTATGTGCAGCATCCATAATATGCTCTGGTGTATTAAAGTCAGGTTCCCCTGCCCCTAATCCAATTACATCATGACCCTCTGCTTTTAATGCTTGTGCCTTTGCTGTAATTTCTAAAGTTGAAGACGGTGTTAAAGCAGCTACTCGCTTTGCTAATTTCATTTGTAGTTCCCCCTACATCTATTTTTCAATGCTATATCGTCTTAAAAATTTTCCATCTTTAAATTCAAGATAGTAATAACTATAACGATTGTCATCATCAATATATGTAACTTCCCATAGTGGTACATCATTTTCAAAGCCTAATTTCACTTTCATAATCTCTTTCGGCTTACTTTTTGATTCCTTACTTTCATTGCCGACTTGCTCTATTGTTCTTTGTATAGCCTCTTTTTCAGAAATACCTTCGCTCTTTTTCCTTACTACAGTATCCCCTTTTTTCTCAGGCACCCAAACGATAAGTTGTTCTCCCTTTTCATCTGTACCTTGCACGACTATATATGCAGATTTTCCGTTGTAATAATCAACAGATTTCACCTTTGTAAGCTTTGCTTTTTCTTTAGCAATTTCTACAAATTTCGACTCTTTTGGAATTTTCTTTCCCATCGCTTTATTATAAACATACGCCCCATATATTCCGCTAGCAACGATAACAATAATGATTGCAAAGATCCACTTTTTCATTGTATCACTACGTTCTGTAAATCGTAAATACAGCTGTTTCTTTATCTTTTTCGTCTAATGCTAGTCCGAACATGAGGTCCTGCTCTTTTAACGTACGATTTAAACTATCAACAATTTTATACAAATCCGACGAATATTTAATACGCGTCGTTGATAGTACTTCGATTTTCTTATCCATGAAAAAACTCCTCCGTTACACAAAAATTTCTAATTATAGAAGAACGCAATGCGGTTACAATAAGAGTACATTCTTTACAACCCCTGCTTCATCACCCATCTATTATAGCAGGACATGTACAGCAAAAAAAGGTTTCAAGTCGAAAACCAACACATTTTGTATACAAGAAGTAAGAAAAATAAAATTCCTCCTACCCACATTTTTTACGCCTGAAGTTTATAAGTACTTCAGGCGTATTTTTCTTCCATTTTTATTCATTTGATGGTTCTTCTAATTGTACTAACAATTCTTCTAATGGTCCTTCATAAAGAGGTACGTTAGGAATCGATTGTAGAAATCGTTTTCCATAGGAAGAACTCGTCAAACGACGATCTAACACTACTACCGTTCCTGTATCTGTATTCGTTCGAATTAAGCGGCCGAATCCTTGTTTGAAACGTAATATTGCTTGTGGGAGCGCTAATTTAGCGAATACATCTTCACCTTGATTTTTTAGCCACTCACCTTTCGCTTCCATCATCGGCTGATGAGGAGGTGTAAATGGTAGACGGACTATAACAAGACAACTTAAGGCATCTCCAGGAATATCTATTCCTTCCCAGAAACTGCTCGTCCCTAATAAAATTGATTTGTCGAACTCTTGAAACTTTCGAATTAAGCGGCTTCGACTTCTATTATTCACACTTTGGGTGAGTAATAAATAACCCTCTAATTCATCATTATTTTTTAAATTCGCATACGCTTCTTTTAACATTTCATACGAAGTGAATAAAACGAGCATTCTGCCTTTTGTGGCTTTCGCTATCTTTGCAATATGTTCCGATATAGATTCAATATATCGCTCATTACTTACTTGCTTAATAAAAGGTACATCCGTTGACACCATTAATTTCATCTGTTCATCATAACGAAATGGCGACGGAACCTTTAAAGTATTTGGAGCGAAATCATGTAAACCAAGTTCCTCTTTTATATAATCAAACGTATCGTTAACTGTTAGTGTTGCGGATGTAAAAATAACACTCTTTTTTTCTGTTAAAAATTCATCAGCAAATCTTTCACCAATATGAACAGGCTGTGCATATAGAACTGTTGAATGAATCGTCCCTTTCGTTTCAGTCTCCATCCAAGTTACATACGAATTCTTTTCTAATACGAGTAACTGTAATGATTCTGCCATCTTTCTCAGCAACTCAATTAAATGCATAAATTCACCTGTTACAACATGCATCTCCCATTCTAACTTACTTTGCAATATATCCACTTGCTTCTCAAGAGCAGTTACTACCCTTCTTAATTCATATATAAAACGATTTGTTAATTCGACGATACTATCCCACAACTTACCTTTTTCTAGTTCTGCGTTATACCTATAGATGAGCGGCATATTATTCGTTCCTTGCTCTTGCTTTGTTTGTTTAAATATAAAAGTACGTAACATTTGGAAGAGTTCATCCGCATCAAACTTAAGTTCCTTCAAACTATAACTTATCATACGGAAAGTTGAACGAGATGCTTGCTCTGATTTTTTCATCATTTTATATACTTTGGAGAGTACATCTTCTGTTTCTAGTGTCCCAAGACGAGATATAACCAATTGAAAATACATACAAGAGAACTGTTCACCCAATGTTCTACTCGCGGCTTCTTCAATATGGTGAGCTTCATCAAAAATAATATGTTCGCATGAAGCAAACAACGGTTCTTCACTTGAAAAATCTTGAAATAATAACGCATGATTTGTAATAACGATATCTGCAAATAAAGCTTTATTCTTCGCTCGCTGGTAAAAACAACGACTAAACCAATTACTTTGCATACCGCCTGGACTATACGCATCGCTACAAATACGATTCCAAAGTAACTTTCCGCCCTCAGGAATATTTAATTCGTCTCGATCACCTGTTTCAGTTTGCAATAGCCAAACTAAAATCTTCGCCTTTGTAAGTGCCATATCATAATTTTTTTCTTCCTCTTGCAAAGCATACTCAAATTTATGTAAGCATAAATAATGCTTTCTTCCTTTTAGAAGAGCTACCTCAAATGAAAATGGCATTATTTTTTGTAATAACGGAATTTCTTTTTCTAATATTTGTTGTTGGAGTTGTACCGTTTGTGTACTTATAATGACAGGTTCTTCTTTTCTCTTTGCAAAATAAAGACTAGGAAGCAAATAAGCGAGAGTCTTTCCTGTTCCTGTACCGGCTTCAATTAGTGAAAAACGAGAATCTCTTAACGCCGTATATATCTCTTTCATCATCAGTTGTTGACTTTCTCTTCTTTCAAACTTTGGCATATGTGATTCCAATTTATCCATCGTTTTATTCAAGAAAGCATCAAACTTTGATGAACACGTTTCTCCAAGGTTTAAGGAATAGTTCCGCTTTTTCAGCGCAATATTTCGATGTATTTCATACTCCGCTATATCTTCTTTACCGTGCATTACTTTCTTTAAAATATTTTCAGAAAGCACATCAGCTATATCGCTTTGGAACACATCACTTAATTCATAAAGCGATTGCAACGTGACAAGTGGTAACTTTTCAATTTCATTTAAAAATTGTAAAAATAATTCCGCTGTTGCAAGAGCATCACTATCCGCACGATGTGGTTGATCGTGCTCTAGTTCATGCTTCTTAGCTAAATCACGTAATTTATAACTATCGGCTGTCGGCAAAAGAATTTGAGCCAATTCAACCGTGTCGATTTTCGGACAATGTATTTCTGTATATCCAGCTTGCCTTAATTCTTCATTTAAAAAATTCCAATCAAAGTGAACATTATGCGCAACGAAAGCCGCACCTTGTAATAGCTCAACAATCATCGGGGCTACATCTTGAAATAACGGGGCTTGTTTTACAAGACTTTCATCAATCCCTGTTAATTCTGTAATAAATGGTGGGATCTCTCTCTTTGGATTAACAAAAGACGAAAAAATCTCCAATATCTCTCCATCTTCTACTACAACAGCTGCAATTTGGGTAATTTTATCCTTCCCATCTTTCCAGGAGTTCCCTGTCGTCTCTAAATCAACAACGACATAACGCTTACTCATATATGTAACACCTCAATTTCTTACCTTTCAAACAACAATAATTTATATAATGTTACTATACCACGTTTTATCTCATCTTAATGAAAAGATGCACAAAAAAGCTATCTCCGCAATGGAGATAGCCTTTCTACTTATAATATCGTACCCGCTTTTTCAGCACCTAACATTTCAATAATTTGATTATTATCGTCTAGTACTGCAATTTTTGGTTCTTGTGTATGAATCTCTTCTTCCGTAACTAGCCCATAACAAATAATAATTACTTTGTCCCCTGGTTGTACAAGTCTTGCCGCAGCACCGTTTAAACAAACAACACCACTACCGCGTTCCCCTTTAATAACGTATGTCTCTAAGCGAGCACCATTATTATTATTTACAATTTGGACTTTTTCGTTTTCTACAATATTTACTGCATCCATTAAGTCTTCATCAATTGTAATACTACCTACATAATTTAAATTTGCCTCCGTTACAGTTGCACGATGTAACTTTGCTCTCATCATTGTGCGAAACATAGATGCTCCCCCTTATTTAACCGTTAATGTTATATTGTCAATTAATCTTACATTTTCAAACTTAACTGCAATAGCTAAAATGATTCTTCCTTCGACTTTCTCTACCATTGTTAATGACGGATATGCATATAAATCCGCATAATCTACAGTGCCTTTCGTATGCGTCTCAATATAATCTTTCACAAGATTTGTAATGATTTCCGGATTACGTTCACCTGCCTCAATTCTTTCTTTCGCTATACATAGGCTGCGGTATAAATGAAGAGCTTCTTCACGTTCATCTTGTGATAGGTACACGTTACGAGAACTTTTCGCTAAACCATCTTCTTCCCTTACAATATCAACTGGTACGATTGTAACTGGAATATTGAAATCAGTTACAAATCCTTCAATTACTGCAACTTGTTGAGCATCTTTCATACCGAAATAAGCACGCGTTGGCACCGTAATATTAAATAGTTTCATCAGTACAGTTGCAACACCAGCGAAATGACCAGGTCTTTGTTGACCGCATAATACGTCCGTGCGCTTCACAACTTCTACTGTTGTTGTTTGTTCTGCTGGATACATTTCTTCTACACTCGGATAAAATAAATAATCTACACCGTTTTCTTTTGCTACATTTTCATCTCTATCAATATCACGAGGATATCGATCTAAATCTTCATTTGGGCCGAATTGTAGCGGGTTTACAAATACACTTAAAACTACAATTTTATTTTCTTCTCTTGCCTTACGTAATAAAGTAGCATGGCCTTCATGTAAATAACCCATTGTTGGAACAAAACCAATACTCTTTCCACTTGCACGAAGTTCGCTTGTAATTTGCTGCATCTCTTGCACTGTAGTTACGATTTTCATTATTGTTTTCCTCCGTATAACGCTAAGCATTCTTCCTCTTTCATTGTGAACGAATGTTTTTCTTCAGGAAATTGCCTTGTCTTTACTTCAGTAACATATTGTGAAATCCCACGCACAATCTCCTCTTGAACAGACGTATATTGCTTCACAAATTTCGGAACACGATTTACGCCGTATGAGATAAGATCATGATAAACAAGCACTTGTCCATCTACTTTTTGTCCTGCACCAATCCCAATTGTTGGTATTGTTAGTTGCTCTGAAATAAGTTCTGCTAACTGCATTGGTACACATTCTAACACAAGCGCTATTGCACCAGCTTCTTCACATTTCTTTGCATCTTCTATTAATTTTTTTGCACTCTCCGCATCTTTTCCTTGCACTTTATATCCACCCAACACTCCTACCGATTGAGGGGTTAAACCTAAATGCGCTACAACAGGAATTCCTGCGTTCGTCAAATATTGAATCGTCGATATAACTTCTCCAGCACCTTCTACCTTCAGTGCGTGTGCCCCGCTCTCTTGAACGATGCGACGTGCATTCACCATCGTTTCTTGTAATGATACGTGATACGACATAAATGGCATATCAGTTACAATAAACGTCTCTTTCGCTCCACGGCGTACAGCTTTCGTATGATGAATCATATCCTCTACTGTTACAGGTACTGTTGAATCGTATCCGAGTACAACCATTCCAAGAGAATCTCCAACTAGAATCATATCAACTTCAGCTTCTTCTGCTAATTTAGCAGATGGATAATCATACGCCGTTAGCATTGTAATCGGCTCACCTTGCTCTTTCATCTTCAAAAAATCTGTTTTTGTTTTCAAAAACTACTCCTCCTTTATGCAGGAGAGAGGAGATGGCCGAAATCATATAAAAAACCCCTCTGACCATAAAAGGGCAGAAGGGTTGTGTGTTAGTCGGCATTATTCATCCCTCTGTCCCAGTCCGTTATTGGATCAAGGCAGAATCCAAGTTATTATTTTTCGTATGACTTCGAATCATGGTGCAGTTCGCTCTGATACTGCCCACATTCGAACTAATTATAGCAAACTACAAAAAGGAATTACTACATTTTTTTGAAAAAATAATTTTTTATTCTTATTACGGTATATGAAATTTAACACGAGAGTATATATGCTATACAGTTTTTATGGAGAATTCTATCCTGAAAAGATACATGTTTTTTCAACGCATGCTAAAAAAGTCCAAGTTAATTTTTTCTGTAATCCATTTAACTGTATAGTATAACTCTTAAACTAATGATGCAGGTTAATTGAGGAAAGTACTTAACAAAGGAGAATTGCAGATGTCTATGAACAGGTGGTTATTTCGATTCAGCAGTTTGCTTGTAATGATTGTATGGTGGATGTCTTTAGGATCCTCCCATGTATTTGCCTCATTTACTGTCGTAACACCCCCCACCGATTTAACGAAAGTGATTGAGGTTGAACTAAATGATGATTACTTTAATCCAAATGTTATCACGATTCCGCTTGCAGGATCAACAACATTACTATTGAAAAATAAAGGTAAAAACGAGCACACCTTTACAGTGAAAAAACTCGGCATTGACGTCGTAATCGAGTCAGGAAAAGAAAAGAATATTACCGTGAAACCTAAAAATACTGGTACATATGAATTAATATGTCGATACCATCTTCTTAAAGGAATGGCAGGCAAAGTAATCGTCAAATAACATGCCCTGCCAATTAGGCGGAAGATATTTTGAAATGAAATTTAAATATGAAAAAAATTTATTATCATGTTACAAATTCAACTCAAAACTATTGAAATAAAAAGAAGTTCCAAAAGAGGAACTTCTTTTACTTAATTTCAATATCTGCAGAATGAATATGATGTACTTTCCCCTCATGATCCTCCAGAAGTAATACACCATCCTCTGTGATTCCTTTTGCTAACCCCGTAATTGTCTCTCTCATCGTTCGAGCGGTAATTTCTTTCCCGATGCTCACAGCGTAACTTTCCCAAAGAATTTTAATGACAGAGAAACCATTTTGTAAATACTCTTCATATAATTTTTCTAGTTGTAAATAGATTTGTTGCATAAGTTCTGCACGAACAATCGGCTTACCTGATTCAATCGCTAATGAAGTAGCAATGTGCTGAATTTCTTCATCAAAATGTTCTTGCTTTTGATTCGCATTAATACCGATGCCCATAATGACAGCATTAATTTTATCAGGATCCGCTTGCATTTCTGTTAATATACCTACAGCCTTTTTACCTTGAATTAAAATATCATTTGGCCATTTTATTCCTACGTTTACACCCGTGCATTTTTCAATTGCTTGTGCAACACTAACGGCCGCTAACAAAGTAAGTTGCGGTGCATGATGAACTGGGATTGATGGGCGTAAAATAATACTCATCCAAATCCCTGTTCCTTTTGGTGAATGCCATTTTCTGCTTAAACGACCTCTTCCCGCTGTTTGTTCTTCTGCTACAACGACTGTTCCTTCTTCTGCACCTTCATAAGCAAGTTTTGCTGCAATGTGCTGCGTTGATTCAACAGTTTCTTCAAAATACACTGTTCTACCAATCCGCTTCGTTTGTAGCCCTAACTGAATTTCATTAGCGGTCACTTTGTCTGGCTTACTTGCAATTCGGTAACCTAATCGACGCACAGCTTCAAGTTCATATCCCTCACTCCGCAGATCCTCCATATGTTTCCACACAGCAGTTCTTGAACAACCAAGTTTATCACTAATTGTTTGGCCGGATACAAACTCGCCATCCGCTTCAGAAAAAACTTGCAATAACTGCTTTCTTATAGTAGATTGCATCCTTGTAGCCACTCCCTTATACGCTCTTTCTCATTAACTACGTTTCCTTGTACGATTGCTTCTTCGATTTTCTGAAGCATCTCAGCAACCCACGGACCAGGCTTTTTGTTTGCCCAGTTTAATAAATCATTACCAGTCACATTCATTTCTTGACGCTCCTGGATTGGCAATGCATGAAACATTGATTGTACTCGTTCAACAGATGTAGGGTCATAGCGTTCAATCATCGCTTCATATACTCTCTCTGCCATTTCAGCGATATGAATTCCCGTTTTATAAAGAAGGACTGTATCCCAATCCTTCTCCTTTCTAGTACGGATTGTCAATAAAACTGCAACAATATCTTTTATTTTTTTATTCGAAAACTTCCATTGACGTAAAAAGACAGATGGATGTTCTTCTCCGATACAATATAAGAAAAATGCCCACGCCTCAATATCCGTTTCGAAAGAATCCCATTTATACTGCGTAGCTTTTAACAGTCTCTCTTCTGACATTTGTAAATATGGCAAATGAGAAAATAGCTTCGTCTCTACTAATTCTTTGAGACCTTTCACACAATATGTACCAGTTAACAGTTTCTCAAACTCTACTGTAATACGCTCAATTGCTATATGTTCTAGCAAATGCCCATACGTTTCAATCGCTTGCTTCGTTTTCATTTCTAATGAAAAACCTAACGTGCTTACAAACCGAATACCACGCATCATTCGCAGGGCATCTTCTTGAAAACGATCCGCAGCATTTCCAACTGTCACAATTTCTCTCTGTTGAATGGCTTCCTGTCCAGCAAATAAATCGACCATTTTGCCTTCTTCTGTCATAGCAATTGCATTCATCGTGAAATCACGACGTTTTAAATCCTCTTCTAATGAACGAACAAATTGAACACTACTAGGTCTTCGAAAATCTTCATATTCGCTTTCTGTTCGAAAAGTAGTTACCTCATAGGGCTCACCATTTTCTACAACAATTACAGTTCCATGCTCAAGACCAACAGGAACATTTCTTGGGAATATAGCCATCACTTCTTCTGGTAGAGCAGATGTCGCAATATCAATATCTCCAATCGGCCTATCGATAATAAGATCTCGTACGCTCCCACCAACAAAGTAAGCCTCATGTCCTTGTTGCTTTAATGTCTCAATAATAGAACTAGCTTTTTTAAATCTTTCCATTTTTGTCATCCCTTAGTACGTCATAGTAAATCGTTTCATATTGTGAAACAATTTTTTCTGAGCGAAATTGCTCATAAACACTTTCTCTTGCTCGTTCTCCCATATTACGGTGAAGTTCCTCGTCCTTTAATAGCTGAATAGCTTGATTTGCCACTCCTGTTGTATCGCCAACTTCACATAAATATCCTGTTTCCCCGTGTTGAATAACCTCTGGAATACCTCCAACCCGTGTTCCGATACAAGGTACACCACACGCCATTGCTTCTAATAAAACAAGACCAAAACTTTCCTTCTCTGATAGAAGCAACATTAAATCACTCATCGCAAGTAGTTCTGCAACATTATCTTGCTTCCCTAGGAATAAAACGCGATCTTCAATATGTAAATTCTTCACTATCTGTAAAATCGTACAGAATTCTGGTCCGTCTCCAACAAGAAGCAACTTCGCATCTACTTCTTTAACAATTTTAGCAAATGCCTGAACAACATCCTGCACACGTTTCACTTTACGGAAATTCGAAATATGAATAAGTACTTTTTCACTCTCACTTATACCATATTCTTTCTTTAATTGAGACATATTACGCTTGAAATATACACGTTCGTCTATAAAGTTATATACCGTTTGAATTTCTTTACTTGGTTTTACAAGCTCATGTGTTTCGTTAATTAATGAATGCGAGACAGCAGTAACAACATCCGATTGCTCAATACCAAAACGAATTAAATTATTTAACGAAGGGTCAGAACCTAGCACAGTAATATCTGTTCCATGTAAGGTTGTAACAATTTTAATACGCTCTCCGATCATTTGTTTTGCTAAATATGCACAAATTGCATGTGGTATTGCGTAATGCACATGTAAAATGTCTAAGTTTTCTCTTTGTGCAACCTCGGCCATTTTACTTGCTAACGCTAAATCGTATGGTGGATATTGAAATACAGAGTATTGATTTACCGTCACTTCATGAAAATAAATGTTTGGATATACTTTATTTAACCGGAATGGTAAACCCGATGTAATAAAGTGAATTTCATGCCCACGTTCCGCCAATTGCTTTCCTAATTCTGTTCCAACAACTCCAGAACCACCTACAGAAGGATAACATGTAATACCTATTTTTAATTTCATTTACATCCCCCTAATAAATCAGCATGTAATAAAACCGGTTTCTTACTCATAAATCCCTCGGCATACAAGACTCCAACTTCTTTTCCAAACATCTTCTCACGAGCAATCACAGTTTCAACGTAACCTTCTGTTAACGGTGTCTTAACACCATCACTCCCTGTTGAAAACTGACTTTCATACGCTTCTAATGCTTCCACCTTTATAGAGAGGTACTCACTTATATCTATACAAAAATTCGGTTTATGAAAACCATTAATCATATAATTATAAAAAGACTCCACACGATGTGGTGAAAGTTCCGGCATATATTTACGGATTCCTGCTGAAAAAATAGCCTCTTCCACAAGCTTTGCACAATTTGCATGATCTGGATGGCGATCTTCATAATACGGCGCAAAAACTAGTTTTGGTTTATATGTACGGATCACCTTGACAATTTCACGTATATACTCTTCTTTCATATACAAACCACGGTCTGGCATCGCTAAATTCAGCCTCGTTTTTACTCCCATTATACGAGCTGCGACCTTCGCTTCTTCTTTTCTCAACTCTATCGTTCCATTTGAAGAAAGATCAGCTTCTGTTAAATCACAAATACCTACTTCATACCCTTGCTTTGTATATTTAGCGATGGTACCAGCCATGCCGATTTCAACATCATCGGCATGAGCACCAAACGCTAATATATGTAATCCACTCATAATTGTTCCCCTCATTTTCTTAACTTACGATAATCTAAATCTCCTCGCTCTAATGCGTGCATTAACATTTCAGCACTTGCCATATTCGTTGCAAGTGGAATCGCATATACATCACATAAACGAAGTAATGCATTCACATCCGGTTCATGCGGCTGTGCTGTTAATGGATCGCGGAAGAAAATCACCATATCTAAATCGTTCTTTGCAATCATTGCACCAATTTCTTGATCTCCACCAAGAGGGCCAGATTGATATCTTGTTACAACTAATCCAGTCGCTTCCATAATGCGAAGCCCTGTCGTTCCTGTTGCAAATAATTCATGTTGTTCAAAAATTGGTTTATATGCGTATGCAAACGAAACCATATCATTTTTCTTTTTGTCATGTGCGATTAAGGCAATTTTCATCCGTTGTCTCCCCTTTAGTCGATAATATTTTCTAAACCGTACACAAGATGATCAAGGTTCATTACTGTCTCAATTGATAGTTTTACACCTGACATAAATGATGCACGATTGAATGAATCATGACGAACTGTTAACATTTGTCCATCTCCACCAAACATTACTTCTTGGTGTGCAATAAGCCCTGGCAAACGTACACTATGAATGTGAATACCGTCTACATTTGCACCTCGTGCACCTGCTAGTTGCTCTACTTCATTTGGATGACCTTGCTGCTTTGATTCACGATTTTGGCGAATTAACTCTACCGTTTTTACAGCTGTACCAGATGGTGCGTCTAATTTTTGATCATGATGTAATTCAATTACCTCAACATCTTGGAAATATTTCGCTGCCATTTGTGAGAATTTCATCATAAGAACTGCACCAATTGCAAAGTTTGGAGCAATAATTGTTCCTACTGCTTTTTCTTTTGCATTCTCTGTTAAACGTGTCAATTCTTCTTCTGTAAATCCAGTTGTACCAATAACCGAACGAAGTCCACGCTCAACTGCAAGTGTAACGTGTTGTTTCCCCACTTCTGGTGTTGTTAAATCTAACAACACATCTGCTTCTACTTCATCTAAACAAGTATGTAAATCAGCATAAATCGGCGCATGTAATGCTGGCATGCCAGGTAAATCAGAAATCTTCTCACCACCATGCTTATAATCCACTGCTGCTACTAAATTAAAATGTTCCGTTCTTTCCATAAGAAGGACTGCTTCATGTCCCATACGTCCTCTTGGTCCGGCGATAATTACTTTAATTTCTTTCATTATTCTTTCTCTCCCTCATCAATACGTGTCCAGCGATCTTTATCACGTGTATTAAATTTATTCATTACAATGTTATGTGCTGTCTCTAAATCAATATTTAAACTATTTGCCATACAAATCATAACAAATAATACATCTCCAAGCTCTTCTTCAATACTTCTTTCTTTTTCAGTTGTTTTCTTCGGTTTCTCACCATAATAATGATTTACCTCTCTTGCAAGCTCTCCCATTTCTTCCGTTAAACGAGCCATCATTGCAAGCGGACTGAAATAACCTTCTTTAAACTGACCAATATATGCATCTACTTCTTTCTGCATATCTTTCATCGTTTTTGCTTCCATACTATTCACCTCTAATCCTTCCTCTTTCATGTTAGCCAATTCATCGCGATTTGACAAATATTATTCCCCGCCAAACACCTATTTGCGACCCATTTTTGGATAGACTATAATAAAGTGAAACTTCTTTTGTGATTTTTTTGCAAAAGATTAGTTGAACTAATCGGGTTCCTACGGCTGGTTTGCCTTTCTTCAGAGGTTTATCTCCTACCAGCCGTTGGTACGGGGTAAAGTGAAACTTCTTTTGCGATTTTTGCAAAAGATCAGCCCACACCAATCGGGTTCCTACGGCTGGTTTGCCCCTCTTCTTTGCTTCATCTCCTATCAGCCTTTAGAGCGGGATAAAGTGAAACTTTCTTTTGCACTTTTCACAAAAAATCAGCCCACATCAATCAGGTTCTTACTATTTTCACTAGCAACTAGAAATTACTTATTATTATGTTTTACCGTTTCAGCGGAGCAATGCAATCATTACATAATTAGGGGGATTTCTATATGACATCAAAATTGAAGATGCGAAATATTATTTTTATTTTAATTGGTTCCGCTATATTTTCTTTCGGTATTGTCAATATCAATATTGAAAACCACCTTGCAGAGGGTGGGTTTACTGGTATTACACTATTATTGTATTTTTTATTTAAGTTTGATCCTTCCTACTCAAACTTAATTTTAAATATCCCTATATTTTTTATTGGCTGGAGGTTACTTGGCAGAACGACATTTTTATATACATTAATTGGAACCTTTAGCGTATCTTTATTTCTATGGATTTTCCAGCGTTACGAAGTACTCAACTTACATTTAAACTTGCAAAATGATATGACACTCGCAGCTTTATTCGCCGGGGCATTTATCGGTATCGGCCTTGGAATAATATTTAAATATGGCGGGACTACTGGCGGTGTAGATATTATCGCACGACTAGCGCACAAATATGTTGGCTGGAGTATGGGGAAAACAATGTTTATGTTTGATGCTGTCGTTATCGTCGTCTCTATTCTTACCTATTTATCATACCGCGAGGGCATGTATACGCTAGTTGCTGTTTTTATCGGTGCTAAAGTCATTGATTTTATGCAAGAAGGAGCTTATGCTGCCAAAGGAGCGACTATTATCTCAGAGAAAAACGATGAAATTGCTGCCAAAATTTTATCTGAAATGGAGCGCGGAGCAACCTTTTTAAAAGCTGTTGGATCGTATACAAAAGTGGAACGTAATGTATTGTATTGCGTTGTTGCTAAAAATGAAATCGTGAAATTAAAGAATATCATTACTTCTGTAGATCCTCATGCTTTTGTCGCTGTAAGTGATGTACATGATGTAGTTGGTGAAGGGTTTACGTTAGATGAAAATAAAAACCCTTTACATAATTAAATATAACTAGAAAAGCGCCTTAGCTTTTCTAGTTTTTTATTACAAGTCTTTTAAGCTTCTCAAAATCCTCATGAATAAGCTCCAATAAACTCCGATTATAAAAAATGGAAGCTGGATGAAAAGTCGGAAAAACATGATATTCTTTCTCTGACCATGTAAACTCTGCACTTTGCATATCCTTTAATTTTTGAATGGGCTGTTTTAATAATTGCCCGTGTACATCTGTGATTTTTTTATTTTTTCCTGTTAAACGTTGAAGACCGATATTTCCAAGCGTGACGATAAGCTTCGGATGTATTTTCTCTAATTCATAATCTAACAAAGGCGCATGGGCAACTATTTCTCCCTGATTTGGCGTTCTATTATACTTTTTTTGTATGATTTCACCATTTCGTTCTTTTTTCTCTCGCCATTTATAAGGTCTACTCCGAACAGCGCTCGTAATATATACTTCTTCCCTTGTAACGTGGATACGCTCTAAAAAAACCATTAATTGTTTTCCCGCCCTCCCGCTAAACGGAATCCCATTATGAATTTCTGTTTCACCAGGTGCTTCTCCTAACAACATAAATTTGGGATTTTCAGGACCTTGTCCACTTAAAAAACCTTCTAGTTGGTAAGGAGCACTACGCTCTTGTACTTGTTTTACTAAATGGTCTGGATATTTCATTTCCCCCACCACCTTTCCGCATTACTTCTATTATTTCTATTTGCAATACATTATATAATTCAATCCATACAACAAAAAAAGACTATCAAAATTGATAGTCTTTAGTCGTCGCTACGCTGCATACCAGTATACATTAATACGAGACGTAATAATTCAAATACCGCTACAGCTGCAGCTGCTACATATGTTAATGCTGCCGCATTTAATACTTTACGAGCTTGCCCATATTCATCTGTTGATACAATACCTAACGCTTCAATTTGTTGCATTGCGCGCTTTGACGCATCAAACTCAACTGGCAATGTAACGAGCTGGAACACAACACCTGCTGCCATTAAAATGATACCTAATAACAACAAACCAGACATTTGTGCAAATATACCGATTAGGACGAAAATCCAAGACATATTCGAACCAAAGTTTGCAACTGGCACTAACGAATGACGAACGCGCATAAATTTATAATCTTTTGCATCTTGAATTGCGTGTCCTACTTCGTGTGCTGCAACTGCTGTACCAGCAACTGAATGTCCATAATAGTTATCTGTTGATAATCGAACCGTCTTAGCGGTTGGATCATAATGGTCTGATAAATGACCTGGTGTTTCTTCTACAGCTACGTTGTATAATCCATTTTCATCTAAAATTTTTCGAGCCACTTCCGCTCCTGTCATACCTGATGTTGAATAAACTTGTGAATACTTGCTATAGGCACTACGTACTCTTGACTGTGCATACAACGGTATGATCATTATGATCGCGAAGTAAATTAAATAAAACATCATGAACCTCCATTGAAGTTTTAATTATAGTACTTCTCATTCTATTTTCTTCTGCCACTATTGTCAATGAATAAACCTTACAATCCATATCTTTATTTATTGCATTATCTATTTTTAGAATGTACATTACTTTTTCTTTTTTCTCTCTCTCCTTTATACTTTCTCCATCCAACATAAGTTAATGTGAATAAAATAAGTCCCCCAGTAATTGTCATAAACCAAATGAGAGAGGGTGCAATTTCATCTTTTTTTACTGTGTGAAATATCTTTTGCAAATCCCCTTTAATAATCCCTAATTGCATTTGGCCGCCTTTCGTTTTTAACATAACGTTACGAAATTCATCTAAATAAGATAAATGAACATTTACACGCTGGACCTCGTTTTCTGGCAAAGCAATCATTAAGCTTGGATAAATAATATTGAATTCATTTAAAAACGTATTTAACGTTTGTTGAAACTGCCCAGCATCTTCTTTTTCCATCGCTTTTTCCATTTGAGAAAAGGCATCCATTACTTTCCTTTCTCTTTCCATCCAAAGTGGTTGATATTTCGATACTTGTGCATCAACAGCAAGTTGTAATGCCAGCACATTATCAATTTTAGCTTGCTTACCTAAACCTTCTTCAGAGAGCGATTGTTGCGCCTTATCGTAAGCTAAAGAAATAACTCTAACTTGATCTGGTGTTACTTCCTGCTTCTTTTCATTCCCCTTTATTAAAAACTGCTCCGAGAAATGTTGTAATACTTGTACCGCTTTTTCATCTTCATTACGCTTCACTAACTGTAACGAGTCGTCTAACAACCCTGTTAGCTCATTCCACTCTTCAGCATATATACGTAACGGAAACATTATAATTAGAAATGCTATCAATCCAATTAATGTTCTCTTCATCCCGGTCCCCCCTTAACTACTAGTACAAAATATGTTAATTTGGACAAGAATAGAACAGAACTAGACCGAAAAATATATTATCGTTTTACAAAGAAAAAAATTCTCTTTAAGCAGAGAATTTTTTCTGTGACATCCTTTTCTTTTTTACGAGATATCTATATAAGCTGTAACAAAGTATACTCCCACCTAAAATGAATAATAAAATAGCACACGCAGCATGCATAAAGAACTCTTCTGGTAACATTAATATAATTGGATCCTTTTCAGGATCAAAAACCCAATAATCATTACTAAATAAAAGTTTATGGAATAATACAAAACTCTTTTCAAAATTAATAGCAATTGGTAACATAAGCGCTATCGGAAAAATGATTGTTAAAATCGATCCGTGCAGTAAAAACTTTTCATTTTTCTTTTTTAATAAATAAATTCCGCCTATCACTGCAATCATAATTGTCGCATACATTACATATTGAATCTTTACTAAAATATTTTTAACATCTACAAAATGAATACGGCCATTTGTGGACATATCTAATGTGGGCAAATGTAATGCTCCGTCATAAAACGGGGATAAATATGTAATAAGCACATCGTAATTTCTTTTAATTTCATCCTTCGTCATATCCGCTAAATCAGGAATATTTAAAAAATCAATTTCAAAATAATACAACCATTTTCCATATACAACTGCCGTTGTTGCGAGTGCAAAAATAGAAAATGCTATGCTATATGAAACAACTAAAGTAATCAATCGATCCAATATTTTTGTACCACTCTTATTTTTCTCCATGTTCTCCCCCTAAATGTTCTAACCATCATAAAGAAAATTGTTTTCTTTGCTCACGTAAGCAACAATAATATGTAATACATAGTACAGCAATACTTAACCAAAACGTAAAATAACCAATTTCCTCTACAAACAAATGCATAATTCCATATCGCGGCATTTGCCAAAATAAATAATCAATTGCATCGTTATGCAACGTCCACACAGCTGCTACTATAAAATGCCATTTTTTTATACGATAGAATGGAGCATATAAAAATCCTTGTATTGCCATCGCGAAGTGCGAAAGCATTAACATGTAGCCCATAAGGCCTATAGGCCCTTTTACGTAAATCATAATCGCGTTTACAACAACAGCCCAAATACCATATTTTATTAAAGTTACAATCGCTAACGCTTCTATTAATCCCCAGTTTCTCTTTGCCAAAAAAGCAATTAAAACAAAGACAAAAAAGAGAGTCGCCATAGGACTATCTGGTACAAACGGCCAAAATATAGGTGACGTTTCTTTCAATTGATTTCCGTACCATATAAATCCATAAATTGTACCTAATAAGTTAACAATTAATAAAAATAATAATACCGAGCGTTGTCTTAACATTGCATACAAGTACACCAATCCGTATGTCCAACACCTTTCAAGCAAAGTAATTCATTCACTAAATCCTACTCTATTATAACAAACTTCATCCAACTAAATAGAAAAGCTGACTACAAATTTTGTAGTCAGCTTTTTTATTATTTTTTATTATACTTTGCAACGAATTCCGAAAGCTTCTTCAGTTCCTCATCCGTACCTTTAAATACACCTTTAGGCATTGAACCTTTTCCCTCTTTCGCAATTTTAGCAATTTCTTCTGGCTTTAAAGTTAAGTTTTGCAGTGCCGGTGCTGCTGCCCCGCCTTGTAAATTGTCACCATGACATGTTAAACAAGTATTTTTTTGCATTAATTTATAGCCATCATCATTTTTATCAACTGGCGCTGTTTTTACAATTGCTCCTTGTTTTTTTGCAGCTTCCCAGTCGTGGTGTGCTACAGATTCCCAAGTTAAAAAGATAATCGATGCAATTGCTAAAAGCATAAATCCAGTTGCCACAGGACGCTTCAATGGACGTCTTTCTGGACCTCGATCAAGAAATGGAGCTAACAGTAATGCTCCAAACGCAATCCCTGGCATAATAAATGCTCCAATTACAGTAAATGAACCGGAAGCATACGAATACTTTAATAACTGATACAAGAATAAGAAATACCAATCTGGAAGTGGTATATATCCAGCATCTGTTGGGTCCGCCATTCTCTCAAGCGGCGACGGATGCGCCACTGTTAAACATAAATAACCGATTAAAAAAACTGCACCAACCATCCATTCTTTTAACAAGAAGTTCGGCCAAAATGCTTCTGTTTTCCCTGGGTATTCAGAATAGTCTTTTGGAATATTTGGTTTCCGAGCTACTGGTACCCGAGAATCTCCTACAAACTTCATCCCTTTGCCGCGATGCATAATCTCCCTCCTTTAGTTCTTTCCCCTTTAATTTAGCAATCTCTTATAGTGGACCGGAAATACCTTGTTTGCGAATCATGATGAAGTGGAAGGCCATTAAACCTAGAAGTGCTGCTGGTAAGAAGAAGACGTGAATAGCAAAGAAGCGAGTTAATGTTTGAGCGCCAACAATTTCGGAATGACCAGCGAGTAATGTTTTAATATAAGGACCAATGAGCGGTGTTTGCTCTGCAATTTGAATCCCTACTTTTGTAGCAAATAAAGCTTTCATATCCCACGGTAATAAATATCCGGTAAAACCAAGACCTAACATAACAAAGAAAATAAGAACACCAACAATCCAGTTTAACTCACGGGGCTTTTTATACGCACCTTGGAAGAAAACTCTGAGTGTATGTAAAAACATCATTACAATTACGAGACTAGCACCCCAGTGGTGCATACCACGAACAATTTGCCCATAAGCAACTTCATTTTGTAAATAGTAAACTGATTCCCAAGCATTTTTAATATCAGGCACATAATACATCGTCAAAAACATTCCAGATAAAATTTGAATTACAGTAACGAAAAAGGTAAGTCCTCCAAAGCAATAGACGAATGCAGAAAAGTGATGTGCCGGGTTTACATGTTCAGGTACTTCATGATCAGCGATATCACGCCATATTGGTGTAATATCTAATCTTTCATCCACCCAATCATAAATTTTATTTAACATCTACTTTGCACCCCCTCTTGGCTTCGCTTTTCCTAGATACAGCGTTCCATCTTTCACTTTAGACTCGTACACATCAAGCGGAGCAAGGGGTGGCGTACCTTTAATGTTAATCCCATCTTTTGTATAACGACCCCCGTGACATGGGCAAAAGAATTGATTCGGATGTGCTTTGTCCGAATTCCAGTTAACTGTACATCCTAAATGTTTACATACTGGAGAGAACGCAACAATGTCTCCGCTTTCATCTTTATGAACCCAAGCTGATTTTGGTTCTTCAGACTTGTACCAACCATCAACCTGCTTCACTTTAAAATCGAAACGCTTCGGCTCTGTTGTAATATCCTTTACTTGCGCAACAGCAACCATATCCGTTCCCGCTTCTTTTCTTAACACCGGATCAAGCGCAAATCGCGTCATCGGCATTAAAATACCGGCAGCCATAAAGCCTCCTACCCCTGTGAGTGTGTAATTTAAAAATTGTCTTCTTGACACGCGATGTTCTTTCTCGCTCACGAAAATTTCCCCCCTCTATCAGAAATTGTCCCCTCGTGATAAATTATATAAAAAATAAAAACTAGGACACTATCATGATATAATACGCTCATGCACAGGTCAATATCATACTACTCATAATAATAAGAACTTTCTGTTTATTATGAGTTTCCCCATTTCTCTTCCAACATCACCATTATATTTTTTATATGTGCATGAATAACTTCTCTTTTTGCTTGATCACTAAATTGTTCTAATGCTAATGAAGGAAACCAAAACAAATCTCCCTGTAACTCTTGCATATCCTCTTTCCATGAAAAATCACTTGTAACATAAGCAATATGCTTAAAACCTTCACTTCGTAAATGATTTGTCCATTCTTGCAAACGACCTTTTTCATTCTTTTGACTTTCTACCAAATACGTAAACGCAGGCAGTAAAAGCACTCTTCCCTTATACTCTCTTTCCAATTCCGTGCTCAACAATTCGATAAATTCACCTTGTTCTACAACCATTTTCATTTCTTTTGCTGCCGAAATTGATAACAGCGGTATTACTCCTGTATCAACATACTCTCTTGCTTGCTCAAACTGTTCCACATCTTTTACAATCCACTTCAAATTCCTTCCCTCCTTCACTTGCAAATGACAGAACTTTCACTTTATATATATTAAACCATACTAAAAGAGGTAAAAAAAGAAAAACTACCCAATATAGGTAGTTTTTCTTGATGAAAGTCTGAAATTTGTAAAAATTTATTAATCCAAATAAATTCTATAAAGTTTTTAACTCTGCCGTTAATCTATGAAACGCTTCCTTATCTTGCTTATCTAACGCTTCATCAATTTGTTTCAAAAGGCGTTCTCTCCTAAACGAAAATACACTTTCTTCCAAAAACCTTTCTGCAAGTAAACGATCTTTTTCATTTACTTCAATATGCTTTGGTAGATATGGGTTTTCTTCTAATACAGCTACATAATTCGCATTTTGAAACGATGATTTAAAGTTGAGTTGAATATAAATATCCTCATCTCGATTTAAACGAATATCATGAAACGATTTTTCAGCATCTGTTGTCATAACATTTTGTTTAAAAAAGTGAAACGGTGTGTCTTTCACACAATTCGCTGACATCACTAAGCCACGCGGACAATATTTTGCATGCTCTACGAAGTGGACTTTATGCATCAATTGGTCGTGACTCATTAAATAATTCAGAATCCATACACATTCACGCTGTTTCAGTTGGTAATTATTCAAAAACCATTTTACAAAATCCTTCTTCTCGTTTACAGAAACAGGGGTATTCATAGCAATTAAGTCCCTCCTCTGTCTTTCTCTTTTCTTTTTAGATTCAAGAAGCGGCATTCAGTTTCCTTCCAACTTATGAAAAATCCTCTAAATTATATAACAACTCTTCAATATGAATTTGTGTCGGGTCTAGTTGTAATAACTGGGTAAATACTTCTTTCGCCTCTTTTCGTTTTCCTTCTTCCAATAAGAAATAACCGTACTCTTCTAAGAAGTCTGGATGATTCTTAAAAGAAGTATATGCACTTTCATAGTGTTTTAATGCATCCGAATACATTTCTAATTGTTTTTTTGCATACGCAAGATCCCAAAGTAGTTGTGTATCTGGTTCTCCACTATCAATAGCACGCTCTACAATTGCAATTAACTCTTCGTACTTTTCTTGTTCTTTTAAGATATATGCATATTTTAATGTTGCACCTAAATGCCCTGGATCTAACTCAAGCGCTTTTTGAAGAACTTCCTCTGCTTCTACTATTTTTCCTAATTTCGCCGCAATGTTCGCTAACTCTACATAAAATGGAACTGAAAGCTCATCTACTTTAATTCCTTCATGAAGCGTTTCATAGCTTTCTTGAAGCATTCCTTCTTTTTCATAGCTTTTCGCTAAATACATGTACAGTGATGCGTACTCAGGGTCTAATTCTTTTAGTTCTTGCCAAGCACCAATTGCTCTCTGATATTCTTCACCTTGGTATAATGTGAAGGCATATCCAAATAATGAGTGAATATCTTTTTGTTCCTCTAGGCCTGCTTCATAATAAGAAATCGCTTCTTCCCAGTTTCCGATCGCGCTTAACGTTTCTGCGAGGCGAAGTGCGATCACAACACCACCCATTACTTTATGTTCCGCTAATAGCGATTCATAATAAGTAATTGCCTTTTGTTCTTCACCTTTACTACTATATAATTCTGCTAACCCAAACGTAATAACAGGTTCATCAGGCATCATTTCTTTCGCCTTTAATAGTTTTTGCTCTGCTACATCATCAAAACCTTGCATTTGGAATAAATCTGCAACAAGTAATAACGATTGAACATATAAATCGTCATTTTCTGGAATATCATGAAGCACTTCAATCGCTTCATCTTCTTTATCTAGATCAATATATAATTCTGCTAAAAATACAGTGAATTCACTTTCTTCTGGATACAGTAAACGTAAGTCTTCAGTAATTGCTAATGCCTCATCTGTAAATCCAAGTGTATGATAGTAACGAGCGATATCATACTTCTCTTCATCATTCGCAATTTTTAATTGTTCTTTTAATAATTGTAATCCTTTTTCTGCTTCACCATTTTCAATATATGAAACAGCTTGTTCAAACTTTTGCATAAACGTCTCCTTTAATTCTAAAAAATATTCTCTTCTGTTCATTTATCATAAGCAACTCACTGTTAGAACGCAACCTTTAGAATGAGCATGCTTCTTCTTATACTTCTTCCTACAGAGTAGTTAATTGTTCAAAAGGTTCGGATATGACACCGATACCTTATCATCATCTTCTATTGTACCGCTTTCTTTTATGACCGTGCAAATAACTTCTCTCACTAATTATCAAGCCATACAAACCGTGGTTTACAGAATAACTTAATTAGCAGTCTTCAACCTTTATTTTGAATGCGATAAAAAAGGCTCCTATAATAGGAGCCTTCACAATCTCTTAAGAATATGTTTCTTCTTTCTGTACTTGCTCATTTACAAGCTCTTTCAGTAACTCTATAATTTCATCATTTTCTTCCTTCAAACCGACAGTAATACGAATACCATCATCGATACCAAATGCAGCACCAGAACGAACGATATATCCTTTTTTCATTAATCGTTCGAAAGCTTCATTACCTGGTATACCGAGTTTTAAGAAAATGAAATTTGTTTGAGATGGATAATAGAATACGTTATATTCTTTACAAAATGCATAATACTGATTTAAACCTTCAGCATTCTTTTGCACACAATCTTGTAAAAAAGCTTGATCTTCTAATGCAGCGAGTGCTACAGATTGGGCTACAGTTGATGTATTGAATGGTAACCTAGCTACTTCTAGCTGTCCGATTAACTTCGCATCCCCAATCGCATATCCGATACGAAAAGCAGCTAAACCATATGCTTTTGAAAACGTGCGTAAAACCATAAGATTTTCATACTTTTCAAGAAGTGGTAATGTTTGCGGATAGTCTTCTGCTTCCGCGTATTCATAATATGCTTCGTCCATAATAACGAGAGCCGACTTAGGAACTGATTCTAAAAATGAAAGTAATTTTTGTTTCTCAACATATGTACCTGTTGGATTATTCGGATTACAAATCCATACAATTTTCGTTTTCTCATCTACTTGCTCTAGCATTGCATCTAAATCGTGAATACCATCTTTAAGTGATACTTCACGAACTTCTGCTCCTTCAATAACAGCATGGTGATGATATTGTGAAAACGTAGGATTCGCCATTACAACGTTTGTTCCTTCATGTAGTAACGCTCGGCTAATCATTTGAATGACTTCATCTAATCCACTACCAAATAGTAGTTGTTCTGCTTTTACACCTAAATGTTCCGCTATTTTTGTCCGAAGTTCAAAGGCATATCCATCTGGATAAAGGGCATATTGGCTCGCTAAAGAAGTTAATGCTTCTGTCACACGTGCTGAGCAACCGAATGGATTTTCGTTGGATGCTAATTTCACAATTTTTGATAAACCATATTCTCGTTTTACTTCTTCAATGTTTTTCCCAGGCACATACGCTCTCAAAGTTAACAATTGCTCTTTCACTCTCATTTTTCTTCCCCCAGTCATTTCATTCAATTT
Organism: Bacillus sp. EB V-12; assembly: GCF_056158125.1. Classification (NCBI taxonomy): domain Bacteria; kingdom Bacillati; phylum Bacillota; class Bacilli; order Caryophanales; family Bacillaceae; genus Bacillus; species Bacillus sp. EB V-12. The sequence goes on along the minus strand of NZ_JBUXJL010000002.1, from coordinate 729,428 downwards.
GATTACAATACGGTTATAGCCCCTTACTGTAATCTTTTGTCATAACCGTCACTATTACGAGAATACCTCTAAATGAGCACTTCACAGCACTTCGCTATCATTTTAAACCATATCTTTTTGAAATGCCTCTAACGCAATATGAACAGTCTCATCTGAAATAGATACGACATTCACTACCCCATATTCCTGCATAAGCACCATATGAATTGCTCCTGCATTTGCTTTCTTATCTTGTTTCATCAATTGAACGAGGCGCTCTACATTCAAATCCCCTGGCATTTTTGGATAGCCGTATTTCAAGAACCACTGCTTCATATCTTCATAAGCAAGATCAACCTTGTACACTTGCTCACTTAAAAATATGGCGAATAACATTCCAACCGCTACACCGTCACCGTGAGTAATATTTCCATACCCTAGCTCTTTTTCAAGAGCATGTCCTAACGTATGTCCAAAATTCAAATGAGCACGTACACCCTTCTCTGTTTCATCTTGTGACACAACATTTGCCTTTACAGGAATCGCCTTCGTTAATATATGGATTAACTTCTCATCATGAAGATCCGCTAATGTTTGCACTTCTTCTTTTAACCAATGGTATAGCTCCACATCACCGATAAGAGCATGCTTTATCACCTCTGCATAACCTGAACGCCACTCTTTTTCAGGAAGAGACTGTAAAAACGGTGTATGATATACAACTGCTTCTGGCTGATGGAATGCACCAATCATATTTTTACCTAACGGATGGTTAATCGCTACTTTCCCACCCACTGCGCTATCGTGCGCTAATAAAGTTGTCGGAACCTGCACAAAGCGAATACCACGCATAAACGATGCAGCAACAAAACCAGCTAAATCTCCAATCATTCCGCCTCCAAGTGCAAGAATTAAAGAATTTCTATCTAATTTATTTTGAAGAGCTGACGTATGAGCCGCATAGAAATTTTCGAAAGACTTCTCTTTTTCGCCACTTGGTACAACAAACGAAAACACGTGCTGCTCTACTTGTAATGCATCGATAACTGTCTGTAAATGTAGTGATGCAACAGCTTCATCTGAAATAATCATTACGTTAGATACCGCTGGCTGCATATTCTGAACGATCGTTGTTAAGTTTGACAACACTTCTTTACCAACATGTACATCATATTCTTTTGATTTCGTTTGAATATGTATGTTTCCCATTAAAATCCCCTCGCATATTCATTATGTTTCTCAATATTTTCACGAATTAGTTCCATACGATCTAATCCGAATTGTTCTATTAAAGCTGTCGCTAATTCCCAAGCCACAACCGCTTCTGCAACGACACTAGCTGCTGGCACTGCACAACTATCTGAACGTTCAATGCTCGCTGTAAAAGGCTCTTTCGTATCAATATCTACACTTTGAAGAGGTTTATAAAGTGTAGGTATCGGTTTCATCACACCGCGCACAACAATTGGCATTCCAGTCGTCATACCGCCTTCTAATCCACCTGCATTATTTGTTCTTCGTGTATATCCATGCTCCTCATTCCACAGAATTTCATCATGAACTTCACTTCCTGGTCTATGCGCTGCTTCAAAACCAATTCCAATCTCGACACCTTTAAAAGCATTAATACTCATAATTGCAGCTGCTAATTTCGCATCCAGTTTTCGATCATAATGCACGTAGCTACCTACTCCAATTGGCATCCCTTCCACAATTACTTCAACGATTCCACCAATTGAATCACCATTTGCTTTCGCATCATCAATCGCTTTCATCATTTGGTTACCAGCTTCGTCATCTAAGCAACGTACAGGAGATGCTTCGGTAATACTCTTTAATTCTTCAATTGAACTATACGTAATCTCCTTAGCTTGTACACCGCCAATTTCAATTACATGGCCCGCTACTTTAATACCAAGTTCTGCTAACACCTTTTTAGCAACCGCACCAGCAGCAACACGCACCGTCGTTTCGCGCGCTGACGAACGTTCCAGTACATTCCTCATATCTCTATGACCATATTTAATCGCACCATTTAAATCAGCATGCCCAGGCCTTGGTTTTGTCACTTTCCTTTTCATCTCTTTTTCTTCTTGCTCAGTTAAAGGCTCCGCCCCCATAATTTTTGTCCAGTGTGCAAAATCACGATTTTCAACAACAAGTGCAATAGGGGAACCTAATGTTTCTCCATGTCTAACACCACTTAAAATTTGCACTTGATCCGTTTCAATTTGCATGCGTCTACCGCGCCCATATCCCTTTTGCCTTCTAGCTAACTCTTCGTTTATATCATCTGCTACTAAAGACAATCCTGCCGGAACACCTTCTATAATCGTTGTAAGTTGTGGACCATGAGATTCACCAGCTGTAATATATCGCATACGTTATTCCTCTTTTCGTATATGTATTTATCTCACTATATTAACTTTTATCATTCTAAAAATATTAAAGAAATTATATCATAAATCGACCATTTTCTTATTCTATATTTCCGATAGTCCTAATTTAAATATCAACATATCATAACAGTTCAAACTTCGTAACTAACTGAAAATAAAAAAAGTGCAAGAAGAATACCCCTATTCTCCTTGCACTTTTTACTATTATCACAGTGATTAAAGCGTTTACAAATTATTTCAAAATAATTAGTAAATCCATTCATTCATTAATTTTGAGTAGTCAACTAATTCTTCTTCTTTAAAGAAAATAGCAATCTCGCGCTCTGCGCTTTCTAAAGAATCAGAACCATGGATAATGTTTTTCGCAACAGTTACACCGAAATCTCCACGAATTGTTCCAGGAGCTGCTTCATGTGGTCTTGTTTTCCCCATCATGTTACGAGCTGTATCTACTACACCTTCACCTTGCCATACCATTGCGAATACAGGTCCAGATGTAATAAAGTCTACTAACTCACCAAAGAAAGGTTTTTCCTTATGCTCAGCGTAGTGTTGTCCAGCAATTTCTGGAGTGACTTGCATTAATTTTGCACCAACTAATTGAAAGCCTTTTTTCTCAAAACGAGCTACAATTTCCCCAATGAAGGCACGTTGTACACCGTCTGGTTTTACCATTAGAAATGTTTTTTCCATAAAAAATCTCTCCACTTCTGAATTATGTATGTAATTGTATATCCCCACACACATATTATCACCCTTATCACAATTGTGCAATAGTTTTGAAATAGAGAGATTATTTTATTTTTTAGAATAAACCTTAAAATTTTCGTTTTCCAATATACTTTGCAACATTTTGTAATGCGTACTTTGCTTTTCCACGTGGGAGTGGTTTTATTATTTCTAAAGCTTTATGTAAATAACGTTCACTAAACGCAAATGCTTGATCAATTGCTGTACTATTTTTTACAGCATCAATAATTTCTTGCATTTCACTTGCTGTTGAATTTTCATGTACAGATGTGATTTTCTGACGAAGTACGGGATCTTCCATCGCATATAAAGCAGGAAGTGTAATATTCCCTTGTAGTAAATCTCCACCAGCAGGTTTTCCAAGTTTCTCTTCTGTAGAAACGAAGTCTAAAATGTCATCAATAATTTGATAAGACATTCCTACAAAATACCCATACCAAAATAGACGATTTACCGTATCACGATTAGCACCAGCAGCAATCGCTCCCAATTGACAACTCGCGGCAATTAATAATGCTGTTTTTCGCTTTATTCTTCTTAAATACGTTCTTAAATTTTGGTCATAATTGTATTTATCTTTAATTTGTTCAATTTCACCTTTACAGACTTCTAAAATAGTATGTGATAACGCTTGATGTGCCTCTGGAATTTCGATATTGGTTATACATTCAAGAGACTTAGCGAACAGATAGTCCCCTGTATACATCGCAATACGATCTCCCCATTTCGCATTCACAGTCGCACTGCCGCGTCGTAAAAATGCAGCATCAATAACATCATCGTGAACAAGAGAAGCCATATGAATAAGTTCTAACGCAACAGCAACATGCTTAATCGCATCTAACTTATAATCTCCAAATTTCCCTGCAAGCAACACAAATACAGGACGAATTCGTTTCCCACCAGCTTCAATAAGCTGTAATGCTGCCTCTTCTACTAATGGCTGTTCAGAAGCGACTGTCTTTTTTAATTCTTTTTCTATCACATTAATATCCGATCGTAAAAAAGAGTACATAAGTTGTAACTTCATATTGTTCACCTTAACCTAAAACTTCTTTTTTCTATTTTGATTCTGGTTTAATTCCTAAATGCATTGCTGCTACCCCAAAAGTAAATGGTTTCACTTGCACACGTTCAAGTCCAGCTTGCTCAAACATTTGAGCCAATTCTTTCATCCCTGGGAACGTACTAGCAGATTCTTGAAGCCATGAATATTCTTTATAACTTTTCGCAAACATCTTTCCAAATAACGGCATGATATATTTAAAGTATAAAATATACCCTTGTCGAAAACCAATCATTGTTGGTTGAGATGTTTCTAAACAGATTACTTTTCCACCTGGTTTTACTACACGCGTCATTTCTTTTAATACGTGCATATAATCCGGTACGTTACGTAAACCAAACCCAATCGTCACATAATCAAACGTATTATCTTCAAACGGAAGTTCCATTGCATTCCCATGTAGAAGTTCTACTTGTTTTAATTGTAACGCCTCTACCTTTTGCTTACCGACAGATAACATATTTTCACTGAAGTCTAAGCCAACAACCTTTCCTTGCTCACCTACGGCTCCAGCTAGCGCAATTGTCCAATCTGCGGTTCCACAGCATACATCAAGCGCTTGACTGCCTGGTTGTACATCCATAATTCGCATCGTTTCTTTCCGCCACGCTTTATGTCTTTGAAAACTAATTACAGAATTCATCACATCGTATTTATCAGAAATCTTTTCAAATACGTCATGTACTCTTTCTTCTTTTGATTGTTGCATGCTCGTACCTTCTTCCAATGTAAAATTGCTTATGTCTTCTATTTATTCCTTAACACAGAATTTATTTCATTTATGTCTGTGTGATTTTCTAAAAATTGTTTTTCTTTCTTTCTCAATTCCTTCATCCAACCATTAATCACTACTTCTGCTTTATCCCCTAAAGCATCTTGCATAGCTTGAAAAACAGGTGAATGTTGCTTATCAGCATACAATTGAATTTCTTTTTGAAGGCGATTTCCACCTAATACGTATGTGATAAATGGCTTCCAATGTGATAACTGAAAATGATCACATGTTTTTTGAAGGAGCGCAGACTCAATCGTTACTATGCTTTTCATTATGTCATCCGTCGTTTCATGCGCTTTTTGGTATAACATAATTTTGTGTTCATTTATCTCTTTAATTCCTTCAGCAAGTGCACGAATTAAAACAATATCACGATTCATAGACAATAAATAATAATATAGTCCACTATAGTAATCGCCTGCAAGTACTGTTAATTGACGACATTTATGGAATCCAATCTCTTCCTCGCCTGCTTTATTTGATACCCTTTCATGCGTATCAAGCGCAATTTGTACAAGCATAATTGTTACTACGTAATGCTCAATTTGTTCTATATGTAAGTTTGCACTCTTTAAAGCACCATATAACAATGCTATCTTTTCTTCATCAATAAATGGTTCTTCAATATAGTTTATAAAATAAGGATGGCGTAATTTCTCCATCAATTTTTCTTTTATACCCGCATACCCTCCGTAGATGTCACACACAAAAAATCACCCTTGTTTTCTAATTCATAAAACTTATTATAACACATACACTCTATTTTCTATAACCAAAACTTGGCTACACCTACCATTCATGTAAGCAATCTTTCTAATCTCACTCTGTCTAGTTAAAACTATATCATTTATTTACTAAAAAAAAAAAAGAAAAGCAGTTTCCCGCTTTTCTTTACTTCGTTTTAATAAACGATAAAATTTCACTGCGCGCTGCAGCATCATTTTCAAGCACACCACGCACTGCTGTCGTTACTGTTTTCGCACCTGGTTTTTTCACACCACGCATCGTCATACACATATGTTCTGCTTCTACTACTACCATTACACCATGAGGCTCTAGTACTTCCATAATAGAGTTCGCTACTGTTGATGTAATACGTTCTTGCAGTTGTGGGCGACGTGCAATTGTATCTACGGTACGAGCTAATTTACTTAACCCTGTTACCTTTCCACCTTGCGGAATATATGCAACGTGAGCAACTCCATAGAATGGTACTAAATGATGCTCACACATCGAATAAAATGGTATATCTTTTACTAGTACAAGCTCTTCGTGATCTTCTCCGAATACTTTATGCAAATGCTCTTTCGGATCTTCATGCATACCTGAGAACACTTCTGCGTACATTTTTGCAACACGCTTTGGTGTATCAAGTACTCCCTCACGATTTGGGTCATCCCCAATCGCCTCTAAAATAAGGCGTACTGCATGTTCAATTTGTTCTAAATTAACTTTTGCCATCCGCTAGCCCTCCCGAAAACCTAAAAGTGATACGAACACATTCTAGCATATTTATGTTTTTAAAAGCAAAAAGAAGAGTTCCCAAAAAGGAAACTCTTCTTCCCTGTTAATATGTAAGGATTATTTAACCGCATCTTTTAACGCTTTACCAGGTTTGAATGCAGGTACTTTACTTGCAGCGATTTCAATCTCCTCACCTGTTTGTGGGTTACGACCTTTACGAGCCGCACGCTCACGAACTTCGAAGTTACCGAATCCGATCAGTTGTACTTTATCACCTTGTTTTAAAGCTTCTAAGATAGAATCAAAAACAGCGTCTACTGCTTTTGTTGCGTCCTTTTTAGAAAGGGAACTTGCTTCTGCAACAGCATTGATTAAATCTGTCTTGTTCATGCCATTCACCTCCTCCCAAAGATAAGACTGTATAATGATCATAAAATGAGTCTTACTTTCATTTGTAGGCAATTTTTGCAAATTCTATACTACAAAGATGTAGATAAATCATTATCAACGCCTATATTATACGATTCTCCTTTATAATTCAATATTTTTAAGGAAATTGTTACTCTTAAAATGTGAAAATCTGATGAAACTTGACAATTTACAACAATGTATTAGATAATGACTGTTTATTTTTCTATTTTATAATCAAAAAAAACAAAAAATCCCTCTACAATGAGAGGGATTTTTTCTTATAGTATAATCGCAATTAATCCGCCAGATCCTTCATTAATAATTCTTTCTAGCGTTTCTTTTAATTTATATCTAGCATTTTCTGGCATTAAAGATAATTTCGCCTGAATTCCTTCTCGAACAATCGAGCTAAGTGAACGTCCAAATATATCAGAATTCCAAATTGATAACGGGTCATCTTCAAAATCTTGCATTAAATAACGAACTAATTCTTCACTTTGCTTTTCAGTACCAATAATCGGCTCAAACGTTGACTCTACATCTACTTTAATCATATGAATAGATGGCGCTACCGCTTTTAACTTCACACCAAACCTTGAACCGTGACGAATAATTTCTGGCTCATCTAAGCTCATATCCGCTAATGCAGGTGCTGCTACACCATATCCTGTTTGCTTAACCATACGCAGTGCATCCGCCACTTGATCGTACTCTATTTTCGCATGAGATAAATCGAGCATAAGCTTTAATAAATGATCTTTCCCTCGAATTTCTACTCCTACTACTTCTTTTAAAATCTGATCATATAATTCATCTGGCGCATATAAATCAATCTCCGCCACACCTTGCCCCATATCAATGCCAGCTAGGCTCGCTCGATCAATAAATTCATATTGACTAAACTGCCAAACAACGCGATCCACATCACGAAGACGTTTTATATCCTTCACAGTTTCTTGAACTGCTTCTTGATAACTTTGACGCAACCAATGCCCTTCATTTAGCACCATTACCCAACTCGGAAGGTTCACATTCACTTCTAATACAGGGAATTCAAATAGCGCTTCACGAAGTACATTATATACATCTGTTTCTCTTAAACTCTCCACACTCATTGCAATAACCGGGATATCATATTCTTCTGATAAACTTTGGCGTAATTGCTCTGTATCTGGATGATACGGCTGTACCGTATTAATTATCATAATGAAAGGTTTTCCTACTTCTTTCAACTCATTTACAACGCGTTCTTCTGCCTCTATATAATCTCTTCTTGGAATTTCACCAATTGTTCCATCTGTTGTAATTACAACACCAATTGTTGAATGTTCTTGAATTACTTTACGCGTGCCGATTTCTGCAGCTTCATGGAATGGAATAGGTTCTTCATACCAAGGGGTATTAATCATACGCGGGCCATTCTCATCTTCATAGCCCTTCGCTCCAGGAACCGTATATCCAACACAATCTACTAATCGAATATTCACTTCAAGTCCTTCATCTACTTCGATAGAAACCGCTTGGTTTGGAACAAACTTCGGTTCCGTCGTCATAATTGTACGACCAGCAGCACTTTGAGGCAATTCATCCTGCGCTCTTTGACGGTCAGACTCATTCTCAATATTTGGAATAACTACAAGTTCCATAAATTTTTTAATGAATGTTGATTTCCCTGTTCGAACAGCTCCTACAACTCCAAAATAAATATCACCGCCTGTTCGTTCTGCAATATCTTTAAAAATATCTACCTTTTCCAAGTGATTCCCTCCCTCAAAATTTTTGGGAATAATTCCGCGTTTATAGTCAACTAATACCTTCTCTAACGTTGCCTATAATATCTGATATAATATAATGGTATTCTAGAAGTTCGGACAATATATCATATAATTTTGTCCAATTTCATATGACTATTAAAAAATATCTTTTGTTTGCATCGTAAGTTGTATAACATAAAAAACCTTTCTTCTAGAACTTATTCACTAAAAGAAAGGTTCATGACTTATCATTTTAAAAAAATTGGTTCTCCGTCCTTTACTGTGTACGGTAAAGAATAAGCTGGTACAAATGGGGAACCTTTCGAAAGGATATTTCGAATATCTTCTCCCTCTGTAAACTGCCCTTCATTTTTTTTCAAAGCGTCATATAAGTCGATTCTATAATCAACAAAAACTTCTCCTTTTTCATTAATTACAAAAGGAAGTCCTTTACCAGAATATGGACTTGTCACTTGTGGCACATCTTTATATCCTAGTTTTTTGAAATCCAATTCATATACACCATCTGAAATTACTTTTTTAAAAGGTGGATATTGATGTTCATCACGATACATCCTAAGCTTTAAAGATAGTTCCTGAATTTGTTCAGCCATCCTAACATCAATTAACTTTACTGTCGGATTTGTTTCAACGTCTATTAATACGTATTGATATACTCCTCCACTTTCATACGCATTCCCTGGCGCTTCTTGTATGTAACGCGGGGCAATCTGTTGAAAATCGATTGGATACTTTTGATAAATAGGTGTACTCATATCCCTCGTCTTAATTGGCAATATCCCATCATTTTGCTCCTTAAATGTCACAACAGCTTTTTGAACAACCTGTAGCTGATCTTCATAAGGAACCGCATTTTGCTTCATATTTTCTTTCGGATACAGACACCCCGTTAAAAGGCTCATACAACAAAATATTAAAATAATATGGAATTTTTTCACTAGCATCACCTTTTCATACTAATCTAATTTGCTCCGTATGTAGTATTTTCGAGACCATTCCATTTACTGCTGTACAGGTCCACTAAATACAACAAGAAAAATAACAATTCCTGACACAATCATAAGGGTGTACGCTACTAACGCTGTAATCCCTTTCAAAAATTTATTCTTTATTCTATGTCTACTTAATAAAATAAAACTTACTGCAAAAAACATAAATCCAATTGCCCCTAAAGCCAACCACATTTTCATAAGCCCTTCTGACATATACACACCCCTTTTTATTAATCTATTTTTATACTATTTTAACAAATTAAAATCTTTAAACAAATACAAAAAGAACATTTTACTACAAATCGCGAGTATGTAACTTTAATCAATAGGTTTTCCAGCATTTCTCACCAATCTAGGAAAAAATAAAACCGAAGCGATTGTATCTCTCGCTTCGGTTGACCAAATATGCCCAAAAACAGCTCTATTCCCATTCTTTCATGGCTATCATATGCAATCTCCAAACTCTTTGTTTCTCATAATTTATTTTTTAAACATTTTGCTTAACGAGCCAAAATCTGTTGGCATATTATTATTAATAATCGCTTTTACAATTTGATCCTCTTGCTCTTTCGGCACTTCACGTCCCGCCATAAGAGCCACTTGATGAATTAATTGACGAAGTACAGTTTCATCACGTAAATTCGCATTTTGCACGGATGATGCTAATTTAAAAATATCCTCTTTATTTACTTTCGCTTCCTTCTCAATATTATTAAAAATATTATTATCCATTCTTTTCACCCTCTCCTCAAGTTACTCTTCATCCTATGCAAAAATGAAAAAATGGTGAAAAGACCCAAAAAATAAAAAAGCGACAGAAGTACAAATGTACTTCTGTCGCTTTTCTTTACAGTAAATCAGGTATAGCTTCCACTTCATGTTTTCGAACACGTCCCATCAATGAGCCTACTGCATCTTTTACGTTATTCCCATTGAACAGCACGTCATATAAAGCAGCTGTAATCGGCATTTCAACTTCCATTTTCTCTGCCAATTCATGAGCAGCTTTCGTTGTTCTTACACCTTCCACAACCATACCCATGCTTTCTAACACTTCTTCTAAAGAGTGTCCTTTTCCAAGCATATTTCCAGCGCGCCAATTTCGGCTATGAACACTTGTACAAGTTACAATTAAGTCTCCCATACCAGTTAGACCAGCAAACGTTAACGGATTCCCGCCCATTTTTCTTCCTAAACGAGCAATCTCTGTTAAACCACGTGTCATCAATGCCGCCTTTGCATTATCACCTAATCCAAGACCATCAGTTATACCAGCAGCTAATGCGATAATATTTTTTAACGCACCACCAAGTTCAACTCCAACGATATCTGGATTTGTGTATACACGAAAATAACTATTCATAAATAAATCTTGTACTTCCTCAGCCGCTTCCATACGCTTTGCTGCAGACGTAACTGTTGTCGCTTGTCGTAAACCGACTTCTTCAGCATGACTCGGTCCAGACAGTACAACAACATCTTTAATTAAGTGCTCTGGAATTTCTTCCTCAATCACTTCCGAAATACGTTTTGACGTACCAGGTTCAATTCCTTTGCTCGCATGAATCCAAGTAATTGGTTCAGTAACAATTTCTTTCATCTCTTGTAATACATCTCTGTACGCTTTCGTTGGTACTACTAGCAGTACTGTATTTACATCTACTAATGCTTCTTCTAAAGAAGAGTAGGCTACGATTGTGCTTGGCAATGTAATGCCTGGGAGATATCGACTATTCTCATGTTTCGTATTCATTTCATCCATAAGTTCTGGGCGATTTCCCCAAATACGTACATCATGTCCATTGTCAGCTAATACCATCGCTAACGCTGTTCCCCAGCTACCTGCTCCTACTACTGTGATTTTTGTCATAAAATCACATCCTCTCCATTAGTCTCTTGCTCTAGCGATAATGTGAATCGGCGTTCCTACGAAGCCAAATGATTCACGTAAGCGATTCTTTAAGAAACGCTCATATGAGAAGTGCAATAATTCTGGATCGTTTACAAACACAACAAATGTCGGTGGTTTTACCGCAACTTGTGTTGCATAGAAAATTTTCAGACGGCTACCATTATGAGTTGGCGTCGGATTCATCGCTACCGCATCCATAATTACATCGTTTAATACGTTCGTTTGAATACGGATACTATGACTTTCATTTACCTCATCGATAACCGGTATTAATGTTTGTGTACGTTTTCTCGTTTTTGCAGATAAGAACACAATTGGTGCGTATTCTAAGAATTGGAAATGAGCACGGATATTTTCTTCAAATGCTTTCATTGTTTTTTCGTCTTTTTTCACTGCATCCCATTTATTTACAACGATAACAACAGCTCGCCCTGAATCATGAGCATATCCAGCGATTTTTTTATCTTGCTCAATAATTCCTTCTTCACCATCTAAAACGACTAAAACAACGTCAGAACGTTCAATCGCTCTTAGCGCACGAAGTACACTATATTTTTCTGTACTTTCATACACTTTTCCTTTTTTACGCATACCAGCTGTATCAATAATTACATAATCTTTTCCATCTTTACTATATGGTGTATCGACAGCATCACGAGTTGTTCCTGCTACATTACTAACAATTACACGCTCTTGACCAAGAAGAGCATTTACAAGTGATGATTTCCCTACGTTTGGACGTCCAATTAAAGAGAAACGAATTGTGTCTTCATCATATCCGTCTTCTTCAATCTTTGGAAAATGTTGTGCAGCTTCGTCTAGTAAGTCACCTAACCCTAATCCGTGTGTACCTGAAATTGGGAATGGTTCGCCAAATCCTAATGCATAAAAGTCATAAATGTCACTGCGCATTTCCGGATTGTCCACTTTATTTACTGCAAGTACAACCGGTTTATTTGAACGATATAAAATTTTTGCAACTTCTTCATCAGCTGCTGTTACACCGTCACGACCGTTTGTCATAAAAATGATAACATCCGCTTCATCAATTGCTACTTCAGCTTGTTGACGAATTTGTGTCAAAAACGGCTCGTCTCCAATATCAATTCCGCCCGTATCAATAATGTTAAATTCATGATTTAACCATTCTCCAGCGCTATAAATACGATCGCGCGTTACACCTGGAATATCTTCTACGATTGAAACTCTTTCTCCAACAATTCTATTGAAAATAGTAGATTTCCCTACGTTCGGGCGACCTACTATCGCTATTACTGGTTTCGGCATATACTTTCATCCTTTCAACTTGCTTCTGTTTATTATGTAAAAAACCCTTCTTTGTGCAAGAAGGGATTTGCATTCCAGAATATTTCTCAACGTATCAAAACACCTCACATTATAACACACGTTGCTAATGTTTCACAATAATATATACATTCTCTTGTAAGCGATGTGCAATACCATCTAAAATTGCTTCTAAATTATTTGCAACAAATTCTAGTTCCTCCGTCGATTCGCAAACGAATAAAGGAGCACCACCTGCAAATTTTTCTGGAGTCGTTGTTATAACTGCCAGAATAACACTTTCTAACATCATCTCTTATCTCCCCTTCCTTTTGGGGCTTCCGATGACATATGGACAGCACTTTCTAACGTTGGTACATTTCCTATGACACCTATCGCTTTCTCTGCATCTTGATCTTGCGGCAGGACAAAAATCCCAACCCTGCCATCCTCTAAATCACGCTTTGCTAACGGTACAAGCGCTGGTGTACCAGAATCTCTATAAATCCCTAACGCTACTGAAACATCGTGTAAAATAGCTTGTCGTTGCCCTAAATTTGAGATTGTAACCATCGCATCAATTGATTTCGGCTTTAAAATAAAACCCATACCATATTTCATAATTTCTTCTTGTCTTGCTGGCAATCCAATATTCATAATGTAAATATTGTCAATATAAAGCCCTGCTCCTTCAAAACGAAGCGGAACGTGCTCAATTTCAACAAGATCATGTAGCCTTTTACCAGACATTAATTTTTTCGCGATAAAAAATGCGATTATAGCCATAATTACTCCTGCAATCCATGAACGGAATCCTATATACGCAAACGTCGTTGCAAACGACGTTAACATTGCCAAATAGTTGCGACTTTCAAAAACCAATGCAATTCCTTCAATGTATGTATTTCCACGCGGTACGAGCTCATACCCATCTAATTGTTGAAGCGTATTTCTTTCCATATTACGTACATCACGAAATTGTGTCGCTGCTAATGTAAGAAATGTAATGGCAGAAAAATCTTTTTTCAAAATAGACGGGATTGCAATCGCTCCTAAAGCAGCTGCAATTAACCCCATTGCAATATGAATAATTTTCCCATGTAGCCTCGTCGGATATTGCCGCGTATCCGTCCGAAGCATTAGCACCCTTGTAACTGTCCCCGCTATTACGCCGCATAAAATGGCTGGTGTATATTCAGTCATGTATTACCCTCGCCTTTCTTTTACGTATTTTTCTCTTAAACCGTTCCATGTATACTGATGCTTTTGCAATCCAAAACAATATTGCCATGAATAATGTAGAAATGGCGACGATATCAAAAAATGCTAAACTACCGTAATCATATGGAAAATTCAATTTCCTAAAAATAAATGTCACTAGCAGCTCTCCTTGTAACATCCCTACATATAGAGAACATAATCGTAATATGCGATCCCCATGCAATAACACCGATGCATACACAAGAGCACTACTTAGCAGAAACACTCTATCCACCACAATCCAAATCGGATCATATATTTCTAACAGATGAAAACTTGTATATAACATTGCAATAATAAGTGCCGAAAGTAAGCTATACACTTTTTTCCAGACAGAATATAGCGTGATCCCTATAAAAGAAATAATACAAAGTAAAAGAGCATTTACTGATACCACGAATGAGGCAATCGTTACATGTAACGGAGAGCAAATTATAAAAATCAGTATACAAGCGCCTAACTTCCACCGGATAGGGTCCTTTTTCATAAAAAAGGTTACAATGATCCACCCTATCCAAGCTACAAAATAAAAAGTACTTCCATCCATCAACTTCACCTCCTATGTTTTCCATTATGGGAACTTTTTATGAAAGTTAATCCACTTTATTTACGCATAGTTTTTTCTTATAACAGCAACACTTTTAACAAGGAGGTGTTATTCATTATGGGTAAAGATCGCCAAGAACGAAAACTACGAGAATCACGCCGCGTTGAATCCGATCGTGATCAATCACTACAATATCCAGGTGCAACTGGACTTGATACACCAGAACAGGCTCGAAAACAAAACCAGCACTAATTAATACCAAAAGACGGTTTCTATATTGTACGAAACCGTCTTTTACATAATCAGTTTAATGATTTCTATTTATATTGAAATAATATTTCGCGCACTATATCCTCCCATTACTTCTTTTTACCTTCACCTATTCCCATTAAAAATTAAGTTCTCTCCAGTAATTCGACAACACACCATCTACATTTTTCAACCCTTTTTCAATTACAATTTTTACGAAATGATATTTTTATATAATGCTAATTCCATTCTCCACTTTATATTACGAAAAAGAATAGAACAAAAAAAAATCAACCGAATGGTTGATTTTTTATCTCCTACTATAATGCGCAGTATCAATACCACGCTGCATTAACCAATGATATGTTTCACCCTTTACAACAAGAGGTACAGATTGCAACTCTTCTATCGTCTTCGCACCAAGAGCTGCCATTATAAATTTCAAATCTGTATGTAGAAGCTCAATTTCATCTACTAACTTCTCGATACCATCTTGCATTAAAATACGTAAAAAATAACCAGCAAACGCAGTTGTATTCGCCCCTAATGCGATTGCTTTCGCTACGTCAAGCGCTGTTTGTATACCCCCAGATGCAATAAAAGAGAGGTTATTATTTGTAGTGGTTGCTTCAATAATCGAGGTTGCTGTTTGTATGCCCCAGTTATTAAAATAAGAAAGCATTCGCTGTCTTCTTTCGTTTTCAACAGCAGCAAAATTCGTACCACCTTGCCCACCAATATCAATTGCTGTTACACCTACGTTCACTAACTGTTGCATTGTTTCCTTACTCATCCCAAATCCAACTTCTTTTACAATGATAGGAACTTTACTATTTAAAACAATTTTCTCAATGCGCTGAAGTACTCCAGTAAAATCACGGTCTCCTTCTGGCATCGTTAACTCTTGTATGACATTTAAATGAATTTGTAATGCATTCGCTTCAATCATATCAACGGCGCGCTCTGCCTGCTCGATAGTTGCCTCACTACCTAAATTAGCAAAGAAAATACCATTTGGGTTTACCTTTCTAATCACCTTATAAGAAGCAGCTTCACTTTCATCTTTTAACGCCGCCATTTGCGAACCTACAGCCATAGCAAGGTTATGATGTTTCGCTACATATGCTAATTGCTCATTAATATGTAACGTTTTCTCTCCTCCACCACCAGTCATCGCATTGATAAAAATCGGCGAACTTAGTGAAAGTTCGCCGATTTTTGTTTCACATGTTATTGTGTCATAATTTGAATTTGGCAAGCTTTGATGCACAAAATCAATATCATGAAAGCCATGCGTACGAGACTGACCAGTAGAAAGAGCGTATTCAATATGATCTAATTTACGTTTTGCCCTTACCACTTGTACCCCTCATTATTTCTTTAATTTTTTCAGTTGTTCACCAATAATATCACTTAATTGGAAAGTAGCAGAATCAGCATTTGGCTCATACTGACTATAATCTTCAGTTACATTATTTTCCTCAAGCGCTTCTTTTATACTTAAAGAAATACGTTTCTCTGCTACGTGAACTTCAAGTACTTTCACTTTTACTTCTTGTCCCATTTCCAATACTTCATTCGGATTTTTCACGTGACGATTTGCAATTTGAGATACGTGTACAAGCCCTTCAACGCCCGGTAAAATCTCAACGAATGCACCAAATGTAACAAGGCGTTTTACTACTCCCTCACGAATATCTCCAGCTTTTATTTCGCCAGCAACGTTTTCCCAAGGTCCTGGTTGAGCTGCTTTAATTGATAAAGAAATACGTTGTGTATCAGCATCAACAGATAACACCTTTACCTTAACCTTTTGACCTTGCTCTAACACTTCAGAAGGTTGCTCTACACGTTCGTGTGAAATTTGTGAAATGTGAACTAAACCGTCCACTCCACCAACGTTAACGAATGCGCCAAAGTCAGTTAATCGTTGTACTGTTCCTTCAACAACGTCCCCTTCTTTTAATGAAGAAATTGCTTCTTTTTTCTTAGAATCTAGTTCTAATTCTACTACCGCTTTATGCGAAAGGATTACACGATTTTTTTCACGGTCTAATTCAACAATTTTCACCGCTAATGTTTTACCTTTATAGTCAGTAAAGTCTTCTACATAATGTACTTCTACAAGTGAAGCTGGAATAAAACCGCGAACACCAAGGTCCACAACTAATCCGCCATTCACAATATCTTTTACAGTAACATCAAATACATGACCAGAAGTAAATTTCTCTTGTAGTTCTACCCATGCTTTTTCTGCATCAACAGCACGTTTAGATAAGACAAGATCATCTTCTTCTAATTTAATAATTTTCAACTCTAGTGTTTGATCTAATTCTACAACATCGCTTGCTTTTTCAATATGAACGTTAGCTAATTCACTAATTGGAATTACGCCATCTGTTTTGTATCCAACATTTACAAGCACTTGTTTCTCTTCAACCTTCGTTACAGAACCTGTAACAACGTCACCAACTTGTAATTCTTTTGAATCCATAACTTCTTCATTCATTTTCTCTACCATGGAAATACCTCCCTACAGAATTGACAAAGCATTTTTTATGTATATACGAAATGAAAACAAAGTTTTCATTTGCATGTTTAAGAATTTCTCATCACATACTCTTTTTCAATAACATTCACAAGAAAATATATTAAACCTATATAAATAGTATACAGCAAAACCAGCTTGAAAAAAGTATGTTTTGAAATATAATAGCGAATATATTCTGACAGTTTCATTCCTCTTTAACTAACTTCTTACAAATCAGCTCATTTGTCAAGGAAAGAGACTCACAATTCACGTATCCTTTACATTTCTATTTAAACAAAAAAAGAAAGAGGACTATCCCCTTTCTTTATTTCGCAAACACTCCAGAAACAATGCTCATAATTTTTTGGACAACTTCTTCAATTGATAAAGAAGTCGTATCTAATTCCAATGCATCATCAGCCTTTTTTAGTGGAGAAACTTCGCGTTCTGAATCTAATTTATCACGCTGAGCAATTTCTTCTTTTAGCTGCTCTAAATTAGAATCGAAACCTTTATTTAAATTTTCTAAATGTCTTCTTTCCGCTCTTTCTTCAACAGAAGCAAGCATAAAGATTTTCACTTCAGCATCCGGTAATACATGTGTACCAATATCACGGCCGTCCATTACAACGCCGCCTTTTTTCGCTAACTCTTGCTGACGACGTACCATTTCTTCACGAACAAGGCGATGTTTCGCTACAATAGATACTCGATTCGTCACATCAGGTGTACGAATTACTTCAGAAACATCTTGTCCATTTAAAAATACAAGCTGTGTATTTTCTCCTTGCTGAAACTCAATATTTACATTCTTTACAACTTCCATTAACTGCTCTTCATTTTCAATGTCTACTTTTTGTTCAAGGGCTGCATATGTAAGCGTACGGTACATTGCGCCTGTATCAATATAAACGTAAGAAAGTTCCTTCGCAACAACTTTTGCCACTGTACTTTTCCCAGCAGCTGCTGGACCATCTATAGCAATTGAAATTCGTTTATCCATTGTAACACCTCATTTTTTCACTTATAAAACAAAACGAAAAGCAGGTGTTCACCCTGCTTCTTCTCATTTGCTTCACGTCATTAAATCCTCAATTATTGTAGCATAATCCTTCATAGAAGAAAATGAAAACTACCTATTCACCTGCAAGATTTCCACTTTGTTTTTTACCATGACACCTTCATAATAAACAATTTTAGATAAATATTTCACTGATGACTTATGTATAAATAACAATTGCACAACAGAAAGACAAATGAATTGTATTATTAATATACGAATAAAAATTCTCTCCATCTTTTTCACCGGAATTCTTCCCTCCTATACTATATTTGCACATTTCGTTTCATAATTTTATACATCGTACATATAGCAGTTAATTTTATTGTCATTTTCGAGGCATACTTTTATACATTTCCATTGTCGAATTTACTCAAAACATGTTATGTTCTAAATGTATTTTTTTACTTGAAAGGGGTATAAGCATTGAAAAGAATCCTAGTTTTACACACAGGTGGAACAATTGCAATGGAGGAAGATAAAGAAACTGGGGTCGTACAACCAGGTGAAAAAAATCCTCTTTTAAAATTCATTCCTGATTTAGAAGGCGATGTTGATTTAATCGTTGAAGATGTGTTCCACCTACCATCTCCTCATATGACACCGAGCGAAATGTTACAATTACAAGTCATCATTGATGAAAGAGTAAAACAAGACAACATTCATGGCGTAGTCATTACGCATGGCACGGATACATTAGAAGAAACAGCTTATTTCTTAGATTTAACAGTACAAGCAACTATTCCGATCGTAGTGACAGGTGCAATGCGCTCTAGCAATGAGTTAGGTGCTGATGGTCTATATAACTTCTTATCAGCTGTAAAAGTTGCTAGTTGTGATGAAGCTGCAGAAAAAGGTGTTTTAGTCGTATTAAACGACGAAATTCATTGCGCTACAAATGTAACGAAAACACATACAAGTAATGTTGCAACATTCCAAAGCCCACAATACGGACCAATTGGAATGGTAACAAAACGCGGCGTTGTCTTCCATCACGCTTTAGTACATCACGAAACATATACGATAAACAAAGTGTCTAAAAATGTAGTTGTTCTAAAAGCATATGCTGGCATGGATGATACATTATTAGCAGCAATCGAAAATCTTCCTGTAGACGGCATTGTTATCGAAGCTCTTGGACAAGGTAATCTCCCTCCAAGAACACTACCTAGTCTAGAAAGATTATTAAATAGAGGTATTCCTGTCGTATTAGTTTCTCGCTGTTTCAACGGTATCGTTCAAGACGTATATTCGTATGAAGGTGGCGGTAAACACTTAAAAGATATGGGCATTGTATTCACATACGGCTTAAATGCACAAAAAGCACGCATTAAATTACTTGTTGCATTAGAGAATACAAATTCTCATGAATCCATTCAAAATATGTTTATGCACGAATAAAAAGGAGCTGTCGAGGTTTTCCCGACAGCTCCTTTTTATTTTTCTCTTGATGCAATGGTTTGCGCAATCGCATCTCCATGAAATCTTCCGTTCTCGATAAATATTTCATTTGCATTATTTCCAGCAGCAATGACACCTGCAATGAAAATATTTTCAGCATTCGTTTCCATTCTATCCTCTGTATAAATTGGACGTCCTGTTTCTTCATCAATCTGAACACCCATCTTCGTTAAGAAGCTATGATCAGGATGATAACCAGTCATCGCAAATACAAAATCGTTTTTGATTGTAAGAGCTTCACCATCAACTGTAAACGTTAATGTATGCTCAGTAATTTCTTTCACATGAGCCCCAAAATGCATTTGAATTGTACCATTTCGTACTAACGCCTCAAATTCCGGCAAAATCCAAGGCTTTACGCTTGGTGAATACTCACTTCCACGATACAGTACCGTTACACGTGCACCAGATTTAACAAGTTCTAACGCGGCATCTACACTCGAGTTTTTCCCACCTATAACTACTACATCTCGATCAAAATAAGGATGCCCCTCTTTAAAATAGTGAGCTACTTTCTTCAATTCCTCACCTGGAACATTCATATAATTTGGATTATCATAATATCCAGTTGCTACAACAATATATTTCGCTATATATATTTCCTTACTTCCGTCACGCTTTGTCGTCTCAACCTGAAAAACTTCTCCATCTTTTTGAACTTTCTCCACTCGCTCAAAAGCATTTACACGTACAGATTTACGTCTTACTACTTCACGATAATACGCAAGCGCTTGATTTCGAACTGGCTTACGATTTTCTGTAATAAAAGCTACATCACCAATTTCTAATTTTTCACTAGAAGAGAAAAATGTTTGATGAGTTGGATAATTATAAATGGCATTTACAATGTTTCCTTTTTCAATTACTAACGGATTTATCCCTACCTTTTGCAACGAAATTGCAGCCGCTAATCCGCACGGACCGCCTCCGATTATAATAACTGTTTCTTTCTGCATACTCGTCCACTCCTAGTCTTCTACCAATACACTATTTATAAAAACAAGAAAAAACCTACTTACAGCAGTAGGCACCTATCTTTATTGTATTCATTTTTCATATATTTGTCATCTAAACGAAACGTACATCCGATAGACATCTGCTAAAAACTGCTGAAATTTAATACCTTGTTTCCCTAATACATTCTCAGGATCAATCTTTCTAGCTGGATCAAGCGTTTTATGTGACACGATATCTTTTTTCGGATTTAAGCCAAAGTTTTGGCATAAATACGCATGATACCATGTAAAACGATTATATGCTTCCCAAAAGTTAACATCACCACCATAACAAAGTTCCACTCCAATGGCCGCCTTATTCGCGTCATAGCCATATAAGTCATTATCCGTCGGCACACCATATCGAACATGATACGCAACTTCATTTATAGGAATAATCTCCAATATTGTTTTATCATCTATAAATGTATGCGCCGAAGCTTTCGGTTGTAATTCATTAAAGTAATCTCGATTCCCTATCGCATTGCTTCCAGGATTCCCCGTATCATGGCTTACAATAAATCTCACTTTAGTCAGAGGAATCCCCGGTCGTGAACTTCCATATCCAATATAGTTGCGCTCTATAGGAAACATCGCCATTGCTACCAACTCCCGCTCTAGAAGATTACCTTACTTCCTTATATATGTATTCGGTAGCAATGTCCTTATCGCATATTTCTTACGCGAAGAGAAAATCGAAAATATTTGAAGTGAACACCATAAACAACAAGATACTTACAGCCACTCCATAAAAACCGTAAAACCAAACACAATCTTCTTTCGTATCTAAACCGAAAAATTTATTTACCGATTGTAATAATGTGCCACGCTTGCTTTGTTTGTTTCGTAATACTTCCACTCGCTCTACAACATCTGCTGGCATCATAAATCTTTGGTCTACTGTCATTTTCATCATTTATCTCTCCTTAAAATCATTTCCGTTTTGTTTATCTAAGGAGAGTATAGCACGTTTGTTCGTATAGAACAAGCGTTCTTTTTATTTTTATTTTATTTTATTTTTCAGCAAGCCAAGTAAAAATCGAGATTACAACGGCAATAATCGGCCCTACTACAACCACACCAAATACCAAAAACAGTAGCCCTTCCCCGAACATCCGAACGGTACTTATTTTTCGAGCTTTCATCGTTCTTGCAAGTTCTCCCTCTAACCTCTTAACCTTCTCTTCTAATTGTTCTACTCGTTCCAGCATTTCATTCTCCATATACAACACCTCATTTAATACTTCAACAAAAAAACGTGATTCCCTCGAAAGGAAATCACGTTTTCTCAAGATATAATATTTTATACCCAACCTCTGAAGCGGCTTGCTTCAGCCATTTTACGAACACCAACCATGTACGCCGCTAAGCGCATGTTCACTTTACGAACTTGTGCTGTTTCATAAATAGAATCAAATGATCTTACCATTACTTTTTCTAAACGTTGTTCTACTTCTTCTTCAGTCCAGTAGTAACCTTGGTTGTTTTGTACCCACTCAAAGTAAGATACTGTTACACCACCAGCACTTGCTAACACGTCTGGAACAAGCAAAATTCCGCGATCTGTTAAAATTTTAGTCGCTTCTAATGTTGTTGGACCATTTGCAGCTTCAACAACGATTTTTGCTTTAATATCATTAGCATTTTCTTCTGTAATTTGGTTCTCAATTGCAGCTGGTACTAAAATATCGCAATCAAGTTCTAACAATTCTTTGTTTGAAATTGTATTGTTAAATAGCTTTGTTACTGTACCGAAGCTATCACGACGGTCTAATAAATAATCAATATCTAATCCGTTTGGATCATGTAACGCGCCGTAAGCATCTGAGATTGCAATAACTTTCGCACCTGCATCATGCATAAATTTAGCTAAGAAGCTACCAGCATTACCGAATCCTTGAACAACAACGCGTGCACCCTTAATATCAATGCCACGTTTTTTAGCAGCTTCGCGAATACAAATTGTTACACCTTTCGCTGTTGCTGTTTCACGTCCATGTGATCCACCTAATACAAGCGGTTTACCTGTAATAAATCCTGGTGAATTAAATTCATCAATACGGCTATACTCATCCATCATCCACGCCATAATTTGAGAGTTTGTGAATACATCTGGAGCTGGAATATCTTTCGTCGGACCTACGATTTGGCTAATTGCTCGTACATAACCGCGGCTTAATCTTTCTAACTCACGGAATGACATTTCACGTGGATCACAGATAATTCCACCCTTACCTCCACCATATGGTAAATCAACAATACCACATTTTAAACTCATCCAGATTGAAAGTGCTTTCACTTCATTTTCTGTTACATTCGGATGGAAGCGAATTCCACCTTTCGTTGGACCAACAGCATCATTATGTTGCGCACGATATCCTGTAAATATTTTAACAGTCCCGTCATCCATACGAACTGGTATTTTCACTGTCATCATACGAATTGGTTCTTTTAATAATTCATATACTTCGTTTGGATAACCCAATTTTTCTAACGCTTCACTAATAACAATTTGTGTTGAATTCAATAGTTCAAAATGTTGTTCCCTTTGTTGTTGTGTTTTTGTTTGAGTTCCCTTTTCGGCTACCATAGTAAGTAAACCCCCTGTAATTTCACTTGTTTAGTAAACCTTCATTGCCTAGTATACACCCTTAAATTTGGAATGCAATAGAAAACGCTAACAAATATATACAAACTATTTTCTGTTGCAAGCGTTTTCACTATTATTATAGTCCTTTTATTACTTTTAGAAAAGTAAAATACTTAAATATTTAAATATTTTTTATTCCCATCAACCACACTCCCATAAAACTGCATATTTTATTTTCAAAAAGTATGTTCGAGTATTTACAATCCTCCCTTCCCTTCTCCAAATAAAAACAAAACCTCAGCTATGTTGTATTAGCTGAGGTTTTGTTTTTTCACAAAGTAATTGTGTATTTGTTCTATCGCGTTAACATCCATTAATTCTTTACCGTACTCCATGATGCGATAAATGGTTGCTGTAGACGGATTACCGTATTCCGCTAAAATAGCTATAAAATCCGCCTTTAACAATTGAATTTGTTCCTCTTCTTCCACCCAAAGATAGAAGCGCTCATCCCACGTATATAGCTTTCCGCCAGTTACACCAAGGTTATATAAGCGATTCGACAGGTTAATTACGTCATCTAGCGTAGCAAACTCATATAATATATGCTCACTTTCATCTAGAGTCACTTGCATTTCAATAAACTCGTCACGGAACTCATCATCTGTATCCATTTCTTGATTTTCTTTCGTTACAATTACAACCATCCCTTGTGCTTGTAGAGAAAACACTTCAACTGCAATCGGACCATCTGCTTCAAACCCTAATTCCTTATTTGCTTCTTGCATCATATCACGAAATAATTGCTGTACTTTCGGTGCATTTCTCCATAAATCTTCTTTCGTTAATCCTCGTTCAGATAAATCATCAAATGTTAGAAAAATTTTTATCTTATTGTAATTTAATCGTTCCAGCCTCATCTCATACCCTCCCTACGTAACCAATGCATCTAATTTTTATTATATGAAATAGAAAATAGATGGTTCTTTTCGAACAACTATTCCGACATTTTTAACCATCCATCCCATTCTTCTTTCGTATCACCAATTAAGATTGTTTCAATGTCCAACTGGTTTAGAACGCCTAGCTTTCCGATAAATCCAACAGAAAGAGATTCCCTTTTTTCTTGTAATACATTTATAAAGTTCATCGTCTTTTTCATTTCTTGTTCGTCAGCAAAAGATATAAATACATATTTCGGCTGTATTTCCTCTACCGCTGATAACATACCATCTTCAGCTAAGCTTGTCCTAATATATATCGCCTCATATCCTTTTAAGCGTAAATAAGTTGAAAAAATAAATCCTTTCAATGCATCCTTTTCTAACACAATAACTTTGTGTAAAGAGGAAAACATTGAGGCATTGTGATACACCATCCCTAGACGCGTTTGTAAAAATGATAGTGCATATTGAAATTGCACCATTGAAATCTCATTATTATTTTTTGACGTTAATAATTTGTCTGTCACTCGAAGAACGATACTGGCAACAACCTTTTCTGTTGAATATATACTAAAAGCTTCGTTTAATAATGCAGCAATTGTAATTTCATCAAATTTTAACAAAGCTTGTAGCAAATCGTCCACTAAAACAACTTCTTTATCGAAATGTATCTCTTTTTGAACTGTACTCTGCAAACGATTCTCTTCTAATAACTGAACTGCTTGTCCAATCATCATACCGGAAGAAACTTTTTCCATTAACCATTTTAAAATTTGAATATGCTCTTCTGTATATAAGCGATGCCCAGCTTGATTCCGCTTTGGGGCAATAATTTGATATCGTCTTTCCCATGCACGAAGCGTACTCGGCTGAACTCCAATTATATTCGAAACGGCTTTTATATTATATTTCCCACTAAGAGTTGGCATCATTTCCCTCCGCACAATGTAATGATATGTGTTTGAGCAGGTGCTCGGAAACGAAGTGGTATCAATGTTGTTCCATACCCATTACTAACAAAGAGAATCGTATTCAAATGGTTATATACGCCACCTTTTAAATATTTTTTAGATGGGAATAATCGGATTTGTCCTCCATGCGTATGTCCACTTAACACAAGTGAAATCTGTTCATTTCCAGACATTTTTTTTATTATATCAGGGTTGTGACTAACTAGGATACGAAAACCATCTTCTTTACAATCCGCCAATGCCAAATCTAGACGATCACGGTGCAATCCAACATCATCTATACCGAGCAAACAAATTTTCTCTCCTAATTCAGACTCAAATACCACTCTTGTATTATCTAAAACTTTTACGTTATTTTCTAATAATAACGCATCTAATTCATGATATTCTATCTCATAATCATTGTTTCCCCACACAAAATATACAGGACCTATCTCTCTTAACTTTTGAATATTCGCAGAGATTTTTGATAAAGAGACACCTTTCTCTGCTAAATCTCCTCCGATAATTACGAGATCTACTTTTCCTTTTACTTGTTCAATTAACAAATTCGAAATGACCCTTCTATGAATATCAGAAATAAAAAACACATTTACTTTTTGAAAACTTTTCGGAAATTCTTTAAATACTAAAGTATGTTCCAACACCGTATTACGCATCGCTTCTTTATACATCACAAAAAGTAATAAAATCCCCATGCCTATGAGAGTACTGAATAATATAATCCATATCATATTTTTGACTCCCTCCTCATAAAGATAATCCTAGGCTTTTATAACAAACTGTGATCGCTTAACTCGCTAGCTTTCTTGCTTTGTGGACTTATCTTTTATCGGAATTTTTAATTCTTGACCTGCACTCACTTCATCTTCCTGCAAGTTATTATACTTTTTAATTACTTCAATTCCATTTCCATCTGAAAAATATTGCTTCGCTATACTTTCTAAAGTTTCTCCCTCTTTCACAGTATGCGTTATTACTTTTTCAGAATGTTTCTGCGACTCAGATTTAGCTGAATCAAAGAAGATTACTTCAAACGCACTTTTTCCAGCACTATTACTATCACCCTTCACCTGAATATATTTATCCGTGTACCACAAAATACTAATCGGCAGAAGAATGAATAGAAATGTTAAAACCCGGACGAAAATGTGATTTATTTTAAACTTTTGTTTTTTCTCTTTATTTCTATGAATTTCACTACGCGGCGGTAAACTTTCTTTTTCTTCCACTCGCTCAACTTCTAATTCCTCTTCAAAATCAGGAATTCGTTTCCTCATGTTGTTCACCACCACCTTCCATTTATTTTCTTAATTGGAGTCCCATTATAAAATCAACAAGAAAGTGTGCAAAGATTGTTATAAACAAATTTCCTGTCCATTCAAATACATAACCAAAGACAAAACTAATGAAACAGACGAAACAAAATAAAAATGGCTTTGTTATATAACGAATATGTAACACTGCAAATACGAAGCTCGCAATTACAATTCCAAAATGAGTCTGTACTACACCTCTAAATAAAAATTCTTCTGCAAAACCAATCAAGAACGTAATAACGAGTAAGTGTAGAACGGACATTCCTCGAAACATCTTATCGTTAATACCACCATCATCAAACCAAGACTCCGGAAACACTCGCATTGCAACATAATCTAATAACACAATACCAATCGCTAACAAACCACCTATAATAAGTATAGATACTGGTTCCCATTTCCATAAATTAAAGACTTCTTTTACATCTTGAAATAATATATATGCCAGTAAACAGCCAATACCGATAATAATTAACTGTGTTATATATAGATTCAGCCTTATTTCCTGCGGACTCATATCTTCAACATTATGCCTTTGAATGTTCATCATTCCTCCATCTTTTCTAGGCCGAAAAGCTTTTGTAACTCTGTTTCCCAATTATAGTCGAAATCCGATTGTTGCGCTCGTCTTTTTTTATAATCTTCTTTGGTAATACCGCAATAATCGCAGCAATTAATTAACTCTTGCTCTTTCCTATAACCGAACTGTTGCAGCACATATTCACGTCTACACCCTTTAACTTGTATCCATGACTTCATATTTTCTAGCTCACTATATTTATTACGCAACCTTATTTCTACTTCAGCTATTAATCGGTTCATGATTTCATCTGACAAACCTTCTAATAATAATCTTCGTTGTTGTATAATTCCAACCTGTTCGAGATGATAACGAACGAAACGCCAATATTGCTCATTAAATCTTGCTGCATTATAACAAATTTCTTCTACATCTTCTATTGGTAATTCCTTCGTTTGAAACATTCTTTCTTGTAGTAAAGAAAATAAAAATTTTATTTGTGACTTACTTGGCAATTCATCCTCAATGATTGAAATTGGTAAATCATGATCCAACGGACTACATAATAAAATAGCTATACTCGGTTCGCCATCTCTTCCAGCTCTTCCGATTTCTTGTAAGTAAGAGGCTATATTAGTTGGATAATGAAAATGAATAATATATCGCGTATTCGCCTTATTTACCCCCATACCAAATGCACTTGTGCATATTACAAGTTGCAATTGATCGTTCATAAACTGCTGTTGAATTAACATACGCTCTTCATGTTCCATACCACCATGATAAAAAGCTACACCAGTAACACCTTTCCCTCTCAAGTATTCCGTTAACCTTTCTGTCCACGCTCTACTTGAGCAATATACAATCCCCGGCCCTTGTAAATACATCACCTGCTCTAAAAGCGCCTCTTTCTTTTCTTCTATCGTCTCTACAAATTGCACATCCATTGCAATATTAGGACGATCAATAGAGTATACATGTTCCGCGGCACCCTTTAAATTTAAACTATCTGCGATATCCTGCAGTACCCCTTTTGTCGCTGTGGCTGTCAATGCTAATACTGTAGGAGAACCAATATTTTCAATAACTACATTTAGTTTTTTATAGTCCGGTCTAAAATCATAACCCCATTGAGAAATACAATGAGCCTCATCAACAACAAATAATGAAATATGAATTTTCTTCAATTCCCTAATTAATAACTCCGACTGCAACATCTCTGGTGAAACAAAAATAAATTTATATGAAGATAATTTTTTCATCGCTTCTCTTTTTTCATTTAATGTCCGAAAACTATTAAATGCTATCACTCGGTTTTTCACAACATACTTTAATTGTGTCACTTGATCTTCCATTAAAGATAATAACGGTGATACAACAAGCACTGTTCCTTCTCGCATAAGCCCCGGAAACTGATAGCACATAGATTTCCCTCTTCCAGTCGGAAGCATTGCTATCACATCTTTTCCTTCTAATAAATCTGTAATTACTCCTTTTTGACCTGGACGAAATTCAGAATATCCAAACCACTTATATAAATATTCTTCAAGTTTCATTTACACCCTCCATCCGCGCTAATACAAGACGAACTTCAAAATAAGAGATATCTTCTCCAACCGCTTGTTTCAAAACACGTAACTTCCGCGTTTGCAATGCTTCAATTACTTTTATTACTTTGTCTATCTTTTCTTTTTCCATAAACATTTCAATAGAAAAATCTTTTTCTCGCAAAGCAATTTCAACAAAATGATCTTCTATCGTTGCAACCTTTAAATTCCGAATCGTCGCTATTTCTTCTAAAGAACGTCCTTGTCTCCAAAAATTATATGTTTTTTTCGTGGATAAACTAAATAATTCAGCTCTCTCATTTGGATAAGATATAATTTCAGCTAATAGCGGAAATTCATTTTCTTTATCACGAACTTCTTGTATAAAGAAATGTATTGTACCCCAAAATAAAAAATACACCCTGAATATATCTTGTTTCGTAATTTCTGCTAATTGTTGCAATGTACAACCAATGCGTTCATAACCCGTTAATCGATATGTTACAATCGTCGCTTCTATCGCATTACTCTTTTCTAAAAGATTATGTACTTCCGTCCATAGTTTTCTCGCCAACTCACTTCTCTTATATGGCCTTCCTGTTAGAAAACGTTTCACCCACATCATTATTTCTGTATCTTGCTGAATTGGAATAAACCTCGTATTATTCTGTTGTAAATTTGATATGGTTTGAATAATTAATGATAATCTTTTCCAAAATGTTTCACCTAATTCACCATAATGTAAACCATGCAAATGCGCCGGAAAAGCATAAACTTCCTCCCATTTATGTAACTGCATTTTACCCGTAGGTGTTAACACATATGTATTTTCATGTATTTCTTGAATAAAATCCGCTTGCAACAACTTTGCAACTTCACCATCATAGTCATTTCTATTTAATGATTTATATATTCCGAACAAAAAAGAAATTCGGAACATGTTTCCATCTTGTAAAGTTTGCGAAGAACGTTTGCCCTTTAGTAAATAATAAATAGAAGAAACGGTTCTTTCACCATTCAATTGTTTTAAACAATGCAACAAAGTATATTGTATTTGCATGACCGCTTCCACCTTCCAATCTTAACTTCATTCTTTTCAGTACAATTACACTATCTACTGTCGCTCATTAAACTTATCATATAAGAACTATATACTTGTATATATTCTATTGTATCAAACGAAATCATATTTACGTATTTTGAAAATCTTATGACATAATTCAAAAATAAGTTGACACTCTAATTGATAAGCATTATCATTATAATTTTATGTTGAAAAGTTTTACAAACCGTTTTACAATAAGGTTATAATTTTTATGGCGAGCTTTTCACATACATATTATCAGGAGGGAAAAAAGATGGCAAAATATACAATCGTTGATAAAGATACTTGTATTGCATGTGGTGCTTGTGGCGCTGCTGCACCAGACATTTATGACTATGATGATGAAGGTATTGCATTTGTAACATTAGATGATAACCAAGGTATCGTTGAAATTCCAGATGTATTAATTGAAGATATGATGGATGCATTCGAAGGCTGTCCAACTGACTCAATTAAAGTTGCTGACGAATCATTCGACGGAGACGCTTTAAAATTCGAATAGTCTTTTATTAACTTCAAAAAACGCCCCTCCTATTGATGAGGGGCGTTTTTTGTATCTAAATTTTATTTTCCTTAATAAAAAACCATTAGTAGTTTCACACTACTAATGGTTTTAGTATATATTATGCATTTTTCATTTTTGCAAACACCCATACTTTCAGGCGTGAGAATAATGCTACAAATACAATTGTTACAACAATCCCTTTAATTAAATTAAATGGTAAGATTGCCGTTACAACCGTTGTTTTTATAGCTTCGCTAGACATAGCTGGTGAATTTAAAAACCAAGTGTACGCCGGGAATATGATGATGTAGTTTAATACACTCATAATAAGTGCCATTGTAATTGTCCCTAGCATTAATCCTGTAGTTAAACTCTTCACAGTACGATACTTTCTAAATAAGAAAGCTGCTGGCCCAATAAATAAACATCCTGCAATAAAGTTTGCAATTTCTCCAACTGGTACTCCCGTTAGACTTCCTTGAATCCCGTAATGTAAAATGTTCTTTATCGCCTCTACAATCACTCCTGCTACTGGTCCAAAGATAATTGCCGCAATTAGAGCTGGTACATCACTAAAATCAATTTTCAAAAATGGCGGAAGCCCTGGGAACGGGAAATCCAACATCATTAGTAAATATGCAATACTACTTAGCATCGCTACACTCACCATCTGCACTACACTGTTTTTTTGTTTCATCTTTCTCTCTCCTTTTCCATCGATCATCTCATGGAAAGTGGAAAGGTTCTGCTATGCCTATTTTTTCATAGAACGAAAAAACCCTTTGTGTTTTACACAAAGGGAGAATTTAAGGCACATCAAACAGACGTTCAAATCCATATCTTTTTTGAACGCTTGAACCTCCATCTTCTCCCATCCAGACTATACTGTCGGCTTTGGAATCACACCAAATCCTGCCTTAACGGCTCGCGGGCTTAGAACAAAATCATAAATAGTTCATCACCGCCGGTCGGGATTTTCACCCTGCCCCGAAGATAGACCGATATTCTATTTTCCCCTTCATTATACAACAACCTCATAACATTGTGAACTAAAAAATTGTAACTTATTTAAAATTAGTTATTTATTTTTCGTAACAAAAAATAAATTGCGAGATATTTTACAATACAATCCATATTTTTTATTATTCGGCATTTCTCTTTTGAATTACCTAGTCATATATAATTAAAAGTGATAAGATATTGAATTGTTAAGATAAGAACATTTTCTGAGTTATGGAGGAAATGTCATGAAAAAAGACAAGAGACATTCTATTCGAGAAGCAATGAAAAAAAACTTAAGAAAAGAATACTTTTACTTAAAAAAAGAATTACTTTTCTACTGCCCAATTGATTTAGGCACATTCTCAAACGAGACATACTATGCTACTTTCGATGAAGATGGCATCAGTATTTATCAGTATGATAAAAAAACAGAAAGTAAATTAAAATTGTGTGAGCGTCATCCGTGGAAGAGTTGGAATAAAGTGAAGATTGATCACTATTTGACAACTTCTCAATTTATTTTTCAGGGTGAGCGAAATTGGATCTTATCTCTTTTTCAAAAAGGAAAAGAAGCTCAAAAAATTATTGAAGAGCATACATCTTTACAAACAGAAGTTGTTTCCCGCTCTTTCTTAAAAAAACTTCCTGGTTTTCGTTCTAATACACCACTGAATAAATACATCGGTAGTATTTGTTACACTGCACTTATTGCATTTTTATTAAAATGGATGATTCCATTTCAAGCACCACAAATCGCCCTGTATTCTATTTCGATTGGTTGTATGCTTCTTGGCCTACTTTGTTTGACAATCGGTTTAATTGAACCGACTATCGTACTGTTTCGAACAAAAGAGAAAACAAGAACAAAAGTTTTTTACTTATATAGCTATTTAGCTATTTCTGGATTTATATGTGTCTTTATTTTTTGGTAAAAGAAGCCGTCCCAAAATAAATTTTGGGACGGTTTTCTTTTAGATATAGATGCTCTGATTCACTCAATAGTTCTAGCAAAAGCGCCCATATAATTTCATTTACATTGAATCTTATTTAAGAAGAACATAAATTTGTTCAAAGTTTAATTTTTGAGGCGTTTCCTTTACTTAACATATAATTGTTGATTAGGATAAATTAGCTCTTGCTGCAATCCATTTTTTTCTTTAATTTCCTTAAGTGTCATACTAAATTTCCGTGCAATACTAACTAAAGTATCGCCTTTTTGTACGACATATAATGACGAAGAAACAACTTCATTTCTTTGTTCACTTAAAACAAGCAATGGGTTCATCGCATTCTTTTTCGCCATCGTCCATCTTCCTTGATGAAGTTCTAGATGTAAGTGCGCACCTCGCGATTCTCCCGTGTTCCCTACTTCTCCAATTTTTTCTCCTTTGGAAATATAATCTCCTTGATTCACATATCTCTTATTTAAATGTGCATATACAGCCTCATATTCTCCGTGTTTAATAAATACAACATTTCCATAACTACTTGAATAATAAGACCTCGTTACCTTACCATCTTGGATAGCTGCCACAGGCGTTCCAATCGGCGCAGCTACATCAATACCATAGTGTTTTCCATGCCTTGTCCCAAAATAATCACTTATCTGACCTTCAACAGGCCATGTCCATCGATTTTCTTCTGCATAAACATGTAATTGAGATACAAACAGTATACTCAATAACATGACACCGCATTTTAAAACTTTCATATACATCCTCCGTTTTCTAATTACCACCATACCTTCTCTATTTTGGTATATTACAGAAAAAAGTATACAAAAAAAGAAAGTGAATTACTCCACTTCCTTCTCTTTTTTATCACGAAAAACTAATGCACTACGGTTATACTCCACATCTTTCACTTGTAATCGGGCATTTATTACTCGAGCTATCGCAAACAAATAATCAGATAATCTATTTACATACTTTAATACAACTTCATTTATTTTCACTTCTTTTTGCAATGATACTATAGAGCGTTCTGCTCTCCTTACAACAGTACGTGCAATATGAATAGTAGCCGCCGCCTCGCTACCACCTGGCAAAATAAAGCGTTCTAGTGGCGGGGCTTCTTCTATATATAAATCAATCTTTCTTTCTAAACTTTCAACCATCTCAATTGTCACTTTATAAGGAATTTTTTGTTCCACTATTGCCAAGTCTCCTCCACAATCAAATAGTTCATGTTGAATATTTTCGAGCTCATTGTAAATATCTATAAAAGCCCCACCTTGAAGCTTAGTCATTGCATATCCAATATGAGAATTTGCCTCGTCTATTGTTCCATACGCTTCCACACGGATATCATCTTTATCAACCCTGCCACCTATTACACTTGTCGTTCCTTTATCTCCTGTTTTTGTATATAATTTCATTTCTTCACAGCACCTCTCTTGTTATTTTTAATTCGAGCAACATAGAAAAAAGTTCTACCATTCTTTATTTAATTGAGTTTACAAAAAAATAAAAAACAGCAGAACTTTATTCATTATCAACTTTAAAAACGCATATCTAAATTATACGATTCGGTAAATATACAGAGAATGTAGTTCCTTCTCCAACAACACTTGATACAGAAATTTTACCATCATGGCCTTGAACAATATTTTTCGCAATCGCAAGCCCGAGTCCTGTTCCACCCTTTTTCCCACGTGTTCTTGCTTTATCAGCTTTATAGAAACGATCAAATAAAAATGGAATATCTTCTTCTGGAATGCCTGCACCCGAATCTTGTACTTCAAAAATAAGACCGTTATTTTTCGTATCAATTACAAGCGTTACATGTCCGCCTGCATTCGTATGACGTATTGCGTTATCAATTAAATTCGTCAATACTTGTTCCATACGATCTGCATCAAACGGGTATTGTTCAATTGGATCTTTGAAATCAACCGTTAACGCGACCTCTTTATCCTTTGCAATCCCTTGGAATTTACGACCAATTTTTTCAACAAACGGATGTATATCCACTTCACCAATATGTAACTCTACATGACCGCTTTCCATACGAGCTAAATCTAACAATTCATTTACAAGTTTACCTAAACGAACAGATTCATCATAAATAATTTGAACAAACTCATCTATTTCCTCTTTCGTTTGCACAATATCATCTAAAATCGCTTCACTATACCCTTGCAGCATGACCATTGGTGTACGAAGTTCATGTGATACATTCGCAATAAAATCTTGACGCATCTTTTCAAGACGACGTTCTTCCGTCATATCTCGCAGCACTGCTACAGCTCCACGAATTTTCGTTTGATTGTAAAGCGGCGTCATAAGAACTACATAGTTTCCTTTTTGTAAATTAATTTCAACAACTTGTTGTTGTTCGCTTTCTACAACGAGATGGAATAATTCCACAAGTTCAGAAGGTAATTTTTTACTTAACTCTATCTCTTTTTCTTCTTGCCAAACTTGTAAGAAATGTTCGGCCGGCGGATTGATTACAACGACTTCACCTTCTTGATTTAACGTAATAACCCCATCTGCCATACTACTCAAAATACTTGCTAACTGCTCTTTTTCTTGTTGCAAGGCGTTCATATTAAACTTCAACTGTTTTCCCATTTGATTTAAGGCCGTTGCAAGCTCACCAATCTCATCCTGAGATACCATAGGAGCCTTTGCATCAAACTTCCCACGTGACACTTCAAAAGCAACCTCACGCATTTTACGAAGCGGTGCTGTAATCCGAGTAGATAAGAAGAACGCAAAGAAAGTTGTTAATATAATCGCAATTCCAGCCGATAAGAAAATAAAATCAGTTGTTCTTTCCATACCTTGTATCGGTACTTGTAAAGATTCATATACGAACACTGCACTTTGATTTTTTGATTGCACTGGTTTTCCGACGATCATAATATCATTTTCGGTGTTTTTATTCTTCCTACTATTAGACGCTTTTCTAATATTATTCTTAATTTCTTTTTTGTCTGTAAACACAGCCGCTAATTCTTTATCTTCTTTTAAGTCATCCATTGTAAGAGTGACTAACCCTTCTTGTTTCGGTGAAGAAGAGATTTCTTTACCATCTTCTACAATAATAATCCTTGAAAGTGGGTCAGAGAATTTGTAAGCGATATTCTCAATCGTTTTTACATCGGCACCTTCTTCAATTAACTCTGAAACACTTGTTGCAACTTTTTGAAGCCTAGCTTCACTCATATCAACATAATACGTTCTAAAAAACTGTGAAAGTAAAATCGCAACAAATCCAAGAACAAACGAAACGAGAAGTAATATGGTCATCCATAACTTCCCTACTACACTTCTCCAAAGCATCAGTCGTTCACAACCTCAAATTTGTAACCTACACCCCAAACAGTAACGATCATTTTCGCTGCATCTGGTGATTTTTTGCTTAACTTCTCACGTAAACGCTTTACATGTGTATCAACTGTACGTAAATCTCCGAAGAATTCATATTGCCATACTTCTTTTAACAGTTGCTCACGATCGAATACTTTATCAGGAGCTTTCGCTAAAAATAATAGTAACTCATATTCTTTCGGCGTTAAGTTTACTTCATTACCATCTGCAGTAACACGGTGTGCATCGTTATCAATTGTTAAGTGCGGGAATACAGTAACATCTTTTGTCGTTGTATCTTGTGTAAAGAATGTTGTTGGTACAGCACGACGTAATACCGCTTTCACACGTAGTACGACCTCACGTGGACTAAATGGCTTTACAATATAATCATCTGTTCCAACTTCAAATCCTTGTACTCTATTTACTTCTTCACCTTTTGCTGTCAGCATAATAATTGGTGTCGCTTTCTTCTCACGAACCCCTTTACATACTTCAATGCCATCTTTACCAGGCATCATAAGATCTAATAAGATTAAATCGTAATCATTTTGCAACGCCATTTCTAAAGCTGTATCACCATTATCTGCTTCTTCAATCGTATATTGTTCTCTTTCTAAGTACATTTTCAATAAACGACGAATACGATCCTCATCATCTACAATTAAAATTCTTGATTCATTTTCCATCTCTACCCGCTGCGCACTCTCACCTCAGCGGTTCACACCTACCCTTCTTTAACTATTATGTTGCGCTATTCTCGTTTATTTAAGCAATCTTCTAAATGTTTCACTTCCCATATTATGCTTCACAAGAATAATAAATTTTGTTCAATTTTTTTCCAAAACTATGTATTTTTTTTGAACAGCATATAATGTCCTCGACATCATTTTACAAAATCAACCGCTACTTTGTCATGTTTTTCTCAAAAAAGAAGAAAAGTTGACAAAAATAAAATAGGAAAGTGACATGCACTCCCCTATTTTATTTCTCTATGCATATGAATGTAAACCGGCAATAATTAAGTTTACTACAATAAAGTTAAACATAATGATTGCAAAACCAATTACTGCAAGCCAAGCTGACTTCTCTCCATGCCATCCTTTTGATAGGCGTAAATGTAATACTGCCGCATAAAAGAGCCAAGTGATAAGTGCCCAAACCTCTTTTGGATCCCAACCCCAAAAACGTGTCCACGCTATTTGTGCCCAAATCATCGCAAAAATTAATGCACCTAATGTGAACACTGGGAATCCAATTGCAATAGATCGATATCCGATTTCATCTAGTAAATCACTATTCGTATTCTTTACTAACGGCTGAAGTGCCGCCGATACTCGCTTCCGTAAAACAAGTCTTAATACAATATACAGTAATGTTCCAACTAACACTGACCAAATAACAGTATTTAATTTTTTCGCATTTACAATCGCTGGAACTTCAACTGCCGGTTCTAATTTATTTTCTGTCAGTAACTTCCCTTCGTGCGGTCCAACTAAAGCCGGAAGATTGTATTTCATTTCCACTTGTTGTTCATTTTTATCAATCCATTGAAACTTCGCTTCATATTTCATACTAGAAAATACCGTTGTTACTCCAATAAATCCAACTGTACAAACAAGTGTAAATACTACCGTCTCTAGCCAAAATGTACGTTTACTTCTCGTCGATTGATCTACATTTTTCAATAAATACATAACACCTGTAATAAAACTAATCGCTAAAATGGCTTGTCCTGCTGCTGCCGTCGTCACGTGAATATGTAACCAATTACTTTTTAAAGATGGAATAAGCGGAGATATTTCCCTCGGAAACATACTTGCATAGGCAATTAATAAAAGCGCAACTGGTAATGCAAATAGTCCGATTATGCTTACACGGTACATAAAATACATGACAATAAATGCTCCTACAAGCATCATGCCGAAAAATGTACCGAATTCAAAAAAGTTACTAACTGGCGCATGTCCTGATGCAATCCACCTTGTAACAAAATATACTGTTTGTGCAATAAACCCTAAAATTGTAATCGTTATTCCTACATTTGCCCATTTATGACCCTTTTCTTTAATTGCTCCCCCGAAAAATAGAGTGGCAATTAAATATAAAATAAATGCGGTAAAGAGAAAGTTACTACTTATTTGCACCATATCGTTTCCCCACCTTAACTAATTTTTTTATCAATTACTTTATCATTTGGCTGTGGAATTGCTGTACCTTCTAGTACTCTTTCAATATCTTTCTTTAAACCGAACCAATTTTTATTTGTATGCCCTGCAATCCACCATTCATCATTAACACGTTGTATCCAAATACGGCGATGATTCCAATACATACCTTGAATGACACCAACCATAAATATAAATCCTCCAATGCCGAGAATCCAAAGCGTTAAATCTTTTCTTACAGTAAGTGCTGTTGCATTTTGCATTTCAACACCTGCAAACGACATTTTATATTTGTTGTTTCCATCTGGTTCTATATTTTGCTGAATACCAACAAAACTCACTTCACCATCTGGTGTTTCAGGTGTAAACATTTTAAATACAAATGCAGGATTGTTTGGTAATTTCGTTTTTGTATTTGGTTTTCCATTCTCATCAAAATAAAAATCAGGAAAATAGCTTAATAGTTCTAGAGAATAACCATTTCCTAAATCATATTTTTCCTTAGGATTCGTTAAATCTACTTTAATTGGTCCCCACTTTTGATTATTTTCTTTATTTTGCAAGTTAAAGGACATACTTTTAAATTCACTTTCTTTATAATCCACTTGATACACTGCAAATTGATCAAATTTCAGTGGTTCATTCACTCGAATTTCCGCTTCTTTTACTTTTTCTAATTTCGGTTTTTGTCCTGTTATATTTTCTCCTACTGCTTTATATAATACGGCATTCGTTTGGAAGTTTTTCGCAATCATTTTATCTCCTACACGATCAATCGCTTCATCAAAAACTTCCTTGTCCTTACTTTTATCATAAACTTCTTTTATAAATTTCTCGTTTTTTAAGTAGTATTGTCCATCCGTCCCTGGTATTTCTTTCGTTTCACCGTCACGTAACCAAAGTGCTTCGTCTACGTACATACTCGGTAAAAAACGAAGCATCGCACCGAATAAAAAGATAATAAGACCGATATGATTTACATATGGACCCCAACGCGAGAAGCGTCCCTTTTCTGCTAAAACGTTTCCGTCTTCCACTTTCACGTTATAGTTTCTTTTCTTTAAATTCTCTTGCACTCTTTCCAGGTCACCTTCTTGCGGTGTACCAGTCCCATATAATCTCTGTCTCTTTAAAAAACTAGGATGTCTTTTTACGCCTTGCTTTTTTAAAGCTTTATAAAGTGGAATAACGCGGTCTAAACTACATATCACAAGTGAAATACCGATAGAAGCAATCAAAATCATATACCACCATGAACCGTATAAATTATTAAACCCTAATTGATAGTATAATTGTCCTAAAAATCCGTATTCTTGTTTATAATATTCAGCTGGTGCAATACCTGGAGTTATGTACATTTCTTGCGGAAATATAGTTCCTATCGCTGATGCAGCTAAAGTTATTACGATTAGCCATACACCTACTTTTACAGAAGAGAAAAAGCTCCAAATTTTATCGACTATCGTTTTTGTCTGCGTGAGAGATCTCCGTGCACTCCCCTCATAGCGCATATCCAATAGTTTTGCATTTTCATTGCTTTCAAATGGTTTCCCGCAAGCTTCACAAAAAACGGTTCCTATCGGATTAACATGTCCACATTCACATTTAATTTCTTTCAACACTCTCACCGCCCCTGTATCTATATGTACTATTGTATATTCTAACCTCGAGTTACCGCAATACTCAGAATTTTTAAACCAGAGGCACTATAAACACGCACCCCTTATGTAAAGGCTTTCTTTATTACGGAGTAATTTTCTTTAAATACCCTTCTAACTGTTCTTTCGTTTGTTCCCCTATAATTTGCTCCACTACTTTTCCATCTTTATCAATCAAAAAGCTTGTCGGTAAAGGACCTACTCCATATGTTCCTATAATCTTTTGTCCTTTATCAATGGCAACTGGGAATTTCAAACCATATTGGTTCACAAAGTTCTTTACTGCAATATCCGTTTCATCTGCATCTAACGCTATGATTTCAACGCCTTTTTCTTTATACTTTGGATATAATTCATTCATATAAGGCATTTCTTTTTCACAAGGTTTACACCACGTGCCCCAAAAGTTTAAAAATACACCTTTTCCCTTTAAATCTTTTAGTTCAATTTTCTTTCCTTCTAAATCCGTCACAATAAAGTTAGGTGCTTCTTTTCCGATTTGCATTTTCTCTTTATTAGCAAAGAATCCTTGATAAAGGGTAAATCCTACAGCACCACATAAAATGAGTAGAATAATAACGCGAAATAATAAGCGATTTTTCTTCATATTACCTCTCCTCTCCTCGGTAAATGTTATGTATTATCTTCTGTAAATGTTGTATTGAATAAATCACCAGCAGAGCACTCCACTGGTGAATTTTTAACTCTATAGCTTATCTTGGCTTTGTAGAAGCAAGCGCGCGTAATTGTTTCACCTCATGTGGTGTCAATTCTCTCGCATCACCAGGTCGCAGGCTTCCTACTTCTAAGAAAGCATAACGTTCACGTTTTAATTTCACTACTTTACAGTCTAACGCTTCAAACATACGACGTACTTGACGATTACGTCCTTCATGAATTGT
Organism: Bacillus sp. EB V-12; assembly: GCF_056158125.1. NCBI lineage: Bacteria > Bacillati > Bacillota > Bacilli > Caryophanales > Bacillaceae > Bacillus > Bacillus sp. EB V-12. Next base: position 688,972 of record NZ_JBUXJL010000002.1, on the reverse strand, counting down.
TAATTGTACAATAGCCATCTCTTTACGCTTGTCCCAAGAAATAATTTTCACACGTGCTGGTGCTGTTTTACCGTCTTCTAACGTAACACCGCGTTCTAACATGCGAATTTTCTCACCTGTTAATGGCCCTTTTATTTTTGCAACATATGTTTTTTCAACTTTATATCTAGGATGCATTAATACGTTTGCGAAGTCCCCATCGTTTGTCATTAATAATACGCCAGACGTATCATAATCTAAGCGTCCGATTGGGAATAAACGTTGTGTAATTTCCGGGAAAAAGTCCGTTACAACACTTCTTCCTTTATCGTCTGATACACTTGAAATTACGCCAGTTGGTTTATATAGTAAAAAATAAACAGGTTCTTCTTTTTCAAGAGGGATGTTATTTACTTCTACTTTATCTTGAGGAGTTACTTTTGTCCCTAACTCTTTCACTATTTTTCCATTAACTTTCACTTTTCCTTGCTGAATTAATTCCTCAGCCTTTCTTCTCGATGCAATACCTGCTTGCGCAATCACTTTTTGTAATCGTTCCATTTCTTTTTTTCACCTCGAATTTATCTTACCTTACATTAGAAAGACTTGGCAACCGCATACGCTTTACGGCTATTCGCTTCATCTTACTTAAACAACATAGCGATGATAATAAACATATAAAGGTCAAATCATGTTTTTACCCTTTATTATTGTCCATATTTTTCATATTTCTCACAATAAAAGTTCATCATTTTGTCAAAAATACCACATAAAAAAACCACTATTAAGCTACACCTTAATAGTGGTCGTATACGTATTATAAGCGAAATAGCGTAAAAAATGAATAGTATTACTGAAACAATAAAGAAACGAACACAATTGAGCATATAATCCCGATTAAATCTGCAAAAAGTCCTACTTTTAGTGCATCCCCCATTTTTCTAATCCCAACCGCTCCAAAATATACAGTTAAAATATAGAAAGTCGTATCTGTGCTCCCTTGCATCGTAGAAGCCAATCTCCCAATAAACGAATCTGGCCCATATGTTGCAATTAAATCGGTCGTAATACTTAAACCAGCAGAGCCTGAAATAGGGCGTATAAGTGCTAAGGGTACAATTTCTGCTGGAACATGGATCAAATCTAACATTGGCTTCATTACCGATATCATTGCATCTAACGCACCTGAAGACCGGAATATAGAAATAGACACAAGCATTCCAACCATAAACGGTAAGATGGAAATTGCAATTTGAATCCCTTCTTTTCCTCCCTCAACGAACGATTCATACGTCGGTACTTTCTTTATTGTGCCATATAAAAGGATAAAACCAATTACACAAGGGATTACCCATAAGGAAATTGTATTTACAATGCTCATTTTTTCCGCCCCTTTCTACTCCTTCTTCGGTAAAAATAGCGGTCAATCCAAATTGCCCCAATCATAGAAAGTACTTGTGCAATAAATGTTACCCCAACAATTTCAGTAGGATTCGCTGATTCATACGTCATTCGAATGGAAATGACTGTCGTAGGAATTAATGTAATAGCTGATGTATTTAATGCTAGAAACGTCACCATAGAACGGCTCGCCGAATCCTTTCCTCCATTTAACTCTTTCAGTTGTTCCATCGCTTTAATACCAAGAGGGGTCGCTGCATTACCTAGACCAAAAAAGTTTGCCATCATATTTGATAGAATAAATCCCATAGACGGATGATTCTTTGGTATTTCTGGAAACAACCTTTTTACTATCGGCATAAAAAGTGTAACTAATTTTTTTAACAATCCGGCTTCCTCTGCAATTTTCATTAAACCGAGCCAAAATACTAAAACACTAATAAGTCCTATACAAATCGTTACCGCATCTTTTGCTCCGTCAAATACAGCTTTATTCACTTCTTCCATCGTTCCATTTATCATGGCGTATACAATCCCAATGACAGCCATCGCTACCCATACGAGATTAACCATCGTTCCCAACACCTATCATGTAAGAAAAAATTTCTTTCACATTATTCCAGTAAAGTCCCGTTGTAGCTACTAACTTTCGTTTACTATAAAATAAATTCCGTTCTCCAACTTTTTCATTACCAACATAAATGTCTGTCTTCCCAACCTTTACTCCATCCGTAAGTTTTGTACTTTTATCGAGTTCAACTTTTAATACTACGTTCTTTTTTTCTTCTTCAGTTAACGGTACCGAAAAACTATTTTTCGTATAAACATGGTTGGCATACTTCTTTTCATTTATTTCAGCAATTGCTCCTTGTCCTAAAACTTTCGTTTGTTTGAAACGGTCAAAACCTTTATCAAACAAATTCATATGATCATCCCAATCACTAGAGGCACTCAAAGTTACGACAATTAAATCTAGTCCACCTTTTGATGCCGTTGTAACAAGCGTTCGCCCAGCTTTCTTCGTAAAGCCTGTTTTTCCCCCTGTTGCAAATTCATAATAAGACGTTACCAGCTTATGTTTATTTTTCCACGGGTAATCCCAAGAATCTGATTTATATGTTTTGGTTCCAAAGATTTTCTTAAATGTCTCGTTTCCCATTGCATATTTCGTTAATAATGCCATATCGTAAGCCGACGAATAATGTGATCCATCTCCATCTAAGCCATGAGGGTTTGAGAAGTGCGTATCTTTCATTCCAATTTCTTTCGCTTTTTGATTCATTAAATATACGAATCCATCTATACTCCCACCCACACTTTCAGCAATTACTTGCGCTGCGTCATTACCAGATCTAAGCATGAGTCCGTATACTAAATCTTCTAACTTCACTTTTTGTCCAGGCTTTAAATAGATTGCCGATCCTTCCACCCTCACCGCTTCATTACTAACTGATACCATTTCTTTCATCTTCCCTGATTCAGCAGCTAATAAGGCGGTCATAATTTTTGTTATACTAGCAATTTTTTGAGGCTCATGTTCTGCCTTTCCGTATAATACACGACCAGACTGTTGCTCCATTAATACAGCATTTCGAGCACTAACATTGCTGTTCATCTTTGCATATGTAGGAATCGGCATAACGCTTGCATACATCATAAGAAGCGTAATGATTACACAAATTCGTCTCATATTTCCCCCCACGTCCTTTTGGCACTTTTTGTACAAGTGTATGCTTGGCCTTTTAAAATATGAACGAAATCTTCCTTCTACTTCCATTAAAAAAGACGCAGAGAATTTGCGTCTAATATGGTGTCCATTCAATTTGTTTCGCAGTTTCAAACCTTTTTTCTACATCAGGCCAATTTACAACATTCCACCAGTTTTTAATATATTCATCTTTTCGATTTTGGTATTGTAAATAATACGCATGTTCCCAGACATCTAGTACAAGGAGCGGTATCGTATCCCATTGTGTAAATAATTGATGAAGTGTACTTTGCAAAATTTCTAACCTTCCAGACCGGGGTACCCAAACGAGAATTGCCCAGCCTGAACCTTCTACTTTAGAGGCTGCTTCTGTAAAATGTTTTTGGAAACGTAAAAAGCTCCCAAAATCTTGTTCAATTTGTTGTGAAAAAGTTCCTCTTGGACTTCCACCACCGTCTTTTTTCATGTTATTCCAAAATATCGTGTGTAAGTAATGACCTGACCCATGAAAAGCCGCTTCCCTTTCCCAATGCTTAATTAAATCAAATTTATTTGTTTTTCTCGCTTCTTCCATCATCTTCTCTGCTTTATTTAATCCTTCCACGTAACTCCGATGATGTTTATCATGATGTAACATCATAATCTCTTTAGAAATATACGGTTCTAACGCATTATATGGATAAGGTAATGGCGGGAGTGTATGTCCTCCAATTGGGACAGCTCGTTCACTATCCCCTCTTTCATATAATTCATATTCCTCTTCTTCTTGCATAAATACTTCCTGCAAGTGATGCTGAATATGTTCTACATCATCGCTTATTTCATACATAAACTCTGCATCTGTTTCATACTCATGCTCTTTCATACGCTCTAATAACGTCTGAATTTTATAAGCAAGCATATGGACATCATACACTTCCATTGCGCGACTATCTAATACGTGAAGAACACTTTCACACCAATTTTCTACTTCATGAAAGTAATCTGTAAATACACCTTGCTGATTCATGTTGCACCTCCCTAATGCTATCCACTTAACTATATTCAATGAAAATCCCTTATATAACTGTACAAAAGGAAAAGAAGCTAAGTCACCTTAGCTTCTTTTCCTCAATCAATATTTGTGTAACATCTTTGTCTGATAATCCGTCTCATAATATTCTAGTTCTTCACGCATCAATTGAAATTTACCTTCTAAACTCTTCATCACTTGCTCTAAAGATGCAGGTGGTGTTTGTTGAAAAACGATAGAATTTTTCCCTGTATATGCAGACCGACTATTTTCATACCAATGATCACTCTTCGGTGAAAAAAACTCTGCAATTACTTGATGGTAAATCTTATATAAAATTTTTTCAGCTGCTGTTTTTCGAAATGGCTGGCTATTCAACAAAACAAAACATGCATCCTGTCCTTCTTCGCAAAAAACGAGAAGTCGTCTCATTGATGCTAATAACCCTTTATAATATCGCTCATTCCCTGCTGGTGTTTCCTCTAATAAAGAAGGTAACGTATGATAATTTACATAATTGGTTATCAAATTAATAGCATCTTCTAAAAATATAGAAACTTGTTCTGTTTGATTTTCAACCATCAAATTAGACATTTTTTCTCTCTCCTTTGCCATTTCACGCTATTTCTACTCTTTTATTTTTATGTAATTCAGCCAATATTTCTTGTACTTTCGACACCGTTCCCTCATCAAAATATTGTTGAAATTCTTCCATATTATTTAAATACAAACGTTTTTGCGCACGAAGCTCCTTATCTTTCATTAAACAACATATCGCTACAATATCGCGCAAATATATGTTTTGTTCTTCTACTTTATACACTGGATTTCCTTCAAAAGGAGTAATTTCTTGTAAAACTTCTTCAAAATATCGAACGTATAAAACCGAAAAAGTTTTCTCTTTACCATTTAATATATATGTCACTTCAGATCTGTTAAAAAAATCTTCTGATGTATTAGGTTTCTCTTTTTCTAACTCATATCCTACGTAACCTTTTATAATCATATACTCCCCCCTCACCCTTCTTTCACCTTATTCTAACTTAATTTTCCGATAAACAAAATATTCTTTTAAATATACCTATATAAAAAATAGCTCCCCTATACAGGAAATTACCTTTTTATTTTTCTTGAAGTTTGTCATAATAATATTATTGTCTCAGTTTTCTTATACAAGGAGAGTTGTATTTATGTCGTTTTCATGGAAACGTTTCTTACAAATCGGGAAAATTATCTTCCCATTTGTTGTATTAACAATTGTATTCTTTCAAGCAAAAAAAGAATTAGCGGGCATTTCTTTTTTAGAAGCGATTGATACAATTAAAAACATTCCAACTGGAGGAGTCTTTTTAGCAATTACACTTGGTGCATTCGCTGTATCAACAATGTTCTTTTATGACTATGTTATGCTTCGTTACTTAAAAGCTGATATTCCTGTCCAAAAGATTTTCCGTATCTCGTGGATTGCTAATACTTTAAATGGATTTATCGGGTTTGGTGGTCTTGTTGGAGCCGGCGTACGCACAATGCTTTATCGTCCATATATAAAAGAAAATGGAAAACTTATTAAAAGTATCGCTTGGATGACAACTGCCTTTATTAATGGATTAGCCATTCTTTCATTTCTTGGTCTTATCGGAATATTAGACACGAGATTTATTTTGCATGAAAAACCATGGCTATGGCCTGTTCTTATCTTCTTCGCTCTTTTCGTCCCTATATATATCGGATTTTCTAAATTAAAAAATAGAAAAGCGACGCAAACAGAGGAACAAGAAGAAGAGGAGAAAAACCCAACTGTTTTATACTCATTAGTTTCATTAGTCGAATGGGTATCTGCTGGTATTGTTATGTACGTCATATTACTATTATTTGGCATTGAAATTGAATTCCAAAAGTTTTTAGGCGTATATGTTATTGCTGCTTTAGCTGGTGTCGTTAGTCTTGTTCCTGGTGGCCTTGGATCATTTGATCTTGTCTTCTTAACTGGGCTTGGGCAATACGGCATCGATACAGGTGTTTTACTCCCTGCTATGTTATTATATCGTCTCGTCTATTACATCTTGCCCTTCTGCCTTGGTCTCATTTTTGCAGCTTTTGAAATGACAGGAGTAGCCATTAAAAAGTTTGAAGATAAACCTTTTATTGCGCCTGCATTAGAGACAACTGGTGTTATATGGACTTTGCAGCGTGACTTTCTAGGAAAGTTAGGTTCTTGGGCATCTGCTGCTTTAACAGTATTTGCTGGCTTAATGGTTATTTTATCAACCATTCTACCGACAAGTATAAATCGGGCACACGCCTTACATATTCTAGCTCCAAAACATCTTATTCAATTTTCTTTTAGCTTATCGCTAACATTCGGTATCCTCCTCCTCATTCTTTCGCGGGGGATATATTACGGAACAAAACGTTCTTATTATATGACGATTGTTTCTTTAATTGGAGCGGCTATTTTTAACACACTAAAAGGAATTGATGTTGAAGAAACTTTTATTTTATTAATCGTACTCGCTGTATTGTATATGCTTCGTAAAAGGTTTGTACGTGAGAAAATGGAAGTCTCACTTTCCGATATCGTAAAAGTTTTTATATTCCTACTTGTAACGTTATATTTATATAAAAACTTAGGTATTTTATTTGCAGGTGCAAAAGAAGCTTTCAAACCTGATTTTGTCGTTCGTAATATTACACAAGTAAAACGAAGTGCATTAGCAGCTGCCTTTTTTGTTCCTACTTTTTTACTAATTGGTTCACTCATTGCAAATCGTTATCGAAATGAATTTCCCGGGCAACCAGCTAATGATAAACGATTACAAAACTTCTTAGATGAACATGGTGGAAATGTACTTAGTCATTTAGGTTTTTTAGGAGATAAACAATTCTTTTTCAGTAGTGATGGAAAAGCACTCATTCTCTTCTCAATAACTGGAAAACGACTTATTGTACTAGGTGATCCAATTGGGGCCCCTTCCTCCTATCGTACTGTATTGCAAGAGTTTTTAGCTGAGGCTGATCGATTTGGATACATTTGTGTATTCTATCAAATTGAAAGTAAATGGATGAGTTTATACCACGATTTTGGTTATAACTTCTTTAAGCTTGGTGAAGAAGCTGTTGTTGATTTAAATACCTTTACAATAACAGGAAAGAAACGCGCTGGCATGCGAGCTACTTTCAACCGTTTTGAAAGAGAAGGCTATACATTCTCTATTCATGAGCCACCTTTCTCCGACGAATTATATGAAGAGTTAAGAAAAGTTTCAGATGCATGGCTTGGTGGAAAAAAAGAGAAAGGTTTTTCACTCGGATACTTCGATCGTGAATATATTAGTCGCGCTCCTATCGCAACATTATCTGATGCGGATGGAAAAATTATTGCATTCACAACATTCATGCCTGTATATCAAAACGGATCATTATCTGTCGATTTAATGCGATATTATCCAGATGCGCCTAGCGGCATTATGGACGCAATTTTCATCCACTTATTCCAGTGGGCAAAAGAAAATGAATACCACTCCTTTAATATCGGTATGGCACCACTTTCAAATGTTGGTTTATCCACACAGTCTTTCTGGTCTGAACGAGTGGCTGCTGCAATCTTTAATAACGTTCGTTATACGTATAGTTTCAGCGGATTACGACATTTTAAAGAAAAATATAAACCAGCATGGAGCGGTAAATATTTAGCATTTAGGAAGAATCATTCTTTACCAATTACAATGCTCTCTGTAACAAAATTAATAGGAAAAAGAAAAAACAGCTAAATTCTTAGCTGTTTTTTCTTTTTTGAACTTGTACAATAAATTCTTTTTCATACTTCTTACCATTTATATAGAAATTCCCCCACATTTTATACGTGCCCTCGGCAGGAAATGTAATTCGGTATTGTAATTGCTCATCCGTATCTACAGGCATAGCGTATAAAAAATTCTCCTTCATTTCATCCACTATATAGAGTGACTCTACTTCTCCTCTCTCTGAATGCAATTTCAATTTTTCACCCTTTTTCGCTTGAAACTGAAATGTTAACGTAACTGGTTCATTCGGATGTAATGCGCCAAATAAAAGAGAAACTTCATACTCTCCTATTTTTTTTGTAAGTACACTGTCGATTGGAAATTTCACTTTTTTCTTATTGTTCTCCTCTTTCGTTCTACCAAAATTCTTCCTAGCGAATGACTCTACGGACTTATTTTTGTCTTCGTATAAAAATATTGTATATTCTTCGTCTTTCGCTATTTTGGAAGATAACTTATATGACCCGTTCCCTGCAAATGTGGGTTTAATTTGTTGTATGTTTTTTAACTGTCCATCTACAATCACTGCCCGCATTTGATCATTTACACCACGAATTTCATTATTCTTGTTGTTTAACAACTGAAATACAATATCTACTTTCTCATTTCCCTTTCCATTTGAAACATCCCACTTTACTTCCTGAACATCTCCTACAGTCTCTTCGTTTTCTTGATATTTTTTTATGTAAAATCCTCCTGCCACAATAAGTACTAACGCAATAAGCCCAATGACAAGATTTTTCAAAACATCACCTACCATTTTTATTGTCTCTATTCATACAAAACTTCTTAAGATATATATTCTAGATTATGATTTATGAAATCCTCCTATTTTGTACATATTACAAATAATAAAAAGATTTTAATTGAAAGGATTCGTAGTGTATAATGCAAATGATATTGATTTCTATCAATACATTATAAGGAGGACTTTTTTATGAGTGTACATATCGAAGCAAAACAAGGCGAAATCGCTGAATCTATTCTATTACCTGGTGATCCATTACGTGCAAAATATATCGCTGAAACATTTCTAGAGGACGTTACTTGCTATAATAATGTGCGTGGTATGTTAGGTTTCACTGGAACTTATAAAGGAAAACGTGTATCTGTTCAAGGTACAGGTATGGGTGTTCCTTCTATTTCTATTTATGTAAACGAATTAATCCAAAGCTACGGAGTTAAAAATTTAATTCGCGTTGGAACTTGCGGTGCAATTCAAAAAGATGTAAAAGTTCGTGATGTTATTATCGCAATGACGGCTTGTACTGATTCTAATATGAACCGTTTAACATTCCCAGGATTTGATTTTGCACCAGCTGCAAACTTTGACCTTTTAAAGAAAGCTTATGATGCTGGAACTGAAAAAGGATTACACGTTCGTGTCGGTAACGTTTTAACAGCAGATGTGTTTTATCGTGAAAGCATGGACATGGTTAAAAAACTTGGAGATTACGGTGTATTAGCAGTAGAAATGGAAACAACTGCTCTTTACACATTAGCAGCGAAATACGGTGTAAATGCATTATCTGTATTAACAGTTAGCGATCACATCTTCACTGGCGAAGAAACAACATCTGAAGAGCGTCAAACTACATTTAACGAAATGATTGAAATCGCTTTAGATGCAGCAATTCAACAATAATACACTAAAGAACTTGTCATACGTCTGGCGAGTTCTTTTTATGTGACTTTTTATAAATAACTACTTTATAAAGAGACAGATTTCTCCCCTCTACTTTCTTGTAACGTTTGTTATAATGAAGTGAAACTTTAATCAGTGGAGGTTTTTTCCATCCCCCACTGATTATTAGTTGAACCAATCGGATTTTACGGGCAATTGATCTCCCGCCTAACTCCCTTGTATTCGCCGAATTTTGAAGTGGGAGTCTTATTGCCCGTTAAAGCGGGATAAAGAAATCATTTACAGTATTTCTCATAAGAGGTGACGCAGTGAAAAACAGAAGTATCGTCTTTAAACTATTTTTATTAACATCCACTTTATTTACAATCATATTCCTACTTTTTTTCCTAGGACAATCTCTATTTTTAGAGAAATTTTATATTAATAAGAAAGTAAAAACAGTCCAAACTGCTTTTGAAAAATTCGTAGATAATTATGATAAAAGTGATAAAAGTTATGAGCAGGTTAGAAAATTAAAACAAGAATTTCATGATAAAACAAATGCCGATATGCAGTTTTTGGATTCTAACGGTATTATTAAAAGTGATAACAATTACTATATCGATGTATTTAATCCCAACAATAATAAACAGTATTCCATTCCACTCAATAATCTTTTAACACCAGAAGAATATAATAAATTCGAAAATTTAGGTTTAAAAAAAGATGTAATAATCAATGTTGATGGAGTCGTACAAGAGAATAATATAATCACACCACAAAAATTAGGAACGAATTATAATCAATGGCAGAACGAACATTTCTATTCGGATTTTCAGTCAATTAATGGTAACCCTTCTAAGAACAGACTTGCAAGCCGATACAAATCTACAACTCGAATTGTCTTTACAGGTGTTATAACTAAGTTACAGCTCCCATCCAAAGCGGAGGTTCGTCTTGCAAATGATATTGAAACATTACAAGCCGTTCAATATTTTGCAGATATGATTAGAGAGGGAACTTCTAACTCGAACCAATTAAGTACTTTCATATTAGATGGCGGAGAAAATATAAAAAATAGTATCTTTGTAAAACCGATTATAGAAAATGGAAGGATTACAGAATACGCTTTTGCGATAGCATCTTTGCAGCCTGTTAATGAAGCGATGCTCGTTTTAAAAGATTATTATGTCTATGCCTTAATCATCGTGTTTCTCGTAATTATTTTGTTATCCTTCTACTACTCAAAAATCATTGTTAAGCCATTAATTAAAATAAATCGTGTTACAAAAAAAATGGCTAATTTTGATTTCAGCGAGAAATTACCTGTTACAGCTGACGATGAAATTGGCGGGCTTTCTGGCAGTATCAATACATTATCTGTAAATTTAAAAGATCGAATCGATCGATTAAATGTTGCTAATACAAAGTTACAACAAGATATTGAACGTGAACGTCAATTAGAAAAAACAAGAAAAGAATTCATTTCTGGCGTATCACACGAATTAAAAACACCGCTAAGTGTAATTAGAAGTTTTGCAGAAGGAATTAAAGATGGTGTTAGTAAGGATACTTCGTATTATACTGATGTTATTTTAGAAGAAACAGAAAATATGAACAGGCTGATTGTTGAAATGTTAGAATTAGCAAAGTTGGAATCTGGTACTTACAAACTAGATATGACGACGTTCTCAATCGGTGAATTAACGCAACAAGTCTACACAAAATTATTATTTAGCATGGAAGAAAAACATTTACAAGTGAACATCGATGCAGACTCTTCTATACTTGTTAAAGCAAATCGCAGTCGCATTGAGCAAGTAGTTGTGAACTTACTAAGTAATGCAATCCGTTATACGCCAGAGGGAGAAAAAATACAAGTCTCCATTATAGAAGCAGAAGATACCGTAAAAGTCGAAATCGAGAATACAGGAAACCCTATCCCTGAAGAAAGTCTTGAAAAAATTTGGGATCGCTTCTATCGTCTAGATGCATCGCGTAGCCGTCACACTGGAGGTACCGGTCTCGGATTATCTATTGTAAAAAACATTTTAGACCTCCATCATGCCGAGTATGGTGTGTATAATACGACTAACAGTGTTGTATTCTATTTCAATTTACAAAAAGTAAAAGAAGTCAAATAATTTGTCTTAATTTCACTAGGAGTTCACATGAAATTCACACTCTCCCTTTATAGTAAGAAACAAGTTAATCCTTTCCTTTACACATATAAAAGAGGAGAGTGCGTGAAATGAAACAAGCAGGACAACCTATTCAAAATGAAAAACAATTAGAAACTATCAAAAATATACTTTTACAATCTTCGAAACGTGATGGCTTATTATTCGTATTAGCTGTAAATTCTGGCTTAAAAGTAAGTGAAATCTTACAATTAAAAGTTAGTGATGTAATCGATGAAAATGAAAATGTTCGCCATTCCATTTTATTTTACAATGAAAAAGTGAAGAAACATAAATGGTTTGCTGTAAATGAAGACTTACAGCACGCAATCGAAGACTACATGAAAGAACGTAAAACTTGGAAACGTAATGAACCATTGTTAAAATCTCAAAAAGGAACAAAATCTATTACGAGACAACATGCATGGTACATTTTAAACAAAGCTGCAAAAGAAGTTGGATTAGAAGGGATTAGCTCACATACACTTCGAAAAACTTGGGGTTATTGTGCATACAAATCAGGTGTTGATATTGCATTTTTACAACACTTCTTTGATCACAGTACTCCATCAAAAACTTTAAAGTATATCGGTATTGCTTAATAACTCTTATACATAAAAAAGGTTACCATTTGAAAATTTGGTAACCTTTTTTATATTTCATATTCTCTTTTCTTGTCTCTCCTATACTGTAGTGGTACTCTAATAATAAGGGGGAGAAATTATGAACACACTTACAATTGAATTACCGAAAGAAACGGCTGAAAAACTTGATTTATTAAAACAAGCTTATGAAAAGAAAACAGGTGCTTCTATCTCTGAGAGCACTCTCGTTCAAACACTTATCTCAAAAGAATTTATCCAGGCGATAACTCCTTTTGATTTACAACAATTCGTCAACGGAAAAGAACAGCATTAATGCTGTTCTTTTTTTATCTCTATTTAAAATATACAAAGTTTTATATATATTTTTAGAAAAACCATTGACAATGATAATGATAACCATTATCATTTATTATGAAGCCAACAATTGATGAATCAACCAAACGCTCAGTAACATTGTTACCCCTCTTTTTCATATAGAAAGGCACTGTACATTCCCCCTGTTTGTACAGTGCCTTTCTTGTTTATTATCATTCAAAAAAATTTAATTGCTCCGGCTTCGGCTCACCATATGTAATGTTCATCATTTTCATAAGCTGTTTCGCATTATCTGCTGCATCCCCACCTGAATTGTTGTTAAACAGTACGTATATGTCCTTTGTCTTCTTTTTTAATTGTTCTAGTCTTTCTACCCATTCTTCTAATTCTTTATTGTTGTAGCGATATAAACAGCGAACCGCTCTCCAGTTTTCCCCTTTATCAAGCCAACCATGAACATTTCGACCGTGAAAACGTATTAATGCCATGTCTGAATTCGTAACCTCTAACACGAGTGGCACAGAACCTATCCCAGCCTGTGGTTCATCACAAATTGTATAAATCCATTTCTCTTGTTCTAGAAACTGTAACGTCCTATCTCTCATTTCTGGATAAAACCATGTTTGATTTCGAAATTCTATTGCACATGGTAAACCTTCCATTTTTTCTTTTGTATATCGGAGAAAATCTACATTTTTCTTTTTACAATCAAACCATGGTGGATATTGAAATAAAATCGTTTTTAATTTACCAGCTTCAATTAAAGGAAGAATAGATTGTTTATATACATCAAACATCTCATCGAACGTAGAAAAAGGAATTTCACCTTTCATATGTCCTGTCATTCCTTGATATGCTTTTACGATAAAAGAAAAATCTTTCGGTGTTTCCATTGCCCATTTTGTATAGTTTCGTGCAGGTTGCATCGCATAAAATGAGCTATCCACTTCTACTATAGGAAAATACTCGCTGTATGTTCGTAATTTATTTCTATTTTCATAGGGATTTATGTATAAAGAATCATGATCTCCCCATCCTGTCACTCCAATAAACAGCACATATACCCCTCCCTTTTTAACTTCATCTTCTATTCACTTTCCAAACACTTTGCATCATGTAGCCTTTTCTTTAAGAGTATCCTTATAAAAATATGATATACTATATGGAAGAATTTTTAAAATGAGGGGTTATTTATTTATGCTTCCAAACGATGCTACTGTATCTCATGAAAAACGAATTGAAGAACTAGAAAATAAAGTACGTTTTTATGAAGAACTTGTGAATCAATTACCACATCATTTCACATACAAAAATCCACATATTGGTTTACGAATAAAGAAAACTAGAACAACCCATTCCATTCAAGAAATACCAAAAGAGAATAAAGAGGCTCATTTTCAACTTACTTGTGATTCATTATTTTTATTTGAACAACTCGAAAAACACTTTGTACATATTTTTGATGCCTTTTCACATCATGTAACCTTTGTCGATAATAAAGGGAATATTACTTTATGTAATCAAGTTGCTGCAGATGATTTCGGTGTAATACGAAATGATATTATCGGAAAACCGATTCAACAATTACTAAACTTGCCGGAAGAAAAAATTAAAGCGATTGAAACATTAAAAACGGGAACAGAAATATATAATGAAGAAGTTTTAGACAAAAACTATGGCATTATAAATAACCGAATTATTCGTGATTATAACGGGGAGATTTTTAGAGTTATTAGTGTCTTTCATTATTTAAATACAGAACGTGATGCAGAGAAGTTTTCGTTAGCAGGGCGAATCGCAGCTGGAATTGCACACGAAGTACGAAATCCTCTTACAACAGTACGAGGATATTTACAATTTTTACAAGAAAGTGTTTCTCCATCTAATAAAGAACTATTTAAAAATTTACTTATTCCTGAATTAGATCGAGCAAATAGTATCATTACAAAATTTTTATCTCTTTCAAAAACACGTGAATTTAAAAGAGAACCCTTTCCCATTAATACATTTTTACGTGAGTATATTCAACAGTTACTAGTTAGTGAAGTTTCCTTGCATAATATTTCAATTGATTATAACTTCTCTAATGAATTAGATGATATTTTAGTCAATATTGATCGACATGAACTTGTTCAAGTGTTTTTAAATCTATTTCAAAATGCCGTCGATGCTCAAGGCGACGAACCTCTTTCTATTCAAATTACTAGTTATCGCCTTGATAACTTCGTTCGGATTACTTTCACAGATAATGGAATTGGTATTCCTCCAGCTATTCAAGAATATATCTTTGATCCATTCTTCTCAACGAAGGATTCGGGAACAGGACTAGGCTTGTCAGTAACAAAAAAAATCATCCAAAATCATAACGGCACGCTCAAAATGACTAGTGCTTCAAACGGTACAACTTTCACTATTTCTATTCCAATCTTACCTAAAACAACCCTTGAAAAATTAAATCAATGTAAATAAAGGACTAATGCACGAACTACATGCCAATTGTTAAACACTCCCAACAATTAGCATGTAGTTTTTTATGTTGCACTTTTCTTCTTTACATTATATAAACCTTTCTCTATATCTTACTTATTTCTTTCTAGGTGGGCCAATTTCTTATTTTTTTAGAAATGGTAGTTTGTCCATCACGAATTTAGTATAAATTTCATTTTAATATATAGTAATGACTAATGATTCTATGAAAGAAAAGAATGAAAAGATGAACAATAAAAATAAAGGAAAAGTATTTTATGGTAATGATTGTTGTGAAGTCAGAACTTGCAGTCACATTAACATCCCTAAGTCAGAACTTACAGAATTTGTTAGACTTCTTCAAACTCTTGGTCAAGCTATTCTAGTTCAATATGGATCTGGTTGCCTAGGCGGAGGAACTACGGGGACTACTGGTGCTCAAGGGCCTCAACAAGGACCTGCGGGCGATACAACTGCGACACTATCTGTCTTCCGAATTTACTAACCACAATTTCCGAAAATATTTTGGGAGGACTAGGCACATTTATAAGTAATAGATGTGATTTTGATTGACTATTAAATCTCTCTTTTAATAAAAAGGAGCACTTATTTGGGAGGATAAGTGCTCCTTCTTTACGTTTCTTTACCTCAAATTTACTCTATCTTAATCCTCTTTTTGTATGATAAATAATGAAGTCAAAGATATGAAAGAGGGATGAAAATGAGAGTTATGTCACTAATACGCATTTGGTTTGCTCTTATGATATGCATTATTTTATGTGTAGGATTTTTTTTAACTCTAAAATATTCCACTATTTCAAAAGCAGAGAGAAAAACAGTTCCATACACACTTTTGTATACGAAACAAAACAACATCCTTTATTCCAATTCCACAAATAATGAAAAAAAAGTTATAAAAGGAATGCTTATTACGGAAGCTCCTAGTTACGAAACTCTACTTCAAATTGCTGAAACGATTAAAAATCAATATACAAATAAAGGAATTGATGAAATCACGCTGTCTATCCATAATGAAAATAATGGTAGTTATGAAGAAGAATTACTATACGAACCGATTAGTAAAGGAACAATAATCATCACATACGATTCCCAATCCTTTGGCAGTACGAACATTACTCTTAATGAATAGTAGCATTTACCTCACAAATTATGAGCAAACTTTATTTTTCACATGAGAAAGAGGCGAATAACGAAATTCGCCTCTTTTTTTACCATAATGATGGAATCCACTCTTTCACTTTATTAAACCACTCTTGCTGTTCTTTTTTCCTTTGTTGTTCTTCTTCTTGCCTTTTCTTTTCTTCTTCTTTTCTTCGCTTTTCTTCTTCAATTGTTTGCAATTGTTTTTTATAGTCCGCTTCAGATATTAACGACAATTGGAACGCTTTTTGGGCTGGGTTTGCATTTGCTTTTTTCATGATATCCCGGAACATCGTCGTTGTAATTTGACTACCACCTGGAACATAATGCTCGCTATCTGTTTTGTCATATCCTACCCAAATCGCACCTACTAAATCTGGTGTGTATCCTACAAACCACGAGTCCTTTGCCCCTACGCTCGGACCATTTACAAGTTGAGTAGTCCCTGTCTTTCCTGCTGTATCAACATTAGTAACTTTCGCTTTTCCACCTGTTCCCTTTTCTACAACACCTTTTAATAAATACGTCATCTTTTGAGCAATTTTCTCACTCGTCACTCGTGTCTCTTTCTTATACCATTTCCCTATTATTTCTCCTTCAGCATTTTGAACTTCTCTAATTGCATGAGCCTCTACTTGAACCCCATCATTAGCAAATGTACTATATGCTTGGGCCATTACAAATGGTGATGTCCCTACATGCATCCCACCTAAAGCAATTGGATACGTACGGTCTTCTGGTACTAATGGAATACCAAATCGCTCTAAAGATTTCAATCCTTTATCTAATCCTATTTGTTCTAATAGCCACACAGCGGAAACATTATACGACTTTGCTACCGCTTCATACATTGTCACATTACCATGAAAAGCCTGATCACTATTTTTCGGTTCATATTCTTTAATATGAAATGGTTCATCCTTTAATATATCGTATACTTCATACCCTTGTTCTAAAGCGGGTACATATACAGCTAGAGGCTTTAACGTTGAACCTGGTTGTCTTTTTAATTGCGTAGCATGATTAAATTGTAAAAACTGATATGGTCCTCTACCACCAACTAAAGCTGGAACACCGCCTGTTTTGGGATTTATAAGGACTACACCCGTTTGCATAAGTTGATCTGAGCCACTATCTTTGAAATAACTATCATTATTCACAACATCTTCTACAGCTTGTTGCTTTTTCGGGTCAAGCTCTGTATAAATACGATAACCACCTGCTAAAATTTCATTTTGTGTTAATTCATACTTATCCATCGCTTCCCTAACTATATAGTCTACATATTGGGAGTATTTACCTTTGTATTTATCATCAACCCCACGTTTTAATACAAGGCCTGACTCTTTTTCTTTATTATACTGTTCGTCAGAAATATACCCTTGCTCTTTCATTAAACTTAATACGACATTACGTCGTTCAATTGATTTATTAAAGTTTTTATAAGGCGAATACGCAGACGGCGCTTTAATTAATCCCGCAATCGTTGCAGCTTCTGAAATTGATAAATCTTTTACCTCTTTATCAAAATAAGATTTAGCTGCCCTCTTTATCCCCCAAGCACCTTCCCCAAAATAAATTTGATTCATATACATTTCAATAATTTCATCTTTTGTATAAGTACGTTCTATTTTTTTTGTTAAAAAGTATTCCTTTATTTTACGAGAAAATGTACGATCTTGTGTCAGAAATACATTCTTCGCAAGCTGCTGTGTAATTGTACTTCCCCCAGCTACAACTTCTCCTGCTGTAATATTTTTAAAAACCGCACTTATAATTCCACTATAATAAATACCATGATGGTTAAAAAATTCCTTATCTTCTACTGCAACAATTGCCTGAACCATAATATCAGGAATATCTTTTCTTTTAACGCCTTCTGTTTTCGAAGAAGCTAATTTAGTTGCGACCTCATTATTTGCATCATAAATTAAAGTCGGTTGTGGAACAGCTTGTTTTAATTCAGATATGTCTTGAATGGAAATTATTATATTTACAGCAATAAATAGAGTAACGAATACACTTCCCAATACAATTAATGAATTACGAAGTTTCTTCCTCTTATTGAACCACTCAAGCATTTTTTTAAAATGAGTGTTCTTCAATTTCATTCGTTCACTTCCTTCATTTATTTACACTCTTCTTTTTAAAAGGAAGAATATACCGCCTTTTAAATTTATTATAATAACGTAGTCATTCCTATAGTGTAAAGCTTTTCTTTTGCATTCATACTTTTTGCAAGAAAAGGACATTCTACAAGTAAGATATTCACTATTGGATATTAATATTATTAATAGAACAACGAGAGTTATGTTAAGTTTTTGTAAACTTTTCGATAAAATGTTTTAAAAAACGACAGTTTTTTGTTAGAATTGATTAGCCAATATATTTTACATATATTACTTTTGTGGGGGTAACAATAATGGTCTTTAAATCAAAAAAAGATAAATTTTCTGAAATGTTAATGAATGTTTCCGAAAATTTAAAAGAAGGCGCGCAGTTTTTCGTGGAGTATAAAATTAAAAATGCTAGCGATTTAAAAGAGTTTTCTATGCGCATGAAAGAGTATGAGTCAAAAGGTGACTCATTTATTCACGAAATCATTATGGAGTTAAACAAAGCGTTTATCACTCCGATTGAGCGTGAGGACATCCTACAACTTGCAATGAGTATGGATGATGTATTAGACGGATTAGATCACAGTGCTGGTCTGTTCGAAATGTATTCTATTACAGAAGCTGATGAATACATGATTAAATTCGTAGAAGCAATTAATCAATGTGCGATTGAGATTGCAAACTCTGTTGAATTAATGTCTAACAAAAAATTAGTCGACATTCGTACAAATGCGATTAAGATTAAGGATTATGAATCACAGTGTGATGATATTCGCCGTCATGCGATTAAGAACTTATTCTCTCGTGAAAAAGATCCGATTAAGATTATTCAATTTAAAGAGATTTACGAAGAGCTTGAAGAAGTAGCTGATAGCTGTCAAAGCGTTGCAAACGTATTAGAAACAATTATTATGAAGAACGCGTAAGGAGTTTGATCATGGATACACTCTTGATACTGACCGTTTTAGTAGTCATTTGCGCTTTAGCTTTTGACTTTATCAATGGATTTCACGATACAGCAAACGCTATTGCAACGGCTGTTTCAACGAAAGCTCTAAAGCCTAGACATGCCATTATTATGGCGGCTATTATGAACTTTTTAGGCGCAATGACATTTACAGGTGTAGCAAAAACGATTACAAAAGATATCGTTGATCCATTCGCCTTACAAAATGGTTCTCTTGTAATTTTAGCTGCTTTGCTTGCGGCAATAGCTTGGAACTTAATTACTTGGTACTACGGTATTCCAAGTAGTTCTTCGCATGCAATTATCGGCTCAATCGCAGGTGCAGCAATTGCGGCCGCTGGGATTAGCTCGCTAAATCTTAAAGGATTTATTAAAATTATTGAAGCTTTAATCATTTCACCGATTATCGCTTTCGTTATTGGTTATACCGTATACAGTATTTTTAAAGTAGTATTTAAAAACTTTAACTTAACAAAAACGAATAAGAACTTCCGTATATTCCAGATTTTCACTGCAGCATTACAAGCCTACACACACGGTACGAATGATGCACAAAAAGCAATGGGAATCATTACGATGGCTCTTATGGCTAATAACTATCATACTTCTAGCGATATCCCGTTCTGGGTACAATTATCTTGTGCTATCGCAATGGGGCTTGGTACTTCTGTCGGCGGATGGAAAATTATTAAAACTGTCGGTGGACAAATTATGAAAATTCGTCCTGTAAATGGTGTAGCTGCCGATTTATCATCATCACTTGTTATTTTCGGTGCAACATTCATTCACTTACCGGTTAGTACGACGCACGTTATCTCTTCTTCTATTTTAGGGGTTGGTGCTTCTCACCGTGTGAAAGGGGTAAAATGGGGAACTGCAAAACGCATGTTAATTACATGGGTTATTACACTTCCTATTTCAGCTTCTTTAGCTGCTCTGTTTTACTACCTATTATATTTTGTTTTCTAATCAAAAGTCGTCTTCCTTATTTTTCTAGGAAGACGACTTTTTTGTGAACAAGCCTATTTCTCATTAAAAAGCGTGTATAATAATTGGTGGATAAGTTATTTAGAGGAGTTGGCAATTTTGGAATACATCATGTTACTTTTCATCGGACTAATCGCCGGAACAGTCGGCAGCCTAGTTGGGCTTGGAGGCGGAATTATTATTGTTCCGTTATTAATTGGATTACACAGTTTATCACCACAACTTGCAGTAGGGACTTCTATGGTAACAGTCGTTTTCACAGGACTATCTTCCACCCTTACTTACATGAAGCATAAGCGAGTAGATTATAAAAGTGGACTTATTTTATTTATCGGAAGCGGCCCTGGTGGTATTATCGGATCATGGGCAAATAAATTTTTAAACCAAGACACATTTTCTTTATACTTTGGGATTTTCCTTATATTCGTCTCAATTCTACTTATGCTTCGAGACAAATTAAAACCTCTTTCCCTCTCAAATACGTCTGTAATTAAGCGTTCTTTTACAGATAATGATGGAAATACTGTACACTACCAATTCCCACCGTTTCTTGCTATCTTTATCGCCTTTATAGTTGGGTTTATATCTGGATTATTTGGAATTGGTGGCGGTGCCTTACTTGTTCCAGCAATGATGCTTCTTTTTGCATTCCCAGCACATATTGCAGTAGCAACTTCAATGTTCATCGTATTTCTATCAGCAATTGTAAGTTCTGCAACTCACATCTCACTTGGAAATGTCAGCTGGATTTATGCATTAATCCTGATTCCGGGTGCATGGATTGGCGGAAAAATCGGGGCTTACATTAATACAAAACTAAGTGGTAACGCCGTAATTAATTTATTACGTATTACGTTGATTATTCTTGGAACTAGATTAATCATTATTTCCCTTTTATAACGTATTCTTTTTAGAATGCGTTTTTCTTATACACATGAATATAAAAATCCTCCGAGGAGAACAAATAAAATTAAACAAACACATAATAACATATAATTTGAAATATGTACTTTCTTCAAGTTGACCACTCCTATAACTGCGACTGTTATCTTTATGATAGCGAAAAAATAGTTCACTTGCAGTTACAGAGTGCTAACAATGCAAAATCAATTATTACAAATTTTATCCTTATATTTCATTTCTTTGTATATTCTATCGATTTAATAAAAAAAGATGTCATATTGACATCTTTTTTAATGAAGAAGTGACCACCCCATGAAGTCTTCATGTACTTGGCACGCCCTCTTATCGTTTCGATCATATAATTCAGCATAGCTATCTGTTTCTTCATCATAAGCCATCGTATAAATAATTTGGCCGTCTACTTCAACGGATAAAACGACTCCACCTTTCATCTCTTCTACATGAATGATAGCATTCGCCGGAATTCTCATATCCGTCATTCTCATCGCATCTAACAATATACTAAACCCCCTACAGCGTATTCATTGCTAGTACTATTACACACTAAATAGTATACTACTGTAATAGCATACATTTCGTCAATGAAATTGCTGTTGAAATAGCATATTGTCTATATACATATACGCTAAAATAGAAGAAATAGAAACATATTAATGGGGGGCTAACATTGATTCTACACAAAGGAGATGTACTATTCCGTCAAGGCGAGGACGGTCCTTTATACTTTATAAAAACAGGCTTATTAAAAGTAGTTCGGCTAGAAGAAAACGGAACACCATTTTTATTCAATATTATCGTTCCAGGTGAAACGATACCTCATCATTCTTTAATTTCACCGAAAGAATATCACGGTACAGCTATCGCTTTAATAAAAACAGAAGTGGAACCGATCACTAGTAGTGAATGGTATGAGAGGCTTCAAGCAAATCCCGAATCGTATGCTAACATTGCTATGCAATTGCAATCTAAATTAAGAATGATGCAACAACGAATTGATCAATTGACAACCGTCTCTCCGAAAGAACGTCTTCATCGTTTACAAGAATGGTTCACTCTATATTTAGGTGACATTCCTATATATGAAATATTAACACAAACCGAAATTGGCCAACTGATAGGTATACGCCGTGAAACAGTAAACCGTTTATTACGAGAACAAATAAAAAACGAGGTAAAATAAATACCTCGTTTTTTTGCTTATTGTAAGCTTGTTGCTGGGCCGAAAAATTCATAATGAATATGCTCTTGTTTCACACTTAAATCAGTTAGTGCAGCATTTATATGCTTCATAAATGCTACTGGACCACAGAAATAGAACTCTGCTTCAGTTGTCGGAATAATAGTTTTTAACCATTCACTTTCAATGAAACCTTCTTTATCAAAGTTCTTCATTTCTAAATCTTTTTCAGTCGGTGCAGAATAACAAGTATATGCTTTAACTTGTTCATATTCATTTTCTACTGCCTTAACGTGTTCTTTCATTGCATGTGTATTACTATTTATTGCTGCATGAACAAAATATACATTACGTTTTGAATCTTGTTCAATTAACGTATTTAACATACTCATCATCGGTGTAATCCCTACTCCACCACTAATTAGTACAACTGGTAATGTTGAATCCATATTTAACACGAAATCTCCCGCTGGTGCACTTACTGGTAAAACATCTCCTTCTTTTACATGTTCATGTAAGTAATTAGACACTTTACCGTCTGGTGTATCTACACCTTTTTCTTTTTTTACACTAATACGATAATATTCTTTCCCAGGAGCATCGGATAAACTGTATTGACGATTATGTGTATATGTCTCACCTTCAATATTGATTTGAATCGTTACATATTGACCTGGGATGAATGAAGAAACTTTCCCTCCATCTTCAGGTTTCAAATAAAATGACGTAATAACATCGCTTTCCTTCACTTTTTTTACAATCACAAAGTTGCGGAAGTCTTTCCATCCACCTTCTTTATGTGCAGCTTCTTCATACATCTCTGCTTCAATGCTAATGAATGCATCAGCAATGACACCATATGCTTCTCCCCATGCATTTAAAACTTCATCAGGTGCACCTGCGACCTCTTTAATGGCACGTAGTAAACATGTACCTACAATCGGATAATGCTCTGCTTTAATACCTAAACTTCTATGCTTATGACCAATTTGTTTTACAACTGGAATAATAGCTTCTAAATTATCAATGTACGTTGCAGCTGCATAAACAGCATTCGCTAACGCTTGTTGTTGTCTTCCCTTTTTCTGATTTGTATGGTTGAAAATATTCAATAACTCCGGATGTTCCGAAAATAAAATTTCATAAAATTTCGTTGTAATTTCAACGCCTTTTTCTTGTAATAATGGTACTGTTGACTTTACGATTTCAATTGTTTTTGCACTTAACATTGTATCCCACTCCTCTATTTCCTTAACTGTTTTTAGTTTAACTGAATCTTATAATGCAGATTGTGATTTTAATCACTATTAACACGGTGTTTTTGTGAATAATATATGAACATTATATTTACAAAAGAAAATAAGCTAACTAGAATTCTAGCTAGCTTATTATTTTGTTTGTATAGCTTGTTCAATTACTTTTATATCTTTCCCATCGCCAAACTCCGTATATCCCCAGATATTCGTTTCACCTCTATATTTATTTACGATAATATCCAAGTCATGATATACACGGTGGGCATACACTACATACTCAATATTTTGAAGTTCCACACCTTTTTTTACAATTTCATAGCTTCTATTTACATCGCGTTTTATTTTTTCATTCTTTATTTCTGTATGTATATTTTTTAACGATGATTCTTGTTGTTGAAACCATTGCTTAAATTGATTCCAATCCCCGTCTGTATAATTCTCTGCTTTACCGTAATTTAAGAAATTATTATAGCTTTCATGTGTCATTCGAATAAAATTTAGCACTTTTGTCTCTTCTTGCACATCTTCTATTTGAGCTATTGTATTTACCTCAGCAGGCTTATTCGCATAATGTAACAGCACTTTCATAAGACTATAGCTTGCAATGATCATCACGATAATAATCCCGAATACACTTAACAATTTCTTCATATACAGAACTCCTTCTCTACTAAAAATATTACAATGTATGACTATACTTGTAACTTTCTCTCGTAGAAATATAATTCCTGTATAAATTCTTCCTATCATTTCGACAATATTTTTCTATACATTTCTCGTTGGCAAATGTTCTTGTAAAACAATATATCCTTCATAAGCTGTGTAACCGAGTATAGCCATTAATCCGATATAACAAGCAAATACTGTCCATTTCGTTTTCGCATCCACTTTATAATAGTTTTCTTGTTGTTCCTTTTCTGTTTTCCATTCATTTAATTTTCTTTCTGACGCTTCAAATGCTTCCCTTATGTGAATTGTATACTCATCTTTTTCATCTTCATATGGAACATAATCTAACGGTTCGAACTTCGGTAAAAGATACTCTAACACTTCCATTTTTTGAAGTTCACCTATTTGTAACTCTTTTTCCCGTTCTCTTTGTCTTAATGCATTCATCTCATGATGCATCACGTATATAGTCCGATGTACAGCACCCGTTTCTTTTAATTCCTCTTCAAGCCTAGTAACATATTCTTTCATCCCATCAATTTTATGCCCTAATTCCTTAATCGGCTCATCTCTCTTTATTACTCTATATAACTCCATACAACCGATAATAACAATAAATCCTCCCAAAATACTTTTAAAGTAAATTGAATAGCCAAGTAATAAAATAAGGCCTGCTCCCCAAATTTTAGTACTGACAACTGAAATAATTCGCCCACCATCTAGCGGCGAAACGGGAATTAAATTAAAGAAATTAATCATACTTCCAAGCAAAATAACAAGCGCCCAAAATGGCTCTTTCGTCATTATATAAAGCGGTATCGCTGGTAAAAATGACAGAAGTCCGAAAAGCGGACCCATATAGGCAATGTAAGCTTCATCTTTCGCATTTTTCGGCATCTCTTTCATTCCAATAAGGGCCCCCATAAATGGAATAAAGATTGCTGGCGATGTTGGGATCCCCTTTCTTTTCGCAGCCCATAAATGGCCCATTTCATGAACAAACAACAAATAAATGAGCGCCACTCCAAATTTCCAACCATATAGAACTGCGTATGCGCCAAGCGATAGAAACATACTAAATACCGTTGAAAACTTTGCTAATTTAAAAATTGCAAATACCCACTTTAACTTAGACAGTAAAAATAGACCTATCGCAACAATAATTCCCCATAATCCTTTTTTATTATTTTTCATATTCCTCTCCTTTATCTCTCATTAATGAATCATATCATTCATCAAAGCTTGTTCTTTTCTCTATTATGACATATTTTTTTCTATTGTTAGAAATAATGTTTATATAATCCATTTTCAGCCAAAAATATAAATAAAAGGAGGTGTACACAAATGAATTTACAATCTCTTATAATAGGTGCTCTATCGTTTTTAGCTTCAACTCTTATTTTTTATACCGTTAGTTACGTATTATTATTAGATTTGTTGCCCAATCACGTATTTATTGCCCTTGTCATCCTTTCCGCTCTTATGATTTCTTTTCTTATTACACGAAAATCAATGAATGAGCCATCTACAAAAGCAAAGTAATAGAGAGGGGTGCTTTCCCCTCTCTATTATCATTTCCTAGGAAAGGTCATATAGATTTGACGAGTTTATATTCATTCCAATCCGTAAGGGCTAATTAAAGTCTCACTTTATCTTTGAAAATTCATTTTTTCACCATAATCTTTAACAATCTGAATTATATTTTGAAACACACCTATTTTTTCTTTTTCACTGTTTAATATTTTCAAATCATAACTTTCGTAATATGTTTCTAATGATTTTAATTGTGATTCTGAAGCGCTTTTTATCGGAACAGTAGCATGTAATTCATATTGCTTATACCCTTCCTTTACTTTTTCACCTAAAATCATTTCACTCTCTTTTGCTCCAATTAATTTTTGAACTTTTTCTGGAAAATTGAGTTGCAAATAATATTCTTGCTCCTTCACTAACTTATTGTATAGTGATTGTGAAATCGTATACCGTACCGTATAATTCACGTTTTGATCGCCTGTTTTAATATGAAACGCGGTAATCTGCAAATCTTTTTTTGTTACTTCCGTTAAAGGGCTTACCTGCATCTCATCTTCTTTTTGTTCTGAGACATTTGGAAATATATTCAAAAGCTTTTCCGTATCTTTTTCATTCAACATATACATAGCTTTCTTATATTGCACCCATCCTCGTCTATCTTCTCCCCTTAACCATGCATAATAAGTTTCTTTTTTCCCATCTCTACTAATTTGTATTTCATATTCAGGTTCACCGAAGCTTCCTGTTATTTCTTGTTTCTCAGCTTTATTCAAAATGTCTATTACTAACTTCGCTTCTGATTCCTGCAACTTTTTCTCTTTATGTTTTTTTTGTATAACGGTTACCCCTATTGTTTCTTTCACTTCATTCACCGTCTCTTCTACTTTTTTTGTTTCTTTTTTCGGTTCAACTTGACCACAAGCTGCTAGTAACATAACAAACAACAACACCAATACATATTTCCCTTTCAAATTAATCCTCCTCTTACGATAAGAAATCCTTATAATCTTCATACATAAAACAAAAACGTGACATCCTATTAAATACGCTATACTAATCATTGAAAGGAGGTCTTTATCATGTCCATTAATTTTCATGATGAAAATAATAAGTACACATACGCAACAAGAAACGCTCATATTTCTTGGGCTGAAATGGTAAAAAACATTACAGAAATACAAAACAAGCAAATAATTGATATCGGCTGTGGTGGTGGGATTTATACGAAAGAACTCGCTCTTATGGGAGCCAATAATGTTGTGGGACTTGATTTTTCAAAAGAAATATTACAAGCTGCAAAAGAAAATTGTAACAACTTTTCAAACATTTCATTCATCCACGGTGATGCACATAATATCCCATACCCTAATGAAACATTCGACATAGTTATTTCGCGTGCAGTTATTCATCATTTACAAGACATTCCTACATTTTTACGTGAAGCTTCTCGTATATTAAATAAAAACGGTGTACTTATTTTACAAGATCGAACAATTGAAGATTGTACAATTCCAGGAAGTCCCGAACACATTCGCGGATATTTTTTCTCTCTATTTCCAAAACTTATTGAAATAGAGTCAAAAAGACGTCCAAAAACCAACACTATACAGACAGAATTACAAAAACATTCTCTTCATGTACTTCCCACACAAACACAATGGGAAATACGAAAAATACATGATTCTGTAGAAGCATTATTGCAAGATTTATCTCCTCGAACAGGTCGATCTATTCTATATGAGTTAACAGATGATGAACTTTCTCAACTTCTACAACATATACAGACCGCATTACAAAACGTCTCTCCTATTATTGAAAGAGATCGATGGACAATTTGGAGCGCCATGAAGTTGTAAGGAAGGAAGCCTCACAAAATAATGTGAGGCTTCCTTTCTTTCATAATCTAATTTTGCAACACTCTTGATATCCTCCACTTCTGGCCTGTGCACTTCCACACTTCGGACATACTAAATATCTAGACTGATTTGTCAATAAACTACCTTTTTGAAAGAGTAAAACTTCTGCTTGTTTAAACGAACGCGAATAATATAACCACATAAAACCAATTATAGCAATAATGCCAAATAATACTCCCATCGCAAGCATTTCAGTCACCTCTTTTGGTTTGTTCTTTCCAGCAAGTGGATTGTTGTATTATTCTCTGTAAATTCAAACAATCCCTTCTTTACTCTTATAAATATCAACTTTCTCTATAAATTTTACAATTCTCCGTAAATTTTTACTCCTATTTTACAATTCATTATTCCTTTTGCAACAACGAATATCACTTTCGATATTTCCGTATATAAATATATCTTTCAAAAAACATATTGACTTTCTAAAAAAAACATGCAACAATACTGTCAGAATACTTGAATAAAAATTCATTGACGAGAACGAGTACGTTATAGAACTGTTCCCCAGAGAGTTGGCGATTTGCTGAAAGCCAACGTTCAGTGCGTAACCGAAAATCATCTCCGAGAAGTAGAACCGAATGTTACAGTAAGTTCTTACCGGCCGTCCCCCGTTACAAGGAACACGTATCATGTTGTACGTTGCAAAGCCGTATACATATAGATTTATTTCTACATGTGTAAATTAGGGTGGTATCGCGGGTAAATATAACTCGTCCCTTTCTTTAGGGACGAGTTTTTTGTGTTCTTACAAATGAATGAAAAAGGAGGAAAAACAATGAACACTGTATCAAAAAAACATATTTTTTTCACGGGTCTTATGCTATTTTCTTTATTTTTTGGGGCAGGTAATTTAATTTTCCCTCCCATGCTTGGGCAAAACGCAGGTGAAAACTTTTGGCCAGCAATGATTGGATTTTTACTAACAGGAGTTGGCTTACCACTACTTACTGTTATCGCAATTTCTCTATCAGGAAATGGAATGCAGCAACTTGCAAGTCATGTCCATCCATTATTCGGAATTTTCTTTACAGTAGTTGTATACATTGCTATCGGTCCATCCATGGGCATCCCACGTGTTGCAAATGTCGCTTATGAAATGGGGGTTAGTTCTTTCTTGCCAGAAACAATCCGCTCTAGCAGCCTAGTGCTATTTGTATATACAATCATCTTCTTTACTATCGTATTTTGGCTGAGTTTGAATCCATCTAAACTTGTTGATCGTATTGGAAATGTATTAACACCTATTTTATTACTCTCTATTTTCTTATTGTTTGTTAAAAGTGTATTTACACCACTTGGGCAATCAGGACCAGCAATGCAAGAGTATCAAACTTCTCCAATCTTCAAAGGCTTTATGGAAGGCTACTTAACAATGGACACTATTT
This sequence comes from Bacillus sp. EB V-12, assembly GCF_056158125.1. Classification (NCBI taxonomy): domain Bacteria; kingdom Bacillati; phylum Bacillota; class Bacilli; order Caryophanales; family Bacillaceae; genus Bacillus; species Bacillus sp. EB V-12. The sequence goes on along the minus strand of NZ_JBUXJL010000002.1, from coordinate 659,787 downwards.
CAGCACTTGCATTCGGAATTATCGTTGTAAATGCAATTCGCTCTAAAGGTGTGAATGATCGTAAGTCCATTGCCATCGCCACAGCAAAAGCAGGGCTTATTGCCGCTACAGGGCTCGTACTTGTATACGGTGCACTCGGCTGGCTTGGGGCAACTAGCGTCTCGCTCGGATATGCAAAAAATGGCGGACAGCTACTTACTGTTATCGTACAACAATTATTCGGTCCATACGGTTTGCTCCTATTATCTCTTATCGTTACACTCGCTTGTTTAACGACATGCGTTGGACTCGTATCTGCGTGCAGCCAATATTTTTCAACATTATTGACTACATTTTCATACAAAACGTTCGCGAGTATCATTTGCGCATTAGGATTACTAGTTGCCAACTTAGGTTTAACGAAAATTATCGCAATCTCTGTTCCAATTCTACTTGTTGTGTATCCAATTGCGATTGTACTCGTACTACTATCATTACTTCATAAATACTTCGGTGGATATCGCTCTGTTTATGTAGGTGCTTTAATTGGAGCAGCTGTAGTGAGCGTATTTGATGGATTAAAACAAGGTGGTATTTCAGTTTCATTTATCACACCATATTTTGAATTTATCCCTTTATATAATGAAGGAATCGGCTGGCTAATACCAGCATTAGTAGGAGCTCTTATTGGTCTTGCAATGGCTAAGTTAAGCGGTACGAAAAAAGTTCCATTAGTAACCGAATCTCACGAAGTAAAAGCCTCCTAAAAAAACTCCCAAAAGGGAGTTTTTTTTACATTTGATACGCAGCATGATTAAAACTGCTTATTTTATAAGCCTTCGTATAATATTCAATATTCGTATCAACTGTTTCTACCTTGACAACATCATAGCGCTCTTCTTGCTTTACTAAAAATAAATAGTATTCCTCTGTTGCCTCAATAATCGCAATTTTATCTGTTTCAACATTATATTGTTCACAAAGCGCTTGTAATGCGTTCACATAATCCCCTAATTTTTTAGACTTATCCATTCCGAATATAGTTTGAACTAACATATACATTCTCCCCTTTATATGTACTGTTAACACCTCAATGATAACGCTTACATTATTTGTCGTCAATAAAAACATTCAATTGTTTTAACGCCAAATCTATATTGCATCGAGCCAATAATCAGCGAGGAATTCCCCGCCAATTAAAGTTTTACTTTATCCCGCATTAACTGCCCGTAAAAGTCCGATTGGTGAGGGCTGATAATCAGTGGGAGAGGAACAACCTCCCCACTGATTAAAGTTTCACTTTATCACTTCGTTAATTGATGCCTAAATGCATAAATAACCGCCTGAGTACGGTCACTTACATTCAATTTATTTAATATATTACTCACATGTGTCTTTACCGTTTTCAGTGCAATAAATAACTCGTCCGCAATCTCTTGATTACTTTTTCCCTCTGCAATTAATAACAAAATCTCAAACTCTCTTTCCGTTAAATCATCATGCAAAGGTTGCTCTTTCTTTTGACGCATACGGGACATCATTTTCCCGGTAACTTTCGGCTCTAATACTGTTTCTCCATCATAAGTAGCTCGTACAGCATCAGCAATATCACTTGCTCTTGATGTTTTTAATAAGTAACTGGTCGCCCCAGCCTCAATAACAGGATACAATTTTTCGTCATCTAAAAAGCTTGTTACAACTACAATTTTTGCTTCTGGCCATTCTTGAATAATAGCACGTGTTGCTTCGACACCATCCATCTCATCCATAACAAGGTCCATTAAAATAATATCCGGCCTTAATTGCAATGCTAATTCTGATCCTTTTCTTCCATTCTCAGCTTCCCCTACTACTTCAATATCTGGCTGTGTTGATAAATATGCCGATACACCCATACGAACCATTTCATGATCATCGACAAGCAATACTTTTATCATACTTCTCCCCCTCTCTCAATCATAATCGGTACTTTTACTTCTATTTGTGTACCTTTGGCCGGGAAACTAAGTACCTTAAGTGTCCCACCAATTTCATGAACACGCTCTTGCATCGATCTTAGGCCATATGAACCAGCCTTATTAACCCCTACTTCAAACCCAACGCCGTCATCAATGATTTTTAAAATCGCATATTGATCAATTTTTCGAAGGCGCACTTCTGTTTTCTTTGCCTTCGCGTGTCGCAACGTGTTTGATAGCGCTTCTTGCACAATACGGAATAAATGATCTTCTACACCTTTTTTTAATTCTATTGGCTCAATAAGCCATTCAATTTTCATATGTTGTTTTCGCGATAATTCCGTTAATAATTCCTCTATACCTTCTGTCAGTTTCTTACCTTCCAATTGTACAGGACGTAAATGAAGGAGCAATGCTCTCATTTCTGATTGAGCATTTACAACCATATTTTCAACAAGTTGCAATTGTTTTTTTGTCACATCTGGAAATTCAGTTATTTGTTCATTAATCGCTGACATCATCATCGACATTGCGAAAAGCTGCTGACTTACTGAATCATGCAACTCCCTTGCTAAACGATGCCTTTCTTGAGAAATCGCTTCTTGTCTCATCTCTTCATTCCAATGAGCTCGTTCATTCGTTACTTTTTGAAAGAGTCCAGCTTGCTCCTCTAATCGACGAGCCAGAACGATTACTTTTCGTTCCACTTCATGAAATTCATCATCTGCAGTAAACGAAACATCGCTCGGAAAATTCCCTCGCTCTACTTCAAATAGAAAAGTATTTAATCCTTGTATACGCTGCTCTATATAATAACCGATTGCATATCCTACAATTCCCCCGATAAGTAAACTTGTAGTCATAATAAACAAGCCAATTGGAACAGAAGCGATGGATTCCTTCCATAATAAATCATACACTTGTTGCTCGCTTTTCCATACATATACAATTGTACAAATGAGTGCGATACTAACAGAGGACAACATAGAATAACGAATATACATCCACGAAATATTTTTTTGTTTCTTCATTATACTTTCCTCACTTCCGTGTCGCCTACGACAAGCGAAGAAATAATTTTAATACGTCGAGGAGCCTCTTTATACTGCTCTGTTCTAAATGTAACATTGCGGTTAAACCCTGTCTCTTCATGACCTGGCAAGAGCACACGTCCGACAATAACAGAATGATTTAAAGAAAGTTCAATATCATACGGCACATATAAACGAATATTACCAACGACACCCCGAATAACAATTACCGTTTCCCCTTCTGGAATCATAGCAGTTGTTAAATCTATTTCCACATCACAAGCACCATATTGAACATTAATATCCTCAAGTTCATAAATATGATCCATCATTCGCACATTGCCTACAAACATATTTTTCAAATATGTTTCTGTACGATATATTTGCTTCTCTTCGTCTATAATCCCTTTTTCTTTAATTTCAACCTTCATTGCTTTTTGCTGATGCCCTTGTTGAATCAATTGATAACCAATTAAAGCTAAACAAGCAAATACGACAAGAACAAATGCTGCTGATGAAAATAAGAAAAATAAAAATACGATACCACCAACAAATAAAAATACATTTCCCCGTACATAACGATTCTTTTTACGATAATGCCTTCCAAACATAAGCATAATAAATGCAAAAATGAGACCACCTGGTTCAAAATGTCCAAGTATCATATCAAGAAAAAGACCGAATCCAAATATGATGAGGAGCATCCCCATTAATTGTGTCTTTGAAAAATGTTTCTTCATTTCAGCTCCCCCCTTCTTGTCACATATACATAGAAGAAAAGGCATTGCTTTCCAACACCTTTTCTCCTATCACTATATCATAAGCCTGTTTTATAATATACTACTATTATTTTGTTAACTCTTTCGTTAACGATACATCATTCTTTTCTTTCATTTCACGCTCAAGTTTTGCAATTTTCATATCAAATGTATCACGCTCATGCTCTTCATTCATACGAGTTTCTAAGTCACGAATGTGATCTTCAATTTCTTCAAATCGTAAGAACGGATTATTTTCATCCATTTTATGCATCGCAGTATTCATACGACGATTTGCATGTGCCATATTTTCACGTGCCATTAGTTCCATACGCTTTGCGTGCATTTCTTTTAATTTATTTTTCATTTCAGAAAGACGACGCTCTAACTCATCAATTTGCTCTACAACACCTGCATACATTTCTTCTAATCGAGTTACTTGACCTTCATAATAAGCTACCTCTTCTAACGCACGTTCGTGCAATTGCAATTCGCCTGCTTCTTGAGCAATGATAGCTTGCTTTGATCTTTTATTAACGAAATAACGTGCTTGCTCAAGCTCACGAGCAAAGTTAGATTTTAATGTTTTATGACGCTCAATTAACTTCTCAATTTTTGTTATTTCACGCTCACTATCACGTAAATATTGGTTTAACATCGCAATTGGATTTTTTCTTTCCTTCTCATCTAACACGTTATGAAAATCAGCTAAAATTGCATCGCGTACACGTCCGAATAAAGATTGTTTCATTATAAATCTTCCTCTCTTCTACTTTAATTATAATTTGATTTATTGTTTTAGTTTTTCATTAATTTGTTCCACTCATCTTCAAAGTTGCTATATGGTTTAGAACTTTCTGGAGCAGATTCAACAACTACATCTTTTTCTTTTTTCCACTCACGGTATCCGTAGTATAAAACCACTAAAGCAGCGATACCGATTAATGCTGGCGAATGAGAAAGTGCAATGGATAAACCGATTAAACCAACAATCCCCCAAGCTAACTTTCCAAAAAATGATTTAGCTCGCACAAATGATTTATAGCTCCAATATACAACTCCTGCTCCGATTGCAAATCCTACAATACCAGCAAGACTACCAAGAGCAATTAAAGCCAAAATACCGGCTGCGATAAACGCTAGAAATTGTTTCATCTTGTGCTTGCCTCCCTTCGATTTGATACTCTTATCTTAACTATTTTTTCATCTTTCCATAACGAGCTTAAGAACCGTTTTTAACTCAGACTTAAGACCGAGTCATATTCAGCCCTTTACGCAAAAAAACGTGCAGAGTCTATCCTCTGCACGTTTTTTAATTACTAACATTCATATTAAATTAAGCTGTTTTATGATACTCTTTTTTCTCAGCTACTTTCGAAAACCTTGGAAACCCAATTAAAATAGAAGCAATCCCACATACTCCAACTAAGATTGGATAAAATGCATATGGCAACAATTCAACCGGAGATAACGCTGCAAATCCTGCTGCCGTTAACATTTGGGCACCGTACGGAATTAATCCTTGCACACAACATGAGAAAAGATCTAATACACTCGCTGATTTACGAGGGTCTATTTCATATTGATCTGCAATATTTTTTGCAAGCGGGCCTGTAAAGATAATTGAAATCGTATTATTCGCTGTACACATATTCGTCATACTCACTAAACCAGCAATACCAAATTCCGCTCCTTTTTTCGAACGAATATTACGTGTTAATACATTCATTAAATATTGAATACCACCATTATATTGGATTAATTCAACCATACCGCCAATTAATATAGCAAGTAATACTAACTCCATCATACCGCCCATTCCAGTCGTTACACTTTTAAAGAAACTTTCTAACGTGTAACTTCCATCTATAAGGCCGATAACACCAGATAGTACAGTTCCACCAGTTAATACAATAAGTACATTCCAGCCAAGTAGCGCTGTAATAAGTACTCCTGCGTACGGTAAAATCTTTATCCAATCAAAGCTATGTGCTTTAATCTGCGTGTCACTTCCTGAAGTAACTATTACTAATAGTACAATTGTAATAATAGCCGCTGGTAACACAATTAAAAAGTTCGTTTTAAACTTATCTTTCATTTCTGTTCCTTGTGAACGAACAGCTGCGATTGTTGTATCTGAAATAAATGATAAATTATCACCAAACATCGCTCCGCCAACAACAGTAGCCATTGCAAGCGCAATTGAGATATCGGTTTGACCACTAATACCTACAGCAATCGGCGCTAATGCTGCAATTGTTCCCATTGAAGTTCCCATCGCTAATGAAATAAATGCACCAATAACAAAGATTCCAGCTACGATAAATCCTGGCGGTAAAATAGTTAACGCTAAATTAACAGTTGAGTCTACTCCGCCCATTCCTTTAGCAGTTTCAGAAAATGCACCTGCAAGCACAAAAATTAATACCATAATCATGATATCCGGATTTCCTGCACCTTTAGCGAACCGCTCTACTTTCACATTAAAACTTTCTTTACGATTCATCACTAAAGCGACTCCTACAGCAATTGAAATCGCTACAAGTATCGGCAATTTATAGAAATCACCTGTAATAATTCCAGAACCAATAAATAGCGCCAAAAATATCCCAAGTGGTAATAAAGCTAAACCATTTCCTCTCGTTTCTTTCAAAGTACCATCTCTCCCTAGTTTCAACCTTTTTCTAATGAATAACAAAAGACCTCTTCCGATGAGAAGAGGTCTTATACATCTATAAGAAACGCTCTTCTCATCTTTCAAGCACATGCTTGCTGGATTTGGCACAGCACTCTGAAATCGAGTCCGCTGCCGAGGCATCGTAGGGCCAGTCCCTCCGCCTCTCTTTATAAGAAGGTTTCATATTTATTTTTTAATAATAATTTCTTCCCTAACTTTACTCGCTTACAAAACAAAAGTCAATTATTTTTTGTATAGATTTTTTTGGTAATTATACAAAAATTCGAATACAACAATCATTTTAACTTTTCGATTTCTTCTTCCAATATTGAAATCCAATAAAATTCACTATTTTTTATTGCTGCTAATATCCATTTCGTAGTGTACCAAGCTAACTCATACTCTTCCTTCGTGACATCGCCACTTTTATAAGCATCCTCTAGCTCTTCTTCATCTAATATATACACCTTACCGCTGGGTAATAATACTACATCTAAATATAAATCATCAAAATACGGTAAACCACGATCGTCTATTTCATATTCTTTCGTCACATCAATATAATATTGCACTAAATTGTGCCTATCATCTAACATAGCGGTAATCGCAAAGTTCTTTCCATTAATGAAATATTGAACCCACGTATACCCATCACTTGCAATACAAATTTCTTTACCATCATATTCTTTACAACTAGGCTCTCTCACCTTTTTTATATCCAGTATTCCGAGCATTCCCTCTTCCACTTGCTTAACCGTATAACTCTTTTCTATTAGTCTCTTCCACGAAGAACCGTCACCATATTTTCGTTTCATTATGTCTGCTCCTCTTCTATATACAGAAAAGCTCCCACATATTATGTGAGAGCTTGTTCATATTATAATTAAGCCGCTTGACCCTTTTCAGAAATCTCTTTTAAATAAGCTTGTCCTTTTTCAGCGTCATATTGACCTTCCCACTTAGACATAACTACAGCTGCTAAAGAGTTTCCTACAACGTTAACTGCTGTACGAGCCATATCTAAAATACGGTCAATACCAGCAATGAACGCTAAGCCTTCAGGTGGAATACCTACTGTACCAAGTGTCGCTAATAATACAACGAATGATACGCCCGGTACACCTGCGATACCTTTTGATGTAACCATTAATACAAGCAACAATGTAATTTGTTGTGTAATAGATAAATCAATACCGTACATTTGCGCTAAGAAAATAGCCGCAATTGCTTGATATAAAGTTGATCCATCTAAGTTAAATGAATAACCTGTCGGAATAACGAAAGATGTAATTGCTTTCGGGCAACCGAATTTCTCCATTTTCTCCATGATTTTTGGTAAAACTGTTTCTGAGCTTGCTGTAGAATACGCTAAGATCAGCTCGTCTTTTAAAATCTTAAAGAATTGGAAAATGTTAATTCCAAATATTTTCGCTGTAAGTCCTAAGACAACTACGACGAAGAAAATCATTGCTCCATATACGACAATTAGTAATTTCCCTAACGGAATTAATGAAGCAAGACCAAATGTAGAAACTGTAACACCAATTAGTGCAAACACACCAAATGGTGCAAATTTCATAACTTGGTTTGTTACGTAAAACATTGCATCAGCTACACCTTGGAAAAATTGAAGAACTGGTCTTCCTCTTTCACCAATCGCTGCTACACCTAAACCAAATAGTACAGAGAAGAAGATAATAGCAAGCATATCTCCGTCAGCTAACGACTTCATAATGTTCGTTGGAACAATATTTACAAATGTATCTGCAAATGAATGACTTTGTACTTGCTCTGTCGTATGTGTATATTTCGAAATATCTGTCTTTGTTAACTGCTCCATATTTACGCCTTTTCCTGGTTGGAAAATATTCGCTATTAATAGACCAACAATAATTGCAATTGTTGTAATAATTTCAAAGTAAAGAATTGTTTTTCCGCCTAGTCGACCTAGTTTTTTAACATCGCCAACACCAGCAACCCCAACAACAATACTTGCTACAACAATCGGTACAACGATCATTTTAATTAATCGGATGAAAATATCACCAATTGGTTGTAAGTACTTCACAACAGCTGGATTATCAAAGAAAATCGCACCAACCGCAATACCAAGCGCAAGTCCTATTAATATTTGCCATGCAAGTCCTATTCTTTTCATATTTGTTGTAACCCCCTCTTCGATGTGTCACTCTATCTCTCATTCTATCTCTATAAAACTAAGAAATTAAGAGTATTACATATTATTCGACAATTCACTACATTTTGTCCCTGTTAAAAATCATAAATCAAAAATTTAAATCTGACAACAAAATAACTTTGCCCGAACACAAATAATTTTCTTGACAAAAAGCAGACCAATGTTAGAAAACCTAACATGAGAACGATTCCTTACTAGTGTTTTATTAGCTTTCCAAGTAATATTTCACCTCATAAAAACGATTACTTTCCTCCTTCATTCCACAGATAAATCCCAAAATTTACCTTTGTTACACATATGAATAAAATGTAAGCACTATGACAATTACAGTTGAAAAATGATAAATTCCGACAAAACTTAGCAATTTTATAAAATTTTCTTTACATTATGATTACAACGATAGACACCCTTCTTCTTATGATATATAACATTCATAGGGAAAGGAGTCAGACAACAATGAAAAAGAAATTTGCAGCGTTTAGCGTTTTAGCAGCAGGAACGATTTTTGCTTCCCCGTTACTTTCACCCGTATACGCTGAAACGAATCAAGATAAATTATCTAACATTCAATCTGAATTAGAAGGCAAACAAAGTGACTTACAAAATAAATCAGTCGAGAAAGAACAAATAGAAAAAGAAATTCAAGAATTACAGAAGAAAATCGATGAATTAACTACTTCCATTAATAAAAATGAGACTGAATTAAACGATACAAAAAAAGAAATTAGCAAAACACAACAAGTAATTACTGACAAAAAGAAACATATAGAACAATTACAAACAAACATAGATACACGTCAGGAAGTTATTAAACAACGATTACAATCTATGCAAGAAAAACCGCGTACAAATATCATTACAGAAGTATTAACAAACTCTACAAACATTGCTGATCTTGTTGATAATATGTACTCCGTAAGTTTAATATTAAACAACGATACAGATATTGTAAAAAAACAAACATCTGATCAAAATGCTGTAACGACAGAAAAAGAGGCTGTTGAGAAAAAAGAACAACAACTGAAAGACTCTGAACAAAAACTAGAACAAAAACAACAAGAATTACAAAATAATCAACAGCAGCAACAAACTCTTATTAACGATCTACATACGAAAGTAGCAAAAGTAGATTCAGAGATTGAAGGATTAGAAGAATCCAAGGGCATTTTAGAAAATCAACGTCAAGCTGTTCAAAAAGCAATTGAAGAAGAAAAACGGGCGGAAGAAGCTCGTAAAGCGGAAGAAGCCCGCCAGGCAGAAGAGGCTCGCAAACAACAAGCTACTAAATCTGCTCAAGCGGCCCCAACACCACATGATACAAATATCGGTGGTTTTATCAAACCAGCAGCTGGATCAAAAACTTCCGGATTTGGTGTACGTTCTTTAGATAACCATAAAGGAATTGACATCGCTGCTTCGGGAACGGTTCCAATTATCGCTGCTGCAGATGGCGTTGTTATTCGCTCAGAATTATCATCTAGTTACGGAAACGTAGTGTATTTATCTCACCGTATAAACGGAAAAACATATACGACAGTATATGCTCATATGAATAGTCGTTCTGTATCGAATGGACAAACTGTAAAACAAGGCGATCAGCTTGGATTTATGGGGAATACGGGCCAATCATACGGACAACATTTACACTTCGAACTTCATCTTGGAGAATGGAATGTCGGCAAGACAAACGCAGTTGACCCATCTCCTTATATCGGATTATAAAAAACCTCGGTGCCTACCGAGGTTTTTCATTTACACTTCACACAATATAGGCGTTCTACATAGACTATAACTAAATGCCTATAGTTGACGAGGTGATCCATATGAATACGCAATTACAACAAAAAATAGAAGAAGCTAGAGGAACGTATATTGGCCGAATATTTACATTTGGCGGCTCAGTTTTATTTTTAATCGGTTCATTCCTCGCAGTCACCACAGCCTATAAAGCGTATAATCGTCTATTACATTCATCAACATAAAAAAAGACGGGAGATCCCCGCCTTTTTTTTATGCAAACATTTTAAATACACCTATCGCATTTAAAAATACAATTATTACAGTTACCGGAATAACATAACGAAGTAAGAAGAACCAAATGTTAAATAACGTTTTCCCTTTCGTTTCCGTCACTTCTAATTCTTTCATCAACAATTCTTTACTCATTTTATTTGGTACAAATAATGAAATAGCTAGTACTCCTAACGGTAGCAATACGTTACTTACCGAAAAGTCGACTAAATCAAAGAACGTTTTCCCAAATATTTTCACGTCACTCATAATCCCAAATGATAACGCTGATGGAATACCGACTGCAAAAATAAGAATACCAATTAATAATGATGCTGACGGACGCTTCTTCTCATTACCTTTCGCAACAGATGCTACTACAATTTCAAGCATTGAAATTGCTGATGTTAAAGTCGCAAAGAAGAATAAAATTAAAAACATAATAAAGAAAAATTGACCAAATGGTATTTTTGCAAATACTGCTGGAAGGACGATAAACAGTAATCCTGGTCCTTCAGTTGGTTTTACTCCTAATGCGAAAATCGCTGGGAAAATTGCTAATCCTGCAAGTACTGTAACAAAAACAGTTAAACTTACAATAGATGTTGCCGATTTCGCTAAATGTTCCTCTTTCTTTAAATACGAACTATACGTTACCATTACCGAGGCACCTACAGTTAGCGAGAAGAAAGATTGTCCCATCGCATATAAAATTGTATCTGCTGTAAGCTTTGAAAAATCTGGCTTTAAGAAGAACTCTACTCCAGCAAAAGCACCATCGAGTGTTAACGCACGAACAATAATCGCAATAAATAAAATAAATAATAGCGGCATCATGTACTTACTTGCCTTTTCTATACCTTTCTCTACACCTTTACTTACAACAAAAATCGTACAAAGCATAAAGATAAATTGTGCTCCAATCGCACTTAATGGATTTGAAATCGTTTCACCGAACAATTGTCCATAATCAGCTGCACCATTCCAGAAACTTCCTGTCACACTATAATATAAATAAAGTAAAATCCATCCACCTACAACACTATAAAAAGATAGTACACTAAAACAAGTAACAACTCCCATACGACCAATCCAAGGATATACTTTGCTATTTGGCACTAGTACTTTATAAGCTGTAACGGCCTCTTTTTGCGTGCTACGTCCAATAACAAACTCCGCTATTAAAAGAGGCATACCTATAAATAAAGTTAATAGTAAAAATACAAGGAAGAATGCGCCTCCCCCGCCATTACCTGCAACATATGGAAATTTCCATATCGCACCAAGACCTACTGCGGCTCCGGCTGCTGCGAGTACAAAGCCTATTTTCGACGTCCATTGCTGTGTTTCTTTCATCATAATTTCTCCTTTTCTGAATATTTAAACTTTTGTTAATTATACACTTTCATTTCATACTCGCACACCTCCTTTAGAAAATAAAAAAGTCCCCTACACGCAAATATGCATGTAGAGGACGATATATGTAATGTAAATACCGTGGTACCACCTCAATTGGATTGATAAATCCCACTTGTTCAAGTACAGGAATAATTCCGATACTCTATCCTTTTAACGGCGGAACCCGGGTTGCCTACTACAATGTTCAACATACCTCTCGCAAGCCCATTCTGTATATTTTATCGTACCGGGCTCCCACCTAACCCCAGCTCTCTGAACGCATCAAATATACGTACTCTTCTTGCTCATCGATTTCATCTATTGAAGTTACTTGTGATTATAAATTATATTTTTATATTTGTAAAGCGCACTTTATCTTTTATTATTTTAAAACCTTTTCCTCTAACTCACGTAAAAAACTTTCTCTTTTCCCCTCATTTTGCACATATACTGATTTCAACACTTCTTGGAGCAATATATTTCGTTCCCTCTTTTCTAACTGTAAATCTTTTAACTTCAACCTTACTTCATATAAAAAATCTAAATACGATTCATATGTCTCATCATATTTATTTGCAATATCATCTCGAATTTTTTTTGCGAGCTTCGGGCTCGCTCCCCCAGTAGAAACTGCTATATTAAGTAAACCACGATGAATCGCTGCCGGAAAATGAACATTACCACTTTCCGGATTTGTAATAATATTTACTAATTGATTCTCAGCGGCATCTTCAGCAACTTGTTCATTTAATATTGAATCACTACTCGCTGCAACAACTAAAAAAGCACTTTTAATATCACTTTTTTCATATTCTCTTTGATACCAACGAATTTTCTTTTCTTCCACAAGTTTTACTAAATTCGCATCTAATTCTGGACTTATCACAACTATATCCGCACCCTGTTTGAGTAAAGGAATAATTTTAAATCCTGCAACTTTTCCCCCGCCAATAACAACAACGCGTTTCTCATTAACTCGCACTGTAAGTGGATACATACTGATCTCCTTTCAATAACTCCGTCGTTTTCTGAATTAACATATCTTGAAACGCTTCATTCTTCCCTAAATATGGACTGATTTTTATCTCTTCCACTTCATATTGGCGCACTTCTTTCTCAATATGTTTCATAAGTAAACCTGTAAATAACAAGTAAGGCAGTACAACGATGTTCTTTTCTTTTCGTTCTACAACTTCCTTTAACTTCTCCTCAAATTTTGGCTCTGCAGCCGCTAAATAACAAACTTCTACTTTTTTAACCTTCTCTTTTGTTTGAAATAAAGAAGCAATCCAGTTTATATCTCTTAATACTTCAGGATCACTGCTCCCTCTTGCAACAAGAAGTAACGTCACTTCATTTTTATCTTCCTGTTCGATGCCACTTCCGCTATACACCGATTTAACAAGTGTTTCTGATACACCAAACGGATTACCATAGGTCACTTTAACATCCGAAAATTGATTAGTTAACTTTTCCAATTCAAAAGGGATATCTTTTTTTACATGACCTGCCGCTAATAAAAAAACAGGGATAGCAATAATCTCAGTGGCCCCACGCTTCACACATGTACGAAAACCATCTTCAATAGAAGGATTCGCTAACTCTAAAAAACAAACTTCTTGAATAGTCGCTTCTATACGGCTCATGCATGATGTAATAAATTGAATCGCCTCTTCTTTCGCTGTCTTCAAACGACTTCCATGACATATATATAAGACGGCTTTCATTTTACAACACTCCACTTACTTGATAAGCATTTTCTGTCTGCTTCTCAAACCAATGAATTTTTTCTCTAAAACGGACAACCTCTCCAATTACAATCATACTCGGATTTTGAATTTGCTCTTTTTTCGCAACATCTACAATTGTCCCTAACGTTCCAACAACTGTGCGTTGCATAGACGTCGTCCCCTGCTCAATAATAGCAGCTAGCGTACTTTTATCTTTTCCATGCTTCATAAGTTGCTCACATATGTAGGGCAAATTACTAACCCCCATATATACCGCTAAAGTCTCTACACCTTTCGCTAAACTTTCCCATTTCACTTCTTCTTCAGCACCTTCTTTCCTATGCCCAGTCACAATAGCAAAACTTGCACTTGCATCACGGTGCGTCACTGGAATGCCCGCATAAGCAGGAGCAGCTATTCCAGCTGAAATACCAGGAATGATTTCAAATGGTACACCTTGCTTTGCTAATGCTTCAGCTTCTTCTCCCCCTCTACCAAACACAAATGGATCGCCGCCCTTAAGCCTCGTTACAACTTTTCCTTTTTTCGCATACTTAATAAGAAACGTGTTAATTGTCTCTTGCTTCATCGTGTGATAATTCGGGAGTTTTCCGCAATAAATTAAATCCGCGTCAGGCTTTGCGTATGAAAGCAGCTCTTTATTCACAAGTCGGTCGTATAAAATAACATCTGCCTTCTCAATACATTTCAACCCTTTAACAGTAATTAAATCTGGATCGCCAGGACCCGCTCCAACAATATAAACCTTTCCCATCATCTCTCCTCATTTCTTCTATTAAAATGAAACTTCCATTCGTATATAAGAATGGAAGTTTTTATTTTTTCGTATTACTGATCTCTACTCATGGATAACAAATGCCCCACCTTTTCGAATCTTCTTTTTTTCAAACAAAGAAATCTCTTTTACCTCTGGCAACGGTAAAAAATGCTTTTCAAGCTCAATCTCCGCAAGCTTAAATGCCTGTTCTTCACTTTGAGCAACAACAACAATCGGAACAATACTATTTACTAACACAGCTTCAAATCGATATAAATCCATATCGTCCCTCCTAAGACGCTATTACTTCTTCTAGCACGTTATTTAACGCTATTTGTAATGTATCTACACCAACACGACCTACAAAATCATAAAATGTTTCGGCTGGTAATTTATTCTCTTTGAAATAACTTATAAATGATGCGAGTACATCAGGTAGATCCTCGCCATCTATTTTTCCTTTTAACTTTTGATTGTAGGCACCGCCATCTAACAATGTTCCACCTACGTATATTTCAAACGCTTCAACAATACCTTTTTCCTTCGTTTTCATTTTCACCCCTTGTAACCCAATGTCAGCAATTTGACGTTGACCACATGAATTCGGGCAGCCTACCATATGAATTCGAACTGGAACATCGAGTGCAATTTGTGTATCTAAGTATTCTGCAATTTTTCGTAATCTTTCTTTCGTTTCTACTAGTGCAAGATTACAATATTCAATACCGGTACATGAAACCGCATGACCAATAAATGATTTCGGGCTAGCAGATATCGCTTCAAACAGCGGTTCACTAAGTAATCCTTTTACATTTTCTGGAGGAACGTTCGGAATAATGAAGTTTTGCGAGTTACATGTACGAATTTGTCCATTTCCATATTGCTTTGCGATTCTTGCAATCTCAAACATTTCTTCTGCATGTAAACGACCTACCGGTACATTAAAACCTACATATTTTAATCCCTTTTGTTTTTGGTCTTGAACACCATAAAAATAGCCTGCATTCCATCCTTTGAGTGCACTTTCCCCTTTACTTTGTAAAGGCCCTGTATACTCTATTAGTTTCTCTTTAAATTTCTCTGCTCCCCAGTCCGCAACAAGAAATTTCAACCGAGCTAAATGACGTTTTTCACGATATCCAAAATCACGGAATATAGTAGCAATCGCAATCGCCACCGCCTTCACTTCTTCTGGTAAAACGAATACATCTAATTCATCAGCTAAATACGGTCGAGCTGATAATCCTCCACCTACTTTTATATGAAAACCAACTTTTTTCTCACCATCTATTTCTTTCGTTGCAGGCGTAAATGCAACACAGTTAATTTCTGCGTTTGCTGAATTATAAATATTAGAACTAATAGACATTTTAAATTTACGTGGCAAGTTAGAAAACTCCTCATTATGTTGGAAGTAATCATATACTTCTTTTACAATATGCGTTGTATCGAATAGTTCATTTGCATCAATGCCAGCAAGCGGATTACCTGTAATATTCCGCGTTATATCACCACAAGCCCCCGCTGAAGATAACCCAACTCTTGCTAATCTTTTAAAAATATCTGGAATTTGCTGAATTTCTAACCAGTGAAACTGAATCGCCTGTCTCGTCGTAATATCTATTACATTACGTCCATAATCTTCAGCGATAGAAGCAAGTACTTCTGCCTGTGCATTTGTAATAATCCCTGACGGAATATTTACCCGCATCATAAAATAACCAGCTTCTTTCGGTCTTTGTAAATACAAGCCTGCCCATTTAAAGGCATCCCACTCTTCTTTCGGAATAGATTCGAAACCATTTTCCGCATAGTAAGGAATATCATTAAAAATTTCTAAGCCATCTTTTTCTAATTTATTTTTCTCGGTCTGATTTAATTTTTCATTGTTAGCCCACACTTTTTCATAACTCATTGTTTATCCCCCTATATAAAACTACGCTCTTGTAAGTACTTCACGATTTGTTCTACACATTCTTCAATAGAATATTTGTGCGTTTCTACAATTAATTCCGCTTGCTCTGGCTCTTCATAAGGCGAATCAATACCTGTGAAATCCTTAATATCACCTTTTCTTGCCTTTTTATAAAGTCCTTTCGGATCACGTTTCTCACACTCTTCAATCGGACACTTCACAAAAATTTCAATAAATTCATCTGCCGCTAATAAATCTCTTACTTGTTTGCGGTCTACTCGAAATGGTGAAATAAATGCTGTAAGGACAACTGCTCCTTGGTCTACAAATAACTTTGCCACTTCGCCAATACGTCTTATATTTTCCATGCGATCACTTTCAGAAAATCCTAAGTCTTTATTTAAACCGTGGCGAATGTTATCCCCATCCAGCACATAATTTCCAATATTCTTTTCAAACAGTTTACGAGCGACCGCATTCGCTACTGTAGATTTACCCGAAGCTGATAAACCAGTAAACCAAATTACAAAACTATGATGTCCATTCTTCACTCTTCTCTCATCTTTTGAAACCGAAGCTGTATGCCAAGTAATATTCGTATCCATCTCGTTCTCTCCCTATTCTGTTACTACTTCTTTTTTCAAGCCTTTAATTAGCACTTCCACTACTTCTTTACGACTAAATGTACTTGGCGGAATCTCACCGTTTCTTAATAATTCTCTTACTTTCGTACCCGATAAAATAACATGATCTTCTTTTCCGTGCGGACATGTTTTCGTTGAAGCCATCGCTTCACATTTCGTGCAGTAAAAACTATGCTCAAAGAATAGTGGTGTAATTCCTAACTCTTCTATCGTAAAATTTGTGAAGATTTCTTGCGCTTCATACGTTCCGTAATAATCTCCTACTCCAGCATGATCACGCCCTACTATAAAGTGGGTACATCCAAAATTCTTTCTTACTAACGCATGAAATATCGCTTCCCTTGGTCCTGCGTAACGCATGGCAGCAGGAAATACACTTAAAAAGACACGATTTTTCGGATAATAGTTTTGAAGAAGTACTTCATAGCTTTCCATTCTTACATCAGCAGGAATATCATCCGATTTCGTTTCTCCAACGAGCGGATTTAAAAAGAGACCATCTACAATTTCAAGAGCAGATTTTTGAATATACTCATGGGCACGATGTACCGGGTTTCTCGTTTGAAATCCGACCACTGTTTTCCACCCACGTTTTTTAAATGCTTCCCTCGTTTCAATTGGGTCTAAATGATAAAAAGGAAATTGATTATTTTCAAAGCGTTTTGTTAGAATAATAGTTCCTCCAACGTAAACGTTTGGTCGTTCATATAATTTTTTCACTCCTGGATGAGCCTCATCCGTTGTTTTATATACAAGTAACGCTTCTTTTTCTTTATCTGGTACAAAAATATCTTCTATTTGAATGACACCGTATATATTTCCATTGTTGACAAGCTTTACTTCCTCTCCAGCCTTCAGGCTTTCTGCGACTTTTTCTGTTACCGGTAATGTAATCGGTATACTCCACACACTACCATTTGCTAAACGAAGCGTTTCTACAACAGAATCATAATCTTCCTTCCCTAAAAAACCAGTAAGGGGGCTATATCCACCTGTCGCCAATAGTTCTAAATCACTTAACGCAATATTGTCTAATTTAATCTCTTTTTCAATTTGTGATACGTCATATGTCTCATCTATACGGTTTACTAATTCGTTTACTATGCTCATTTTTCTATATCCTCTCTTCGCTTTATTTCAAGATTCATCTTATTGGTAATGAAGACCACATTCAGTTTTCACTTTTCCAGCCCATCTACCATCTCTTGAATCGCCACCATCCCCTACAGGTAACGTACATTTCTCACACCCAATACTTGGATAGCCAACATCATGCAACGGGTTATACGGCAAGCTATGTTTGTATACATATCGCCAAACTTCTTTCCACGTCCAATGAATGAGTGGACAAACTTTAATAGATTGAAAACGATGATCTTGATTTATAAACTTTGTATGCTTACGTGTTTCTGATTGTTCCCTTCTTAAGCCCGATATCCATGCTTTTTCCACGACTAATGATTTTTCTAAAGGTAAAATTTTTCTAATCTTACAACAAAGATTCGGATTGCTCTCCCACAGTTTTTCACCATGCAACTTCGCCTGTTCATCAAGTGTAAGTTCTGGCTGTTTTTCTATAATATTCAATGAAGGAAATCGTTCCCGCACTTTTCGAATTAATTCATACGTTTCTTGAAAATGAACATTTGTATCCAAAAATACAACTTTAGCAGATGGATTTACTTGGTTTATAATGTGCAGCAATACCATACCTTCCACCCCAAAGCTACATGCGTAGACAACCTCATCTTTATATTCTTTATAAGCCCAATTTAATACTGATAACGCACCTTTTGTTTCATCTTCTTCCGAAAACGAAACAACATTTTCTTCCCACGTTTCATACGTCAACATGTTTTTTCCCCCTGTAAAAGCAAAAAGACGGTTTTAACCTAATGAAAATAGGTTAAAACCGCCTCTAGTTTTTCTAGTCAGCGCTTTTCACTTTAAACGTACTTTTTCACTTTTCTCTAACTGAATTACTTTTCCATCTTGCACAACAATTGTAATTGAACCATATTTCATATCAGCAAGCATCGCTTCAATCTTCTCGGATACTTCATCAAAATGTTCCCGTACACTCACGCGAACAGCCCCCCTTTTTATTCATAAAAAAAATCTTTCCCATTTCGAAAAGACTGTTCGGTAATATATTTTACCTTATCTTTCAAAATGGATCCCATTTTGCTGGATTTAGCACCTTGCTTTCTATAAGCAGGTTGCCGAGCTTCTTCGGGCCAGTTCCCTCCGCTTCTCTTGATAAGCTTTGTATTTGTATTTTATCACAATTCTGATTTTTTTCAATCCTAGTTTTCCGATATATTTTAATTATTTTATTTTATAAAAAAGGAATTGTCCATTCGAACAACTCCTTTTCCTATTTAGACAAGCTCTTTAATACGTATGCGATCGTTCCCAATAATATTTTCATATGTTTCGCGTTCCACAACTACTTGCGATGTTCCGCCTTTTGCAAAGACAACGGCTGGTCTTCGAATCCGATTGTAATTATTCGCCATCGAGTACCCGTATGCTCCTGTACAGGAAACTGCTAGTAAATCAGAAGCAGCGACTTTCGGTAAATGAATATCCCAAATCAACATATCTCCACTCTCACAGCATTTCCCAGCAATCGAAACGAGTTCCTCATTCTCATCATTCCCTCGATTCGCTAACATCGCTTCATAACGCGCACTATATAAAGCAGGTCTTAAATTATCTGTCATTCCACCATCGACTGATACATATTTCCGAATACCAGGAATATCTTTCACAGATCCAACTGTATAAATTGTTGTCCCAGCATCACCTACAATGCTACGGCCTGGCTCAATCCATATTTCTGGCAATGGATATTCACATACAGTAAATTGTTCTCTCACTGCACTTGTTACAGCTCGCACATATGTCTCAAGAGTTAATGGTGTATCTGACTCTGTGTAACGTATTCCAAATCCCCCGCCTACATTTAACACTTTTACTACATAGTTTGTTTGCTCTCTCACTTCTTCTAAAAATTGGCGAAGAACTTCAATTGCTCGAACAAAACCAGCTGTTTCAAATATTTGCGACCCAATATGTGAATGGATCCCTAGCACATTATAATTTGATTTTTGTAAAGCAAATCCAATTGCCTGCATCGCTTGACCGTTTGAAACACCAAATCCAAATTTCGAATCATCTTGACCTGTTGTAATATATTCATGTGTGTGCGCCTCTACTCCAGGCGTTACACGAATTAATATGTTCACAAATTTCCCATGTTGCATCGCTAAATCGTGTAAAACTTCTAATTCAAAGAAATTATCTACGACAAAACAACCGATATTCGCCTGAAGAGCCATCACTATTTCTTCTTCTGTTTTATTATTTCCATGAAAATGAATACGTGATGCCGGAAATCCTGCTTGGAGCGCAGTATATAATTCTCCCCCAGAAACAACGTCTAATGACATACTCTCTTCACGAGCTACTCGGCACATCTCCATGCACAAGAACGCCTTGCTTGCATATGCTACTTGATAAGAGAAACCACTTTCTTTAAAAGCACGATGAAATGCTCGGCATTTTCCTCGAATAGACTCTTCATCGTATACATAAAGTGGTGTTCCGTATTGCTTTGCTAGCTGCGTCGTATCGCACCCTCCAATTTCTAAGTGTCCTTGCCCATTAATTCGGCTTGTGCCGTGTAAATACATTTTAATTCCTCCCTTATTTCCTCTAAAACTCATAACCCCAATCTTCTATTCATTGCAGCACGCTTTTAGATAGACAAAAAACGCGCGGAACAATGTTCACACGCGTTTCTTATTAGGAAAAATATATATTGAAAAAATAAACGAGTTGTTATCTCCTCAAAATAAGAAACCGCATCAACATCTCCAAATAGCTCTCCATAAAATAAATCTTATGACAGTACTACATTTATTCAATGCAGTCCCAATATATGAATAAGATGGTTATTCTTATATTTCGGCAATAGTCCCTTTCAACCTATGATCACAGATTCCATTAAATCTCCCATAGCTTACTCTTTCCTATCGCGGCCTCTACCTTTGAGAGTAGATGAGGTAAGTCTATTTAATTTTCAAACATCTAATTGTTGCTATTAACAATACCAAAGGACCATTTTATTTGTCAAACAATTTTTTATATTGTTTTTTTACAGTTTAGTTTCGTATCATTTGGTAAGCGCTTTACTGAAATCTTTGTCACTTCCCATTCGCCTTCTTCGTTATTAAATGTAATCGTTACCTTCTCAAATGGTGGAGCAATTTTCCCAGCAACACGTTCATACTTTGTCACTTCAATACTTGCTTGAAATAAATATGTACCGCTATACACTTTTTTTAAACTAATAATTTTAGGACATTGATAAGGTTTCAAACTTCCATATTGTTTTTCAATTGCTTTATTTATTTTTGGAAATAAAACAGAATAAAGTGCATCTTCCATAAGAGGTGCATCATATTGGGCTACCGACACACTCGGTGAAGTAAAAAGTATAACACTACTGCATGCTATAAAATATAATAATTTTCGCATTATAACCTCCGTATAATCACGCGATTCTTTCTGCGTACGATAATTATCATACATAGAAATTCTGTTTTATTGTCTCCCACCACTCTTTTTCTACTCGATTATTATAAAAAAGCCCACAACCTTCTTTTATTTTCGTATAATGATACTCATAGTATAATAATCATAATAACAAAGGACTGTTCGTATATATAAAATGAGTCGTTAAGCAAACTGACTCACAAGAACTGTCATGCTTTTTAGGAGAGGAGTATATTATGCTACAACATCTGTTTCCAAAACTGCGATTTGCACTCGTTGCAGTCGTTTTACTATGGATTAAAACATATATTGTGTACAAGCTAGCATTTGATATTAAAATTGATAATTTCTTTGAAGAATTCATGCTTTTTATCAATCCACTAGCTGCGTTACTTTTATTTTTCGGCTTAGCTTTACTTGCATCTAAGCACCGAAACCGAATTATAATTGGAATCAGTTTTATACTGTCATTTATTTTATTTGGAAACGCAATGTTTTATGGGTTCTATAACGATTTCGTTACTTTCCCGGTTTTATTCCAAACAAACAATATGGCTGATTTAGGGACAAGTATAAAAGAACTCTTTACGTACAAAACATTACTTTTATTTGCAGATGCAATTATTTTAATGTTTATTTCACGTAAATTCCCATCATTTGGCGACAAAACACCACTTTCCCGCTCAGAGAAGCGAACTTTCTTTAGCGGTGTAACAGCTTTATTAGCACTACAAATTGTTGTATCAGTTATTTATAAACCACAAATGTTCTCGCGCTCATTTGACCGTCAAACTGTCGTGAAGAATTTAGGTTTATACACATACCATCTATTTGATATTACGCTTCAATCCAAGTCTTCAGCTGAGCGTGTATTTGCAAGTGGGGATGGGTTTTCTGAAATTAAAAACTATACAGACTCAAAAGACAAACAAGTTGATAAAAACTTATTTGGAGCTGCAAAAGGTAAAAATGTAATTTTAATTTCAATGGAATCTACACAAAACTTTGTTATTAATAAAAAAATAAATGGAAAAGAAATTACACCATTTTTAAATGAATTTATTAAGGATAGTTTCTATTTCGATAACTTCTATCATCAAACTGGACAAGGCAAAACTTCTGATGCTGAATTTATCGTTGAAAACTCACTTTATCCGCTAGATCGTGGTTCTGTATTCTTTACTCATGCAACAAATGAATACACAGCGACACCAGAACAATTAAAGAAATACGGATATTCTTCTGCCGTCTTCCATTCAAACGATAAAACGTTTTGGAATCGGGATGTAATGTATCCTGCGCTTGGATATGATCGTTATTTTAATTTAAATGATTACGCAGGAACGGAGCAAATGTCTGTCGGTTGGGGATTAAAAGATAAAGAGTTCTTTGAACAATCTATTCCAAAGTTAAAATCTTTACCGCAACCGTTCTATACAAAATTTATTACATTAACAAATCATTTTCCGTTTCTTCTAAATCCGGAAGATCAATATGTTGATGAATTCAACTCGGAAAGTGGTGTTGTAAACCGCTACTTCCCAACTGTTCGTTACACAGATGAAGCTCTTAAATTATTTATTCAACAATTAAAAGAAGAAGGATTATATGATAATTCCGTTATTGTCATTTATGGTGATCATTACGGTATTTCCGAAAACCATAACACAGCTATGGCACAGTTCCTAGGAAAAGATACTATTACACCATTCGATTCTATGCAATTACAACGAGTTCCTCTTATTATTCATGTGCCTGGCCAAGAAGGAAAAGTTGTTTCTAAAGTATCCGGTCAAATTGATATTAAGCCAACGCTCCTTCATTTACTTGGTATTAAAACAAATAAATCCGTTGAATTTGGAACTGACTTATTTATTAAAGAGAAAGACCCGCTTATGGTAATGCGTGATGGTAGCTTTGTTTCTGAAGAGTATGTTTATACAAAAAATATGTGCTACAAAAGAAGTACGGGTGAAGAAGCTGACATGACGCTATGTCAGCCGTATATTGAAAAAGCAAAAACAGAATTAAAATTCTCCGACAAATTAATTTATGGAGATTTATTACGCTTCGATCCTAATAATCGATATAAAACTGGAACGATGACAACGAAATTTGAATAGTAAAGGAAGCAACTTTATACAAGTTGCTTCCTCTTTTTATTTTCACTTAATTTTCAAACCATCCTTCTATGAAATCTTTCACAAATTGGTAATTTCTTTCGTATGAGGAATAAATTTATGGTATGATAAAATAAGTAAACTTTCATACACTAATTAAGAATTTATTACAGAAAGCAAGGGATCAGATTTTGTATAGAGCAGCTATTCCAAACTTATTTACGCTCGGAAATTTATATAGCGGATTTTTATCAATCGGCTATGCATCTTTAGGATATTATAAATCAGCTGCTATTTTAGTACTTATCGGGATGATGTTAGATAGTCTTGATGGTCGTGTTGCTCGTTTATTACGTGTTGATTCACAAATGGGAAAAGAGCTCGACTCGCTTGCAGATGTCGTAACATTTGGTGCAGCACCAGCTGTTTTAATGTATTACACATCTTTCTCAAACTACGGAATCATCGGATTATACATAGCGGGATTATTCCCTCTTTTCGGAGCATATCGTTTAGCACGATTTAATGTAACACCATCTTCTACTTCAATGAAATATTTCACTGGAGTACCGATTACAGCAGCGGGAGGGCTTGTTGCTTTCTTAACATTATTTTCACATACCATTCCAAAAATCGTTCTTATTACCGTATTTGTAACGTTCGCATTTTTAATGGTGAGCCGCATTCGTATCCCAAGTTTAAAAGATGTACCAATTCCACGATATAGCATCATTATTACACTATTTTTAGTTGGAATCATTATTACAATGTATCAAACAGGATTTGGAAATTTTTCTGTTTTCTTATTCATTGCCATTCCACTATATATTTTGTACATGTTATCTCAATTCATTAGACAAAGACCGTCTAAAAAAGCGAATAAAGAAAAATAAGAAAACCTTCCAAGTCCGGAAGGTTTCTTTTTATTTTGTAACTAATACCTTTTGATTTACAGGTGTTACTGGCTCTTCGCCGTTTAATACAGCTAAAATATTTCTGACAGCCATTTCAGCCATCGCATCACGAGTTTCAAATGTTGCATTCCCTACATGTGGAGCAAGTACTACATTCTTTAATTCTTTTAGCTCTTCTGTAATTTTCGGTTCAAATTCAAACACGTCAAGAGCTGCTCCTTCAATTTCATTTGTTTTTAATGCATGAGCAAGTGCTGCTTCATTCATAATTGGTCCACGTGAAGCATTTACAATATACGCTGTTTTCTTCATCATTTTAAACTGCTCTTCATCAATCATATGATGTAATTTTGGATTATAAGCACAGTTAATTGTAATAAAGTCTGCTGTTTGTAATAATTCTTCCAACGTCACATACGTTGCTCCCAGTTCACTTTCAGCTTCAAGCTTACGATTTGGCCCTGTATATAAAACATCCATTCCAAATGCTTTCGCACGTTTTGCAACAGCCTTCCCAATTTCTCCAAGACCTATAATTCCGATTGTCTTACCATGAACTTCTCGTCCTAAGAAAAATAACGGTGCCCATCCGTTAAATCCAGTCGTACGACATAACGTATCCCCTTCAGGAATTCTACGCGCCGCTGCTAAAAGAAGTGCAAATGTTAATTCTGCAGTCGCTTCCGTTGATACTTTCGGTGTATTCGTAACTGCAATTCCTTTTTCGCCCGCATACGTGTAATCAATATTGTCGTAACCAGCACCATAGTTTGCAACAATCTTTAAATGAGGCGCTGCATCAATAACTTCTTTTGGCACCTTTGTCGAAAGTAAACTTAACAATGCATCTTTATCTTTTACACGCTCTGTTAATTCATCTATAGAAATTAACTCCTCTTTATTGTACATTTCTACATTATGATCTTTTAATAGTTCTAATCCAATTTCCGGAATTTTTCCCGCTACTAATATTTTTGCCACTACTAACACCTCTTCTATAGAAAATAAGACATCTCTTATATTTCATTGTAAGAAATCCACATATAAAAACCAAGGAATTTGATTATAGTTTTGAAAATCGACACTTTTCCATGAAAAAAGAGGAGATGCAACTCTCCCCTTTTCTTACGCTTTTTCCTGCGATTCTTTTCCGAGCTTCACATCAATAGTTCCTTCTGCAACCGTATCGCTAATTTGCTCCTCAATAACCGATTGAGATGCAGCATTCGTTTCAGAAGTATAAGCTTGTTGCTGTGCACCTTGTACATTTTGTTTATTTTGTTGTTTCGCCATTTCTTACCCTCCTTTTCATTCTTTCTTATTTTGAACAAAAAGGACCGTTTTCATCAAAAAATTGCGTTTCATTTTGAATTTGTTACTTCTTCTTCAAGCGACCTCATTACTCTTGCTCGCTTCGTAAATGTTGCAACCTGAGTAACACCGTGAGCTCGTAATGTTTGTACATTTTCTTGTACATAATTCCCTAAATCATTTGGGTAATGGGCATCCGAAGAAATCGTAATTGGAACACCATACTTAGCTAATACTTGTAAATATAGTGGACTTGGGCACATTTCACGAACAGGATAACGATAGTATAATCCTGCATTTATTTCTGTTGCCGTATTCGTTTCTACTAACGCACAGGCAATTTCCTCATAATAAGAAAGCTGTTCATTCTCATCCAATCGATAATTAAATACCTTTATATTATCAAGATGAGCGATAATATCAAATAACTCGGTACGAATCGCACTCTCAACTGTTTTAAAAAACATATCATATAATGCGCGTAGGTCATGCACCTCAAAATATTCTTTCGTATCTGGATTATCAAATCCCCAGCCATTTAGAAAATGAACGGAACCAATTACATAATCAAAGTCTCCTAGCGCTAATAATTCTTTTAACTCTCCTTCACAACCAATAAAATAATCCGCTTCAATTCCAAGTTTAAGTGTGACACCTCTTTTCCCCCATCGTTCTTTCGCCTCTTCAATTGCCTTTGTAAAATCATACAGTGAAACTACCCTTACTTGATCCAACCATTCTTTCTGTATACGACCGAGCTTAGAATCACTAATATCTACATATTTTTCATAATATCCTTTTGCTTCATGAAAACGATATAGATGATCAACAATTCCCACTTCTTTTATTCCTTTTCGTACAGCTTCTTCTAAATATAGATCTATCCATTCTGTTGTAAATGGCCCTTCCTTCACACGCTTTTGCAAACGCTCTTGTGTTTTCATAAGCCAATCAATAGAATGTCTTTCTTGAAGCGGTTCATAACATTCCAACGCTTCATTTATTTTAGCAAGCCATCCTATTGAATACGGTCCTTCTTCTAAGTGAAGATGATAATCTACTTTCATATACATTCCCCCTTATAATGTATCTATTTCCCTTCTATCCCCAACTCTCGAAAGCTTTCCATTTCGTTCTTTCACCTCTCGCATGACATCTTCCAATGCAATATTTTTTTCAGCTAATAAAACGAAACAGTGATAAAATACATCAACCATTTCTTTCACTACTTCTTCTTTATCATTATTTTTACATGCGATAATTACTTCAGCACACTCTTCACCAATCTTCTTTAAAATTTTATCTTCTCCTTTTGAAAATAAATAATTTGTATACGATTCAGGAAGTGGGCTTCCCTTTCGTTCTTCAATTGTTTTATACAGCAACTTAAAGGCATTTTCCATATGTATCCCCCTATATAATTTGATAGTGAAAACATGTCTTCTCTCCCGTATGACAAGCAGGTCCTACTTGTTTCACATTCACAACAATTGAATCTTGATCACAATCTAAATATAAAGATTGCACATATTGAACATTCCCTGATGTTTCCCCCTTATTCCATAACGACTGCCTCGAACGAGAATAAAACCATGTTCTTTTCGTCTCTAACGTTTTTTCATATGCTTCTTCATTCATATAAGCTAGCATTAAAACGTCTTTCGTACCTTCTTCGATGACAATTGCCGGTATTAATCCTTTTGAAAAATTAGGTTTCATAACCGCACCTCAATATTTGCATCTCTTAATTTTCGCTTTACACTATGCACTGTCGCCTCACCATAATGAAAGATGGATGCCGCTAACGCTGCATCAACTGTTGTCTTTTGAAAAACTTCTATAATATGATCCGTATGACCACAGCCCCCTGATGCGATGACTGGAATAGAAACACTTTTTGAAATTTCTTCTGTTAAACGAAGGTCATATCCGCTTTTCGTTCCATCTGCATCCATACTCGTTAACAAAATTTCACCTGCCCCAAGTTTAACAACACGATTCGCCCATTCTATGGCATCCATTCCTGTGTCAACTCTTCCGCCGTTGACGTATACGTTCCATTTATCTTCTGCTACTTTTCTAGCGTCAATTGCCACGACAATACATTGTGATCCAAAGTGTTCTGCGCCCTCTTCTATTAGCTTCGGGTTTCGCACTGCCGCTGAGTTTATTGAAACTTTGTCTGCTCCAGCTCTTAGTAAATTGTACATATCTTTCACACTTGAAATCCCCCCGCCAACCGTAAGAGGAATAAATACTTTAGCTGCTGTTTTTTCTACAACATCTATAATCGTTTTTCTTCCTTCATGAGTCGCTGTAATATCTAAAAATACGATTTCATCTGCCCCTGCCACGTTATATGCTTCAGCTATTTCAACCGGATCACCGACATCTTGTAATCCTATAAAATTTACACCCTTTACGACTCGCCCTTCTTTCACATCTAGACATGGAATAATTCGTTTCGCTAACATAACTTCGTTACCTGTAACACTTCTTCTAAATCAATCGTTTTCTCGTAAAGCGCCTTTCCAATTATGACACCATATATATTCATATCATTTAACTTTTTCACATCTTGAATAGATGCCACTCCTCCAGAGGCAATGAGACGAATGCCCACACTTTTTTGAAGTAACGCCAATTGTTCAAAATTTGGCCCTGCAAGCGTCCCGTCTTTCGAAATGTCTGTAAACACAATCGTTTGAACACCTAAACTTTCCATTTGTTTCGCTAAACTAATATAAGAAATTTCAGACAGATCAAGCCAACCTCTCGTTGCTACGAAACCATTTTTCGCATCAATTCCAACAATGATTTTCTCTTTATATAGACGAACTGCTTCCTCTAAAAATGACTTATCATAAAGAGCTGCTGTTCCTAAAATCACTTTTTCTACACCTACTGACAATAACTTCTCCACCGCTACAAGTGAACGAATTCCTCCTCCCACTTGCACAGGAATACGTACCGCCTTGCAGATTTTTTCAATGACGGGCAAATTTAACGACTCGCCAGCAATTGCACCGTCTAAATCAACAATGTGTAGTATTTCCGCTCCAAGCTTTTCAAATATGATTGCCTGCGCTACCGGATCTTCATTCATCACCGTTTCTTTACTAAACTCTCCTTGATAAAGTCTAACGCATCGTCCTTCTTTTAAATCGATAGCTGGGAAGATTTCCATGCTTCTACCACCCCTTGAAAATTTTTTAATATTTGCATGCCAATTTCACCACTTTTTTCTGGATGAAACTGTGCACCAAATACATTTCCTTTCGCTACAAACCCTGGTACTTGCATTCCATAATCACTTACTCCGCATACAATTTCATCTGGACAATCCGCGTAATATGAGTGAACATAATACACGAAAGAACCATCCACTAATCCATTCCAAAGCGGAAATTCTCTTTCCTTCCTTAATTCATTCCATCCCATATGAGGAATTTTATACGAAACTTTTAACTTACGAATTTCCCCTGGTAGTAAACCTAACCCGCTACAATCTTTTAGTTCCTCACTTCGTTCAAATAAAAGCTGCATGCCCAAACATATACCGAGGAGTGGTTTTCCTATATCACAAACCTCTTTTAGTACACACACTAAATCTCTTTCTTCTAATACGTCCATCGCTTTCGGAAATGCACCTACTCCCGGTAAAATCACGCCATCGCTTCTCAATATCTCTTTTTTATTACTCGTTACAATGTACTCTGCGCCAATATATTTTAATGCTTGCTCTACACTGCGAATATTCCCCATTCCATAATCTATAATGGCAATCAATTACAACATCCCTTTCGTTGAATTTACACCAGTAATGTTGGCATTTTTTTCGACCGCTTCTCTAAGCGCTCTACCAAAAGCTTTAAATAATGCTTCAATTTTGTGATGCGTATTACTTCCGTATAGAACGCGCGCATGTAATGTAATATTGGCAGCATGTGCAACTGCTCTAAAAAATTCTTCCGTCAATTCTGTATCAAAATCCCCAAGCTTCGGATTTGTTAATTCCCCTTGAAATACACAATATGAGCGTCCACTTATATCAATTGCGACAAATCCTAAAGATTCATCCATCGGTACATACGCAGAACCGTAACGATTAATTCCCTCTTTGTTTTGCAATGCTTCTTTCAAGCAATTTCCGAGTACAATTCCAACATCTTCAACGGTGTGATGTGCATCGACAAATACATCACCTTCTGCTTCAACTTGCAATCCAAATCTTCCATGTCTAGCAAATAAAGTAAGCATATGATCGAAAAAACCAACCCTCGTTTGAATAGATACATTTGTACTTTCATCAAGCTGCAAACTTAATTTAATTTTTGTTTCTGTCGTCTCACGTACTTGACTGGACTGACGCATTATTGTTCCTCCTCAAACCTTATTTGGATTGCTCTCGCATGTGCATGTAACCCTTCTTTATTTGCAAGCTCTACAATATGATGCTGTACATTTTTTAATGCTTCCTCCGTATAAGAAATAAAACTTGATTTTTTCACGAAATCATCGACTGATAACGGAGAAAAAAATCTTGCCGTTCCGCTCGTTGGTAATACATGATTCGGTCCCGCTAAATAATCCCCGAGCGGTTCAGGTGCATATGACCCAAGGAAAATAGAACCTGCATGTTTCACATAATCTAGAGCATTCATCGGTTCTTTTATATGTAACTCTAAATGTTCTGGAGCAATTTCATTTGATAACTTTAGCGCCTCCTCTAAAGAAGGAACGATAAAGATGGCTCCATTTCTATTTATTGATTCACGTGCAATTTCACTTCTTGGTAACGTTTCTAACTGTCTTTCTACCTCTTTTTCTACTTCTTTAGCTAGTTCTATATTCGTTGTAATACAAATCGCCGTTGCTCTCTCATCATGCTCTGCTTGCGATAATAAATCCGCTGCGATATATTTTGCATTACCTGTTTCATCCGCGACAACTACAATTTCTGATGGACCAGCAATCATATCGATATTTACTATTCCGTATACTTCTCGTTTCGCTAGAGCGACGTACAAATTTCCCGGTCCAACTATTTTATCCACTTTCGGAATCGATTCCGTCCCGTATGCTAAAGCAGCAATTGCTTGTGCGCCACCTATCGTATAAATTTCATCTACTCCCGCAAGATCTGCAGCAGCTAATATATGCGGATCAATTCCTCCTTTCCTCGGCGGTGTTACCATTACAATCTTTTTCACACCTGCGAGTTTCGCCGGCAATACATTCATTAATACTGAAGAAGGATATGAGGCTGTCCCACCCGGTACATATACACCTACATTTTCTAACGGCCGAATGAGTTGCCCTCTAATTATCCCTTTACTTTCACAATCGAATATTGAGTGCTTCTTTTGCTTTTCGTGATACGAAACAACGTTTTTCTTCGCCTCTTTTAAAGCTTCTAAAAATGAATTCTCTACAAACATACTCGCTTGCTGTATTTCTTCTTCACTTACACGAAAATCTTTCATCTCTACACCATCAAACTTTTTTGTATAGAAAGATAAAGCCTCATCTTTCCCTTCCCTTACATGTCTAATGATTTCTCTTACACTTCTTTGAACAGTTTCTTCTATTATATTAGCGTTTTCTCTTAGCACTTTTATTTTAGATAATGCCTCCTTAAATTCTTCATAAATGATTTCCATTTTAAATCCTCCTATTTCCTTGATAAGATTTCTTGCTCCATCATATTTATAATGCTGAATATTTCGTCTTTTTTAGTTTTTAAGGCTGCCTTATTTACAATCATCCGAGCCGATATAAAGTACATTTCCTCAAATACAATGAGTCCATTCTCTTGTAATGTTTTTCCTGTTTCAACAATATCTACAATCGCATCTGCCAATCCAAGAAGAGGAGCGATTTCTACAGAACCTTCTATCTTAATAATTTCTACATCCTCTCCCTTATCATGATAATAAGTAGAAGTAATATGGGGGTATTTCGTAGCGATTCTTTTCTTCCGGTAACTCTTCGGATTATACGTAGGAATAGAAGCAACACAAAACTTACAAATCCCCACTCCTAAATCCAGCATTTCATAAATATCTTTCTCGTTTTCCATTAAAATATCTTTTCCAACGATGCCAATATCAGCTACCCCATGTTCTACATAAGTAGCAACATCAATCGCTTTTACTAAAATAAATGAAACATTTGTATTTTTACTTTGAAATACAAGCTTCCGACCTTTATTTTTGAGCTCGGAACAATCAATTCCAATCTGCTCAAAAAGTGGAATGACATGTTTTTCTAATCTTCCTTTCGTTAACGCAATTTGAATGTTACGCATGAAGCCTCTCCTTCTTTCTGGACTACCCATTTCTCATTCCATACATATTCCACTAAGTATTCATTCTTTGCCTCAACGACCGTTCCTATTTTATTTTTTCTTGCAAATTGAAAGGTATCGCTTAAATTAGAGAATAGAGATAACCAAGCATTTTTCCCATCCTTTCGAAGTAAATTTCGTAGCCTTTCTGCTTCCGCTAATCTATTTAACTCATAATGAATCACAATATCAATTTGATTTCGTTCATATGGTTCTTGCTGCTCTTGCAGCGCCTTCACAATTTGATTTACTTGTACCGCGAGTCCAACAGCTGGCAGCATTTCTCCAAAATTCCCAATTAGCTCATCGTACCTTCCGCCACTAACGATTTCTTCTCCAATTTCATATATATATCCTTTGAAAATAACACCCGTATAGTAATCTAAGTGTTGAATCATGCCCAAATCAATTGATATGTAAGAACCATATCCTAACATTTCAATTGTTTCATACATTTCTTTTACTCTTGCAATTGCCATTTTCATTTCATTACTTGAAGCAAGCTTTTCTGCTTCCTCAATAACTTCTAAATTTCCAAATAGCCTTGGCAATTTCTCAAGTAATCTTACTGTCTCATCGCATCGATCTAATTTCTTTTCTCCGATAAAATTTGAGAGGGCTGCATAATTTTTACTTTCTATATACGTTCTAAGTACCCTTTCTTCTTCATCCTGGATGGAGAGTTTTTTTACAATACATTTATATAACTGTACTTGCCCAATCTCAATTGTAAAAGATTGCACCTTCAACTTTTGAAGTGCTTGAATGACACTTATTACACATTCAATTTCAGCTCTTACATTATCAATCCCGATAACTTCAATACCACTTTGTACGATTTCATTATATTTTCCAGAATGGGATTCATTCGCTCGAAATACATTCCCGCTATACGTCACTTTAAGTGGCGTATCCCATCTCTGTGTTCCAATAACTCTCGCTAAAGGAATTGTCATATCTGGACGTAAAACGATAATCCTTCCCTTTTCATCAAAAAATTTATACATCTTCTCTTCATCTATCGGTCTATTTTGAAATGCAAAAACATCATAAAATTCAATTGTAGGTGTTCTTATTTCCTCATAACCTCTCTCTAAAAAAGTAAGCCTTAATTTTTGTTCTACTTCTTCAATTAACGTACATTCTTCGAATAAATAATCTCTCGTTCCATTCGGGTTTGCTCGTTTCCATTTTGTCATCTAAATTTTCACACCTTTCCCCTTCTAATGTATGCCTATTTCATTCCCCTAAGCCGAAAATAAAAAGAGCCTTGTAGACAAAATACCTACAAGGCTCTTCAGTAGAGTGTAGGTACAACGGGAATAACCCTTGTACCTACACGTTTTCACGCTAGGTTCAAGGGTTTCATGTATGATGATGTAGTTGTGTAAGCATTGTAATAGATTGCACGATATTCATAATACTTACTCCCTTTCTCCTCTGATTTTCACATAGTATATAACAGTTAATTTTGAATGTAAATACATTTTTAATATTCCGTCATTTTTTAATGTAAAGCCACTTTTCTTTCATACTCTTTTATTTCTTGTTCATATTGCATTGTAATACTAATTTCATCTAAACCATTTAATAACTTCTCTTTCCACATTTTCTCGATCGTAAAATGGAATCTATGCGTATTCGTTGTCATTATTTCATTTTCTAAATCAACTGTAATTTGTTCCCTCGCATCTGTTTTAGCAAGTTGTTCACGCATATCTTTATCCATTACAATCGGTAACATGCCATTCTTCATACAATTCATATAAAAGATATCGGCAAATCCTCCAGCGATAATAACGCGGAAACCATAATCAGCAAGTGCCCATGGAGCATGTTCTCTTGACGAGCCACATCCAAAATTATCACCTGTAATTAATATGCTGGCTCCTTTTCTTTCTTGTGCATTAAGCGGGAAATTAGGGTTTTCTTGGCGATTATTATCATATCGCCACTCATCAAATAAAAACTTCCCAAACCCAGTTCTTTCAATTCTCTTTAAATATTGCTTCGGAATAATTTGATCTGTATCAATGTTATCATTCATCAGTACTGCGGCAGTACCTTTATGAATACGAAATGGCTCCATCATAACTCTCCTTTCTAATATCAACAAAATGACCATATAACGCAGCCGCTGCCGCCATTGCCGGGCTAACTAAATGCGTTCGTGCTCCCTTTCCTTGTCTTCCTTCAAAATTGCGATTGGACGTAGAGGCACAATGTTCTCCTTCAGGCACTTGATCTGGATTCATACCTAGACACATTGAGCATCCGGGCTCTCTCCATTCAAATCCAGCTTCTTCAAATATGCGATGTAATCCTTTATGCATCGCTGCTTCTCTTACCCTTTGAGATCCAGGTACAACAAGTGCTCGCACACCTTCTTTTACTTTTTTACCTTTCACGACAGATGCAGCAATTTCTAAGTCAGAAAGCCTGGAATTTGTACAAGATCCAATGAAAACATGTTGAACTGGAATGTCATACGTACTTTGTCCGGGACTCAATCCCATATAAGAAAACGCTCTTTCATCATTTGCATCATGCTTTTCTGGCAATTTCTCATCGATCCGAACACCCATACTAGGATTTGTTCCCCACGTAACGTACGGCGCTAAATCCGTAACATCTACTAGAATATGTAAATCATAAACTGCATCTAAATCTGTATAAAGTTCTGACCATTTTTTCTTAATAGATTCATAGTCTTTCGGTGCATATTTACGCCCTTTTACGTAAGCAAACGTTTTTTCATCTGGTGCAATAATGCCAGCCTTTGCTCCCCCTTCAATTGCCATATTGCAAAGCGTCATCCTCTCTTCCATATCCATAGCATGAATGGCCTCTCCATAAAATTCCATTACGTAACCTGTTCCAACTGCTACTCCGTACTTTGAAAGAAGGTGTAAAATAATATCTTTCGCATAGACACCTTGCGGTAACTTCCCTTTTAACTCAATGCCCATCGCTTTCGGCTTTCGTTGCCATAACGTTTGCGTTGCCAATACATGTTCCACTTCACTCGTACCAATACCAAACGCTAGTGCGCCAAAAGCACCGTGTGTTGCTGTATGACTATCACCACAAACAATCGTTTTTCCTGGCTGTGTGAGTCCAAGTTCTGGTCCTATTACATGAACGATCCCTTGCTCTTCATCTCCGATATCCGCTAATGGCACCTGAAATTGTTTACAGTTTTGCCGAAGTGTATCTAGTTGCTGCTTCGCAATGCGGTCGGTAATATTCCAAACATCTTTCGTTGGAATATTATGATCCATCGTTGCAAATGTTAAATCTGGTCTGCGGACTGTTCGATTTGTAAGCCGCAAGCCTTCAAAGGCTTGCGGTGACGTTACTTCATGAACAAGATGTAGATCGATATATAATAAATCCAATCCATTTTCATTAGTCGCAACTACATGTCTTTCCCAAAGCTTATCTAGTAACCTTTTTCCCATTATCTCCCTCTCCCTACTAACGCTTGCTCTTCCATTTCTTGAATAACTGCCTTTGTAAATGAAGTTGTCGTTTCAGTCCCCCCGATATCTGCTGTACATTTCCCTGATTTAAGGACTGCAGAAACTGCTTCTTCAATTGCATATCCTTCTCTCGTTAATCCGAACGATTGCCCAAGCATCATTGCAACAGAACGCATCATCGCAATTGGATTCGCCTTATTTTTCCCCGCAATATCCGGTGCTGATCCGTGAATAGGCTCGTATAATGAAGGTCCCTTTTCAGCGTGACTTGCTGATGGAAGCATTCCTAATGATCCAGCTAATACTGAAGCCTCATCACTTAAAATATCACCAAATAAATTTTCCGTTACAATAACGTCAAATCTTCCTGGATTCCGAATTAATTCCATAGCTGCTGCATCTACTAAAATGTGTTCTACTTCCACATTTGGGTAGCGAAGTGCTACTTCTTCTGTCACAGTTCTCCATAATTTACTAGACTCTAAAACATTCGCTTTATCAATAGATGTTACTTTTTTCTTCCGCTTATTTGCTAATTGAAAAGCATACGAAACGATACGTTCAATTTCATGGCGATGATACGTAAGTGTATCTGTCGCCACTTCTTCCGTTCGCTCTTTCGGATAAGAAAAATAAATTCCGCCTGTTAATTCACGAACGACAACGAAATCAATTTCATCAGCGTTTTTTAATGGTGATAAATGTGCAGTTGCACTTTCTACCGTTACAGGGCGAACATTCGCAAATACACCGAGTCCTTTTCTTAATGCTAATAATCCTTTCTCAGGCCTTTCTTTCGCACTATCCCACCTTGGTCCACCTACTGCTCCAAGTAAAACCGCATCACTCGCTAAACAGGCGGCAAGTGTTCGCTGTGGTAATGGTTGCCCAGTTAAATCGATAGCAACACCACCAAAGTACTCATCTTGCAAATGAAAATGATGTCCATATAGCCTTTCTACCATATGCAATACTTCCTTCGCACTCTCCATTACTTCTGGACCGACACCATCACCAGCTAAACAAACGATACGTTTTTCCATTTTTAACACTCCTTTTAACTGAATTTTCAGAACTTTAATTTGATAGGTGAGGAAAGCTTCTCTCACCTATCAATTATTTATTTCACAAGCGCTATAAGAGATTTTAATTTCCCTGCTGCATGGACATAAGCTCTCGCCGACGCTTCCAATACGTCTTGCGCAACTCCGAAACCTGATATTTGGTGACTACCTTCTTTTAATTCAACATGAACGTGAGCAAGTGCATCTTGACCTTGTGTAATAGATTGTATGCGATAATCTGCCAATTCACATTCTAATCCTAAAATCCTTTGAATCGCATTGTATATCGCTTCAATACTACCAGAACCAGTGGCTGCATCTTCATATACATTTCCTTCCTCATCCTTCAGCACAACTGTTGCGCATTGTGTACTATTTGATACGAAATGTACTTGTAATTGCGTAATGTTATATTGCTGAGCTGCAAATGCTGCTTCACCAAGCATAAGTGCGCGTAAATCTTCTTCAGTAATTTCCTTTTTACGATCAGCCAATTTTTTAAATGCTTCGAATGCCGCATCTCGCTCTTCATTTGTAAATTCATAACCAAGCTCTTTCATTTTTTCCGTAAACGCATGACGGCCAGAGTGTTTCCCAAGTACAAAGAGATTTTGAGATTCTCCTATAAGCGCTGGTTCGATAATTTCATAAGTTGTTACTTCTTTTAAAACCCCGTCTTGGTGGATGCCCGATTCATGAGCAAATGCATTCGCTCCAACGATTGCTTTATTTTTCGGTACAACCATACCCGTTAACCTGCTTACTAATATACTCGTCGCCTTAATTTCTTTTAAAGTCATCGAAGGCTCTGCTTTATAAAAATCTTTTCTAATATGAAGAGCTACCGCAACTTCTTCTAACGCTGCATTCCCTGCTCTTTCTCCAATGCCATTAATCGTTCCTTCTACTTGCAATGCTCCCCCTTCAACCGCAGCTAACGAATTTGCTACTGCCATACCAAGATCATCGTGACAATGACAAGAAAAAATCGCTTTTTCATATGATGGAACGGATTCTTGTAAGTATTTAAAAAGAGAATAATACTCTTCCGGATTTGTATATCCAACTGTATCCGGAATATTAATTACATTCGCTCCTGCTCGAATCGCAATTTCTACTGCTTCAGCTAAAAATACTCTCGATGTTCTTGTCGCATCTTCTGCAGAAAATTGTACTGTCGGAAATAATGATTTTCCGAGCGTAACCGAGCGATGAATACTATTTAACACATCTTCTTTTGACATACAAAGTTTATATTTCATATGAATATCACTCGTAGCTAGAAATACGTGTAGACGAGGAGATACAGCGCCTTTCACAGCTTCATATGCTCTTCGAATGTCACTTTCTTTCGCTCTAGCTAAACTCATAACCGTAGCATTTTGAATTGTATTCGCAATACGTTTTACCGATTGGAAGTCGCCTTCGGAAGCTGCCGCGAATCCAGCTTCCATTACATGAATACCAAGCCTCTCTAATTGCCTAGCAATTTGTAATTTCTCTTGTTCATTTAAATTTACTCCTGGTGATTGTTCGCCATCACGAAGCGTTGTATCCATGAACAAAACCTGCTTCATATTATTTAACCCCTACCTTTACTCGCGGCTGTACGAAAGGCATCATTTCACGTAATTTACGTCCAACTACTTCGATTTCATGTTTATTCTCTTTCTCATTTGTCGCATGGAAATTTGGTCTTCCTGCTTTATGTTCTGCAATCCACCCTCTTGCAAATGTACCATCTTGAATTTCTGCTAATACTGCCCCCATCGCTTTCTTCGTATCTTCAGTCACAACGCGTGGTCCTGATACGAAGTCTCCCCACTGCGCTGTATCTGAAACTGAATATCTCATATTTTCAAGTCCACCTTCGTACATAAGGTCAACGATTAGCTTCAGTTCATGTAAACATTCAAAATATGCAAGTTCAGGCTGATATCCCGCATCAACTAACGTTTCAAACCCTGCTTTTACAAGTGCAGTCACTCCGCCGCAAAGTACAGCTTGCTCTCCAAACAAATCTGTTTCTGTTTCTTCTTTAAACGTCGTTTCTAGTACACCAGCTCTCGTTGCTCCAATTCCGTCAGCATAAGAAAGTGCTTTTTCAGTCGCAACTCCTGTTGCATCTTGATATACTGCAAATAATGCAGGAACAGCCCCGCCCTCGGCGAACGTACGGCGTACGAGATGCCCTGGTCCTTTTGGCGCTACTAGAAATACATCTACATTAGCTGGTGGTTTTACTTGATCAAAGTGAACATTAAATCCATGTGCGAACACGAGAGAGTTTCCAGCCTGTAAATTTGGTGCAATTTCAGCTTCATATACTTCTGGTTGTAATTCATCAGGCAATAGAATCATTACTACATCAGCTTTTTCCGCAGCTTCTGCTACTGTATATACAGAAAACCCATCTTCATTCGCTTTATCCCAAGACTTACCTTTTCTTAAACCTACTACTACATCAAATCCGTTATCACGTAAATTTTGCGCATGCGCATGACCTTGCGAGCCATATCCGATGATTGCTACTTTCTTTTCCTTTAATACATTTACTGTTACATCTTTCTCATAATAAACTTTTGCCATTTTCATTTCCCCCTATATTTAAATGATTATTGAATTAACATAACTTGCTTATCTTGTTTTTTCATACTACGTGTAAATGCTGTTACACCTGTTCTAGCAATTTCTTTCAAACCGTATGGACGAAGTAATTCAATTAACGCTTCTACTTTATCTTGCGTACCTGTTACTTGCACAACTATGGAATCCTTCCCAACATCTATTACAGCGGCTCGAAACGGTTCAATTAAACTATATAATTCTGCCCTCGCTACAGAAGTTGCTACTTTAATAAGAGCAAGCTCTCTAGCAATCATCGCTTCTTCTGTAATATCTGATACTTTCAGAACATCAATTTGCTTATGCAGTTGTTTAATTAACTGCTCCACTTGCTGTTCACTTTCAACGTGTACAACAATCGTCATTCGCGATATATCTGATGATTCTGTATGACCTACTGAAATACTTTCAATATTAAAATGTCTTCGTGTCATAACCCCTGTAATTCGGTTTAACACACCACTTTGATTTCGAACTGTCGCTGTAACAATTCTCTTCACCCTTTTTCCACTCCCTCCATTTGGTGAACACCTTTTCCTGGCGCAACCATCGGCATAACCTTCTCTGATTGAAGTACACGACAATCAATTACGACTGGCTCTTGTAATTCGATCGCATGCTGGATTTGCTTCTTTGCAAGAAGTGGATCGTCAATACGAACACCTTTTATGCCATATGCATTTGCAAGAGCGACGAAATCTGGTTGGCATGGTAATAAAGAATGTGAATATCTTTGATTGTAAAATTCATCTTGCCATTGTCTTACCATTCCTAAAGCTTCATTATTTAAAATAAATACTTTAACGGGTAAAGCGTGTTCTTTTAATACACTTAATTCTTGCAGAGTCATTTGAAACCCAGCATCACCAACAATTGCAATAACTAATTCTTCAGGCTTTGCAATTTGCGCACCGATTGCTGCTGGAAATCCGAACCCCATCGTTCCTAATCCACCAGAAGTTACCCATTTATCTGGATTTTTCAGTGGATAATATTGCGCTGCCCACATTTGGTGTTGCCCAACGTCTGTTGTTACAATCGCTTCTCCCTTCGTAATTTCATATAGCATATCAATCGCATATTGAGGTTTAATACTTTCAGAATTTCTTTTATAAGAGAATGGATATTTTTCTTTTCTATTCTTTAATAAAAAGAGCCATTCATGATGATTTTCTTTCTTTCCTTCTGATTGAAGCAATACTTCTAACGCCTGCTTAGCACTTGCAACAATAGGAATCTCTGTTGGCACATTTTTCCCGATTTCTGCTGGATCAATATCGATATGTGCAACAGTCGCCCCTTTAGCAAAAAAAGCTAAATTTCCAGTAAGACGATCATCAAATCTCGCGCCTATATTAATGAGTAAGTCGCATTCATATAATGCCATATTGGCTGTATAAGAACCGTGCATTCCCCCCATCCCTAGAAATAGTTCATCATCTGGTGGAAAACCACCAAGTCCAAGTAATGTATGCACAACAGGGATTTCATATTTACGAGCAAAACTTGTCAATTCTTTCGAAGCTTTCGCATGCAATATACCCGCTCCAGCTAAAATTAACGGTTTTTTTGCGGTTTCAATTACTTTGAGTAATTTGTTTATTTGAAGTAGATTCGGTTCATAATTAGGGTTATATCCTGGTAAATCCATTTGTACATTGCTACATCGCTCACCTTTCTCGACTACCATATCTTTCGGAAGGTCAATAACGACTGGTCCTGGTCTTCCTGTTTTAGCAATATGAAATGCTTCTTTAATAATTCGAGGTAAATCTGAGGCCTTTCGCACTTGATAGTTATGTTTTGTCACTGGCATCGTAAGTCCCATAATATCTGCCTCTTGAAAAGCATCGCTCCCAATTAACGTTGTTGCTACTTGGCCTGTAAATACTACAAGTGGCAATGAATCAATCATCGCATCAGCTAGACCCGTAATTACATTTGTAGCACCTGGTCCACTCGTTGCAATTACAACCCCTGGATTCCCTGTAATTCTGGCATACCCTTCAGCAGCGTGAATTGCCCCTTGCTCATGCCTTGTTAAAATATGCGGAATTTCACAATCATACAATGCATCATAGAGAGGTAAAACGGCACCACCCGGATAACCGAAAATCACTTCTACGCCTTCCTTTTCTAGCGCTTCTAACAATAGCTGTGCACCAGTTTCCAGTTTCTCTTCCGTTTTTGAAGACATTGTTCTTATAAGCCCCCTTTTTCAACCTTTTATACAATAAAAAAATCCTACGTCCACACTCCAGCTATGTGCTGAAGGGACGAAAGATTTCGCGGTACCACCCTTCTTTGCAAGAATACTCTTGCCTCAGTGATCCATAAATGGATCTAGCTAATAACGGAGCTACCGTCTAAGCCTAGACAAATGCTTTAGCTTAGCACTCAAGGGCGATGTTCGTCGACGTGAACCATCGGTTTTCAGCAACCACCGACTCTCTGTGAGGCTTCACAATCAACTACTCCTCCCTATCAACGCTTTCTTATGTTAAAAAAGTTGTTATCCAACTTTATTTTCTTCGTAAATTTTCTCTCCATCTTCTACAACTAACTTACGAAACTCTTCTAATAAACGGTTCGTATGTGGACCTGTTTGCCCTAAGCCAATCGTTCTACCATCTACTGTCGTAACAGCAATCACTTCAGCAGCTGTTCCTGTTAAAAACACTTCATCAGCTACATATACATCATGTCTTGTAAATAACTCTTCTCTTACGTCATACCCAAGTTTTTCGCCGATTTCTAAAATGGCGTTTCGTGTAATACCTTCTAACGCTCCAGCAGAACTTGGTGGTGTAATTAATTTATTTCCTTTAACAATAAACACGTTATCTCCTGATCCTTCAGCTACATATCCTTGATCATTTAACATAAGTGCTTCTTGTACTCCAGCTAATTTCGCTTCAATACGAACTAAAATATTGTTTAAGTAATTTAAAGATTTTACTTGAGGGGATAAAACATCGGGACGATTTCGGCGCGTTGCAACTGTTACAACTGGAATCCCTTTCTCATAATATTCTTGTGGGAATAAAGATAATTGTTCTGCAATTACTACTACATTCGGCTTCTTACATGAATCGGGATCCAATCCAAGATTTCCTGCTCCTCTTGATACAACAAGGCGAATGTATCCATTAGATAATTTATTTTGTCGAATCGTCTCAACAACAATATTTGTTACTTCATCTAATGAATATGGAATTTCTAAAAGGATTGATTTTGCTGATTCATACAGCCGGACAAGATGCTCTCTCAAACGGAAAACATTACCACTATAAACTCTAATTCCTTCAAACACTCCATCGCCATATAAATAGCCATGATCATATACTGAAACTTTTGCCTCATCTTTTGGAACAAATTCTCCATTTAAGAAAATCCATTGCTCATTCACTAGAAGCGCCTCCTATGTTCTATGAATTTTTTATTGTTTCCTAGTTTACTCTCCTTTCTAAATAAATCAAGTTAATTTTTAGAAAATTTATAATTTTTAATCATACGTACTTCTTTGCTTATACTGATTTAACAACATTGTTAACGTTTACAAAAAGTCAAAAAATTTTTTTCGCCAATTTCCACTAAAAAAATATTTGTTTAAAAGAAGGATTTTCATCAATTGATACGAATCTATTGTATTCAATAAACGGACGTCCGATTTTATAAATCCGGGGATATATAACGACTTTTGCTGAAAAAGGGGGAAAATAACAAAAATAGCGCTGTCTAAAAATAACATTCATATTTTTCATTTCGTAATCATAATCCTATTTTTAAAAAACAATTTGTCAAAATAAAGGAGGAAATAAATATGGCGTGTGTACAAATTAAAGGAACGAGACAAGAGGTAGTAGAAATGCTGCAATTATTTGATCTAATGGATACGAAAGGTTTTTGTAAATTCGATAATTACGTAGAGGTAGAACCAAATACGAAAGAACATAATCATTTTATTGCTTCAATCGACATCCATTCAAATACTTCTTCAGCACAAGATACATTAAACGATCAATTCGTTAGTCAAATGCTTACTGGCGTATATAACGACTAAACAAAGATTTACTTCCTACCGTCTTTTCATAAATATATGCAGTGAACTTGAGCATACTAGCAATTAGATGGTAGGAGGTGAGAATTATGGCTAGAATTGGCGTTGAAAACTCATTAACAGACGTTCAACAAGCTCTTCAACAACAAGGTCATGAAGTTGTTACACTTAACTCAGAACAGGATGCACAAGGGTGTGATTGTTGCGTTGTAACTGGGCAAGATTCTAATGTGATGGGCATTGCAGATACATCAATTAAAGGATCAGTCATTACAGCTCACGGTTTAACAACGGATGAAATTTGTCAACAAGTTGAAAGTCGCACTTAAAAAATGAAAGAGGACCCCTTTTAAAAGGAGTCCTCTTTTTTATATTCACCTAACGGGAAAGTAACATATACTGGATGAAAGCCCTACCTCTCTCTCATCATTACGGTTCCACTGACCGCTCCTTGATTCACTAGTATACATATATAGCTTACAAATACAATTTATAGGGTTTGTTCACAAAAGTTGTTGATAAAATTACCCGATCTTTCGCAAACTTTTCGTATTGCATTCATAAGAGATATTTACTTTACACTAGCTGTAACCGAGACACGAATTAAAATTATAACACCAATACAATAACTTGTCAACTTTTTTCCGCAAATTAAAAACAGACATTAACGGTTTGTCTGTTTTAGAATGGAGCTTTTTCTTTTATTACATATACAACAAAGCCGCTTACTAACATAAATAAGCCAACTACTAAGTTTTTGATATTAATCATAAATTCCTCTCCCTTATTCCACACATCATATATATTTACATTTCAATTATTCCGATCATCCTAAAGCGCACTTTTTCTAATATATCATAATTCCTAAAAAATGCAAGTTCACTTTTGACGACCATTCACAAATTTATCTACAGTGCTTGGTACAGTATTTAAAGCCTTTTCAATTAAATGTGTACTGCTGTTGAGATGTAATACTTGCACCCCATTAGAACCAACTACTAAAAAAGCTACTGGACTAATGGAAACCCCAGCCCCGCTTCCTCCTCCAAATGGATGCCCTTGTTTGTTCTCTTTATGCTGATTTTGCCCACCGTTATGTTTTTCAGTGATGAAATCCCCTTTAAAATCACTTCCACCAGCTCCAAAACCAAAAGCCACTTGAGATACTGTTAATACTACATTTCCGTCAGCTGTTGAAACCGGGCTCCCAACAATTGTATTTACATCTACCATCTCTTTTAAATTTGTCATTGCCGTTTTCATTAAATTTTCAATTGGATGTTCCATTATGTATTGCACCCTTTCCTCATTATTCCTTTTTATATTTTCCAA
This sequence comes from Bacillus sp. EB V-12, assembly GCF_056158125.1. Lineage (NCBI taxonomy): Bacteria > Bacillati > Bacillota > Bacilli > Caryophanales > Bacillaceae > Bacillus > Bacillus sp. EB V-12. The sequence goes on along the minus strand of NZ_JBUXJL010000002.1, from coordinate 614,892 downwards.
AATAGAGGAAGTCATACTAACTTTTCCTATTTCAAAAAAACATTTTCCTTTTTTTAAAAGATACTACTCCCTGTACATGCTCCGGTATAGTGAAACTTTAATCAGTGGGATGTGTACGTAGCTCGACTCCCACAAATAGCGGGATAAAAAAGAAAAAGAGATACATACTACTATTGAACCTTGTTATGAAAGGAGTCATGACTTTGACTGAGAAATTTGATGATTATAAAAAAAGAGATAGAATAGATAGTGATTATAGTGACTATAAAGAAGAGTACGCCGCTGAGGTTGCACCACAACGCATTGATTATGATTACGATGATAAAGACGATAAAGATGTTGTAAAATCGTCCGCTGCTGGATCAACTGCTGGTTTTATCGCTCTTGCGCTATCTATCTTATCGCTATTTACATTTCCAACACTATTTGGTCTTGTTTCTGTTTTACTCGGTATTTACGCTTATAATCGCGGAGCTACTGTAACTGGCGGTATCGCTGCAGTTGTCGGTGGAATTGCTGCACTTATCGCAATTTTATTCCGAGTAGCACTTATTGGTCTATTGTTCTCCCTGTTCTAAAAAAGAAAAAGGTATCTCGCTTAACGCGGGATACCTTATCCTGTAAACACATCTTCCGATGGATATTTTATTTTTTGTTTTGCTGGTCGCGCTAAAGAGAACACAAGTGTTAATGGTCCAATTAATCCGCAGAACATAACAAACATAATAATACATTTTCCAAATGCCGATAGCTTTGCAGTAATTCCCATCGTTAATCCGACTGTGCCAAACGCTGATATTGTCTCAAATAATAATTGAATAAAGCTGAAGTTTTCTGTAAGCATTAATATGAATACCGCTGCTAAAATAAGTATTTGACTGGCAACAGCAATCGCTAAGGCCCTCGTTACTGTCGACATTTTAATTGTACGCTGAAATAAAACAATTTCCTCCTTTTTTCTAAAGAAAGAAAGGACAGATGTAATTAAGATAACAAACGTCGTTAATTTAATTCCTCCACCTGTTGATACACTTCCTGCACCAATAAACATTAAAATCATCGTAAATAATATAGATGATTCTTCCATACCTCCATAGTCAACCGTATTAAATCCAGCTGTCCGCGGAGTAATACCTTGAAAGAAGGAAGCCCATAGTTTTTCATTTAAAGATAAATTCCCTAACGTCTTCACATTATTATATTCCAATACAAAAATCACAATCATTGCTATAACATTTAGTACTACTGTTCCAATAATCATTATTTTTGAGTGAAGTGATAATTTTCGAAAACTGCGACTATACCATATATCAATTAATACGGTAAAACCGAGTCCACCAATTACAATTAAAGAGCAAATCCCAATATTAATAATGGGATCCCCTACATATCTTGTTAAATTATCTGGCCATAAAGCAAACCCTGCATTATTATAAGATGCAATTACATGAAAAATACTATAGTATAAACCTTTTCCAAAACCAAACTCTGGAATAAAGCGAAACGATAAAAAGATGACCCCAATAAGTTCAATACAAATCGAAAATATAAAGACACGTTTTACTAATTTTACAAGACCACCTATATTTGTTTGATTAAATGCTTCTCCAATTAATAAACGATGGCGTAATCCGATTTTTTTACCTAGTACCCAAACAATTAAAATGGCAATTGTCATAAGGCCTAGACCACCTGTTTGAATTAAAAACATAATAACAATTTCGCCAAACATCGTAAATGTACTTGCTGTATCCACTACTCCCAAACCAGTTACGGTCGCTGCTGACGTTGCTGTAAAGAAAGCATCTACCCAACTAATATGTACTTTCGTTGCGAATGGTAATTTTAATAACAAACCGCCAACCACAATTAAGCAGAAAAAGCCTAATGCTAATATTTGTGGTGGGTTTAATCGTATAAGACGATTATACAGCCCTTGTTTTTTTGTTACGTCCATATCACTAACTCCCTTATTAAAGTGAAGCTTCCCCTCATACAATAAAAAGCTTTTTAAAAGCCCTTAAATAATTGGGACAAACCTTATATTCTCATAATATAGTTGAGCATAATCTTTTTTTTCATAGATTACAACTTTTATTTATATTCAGATTCCTTTTCGTTTTATGCTGGAAAACTCTATATCCTAATTCTATATTGCTAGCAATAACAATTTCATATGTACTATCTTTCAAATCCCCATATCTTTCACTCTATGTTCACATAGAGGTCACATCCACCTTTTATAGTATATGTATCGAAGCTGTTCCTCCCTAATTTATAAGACATTCCCCAGTGTCTTTGAATAGCTTCCATCCCTAATTAAATTGACATAAATTGTCCCCTTCCATTGACCATCTTATAAATGATGGTCTTATTTTTTGTTTGCTTTATCTTTTATTCCGCTATTTGTGGGCAATAAACGCCCGATTGGTTAAGGCTAATAATCAACAGGGGATGAACAAAAAACACTCATTAAATTTTCATTTTATTTAAAACTCCCTCTCTCTTTCACTCTATATTCACACAGAGGTCACATCTATCTTTTATAGTATATGTATCGAAGTTGTTCCTCCCTAATTTATAAGACATTCCCCAGTGTCTTTGAACAGCTTCCATCCCTAATTAAATTGACATAAATTGTCCCCTTCCTTGACCATCTTATAAATGATGGTCTTATTTTTTTGTCTTTCTATCTTTTATTTAAAACTCCCTCTCTCTTTCACTCTATGTTCACACAGAGGTCACATCTACCTTTTATAGTATATGTATCGAAGTTGTTCCTCCCTAATTTATAAGACATTCCCCAGTGTCTTTGAACAGCTTCCATCCCTAATTAAATTGACATAAATTGTCCCCTTCCTTGACCATCTTATGTGATGGTCTTATTTTTTTGTCTTTCTATCTTTTATTTAAAACTCCCTCTCTCTTTCACCCTATGTTCACATGAGAGTCACACCTACCTTTTATAGTATATGTATTGAAGTTGTTCCTCCCTAATTTATAAGACATTCCCCAGTGTCTTAAAGCAACTTCCATCCCTAATTAAATTGACATAAATTGTCCCCTTCCCTAGACCATCCTATGTGATGGTCTATTTTATTTTCCAAACACAAAATCAGTCTATCTACACCTAAAAACCAAAAAATTCAGAAAATATTGTTAAATTAGGGATTTTTTTCGGTATAATTACTTTAGAAAGAAATTTCACAAAAACAAAAGGGGGGATTTTATTGAAACAAACAAAAGCAATCTTAATCGCATTATTTCTAGGTCTAGTTGTTGGACTCACTCTAAATTTAGCTGCTCCATCTATCTTTGAGCCACTAAATCAATATGTGTTCAACCCAATTGGTCAATTGTTTATTCGACTTATTAAAATGCTAGTTGTTCCTGTTGTGTTCATTTCTATCGTACTTGGTGCTGCCGGCCTTGGAGATCCGAAACAACTTGGAAGAATCGGTTTAAAATCAATTTCATTCTTTCTCGTAACAACTGCGGTTGCCATCTCTATAGCGGTTACATTTGCACTTATTATAAAACCAGGAGCTGGCGGTAATTTTAAAACAGAAGGTCTTAAGTATGAAGGTGCAAAAACTGAAACATCTTTCGTCGACACATTGCTAAATATCGTACCAGATAACCCAGCAAAAGCGATGGCTGACGGAAACATGTTACAAATCATTGCCTTTGCCGTATTGATTGGACTCGGTATAGCTATTTTAGGAAAACGAGTTCAAGGTATCCATTCATTACTTGAACAGGGCAACGAATTAATGATGTATCTTGTTAATCTCGTTATGAAATTAGCCCCAATTGGAACATTCGGTTTGCTCGCTTCATCCGTTGGTAAAATGGGGCTTGCAGGCGTCGCTGCGATGTTCAAGTATATGATTGTCGTTATGTTAGTACTCATTATTCACGGGGTCTTTGTATATGGCGGCTTATTAAAGGTATTAGCAAAAGAAAGTATTGTTCGTTTCTTTAAACATTTCGGACCAGTAATGGCAATTGGATTTAGTACATCTAGCTCTAATGCATCGCTTCCATTTGCAATGAAAACAGCACAAGATAAGCTTGGCGTTCCAAAAGCGATAAGCTCATTTGTACAACCACTAGGGGCAACTATTAATATGGATGGTACTGCCATTATGCAAGGAGTAGCCACTGTATTTATCGCTCAAGTATACGGAGTTGAACTTACATTACCGCAATTAGCTATGGTCGTATTAACTGCTGTACTAGCTAGTATCGGTACTGCTGGTGTACCTGGTGTTGGACTTGTAATGCTTACAATGGTTTTAAATCAAGTAAATCTACCAGTAGAAGGTATCGCTTTAATTATCGGTATTGACCGTATTCTAGATATGTCTAGAACAGCTGTAAACATTTCTGGTGATGCAATTTGCGCAATGATTGTCGCAAAATCAGAAGAAAAATATAATACGGATCAATCGGCAGCATCGTAAATCAAAAAAGGAGTGAATTATTTCACTCCTTTTTTGATTTACTCCCTTTTTTAGAACGATATTCTTTCCCTTTATTATCATTACCAGTTTCAAATTCAGTGCTAAATTCCTGATTAAACTGGCCGGACTTTGGTGATCCTTGATTACCGCTCCCTTTACTACCGTTACGATTCGTCATATTTCTCCCTCCTTCCTTGTATTAGTAGTATGGCGCTCTATCTTTTTTCATACACATTTTATTTATTAACATCTATTACACACGAAAGAAGATCTCCCATCTATAAGGAAGACCTTCTATTTTATCACGTAAGCGTTTTCTTGTTTATAATCACTTAAATAAGTTTTTTGGAAATTGAAATCATTACATTCATTTCATCTTCTGAAAGTGCAGAGAATCTTTCTTGTAAATATTGTTTTTTCGCATCTTCCATTTTCGCAACTAAATCTTTCCCTTGTTCTGTAATCTCTAAATACACAACTCGGCGATCTGATGTAGAACGTGAACGAGTTACAAAACCCTTATTAATTAATTTTTCTGTAACAGCTGTAATATGACTATTCGACACATTTAATTCATTTGCTACACGCGATACCATTTCTTTATTCGTACGATTTAATATTCTTAGGACGATGAATTCATTCCACGGTATGTAACCACCAAATATTTTTCCGATATCATTACGCAACGTGCGAAACATAGCAAACACATTTGTCGATAGTTCTTCCATTAATTGCTCTCGATTTTGAGACAACATTGACAGCTCCTTTTATTTCATTTAGTTAAATAAAAACCTTATTAATAATTTTACATGAAATCTTACTTTTTGTCACCTTATTTTCCCATAATTCGTAGTTTTTTAATATGTATTTCATGATAAAATGCAGTCAACTTCCAGAAAAAGGGGTATTTTAATGCATGAGGAGGATAGGTTCTCAAATCTCAGCCTAAAAGATAAAACAATTATCATTAGTATTATTGCTCTTTTTCTCATTATAGTTTTTACATTTATATTTTTTGTATATGTAGGAATCTTTCAAATTACAGGTATAGCGTATAGTTCACGTACTGCTTTACTTCTCTTTTTTTATTAATCACTTTCTTAGATGGTATTACATTATTTATTTTCAGTTTCTTCAAAGCGCTGCTATATCCATTGACTCAAAACATGCCAAATTGGATTTCTCTCACTCTTTTCTCATTCATTGAAATTACACTAGATTGGTTCGTCATTCATACTGCTGATGATTGGATAGAAAGCGTACAAATGTCCAACTTAACTGAATTATGTGTCGTACTATTCTTTTTTCTATTAAATAAATTATTAAGTGACAAGAAAGAGTAAGAATACAAGCTTTTCTATATAAAAATTGGTACAATGAAAGCAAATCTTACTAAAGAGGTGTTAATTATGAACTTACAACAATGGGCTGATAAAGGTATGTCCTTTGATACATATGTGAATGAAATGCAAGTAAACCAATACGAGCTACTACACATTTACAATAATTTTTTAATTCCAAATGAATTACTTCCTGTATTAGAAGAACGTCAAAATGATGGCTGGCGTGTTATCGTATTAACTGCTGATTGGTGTGGCGATGCTCTTTTATGCGTACCTGTTATGAAACGAATTTCTGAAGTTGCAAATATTGATATGAGTTTATTAATTCGCGATGAAAACTTAGAATTAATGGATCAATATTTAACAAATGGAACAGCACGTGCGATTCCAATCTTTATTTTCATTGATAAAGATGGAAATGAACAAGCTGTTTGGGGACCACGCGCTCCAAAAGTACAAGAATTAGTAACTTCAATGCGCGCTACATTACCTGAAAAAGAAGATCCAACTTTCGAAGAAAAACAAAAAGAAATGTATGCTAATTTCCGTGCTACATTAGCTGATGATACTTCTCTTTGGGAACATGTAATGGAAAACATGATGGAAAAAGTAGTAAAATAAAAACCTGCCGAGCTCGGCAGGTTTTTTTATTACATAATGAAGAAATAGAATACCGCAGCTAAAATGAAACGATAATAAGCGAACGGTGTTAGTTTTACACGAGATAATAATTTCAAGAATGAAACAATTGCAAGCATCGCAACAACGAATGCAGTTACAAATCCTGTTACAAATAGCGTTATATCTGCTGAGCTTAATACATCCCAGCTTTTAATTAAATCTAAGCCACTTGCAGCTACCATCATCGGTACCGCTAAAATGAACGTATATTCAGCTGCCGCTGTATGCGACACGCGAGCTAATAAACCACCACTTATTGTAGAACCAGAACGAGAAAATCCTGGCCAAAGAGCTAAACATTGGAACATTCCAATTGTAAATGCCTGTTTATATGTGATTTCATCTAACGTTCTTGCTGTACTTGGTTTCGAAAACTTCTCAGCAACAATCATTAAAATACCACCGGCTACTAAGCTAATAACAACTGGTCCTGGACCAAATAAAACCTCTTTAATAGTGCTATGGAATAATACGCCAAGTACCCCGGCAGGAATCATCCCGATAATAATATGTAATAAATTTAACGATGGTCCGTCTGTTACTTTACCTATTCCAACTAACGACCATAGACGCTTCCAAAATATAACAACAACTGCTAAAATCGATCCCAATTGGATAACAACTTCAAAAACTTTCGCTCTCTCATCGTCAAATCCAATTAAATGTCCTGTTAAAATCATATGTCCTGTTGATGATACTGGTAGAAACTCTGTTAACCCTTCAACAGCACCCATGATTAAACCAATTAACCAATCAGCCACAAGTAGTGCCTCCTTAATAACAAATAATATGTAATTTTTTCACACCTTATCATAATACCTTATCCCTTTTCAAAGTGCATCCTTTTTTTATTGGCTTCATATGTTATAGGCGCGTATTTCTTTTCTAATCTTTGATTAAATTGTATGATAGTAAGAGTTTGTTTTTTTATACGGAAAGGGGATTTTATGAAAGAAACTACTTCATTCTCACAAAAGTTAAAGCAATTTGTATTACTATTTTTTCCGATTTTCGTAACGCAAATGTCATTATTTGCGATGAGTTTTTTTGATACAACGATGTCAGGACATGCAAGTCCAACTGATTTAGCAGGTGTTGCAATTGGAACAAGTATATGGATTCCAGTTAGTACGGGGTTAACAGGAATTTTAATGGCTACTACTCCCATTGTTGCACAGCTCGTTGGATCCAAGAAAAAAGAGGACGTTCCCCACGTTGTCATACAAGCAGTTTATTTAGCAATTTGTGCTAGCTTCGTTGTTATCCTCATCGGTTTTTTCGTCGTTTCACCTATTTTAAATGGCATGCGCTTAGAAGAACCTGTGGAACGTATTGCAGCGCAATTTTTAAGTATTATCGCAATAGGAATTATACCTTTATTCACTTACACTGTTTTACGTGGATTTATTGATGCATTAGGAAAAACTCGAACAACGATGATTATTACATTATTATCATTACCAATTAATGTAATATTAAATTACCTATTAATTTTTGGTAACTTCGGTTTCCCAAAGCTCGGTGGTGTCGGAGCAGCAATTGCTTCCACTGCAACATATTGGTGCATTTTAATTATTACAGTCATTATTATTCAGACGAAAGAGCCTTTTGCCTCTTTCAACATTTTCAAACAATTATACCGACCTTCTCTTTCGAGTTGGATAGCATTCTTAAAACTTGGCGTCCCTATCGGATTTGCTATCTTTTTTGAAACGAGTATTTTCGCTGCGGTAACGCTCATGATGAGTAATTTTAGTACGACAACTATTGCAGCTCACCAAGCAGCTATGAACTTTGCTTCCTTGTTATATATGACTCCGCTAAGTTTAGCAATGGCAATGACTATTGCGGTTGGATTCGAAGTTGGAGCAAAACGTTACGATAATGCAAAACAATACGGACTGATTGGAATTGGATTAGCCCTTGCCTTTGCTTTATTATATTCGATTCTTCTCTACTTCTTTGATGATCAAATTGCTTCTATTTATACGACAGATGCAAAAGTTCATCATTTAGCAAAAGAATTTCTTATCTTTGCAATTTTATTTCAAATTTCAGATGCAATTGCAACCCCTGTACAAGGAGCTTTGCGTGGTTATAAAGATGTAAATGTTGCTCTAATTATGACTTTAATTGCTTATTGGATAATAGGTCTACCACTAGGTTACATATTAGCGACGTATACAGAATGGGCCGCGAAAGGCTATTGGATCGGTCTTATTATCGGTCTAGCATTTGGCGCTGCCTTCCTACTTATCCGTCTCTTTCAAGTACAACGAAAATATACAACACAAAACAGCCGCTAATAATAAAGCGGCTGTTTTCTTTATGCATATTTTTTCTTGTAACGTATAATATAATGAAAAAGAAAGGTGGGTACATATGGACGACAAAGAAAAAAAGCAATCATTCGATGAAGAATTTGCCCCTGAAATTTCACCTGGATATCGGCAAGATGTACATAAGCCACCTAAATATAAAAACACTTCGTTTTTAATGGGCATTACCATTTTCGCTGCTGTATTACTCATACTTATCATTTTCGTTTATTTTTGATGAAAGGTGGCCTATTATATGAAGAAACAAGATTCCAATCGTTCAAAAAGAACTGTTAAAACACAAAAAGGATATGCAGGAGATTCTGTTCATACTCTTAAACAAGTCGAGCAAGGGAATTTATATATTGCTCAAAAAGAACTTGGTCAACAAAATGAAAATCTTTAAAGGCCCTTTATTCCTTAAGGGTCTTTTTATTCCGCATTAAGTAATACACCCTCAAATGTTCTATTGAGCAATGAATTTCCTTTATTGTACGCGCTGCTTTTGTTCTAGCACCATAAATATATTATTAACCTTTACAATTTTCACTTCATAATTCAATTTCATTTCGCTTCTCTTACTCTTACCATTTTCAGTACCCGCAACGTACGCTACAGCTTGATAAAGAAAACTCTCATTGGTCTCTTCACGTATCTCCTCGTTTGTAAATTTATACTCTAAATCTTGAAAACGATTTGGATAATAATTTCCCATTAATTGTTCATACCCTCTATTTAAAAATAGTTCTTCACCTTTTCGTTTCACATCTTCTTTATTAGTAGACCCAAACACTGATAGTTGCTCGGTCACAAAATGCTCTCCTACCTTTTTCATTTCATTATGAGTTAAGTTTTCTATACTTTTGTTCTTTAACTCCTTATTTAACTCGTACTGATCAATCGGTTTAAAGGTAGCAAAAACCTCCTCTTTATATGACCAAAACAATACAAAAGCGATACATAGAGAAATGATTAACAGTCTTTTTTTCGTAATACTCCCGCCCTTCTTCATAATAATAGATATATTTTAACATATAGAAAGAAAATTCTGATATCATAAAATAGAATAACTTAACTCAGAAACGAGGAACAATTATGGACTCTTACAAACATTATATAAAAGAAGCTTTGCCTAATCTTTCTATACATTCATATAAACAAAATGAAGAAGGATGGGATAATGTAGCAGTTATAGTAAATGATGAGCTACTGTTTCGTTTCCCGCGAAAACAGGAATATGCGATGCGAATTCCGTTAGAAAAAGAACTATGCGCAATTCTCACTCAATCACTACAAGAAATCGAAGTTCCACAATATCACCTAATTTATAAAAATGAATCTGATGAGGTTCCTCTTTGTAGTTACTATACTCTCATTCATGGTGAACCATTAAAAACAGAAACAGTTGCCACGCTGGAGGATCCAAAGCTGAAAGCAATTATTACACAATTAGCTACTTTCCTTGCGGTACTACATAGTATTCCTTTACACCAAGTTACAACGCTATGTTTCCCTATTGAAAAAACATGTACCTACTGGAAAGAGCTACAAACAAAATTAAACCAATATCTCACTACTAGCCTTACTTCATTACAGAAACTAGCCTTAAATCGCTTATTTGAAAATTTCTTTGCATGTTTAGCTACATCCACTTTTCAAAACACAATCATTCACGCTGATTTTACTCATCATCACATTTTATTTAACAAGCATAACAAAAGCATTTCAGGTGTTATCGATTTTGGTGATGCGCAAATTGGCGATCCTGCTTTTGATTTTGCAGGACTATATTATGATTTCGGACATGAGTTTACTACATCTGTATATGAACAGTACAGTACACTTATTTCTCATCATGATCCATTACTCATTCATCGTATTACTACCTTTTATCAATACAGTCCTTTACTACATAATATTATTTATAATTTTGAGTCAGAGAATGAACTCGAATTCATTACAGGCACAGAACAGCTAAAAACGATATTACAGGGATGAGATTACATTCTCTCCCTATATACTCTCTCCTCATACATCATTAACTTTTTATCCATTTCAACAATAACTTTATACAATTGAAACGCCTGTAAAATTTGCAGTTGAATTTCAAAAGGAGCATTTTGTTCTTTTAACCATTGAAATACTTTTGTTTCATCTTTCATTGATTATTCCTCCCTTTATTCTGATTTGTGGGTAGCCCGATTAATGAGGGCTGATAATCAGTGGGTGATTGACAAAACCCCCACTGATTAAAGTTTCACTTTATTAAAATCTGCTACAAATATACCGTAAATGATGAAAAGCTTTTCATGTCAATAACAAAAAAGGATGCAAAGTTGCATCCTTTAATGAACTATATTTTTCTTCTGTTTCGCTTCTGTCTTTACTTCTTCCCCTTGGCATTCACTACGAAACGCACAACTTATACACTCAGAACGAAAATGACGCTCTGTATAATGCTCAGGTTGCTCTAACATTTCTTTCATTCTAGATAAATCAGCCATTCCAGTTATAATATCTTCCTGTTTCGGAATGTACTCATACTTAGTTCCTTCTATTAAATTAATAACTTCAATTTTTCCTGGAAGAACTCCGAAAGCTTTATAACTGAATACTGTCATTAGCTTCTGACAAAGAGCAAGCATTTCCTCATCTGCATCGACAACATACTTTTTAATTACAAACGACTCAGCACTCCACTCACCAACTTCAAATGTCAATGACATGTGGACACCTAACTCTTCCATATATGTTTGAAACTTCTCGTATAAAAACAATGGTGGTGTCTGACTATCATCCTTTTCAACGAACTGTAATAAGTGATCCGTTAGCTTCGCTAATACAATATAGTATTCCGTCTTCGAAGCAAACATATTAATCCTTACTTTTTTCCAATACTTTTCTATTAATATTAAAAGTACAATTTTCGTTTGTTGACCCGCAGGTAGCGTGTAATACTCGTTAATAATTTGATTGACAATCATTTGTGCTATTTGTTGCCATTCAAATGAAGAAGGTTCTCTTCTTTTTATGTGACGAAAATAAAATTTATGCGGACAACGCATAAAATCATACAAATGATAATCTGTCATCGTTTTGATTGAGATTTTCTCATGCACTTGCTCTTCATCTCCCTTCTGCCATTAAGAAAGGTGTTTTACAAATTCAGCTCCAAACTGTAAACATTTTTCTACATCTTCATCTTCTGGCGTTAATTCTACTTTTAGTCCTTCTAACACAACTGCTGCCCCGCGCTCTTGTAGCTTTTCTATTAAAATGTCAACTGCCACTCCGTATTTCGGATAAGCCGAATCACATGATCCGAATACTGCCGCTTTTTTCCCAGTTAAATCAATAGAATCCATTGCATCATAAAAATCTAAGAAATCATCAGGAAGATCGCCATCTCCCCAAGTGTATGCACCTAAAATAATTCCATCATACTGTTCTAATATAGAAGCTTCTGGTGAATCCATAATATCAATAACTTCAATTTCATTTTCTGTTTCACGAATTACGCCGGCAATATGGTCAGCCATTTCCTCTGTATTTCCACTCATACTTGCAAAAATCATTACTAACTTACTCAACTGAACCTCTCCCTTTACTTTGTATCTCTTTTTCTGTTTGAATGCTCTTCTTCTCATCTACATATTCAGACCGAATTACATTTCTTTGCCATTCCATATGCTGATCAACATCTTTATTTTTATCTTTTAATCCCCTCCGCAGAAGGTGAAAATTCTTTCTCATTAACATGTCGCATCCATCCTATTGATAATAATTATCAATTTCAACTATATTTAGATTAATTGACATTGATTATCAATGTCAATAACTATTTTTAAAAAAATGATTAAAATGTACAAGCTTGTCCGTTAGCTATTCATATACTATGAATGAGCATAGTTCTTTCTCAGCCCTCTCTGACGGAAAGAAATAAAAGCAACTGCAATAGAGTGCAGTTGCCTTTTTTTGTTTTTCTATAATTTTAGTAATCTTATAGTCGTCTCTAAAAATAGCTCCACTCCACAAATTAATGCTGATTCATCCACGTCAAATTTCGGATGATGATGTGGATAACAAGTATATATATTTTCATTACCTGTTCCTAATTTAATGAAACAACCAGGTGCTTTTCTTAAATATGCTGAAAAATCTTCTCCACCCATAGAAGGTTCAAGCTTCACAACACGCTCATTCCCAAACAAATGTAGTGCACTTTCTTCTACTATTTTCGTAATATATTCATCATTAATAACCGGATCATATCCATATCGATACGTATATGTATACGATCCTCCATGTGCTTCTGTAATTCCTTTCACAATTTTCTCGATTTTCCCTTCTGCTTCCACCCTCAATGCTTGATTAAATGAACGAACAGTTCCCATTAAAGTTGCTGTACTAGGAATAATATTGTCAGCCGTTCCCCCATGAAATTGTGTAACTGAAACAACCCTTTGCATAAAAGCACTTGTATTTCTTGATACGATATGTTGTAGATTTGTAATAATCTGTGCTCCGATAGCAATAGGATCTATCGTTTCTTCTGGTCGCGCCGCATGTCCTCCTTTGCCTTGAATCTCAACTGTAAATACGTCTGGAGCTGCCATCATCGGTCCATATGCAATTCCTATCTTTCCACTCTCAAGTCCTGACATAACATGTAAACCTATTACATAATCAACACCGTCCATTACACCTGCCTCAACCATTTCTTGTCCCCCACCGGGATACACCTCTTCTGCGTGCTGAAAGAATAGACGAATCTCACCTGCAAAATCTTCCTTTATATTTGATAACACCTCTGCTGTACTTAATAAAATAGCTGCGTGAGCATCGTGCCCACATGCATGCATCATTCCTTTATTCACAGATGTATAAGATTTACTTGTCTCCTCTTGAATTGGCAAAGCGTCTATATCAGCTCGAATCGCAATTACTTTCCCTTGCTTCACACCTCTTTTAATTGCTAGTACACTATACTTCGTCGGTCTCGTTACTTCAAAAGAAGAAAATGAGCATAATGTATCATATATAAATTGCGAAGTTTCTTTTTCATGAAATGATAATTCCGGATACTTATGGAAATGCCTTCTCCATTTCACGATATTTTCTTCCGAAATTAGATTCTTCCACACTCTATTCATGATAATTTCCTCCTTTTCAAAAGAACTAGAAATTTAAAAGTTTACTCCGTCTTAAATGATTAATAAAAACAAACACTGTATTTTTACGTATTCTTATAGTCCACTTTTATGTATTCACACAATCCACTTTCTATTTACATGTCAAACCCATTACAAATTCATGCTGAATGTAATATAATTGCTAAGTTAGGGATTTTCTTTTTTAGTATTTAGTGCTAATATCAAAAAAGAGCCTTTTGACTTATTTTTACCTAAAATGTGGGATTTTGTTTTTTTCACAATAATGTAGGACATGATACCTACAAAGAGCTATTATTTCATTAAGAGAGGGAAAGACATGGAAAGATTAAAAGAGATATGGTCTCGACCACTCACACAATGGGTTGCAAAGACGGTTTATTATCTTGCAATTTTATTTGCATTACTTTGGTTGTATGGATTCCATGATACAAACACAAGTACATTTATTTACAATGAATTCTAGGGTGGGAACGTTATGAAGTTATTAGAACAAATTGAAAAGTGGGCTGCAGAAACGCCTGATCAAACCGCTTTTGTTTGGCGAGATGCGAAAATTACGTACAAACAATTAAAGGAAGATTCTGATGCGTTGGCACATTGGATTTCTTCTGAGTATCCAGACGATCGTTCACCAATTATGGTGTATGGCCATATGCAACCTGAAATGATTATTAACTTTTTAGGATGTGTAAAAGCTGGACATGCTTACATTCCTGTAGATTTATCTATCCCAGCTGATCGTGTACAACGTATTGCTGAAAATTCTGGTGCGAAATTACTTTTATCGGCAACAGCAGTAACTGTAACTGATTTACCAGTTCGCATCGTAAGTGAAGACAACTTAAAAGATATTTTCTTTACTCATAAAGGGAACACTCCAAATCCTGAACATGCGGTAAAAGGTGATGAGAACTTCTACATTATTTACACATCAGGAAGCACAGGTAATCCGAAAGGGGTTCAGATTACTTATAACTGCCTTGTTAGCTTTACAAAATGGGCTGTAGAAGATTTCAACTTACAAACAGGGCAAGTATTCTTA
This sequence comes from Bacillus sp. EB V-12, assembly GCF_056158125.1. Taxonomy (NCBI): domain Bacteria; kingdom Bacillati; phylum Bacillota; class Bacilli; order Caryophanales; family Bacillaceae; genus Bacillus; species Bacillus sp. EB V-12. The sequence continues at coordinate 599,868 of NZ_JBUXJL010000002.1, read as the reverse complement.
AACCAAGCACCTTTCTCATTTGATTTATCTGTAATGGATATTTACCCATCATTAGTAACAGGTGGTACACTTTGGGCAATCGATAAAGATATGATTGCGCGTCCAAAAGACTTGTTTGCTTCTTTAGAGCAATCGGATATTCAAGTATGGACTTCCACACCTTCTTTCGCTGAAATGTGTTTAATGGAAGCATCTTTCTCTGAGAGTATGCTACCGAACATGAAAACATTCTTATTCTGCGGTGAAGTGTTACCAAATGAAGTAGCTAGAAAATTAATTGAGCGTTTCCCTAAAGCAACAATTATGAATACGTATGGTCCAACAGAAGCTACTGTCGCTGTAACAGGTATTCACGTTACAGAAGAAGTGCTTGATCAATACAAATCACTTCCAGTTGGCTATTGTAAATCAGACTGTCGCCTTCTTATTATGAAAGAAGATGGCACGATTGCACCTGATGGTGAAAAAGGTGAAATCGTAATTGTCGGTCCAAGCGTAAGCGTTGGATATTTAGGAAGCCCTGAATTAACAGAAAAAGCATTTACTATGATTGACGGTGAGCGCGCCTATAAAACAGGCGATGCTGGCTATGTTGAAAATGGTCTTCTATTCTATAATGGTCGTCTTGATTTCCAAATTAAGCTGCATGGTTATCGAATGGAATTAGAAGAAATTGAGCATCACCTTCGTGCGTGTTCTTACGTAGAAGGAGCAGTTATCGTTCCAATTAAAAAAGGTGAGAAATACGATTATTTATTAGCGGTTGTTGTTCCTGGAGAGCATTCGTTTGAAAAAGAATTCAAATTAACATCTGCAATCAAAAAAGAACTCAATGAGCGATTACCAAACTACATGATTCCACGTAAATTCATGTATCAATCTTCTATTCCAATGACACCAAATGGAAAGGTAGATCGCAAAAAATTATTGAGTGAGGTTACAGCATGACCGCATATGGATCATTTTATTTTTTCGCTATAGTGGGCATTTTATTAATACCTACTATCATAGCTGGATTAAAAGGTAAAATGTTGCGCAAATATAATGCCGTTTTAACATTAGTCATGATTGCTATTATCTTCTCAGATAAACCAAAGCAAGCAATGATGCTAGCTGCATTTATTATTTGGCAATATGCCTTAATTAAAGGCTATTTAATTTTAAGAAAACAAAATAATAGTACATTCACATTTTGCATAGCTGTTATTTTATCGATTTTGCCTCTTATTTTGGCAAAAATCGCGCCGTTTGCATCGTTTTTACCTGAGTTAAAACTTGTTGTTTTCCTAGGTATATCTTACGTAACATTCAGAGCAGTTCAAATGGTATTTGAAGTTCGTGATGGTTTAATTAAAGAGCTTTCTTTCTTTAACTTCTGGGAATTCGTTTTATTCTTCCCTGCAATTTCAACAGGACCTATCGATCGTTACCGAAGATTCCAAAAAGATATTCAAAAGCCACCTAGCGCTGAAGAATATCAAAATTTACTATATACAGGACTAAATCGTATTTTCCAAGGTTTCTTGTATAAATTTATTATTGCTTACTTAATAAAGCAATATTGTATGGATCCAGCATTCGCTCAACACGATACAATATTTTCAAATATGATTTACATGTATAGCTATAGCTTATATCTATTCTTTGATTTTGCTGGTTATAGCTCTTTTGTAATTGGTGTAAGTTACATGATGGGAATTAAAACGCCAGAAAACTTCAATAAGCCATTCCTTAGTCGTAATATTAAAGACTTCTGGAACCGCTGGCACATGAGTTTATCATTCTGGTTCCGTGATTTTATTTACATGCGTTTCGTCTTTTTTGCAACGAAGAAAAAGTTAATTAAGAACCGTTACACTATTTCGTATATCGGGGCATTTTTAAACTTCTTCATTATGGGAATTTGGCACATCCAAGGAAGCGCTGTTGCGCAGTATGTTATTTATGGTCTATACCATGCCGCACTGTTTATTTTATTCGATATTTTTGAACGAAAAAACAAGAAGCATAAGTTTTGGCCAAACAATAAATTTACACACATCCTTGCGATTGTAATTACGTTCCACGTTGTATGTTTCGGTTTCCTAATCTTCTCTGGACACCTTAACAGATACTTTTAATGCACCCTTCTTATTCCATTAAGAAGTTGCACATATAATAATTTCGGATATAAAGGAGATTTTAAAAATGGCAGAATTCAAAGAGCAAGTATTAGATATTTTAGAAGAAGTATGTGAAAACGATATTGTGAAAGAAAACTTAGATGTTCAATTATTTGAAGAAGGTATCCTTGATTCTTTCGCTGTAGTATCTTTATTAGTTGAATTCCAAGAGCGTTTAGATATTGAAGTTTCTATTTCTGATTTTGACCGTGACGAGTGGGCTACACCAAACATGGTTATTAAAAAGTTGGAAGAAATCCGATGAACAAAGCAAAATTTGGTCCGATGCTTTTAGCATTGGCCCTTTTTGCTGTATTCTTACTTATTCCAACGCGCTTCCTACTTCCACTTTTAAGTGATGAAAAAGTAGAACAAGCTGCTACTTCTTTAAAAGAAGAAAAAATTCAAAGTATGATTTTACAGCAAAAGATGTTAGCAGATCCAAAATATCTTCCGATGTACGGTTCATCGGAATTCGCACGTATGGATGCTTTCCATCCATCTAATTATTTTAAAGTAAAGCCTGAAGGATTTACGCCATTCCTTCTTGGACGCGGCGGAACACAAGACCTTGTACATGTATTAAACTTCGCATCTACAATGGATCAATTGAAAGATAAGAAAATGGTATTCGTTCTTTCTCCGCAATGGTTTGTACCACAAGGTATTGACGAAACGCACTTTGCACCTAACTTTTCAAAACAACAAGGTTACCACTTCATTTTCAACAATGATTTAAAACCTGAAATGAAAAAACAAATTGCAAAGCGTTTATTAAACTTTGAGATTGTAAAAAAAGAAACTTTATTAAAAATTTCGCTTGAAGGTATCGCTTATGATGATACGAAGTATAAAGTAAAAGCACTTGCTGCTAAACCTTTCGCTTATATTTACCGTAACATTTTAGATCGTAAAGATTTATTTACAGCTATGTTTAATATTAAACCGCACAAAGAGAAGCTCGATTCTTCATTAAAACAAATGAACTGGGAAGAGGCTCGTAAACATGCGGATCAAACAGGTGCAGCAGAATCTAGATCTAATGAATATGGTATCGAAGATGGTTACTTCAATAGCAAAATTAAGAAAAAATTAAAGCAACGTGAAGGTTACTTAAAAAATGATGCTTATGACCAATCGCCAGAATATGAAGATTTACAAATTGTACTTGATTTATTAAAACAATCTGGTGCAAAACCACTCTTCATTTCTGTTCCTGTCAAAGGTCCTTGGTACGACTACGCTGGCTTCCCGAAAGAACGCCGCGAAGCATACTATAAGAAAGTTCATGAGCAAATTGAAAAAGCTGGTTATCCAATTGCCGACTTCTCAAATCATGAATACGATAAATACTTCTTAAAAGATCATATGCACTTAGGTTGGAAAGGCTGGGTTTACATCGACGAAGCCATCCAACAATTTTATAAAGCAAACTAACGAAAAGACCGCTTGAATTACTCAAGTGGTCTTTTTGTATATATTTTGTAATTGCTCGATTGCATTCGCCGCTTCTTTCATAACTCGCTCCACTACATGCTGAGCTGATTCGATTCGTGCCAATGATGCTGCCTGTCCTGCCCAAAGTGACATATATTCTTCCTTATTTTGCTTCGCTGCCTCTTGGCGTATTTTAGAAGTTAATACGTTTTGCACTGGATACATCGGAAGCCCTTCTTCTTTTCCTTCATATCTTTCTATAAATTCATTCCGAATACCGCGTGCATATTTCCCGGAAAACGCACGAGTTACAGTTGTGCTCGTATCTGTACTATGTAAAACCGCTTCTTTATACACATCGTGCGTAATACTCTCTTCACTTGTTAAAAAGGCTGATCCCATTTGAACACCTTCTGCTCCTAGTGCCAATGCCGCAACAAGCCCTTGTCCGTTCATTACACCACCTGCTGCGACAATTGGGATATGCGGAACAGCCCCTACTAACTGAGGTATTAACGCAAACGTACCAATCATAGCATCTCGTTCTTTCCCAATAAACGTTCCTCTATGCCCTCCTGCTTCGCTACCTTGCCCAATAATAATATCTACTCCTAGCTCAGCAAGTACTTTCGCTTCCTTCACATGGGTAGCTGTTCCGATAACTTTTATTCCACTTCTTTTTAAATCATTTATTTCTTCTTTTTCTAACGTTTGAAATGCAAAGCTAACGACCGGTACTTTTTCATCTAATAGCACTTGTAATTGTTCCTTATAGCTTTTTGGAAGCTTTAACGTTCCTTCTACTTCTATACCTAATTCTCTATTCACTCCGCTTAGTAATACTTTCGCCTCATCTACCTTCTCTTCTTCTATTTCTATCTCTTTCGTTACAAGTAAATTAACACCGAAAGGCTTATCTGTTAGTTCTCTTATTCTATAAATCGCTTCACGAATTTGTTCTGGGCTCATATAGCCCGCTCCAAGCGTCCCTAATCCTCCACTATTACTTACTGCTGCAACAAGTTCTGGCGTCGTAATCGCGCCTGCCATACCGGCTTGAACAACGGGATACTCAATTTTTAATATGTCTGTTACTCGACTTGTAAACATCATTTCCCCTCCTATTTCCTTTATATCTTCTTTATTTGATAAGCTTTCCCCTGCTTTTGCAAGGGTTGAACTTCATATGAAGCGAATATATTGAAAGAGAAGGAGGCTGAGCTTAATGATTTATCCAAATGCATTAAAACAAGGTGATACAGTAATGATTATTGCACCATCTGGTCCACCTACAATCGAAAATGTATTAAAAGGTGTGAATGTATTACAAGAGATGGGGTTATCCGTAATAATCGGGAAGAGTGTTTACGAGAAATATGGATTTTTAGCCGGAAGTGATCAAGTTCGGCTTGACGATATACATGAAGCATTTACAAATAATGAAGTGAAGGCAATTTTTTGTGCACGAGGTGGTTATGGAAGTGCTCGTCTTCTTCCTCACATTCAATATGAAGTTATTAGGCAGAATCCAAAAATCTTTTGGGGATATAGCGATATTACAGCTTTACATACTGCTGTTTCACGTTATGCAAAGCTTATAACATTTCATGGTCCGATGATTGAAGAACTAGGAAAAGGCATTGATTCCCTATCTTTATCCTCTTTTAATCAGCTATTCCATCCGTATTCAACCATTTTATCTGCATCAGAATGTATCGTACCTAGCTCTCACAGTACAGTTACAGGTACGTTAGTTGGAGGAAATTTAGCTGTGTTAACAAGTATAATTGGCTCGCCCTACGAGATAAATACGGACAATACACTTTTATTACTTGAAGACATTGGTGAAGAACCGTACCGCATTGACCGTATGTTAAATCAGCTACTTTTATCTGGAAAGTTTAATGAATGCAGGGGCGTTATTTTCACAAGTTGTCACGACTGCACTCCTTCAAAGCCCTCTCAATCATTGCAAACAATATTATATGAATATTTCGCGCCATATCATATACCTGTCCTATTCGATTTACCAATTGGACATATAAGTCCAAACATCGGTATTCCACTTGGAGCTACAGCAACAATAAACACGAATAATAAAACAGTCTCTATTTCTTCTGGTATAGCCACTCCATATTCAAATTAAAAAGGAAAAGCGATTACGCTTTTCCTTTTACTTATAATAATTAAAAATTCGTCCAGATGCGATATCTGCAATTTCTTCTGGAATAAATGTTTTACTTATATCAGTGCCAACATTTAATACAGCTGTAGCATCTTTCTCAATGCTACCAAATAACTCTTTCCCACGTATCGTAATAAGGGGCGTTCCTTCTGGCAACACATCTTTTACAAATTCCATTTGTGTAAAGAACGGAACGATCCATCTACCTTCTCCTTGGAAATGACGCAAACGAAGTATTCCTTCTGTTGCCCCGTCCTCTGCTTCTAGTGAACCAGCAACATAAAACTCAGTAGATAAGAGCAATTCATAAAATTCCTTTTGCTTCTGTTTATCATCCCCTGCTACAACAAGTACCTCTTCTAATTTCTTTACTGAAATTTGCTCCATATGATGCCACCCCTATTTTCAAAATGATTGTACTTAGATTATACGAAATATTCTTATTTTTTTCTACATAATTCGCAATTATTTTCTTAAAATAATTTTAATACTTCTTTTGTCGTCACAATCGTAGCAAACTCTTCATGTAAATTTACAAGTGTCATATTGTGAATATCCTCTGCACTATACTCCTTACCATCTAAACCTTTACGGTTAAACGTAGCCGTTGCATCACTCACTAAATATGTTGTAAATCCTAAATTCCCTGCCATTCGTGTCGTAGTTTCCACGCAATGATTTGTCGTTAATCCTACAACCACTACTGCATTACATTTGTTCTTTCTTAATTGCTCTTCTAAATTTGCCCCAATGAACGCGCTGTTAACGAATTTCTGAATAACCACTTCACCAAGTAGTGGTTGCACTTCTTCTTTAAAGTTTACCGTTTCCGCTCTCTCATAAAACATTGACTGAGCATTTTCTTTATTTACATGTTGAATATGAAAAACTGGTCGTTCCCTTTTTCTCCATTCTTCTAACAAAATTCTCATGTTTTTTTCAGCAAAAATATTATTTCTCTCGCCCCAATCTGGTAATTGAAATGCCTTTTGTACATCGATTATGATAAGTGCTATTTGATTTGTCATCATTTCCCCCTTAATTTGGCTGTAATTGAAATAGAAAACCAAGTTGTTGTGACGCAGTAATAAAGCAAACATAGGCGCAAAGCTCTACAATTTCTTTTTCTGTCCAATATTGTTTTAATACGTGAAACATAGTATCATCTATTGCTTTTCGGTCATGAACAAATGTATGCGCAAAAGTAACAGCTACACCAATCTCCTCTGCCTTTTGCACATCATCAGGTCTTCCCTTTGCCATACAGTACGGACATTCATTCCCATACGCTAATGTTCTTCTCACTTGCTCCTTCAACTCTGCTGAAAGAGTTCCTGTATTGTACAGTGTATCTTCTAACGTACTCCACGAATGTAATATATCCGAATTATGCCCTAATAACTTTTGAAACTTTGTATCTCCTACATTTGATAATGAAATTCTCTCCATCATTTCCCCTCCTATTTCCTTCTGTTTTATTGTAAAATAAATAACGTTCACTTTACATTTCATATGAATCTTAATTTATATTTTCCCTTTACAAAAATCATTATTTTACTGGAGGTATATTTACAAATGCAATTAGACCGTGTTGATCGAAAAATTTTAAATGAATTATATAATGATAGTCGCCTTTCGATGCGTGAATTGGCGAAACGAGTAAACTTATCTGCTCCGTCTACTTCAGAACGTGTTCGTAAGCTCGAAAGCGAAGGTGTTATTCAAAAATACACAATCGATATTGATTATAAAAAGGCAGGACTCGTTTTAGATTGTATTTTAGAAATCACTTTAAAAAATGGTGATACAACACGTATGCAACAATTTATTCAGTCTTATCCATCTGCAAGTTTTTGTTACCGAGTAACAGGAAGCTTATGCTACATTGTAAAAATTTCTGTTCCTTCACTCGTTGAACTTGAAGAATTTATCAATGATGTTTCTTCATATGCAACGACAGTTTCTCATATCGTATTATCAGAAGTATCTCTTACTCCTGATATTGAACATATCTTCCCAGAAGATTAATTTATTTTTATTCAAAAAATATAAAAAAACCCCTTACAATAAGAATAAAAATAATATATTATGTATTAAAATACATAAAGTTCGAGAAAGGGGCTTTACATTGAAAATCTGGTTTTATGAAAAAACGGCACAATTAGATGACTTGCTTGGTATTTGGGACAATGTTCCAACCATCCCGCGAATTGGTGAAAAAGTGGAGATTTTAAAGACGGTCCGCACTGTTACAGATATTAAATATGTAAAGAACGGTAATAATTTTCGAGTAGAAATTATTACAAATTAAAAAGTAGCTCTTTAGGAGCTACTTTTTAATTATCTATTATGTGCTTTCTTTATAACGATTTTATCTTCTTCTACAGATACTGTTACATAATCATTTTCTTCTAACCGAAGCTTATTTACAGCCTCATCTGGTAACTCTATGGCCATCAATCTATCGGTTAAGATCACTTGACTATACACTTCATTTTCTTGTGATGAACTCACTACTTTTTGCTCATTTATAAAACGTACTGGTGGCACGCCAACTTCTTTTACTGTACGCCATTGTTTCCAAACATAAGGAATTAACCAAAGCAATCCAACAACTGTAAGACCGATACCAATCCATAAATTACTTTGCGCTTGTAATTCAGTAATTGAGATTGTACCGCTTTCTTCTCCACCGAAAAATTGCATACTTGTTGCAATCAAATTATTTAGAGCGTGCACAGCTATATTCGTCCATATATTTTTTGTCTTTATGTATAAAAGACACATAACGACACCAAACATGAACGCACCAATAACATCAAAATGTCCTAAGCCAAAAATAATTGAAGATATAATTACAGCTTTTTTAATTCCCCATTTATAAGCCATTCGCTGTAAGAAAAATCCCCTAAAAATAACCTCTTCCATAATAGGTGCTAACACACATGCTGAAATGAAAGTAAATATCGTCATATATACGTTACTCGTATTAATAACATTTCCGTCTTCTAGCATAGTAACTAAGAAATTCGGTAACGTATGTGCTAATATGTAAAATTGAATCTGAGATATGCCAACTGAAAAAATCATCCCCATTATCGTTGCTAATACAATTAATCCCCAAGATAAACGTCCTGGCTTATCAAAAAAACTGTTAAATACAACATTATTTTTATTTGTTTTTACGTATAGCCAAAGTAACGGAAATACAAAAAATACAGTTATTTGTGAAATAACCTCCATCGTATTCTCAGAAACATTTGTTAGATCTAATGGAATCATTATAAGGAACACCCCTATAATCATCCATCCAAAAAAGCTACGTAGCCTTATACGTGAAAATGCATAGTGCATATAAAACACCCCCAAAGATAGTAAAAATAAAACTTTAATTAGTACTTTATAGGCAATCCTTTCCCTATAAATAGCAGGATAACTAAATTATAATATGAATATAGTTGAAATCCTTCCTATTTTTCTCATTTTTTTAAACAGCATATCTCTTAAAATACCATATCGCTGTTCTTCAAGTTGCAATCCAAGTGAAATTTATGTAATAAAAATCCCCGTTTTTACAAGCGGGGATTTCTTTTATTATAATACGTCACGTTTTTGGAATAATGCACTTGATGCTACAAGTAACACAACAAAGTATGCAGCTACAAGTAATAATGAAGTTGTAAACGTAAATTCTGTAAATGTTGGTTCCATTCCACCATTGATTAATTTATTGCTATCGTAAGCTCTTAAATCCAAATGGTTGAATACTACAAACTTCGCTACACCTTTTGCAAACATTATTAATACCATATTAATTGCACCTTGTAAGAAGAATAGGAACATCGTAATAATTAATGGTAATACAGATTTTCTAAATACGTTTGCTAAGAAAAATGCAAGTGTTGCAAAGAAAAATGGTGATAGCAGCTGATATAATATTGTTTTTAAAACAATTCCTAACGTTAATTCAGTTTTACTACCGTCCATTACAATTAATCCAATAATCATAGCAATTAACGTACTAGCAAATACAATAAATAACATCGTTAATAACACTGTAATATATTTAGAAAATAAAACTGTCATTCGTTTTCTTGGACGAATTAATAATTGTTTAATCGTTCCTTTTTGGAATTCATCTGTAATTGTACGCGAAGCTGTTGTAATTCCAAAAATCGTTGCGAATATCATAATTAAGCCGATATCTGAACTTACAAAATCTAAGTAAGATCCATTTAAACTACCAGCTTCACCCCATTTCGCCAGTACTACTGCTCCTAAAATCTCCAATAAAGCAATGACACCAATTAAAATATACATACCTTTTTTCGCATGCAACTTTAAAAATTCATTTTGAATTAATTTAAACATTACGCTTTCACTCCCCCAGTAATCGCTAAGAACTCATCCTCTAACGTTTTATTTTGAACAGTAACTCCGTATACAAGCACATCAGCATGAACAAGTTTTTTTACAAGTTGCGGAATGTTGTCTTTTGTTACAGATGCTACAATTACATTCCCTTTTGCTTTACCTTTAATGATTTCATTCGCTTTCTGAACTTCATCTACTTCAAACGCTACAACGACTGCCTCATCATGTTTCACTTTTTCATGTAAGTTGTACTCTTGTACAAACTCACCTTGTTTAATAATAACGACGCGATCACACATTAATTCAATTTCACTCAATAAGTGACTTGATACGATTACAGCAATATTCTCTTCTTTCGCTAAACGTTGTAAATAATCACGAATTTGGCGAATACCAGCTGGATCTAATCCATTTGTCGGCTCATCTAAAATTAAGATTTTCGGCTGATGAAGTAATGCCTGTGCAATTCCTAAACGTTGTTTCATACCAAGTGAATATGTTTTCACCTTTTTATGAATCGCATGCTCTAACTCAACAAGCTTTACAATCTCAGCAATGCGCTCTTTACTAATTGGTGTAATGGCCATGTTCGCAAAATGCTTTAAGTTTTGCATTCCTGTCATATAATCATATAGTTCAGGATTTTCTACAATCGCTCCAATTTGCTCTAGTGCCTTTTCACGCTCCGAGCGAATACTATGTCCACAAATTGTAATATCGCCCTCTGTCATTGAAATAAGACCTGTCATCATACGGATCGTCGTCGTCTTACCGCTACCGTTCGGTCCAAGGAATCCGTATACTTCTCCTTCACGAACCTCAAATGATAAACCACGAATAATTTCCGTTCCACCAATCTTTTTTCGAACATTCTCTAACTTTACTACTACGTTTCCCAATGCTGATTCCTCCTTTAGACTTCTAGTTTTTTATCGATAATATAAGCAATTACATATATTATTAGAGCACTAACCATTACCATGAAACTTATATTAAAAATGTTAAATCCATTTTCTTGAAACATATTAATAAACAGACTCTTGCTTTCACTATGATATTCTACTCTTCGCAATACTTGGAAAGCTGGAGCTAATTTTCCTAGCAAGGTTGTCGCTAAAGTAATCGCGATATTTATTACTAGAAAAATAATAACGATTAGTATATTTTGCGCCTTTTTCTTTTTCGTAAGTAACTTTACTAGAGTAATTACCAATATGATTTGTAAAACACTAAACAAAAACTCAAATAAATCGCTTATCGTATATATTAAATTATTAATTATGCCTACTTGCATAATCTCTTTTGCTTCTACATATACAGAAGTCGTAGGAAAAGCTAATACATAACTTACGTAGAAAAGAATTCCACATATCCCATACCATATAGCCATTGCGATAAATGAGAAAATAAGCATAGAAATTACATATTGTTTCCCAGATATTGCTGTAAGTCGTAACATTGGATTAGTTAGTAAGCGTGAATATGATTTCATTGTTTGTATAAACATATAAACAATATAAAAGAAAAATATAATCATAATGATTCCAAATATACCCTCTTGTCTACTGATAGCCGCATCACTTTTTCTTACAATCATTTGTGAAAATAACACAGCTTCAATTAGCACAAAGAATAAAAAAGTAACAATATATCTTTTCTTATTTACATTCCATAAATAGGAAAGTACTGACTTCACTTACTAAACACCTCCTTAAACAATTCATGAACTGCTTTTCCTCTCTGAAAACGAATTTCTTCTACATTTTCATATAGAACCATTTCTCCATCTTTTAAAAAGATCACTTCATCAAAAATATTTTCAATTTCATTTATTAAGTGAGTGGAAATTAATATCGTACAATCTTCCCTATAGAACTGTAGAATTAGATCCAATACATGTTCTCTAGAAAGAGGATCAATCCCGCCCAATGGCTCATCCAGTACATATAGCTTCGCTTTTCGAGAAAACGTTAAAATAATCTGCAACTTCTCAACCATACCTTTTGACAATGCTGTAATTTTTTCTTCTAACGGTATTTTAAATTCTGCAATCGTATCTACCGCTTTTTGAATATCGAAGTCTTTATAAAAATCTCGATAGAAAAATAAAGCGTTTTTTACAGTCATCCAATCATCAAAGATTGGCTTATCGGACATAAATGAAACAATTTCTTTCGTCTGTAACCCTACCTTTTTACCGTCTATTGTAATACTACCTTCAGAAGGGTGTTGCAAGCCTGCAATCATTTTCAATAACGTCGTTTTCCCGCTCCCGTTATCTCCAACAAGCCCAACGATTTTCCCTTCCGTAATCTCTATGTTTAATTCACGGATCACTGCTTTTAATCCGTATCTCTTCCATAAGTTTTCTATTTTCAATAGCTCTGTCATTGGCTCTCCTCCCTCTTATCATGTAATGAAGAACGAAGAATTGTAAGAATTTCTTCTTCTGAAAAACCTAAATTGTCCATTCCATCTATAAAAGAATGAAGTAATTCTTTCGCCATCTCTTTTCGCAGCTCCATAATTTTCTCCCCTTCATTCGTTACATACCGTCCCATTCCTCTACGTGTGACAACAACTCCATCCCGTTCTAGCTCTTGAAATGTACGCTGAATCGTATTTGGATTCACTTGTAATTCACTCGCTAATTCACGGACAGAGGGAATTTTATCACCAGGCAATAAATGTCCTGTTACGATCTCTTTTTTTATGTATTCCATTACCTGAATGTAAATTGGTGTATTTGGAGAAAACTCTATTTTCATTTCTTCCCTCCTTTTGTATCGGTGTACTAGTTAAATAATACACCGATACAAAAGGTTTGTAAATACCCATTTAATTACAAAAAAGTTCTATCCGTTAAACGAATAGAACTTCCCAAATATAAATCGCTATACAAAAATAATAGTGTTATGTAAACAAAATTATAAAGAAAAACTGTCTTATCAATGAATAAGACAGTTTTTCTTTATAATCCTATATTAAAAGTTAAACACGAAGTCATCGTCAGCTAACTTTTCAACGTTCGTTGCTTTTACGTAACCATTTCCTTTTACAGAGAAGAAATCATGGTTTTTCGTATCTGTACGTAAACCATTTAAAACGATTGGGTTAATTTCTTCTTCTTCAAACTTCGGCTCAAGTCCTAAGTTCATAAGCCCTTTATTCGCATTGTAACGAACGAAACGATTTACATCTTCTACAAGACCGATAGAAGTGTAAATTTCTTCTGTATAGGCCATTTCAATTTCATATAGTTCCATTAATAAATCTTGTGTTTCTTTTTGCACTTCTTGTTGCTCTTCTGCAGAAAGTTCTGCGAAGATTTGTTGTGCTAAAATACCGACGAATACGCCGTGAATTGACTCATCACGAATTATCAAGTTGATAATCTCACCACTTGCTGTTAGTTTTCCTTGACCAGCTAAGTAAAGTGGATAGAAGAATCCGCTATAGAATAAGTAACTTTCTAAGAACACACTTGCTACCATTGCCATGTATAACTCTTTTTTTGTTACTTCAGGCTTTAATAAACGACGATAGTAACTAGTAATAATACCAGCTTTTTTCTCAAGTAACGGATGATTGTCTACCCAGTCAAAAATATCATCAATCTCTTCTTCTGTAGCTAATGTTGTGAAAATGTGACTATAACTTTTCGCATGTACTTCTTCCATAGCTCCCATGAAAGCTAATACACTTTTCGCTTGTAAATTTTCAAGATGAACCAGTACAAGTGGCATTCCTTCGCCACCTTGTTTCGTATCTAAAAGTGTTAAACCACCTAATACACGCTTATAAGCAATTTGCTCTTCTTTCGATAATTGCACCCAAGTATTTTTGTCAGACGAAACCGCAATTTCTTCTTCTGTCCAAAACTGAGCGATGTTTTGCTTCCAAAACATTAAACTAAAATCATCTTCTTTTTTGTTCCAGTTTACCGCACGCATTAAATCGCCCCTTCTCTAAATATGATAACTAAGCATGAGCAGGGTTCAGAAAACCCTGCTCATCATGTCTCACTTTTTATATTAAACGGTACAAGCCACACACTCTTCCACGCTTAATTTACGTGTTCTCGTATAATACAGACTCTTTAAGCCTTTTTTATGTGCATAGATGTAGTAACGTGCTAATTCACGTGTTGAAATATCACTATTAACGTAAAGAATTGTACTAATTCCTTGGTCAATATGTTCTTGAATTTCTGCGATTAAATCAATTAATTTAAACTGATTCATATCGTAAGAAGATTTATAGTACCAGAACGTATCTTTTGATAAATACGGCATTGGATAATATGTTGTCGCATTCGCATATGTTCTTGATTCGATTTGACTTACGATCGGCATTACGCTTGAAGTTGCATTTTGAACGTAACTGATTGATTGTGTTGGAGCAATGGCAAGACGATATGAGTTGTATAAACCATTCTTCTGTACTTGCTCTTTTAAACTTGTCCAATCTTCTTTTGTTGGAATATGAATTCCTTCAAATAGTTGCTGAACTTTTTCAGTTACTGGGCTGTAATCTGTCGTTTCATACTTTTCGAAGTATGTGCCATTCGCATAATCAGATTTATCGAAGTCCTTAAATGTCTCACCTTTTTCTGTAGCGATTTCCATACTTTTCTCAATAGAGTAGTAATTTAACATCATAAAGAATGTACGAGCGAATTCTTTCGCTTCTGCACTTTCATAAGCGATTTTATTTTTTGCTAAATATCCGTGTAAGTTCATTGCTCCAAGTCCAACTGAATGAAGCTCGTCATTTGCTTTTTTCACAGTTGGTGCATTCGGAATAATCGTCATATCAGAAACAGCTGTTAAAGCTTCCATTCCCGCATGAACTGCTTCACGAATTTCTTTATTTTCCATTACGTTTACGATATTTAACGATCCTAAGTTACAGTTAATATCACGACGGATAATGTCATCTGTACCGTAATCATTTATTTCTGAAGTTTCTTGAAGCTGGAAGATTTCTGTACATAAGTTCGACATCTTCACAGTTCCAATATCCTTCAATGGATGTTGATTATTTGCATTTGATTTAAACATTAAGTATGGGTAACCAGACTCAAGCTGAATCATAGCGATTTTAATAAGCATATCACGTGCACTAATATCTAGTGGCTTCTTCTTCACTTTCGGATTGCTCATTAATTCATCGTACATTTCATCAATGTCAATATCATCTAAATGCTTGCCATATTCTTTATAAACCGTATAAGGCGCGAAAACATGGAAAGGTTCGTTTTTCTCAGCAAGCTCAAAGAACTTACTTGGAACGATAATTCCGATTGATAGAGACTGAATACGGCTCTTCTCATCGGCATTTATTTTTTTTGTATCAAGGAATTCAATAATATCCCAATGGAAAATGTTTAAATATACTGCACCGGCACCTTTTCGTTGGCCAAGCTGATTCGCATATGAAAACGAATCTTCAAGCAATTTCATAACAGGTACTACGCCACTTGCAGCGTTGTCGATACCTTTAATTTGCTCACCGCGTGCGCGTAGCTTAGATAAGTTTAAAGCTACTCCCCCGCCGATTTTCGATAATTGCATCGCAGTATTAATGTTAAAGCCGATCGAATTTAAGCTATCGTCCATCTCTAACAAGAAACAAGACACCATTTCTCCTCTTCTGCTTCTTCCCGCATTTAAAAAGGTTGGTGTCGCTGGTTGGTAGTTTTGTTTTACAATCATGCTTGCGAATTGTCTTGCCTTCGAAACATCACCGCGTCCTAAGTATAATGAAACAATTGCTACACGATCTTCATAGCTTTCTAAGTATTGTTTTTGATCATTCGTTTTTAACGCATAATCTTTGTAGAACTTAGATGCTGCCATATAAGATTGGAACTCGAAGTTTTCACCATAAGCGATGTTATATACTTCCTCTACTTCCTCCAAGCTATACTCGTCCAGAACGTTGTAATAGTAATCATGTTCTTTCATATACTCCATTCGCTCTGCCACGCTATTAAAAGGAACGGTATTCTCTCTAGCTTCTTCCATAAAGACTTCTAATGCCTCTTTATCTTTATGAAGCTGATAAAAACCGTCCTGCATTTGCGTGATTTCATTATTCAGTTCAATGTGTCGCAATCTCCCGCACCCTTTCCTTAAAATATTCTACATCGTTATTTGTTCCAGATAACTCAAATTTTGATACAATAGGCACTTCATATTTAGTAGAAATCTTGTCAGCACTTGCACCGAACATGTCTCCCCAGTTACGATTGCCGCTTGCAGATACGCCTTTTAATTTTTCATTATTGCGCTCTAAAAAGTCTAAAACACGTTCTGGTACATTGCCAAAACCTGTTGTATACGTAATAAGAATAAAGTCTTCATCTATTACTAGATCTTCATCAATTTGAACGGCCGGCATATTTAATTTGTGAATGAAACGCTTCACGTTTCCTGTCATAGAATCATATGCAACTAACATTTCCGACCCTCCCTCTCAAATCTATATTCTCTATATGTTGTTCTTGATTTCTCTATATATTGTATTACGTTTCAAAATAAGACACAAGATATATGTATAAATTCTTTCTTTTTTTAACTTTTACTTTTCGACATGATAGCCGTTTTTTTTCAATACAATGACTATGAAACAACATTCTAAAACTCATGTCAATAAAGTGCTTTTCAAAAAAGTTGTCAACGAATTTAACCTTATTTTTAAAAAAGTTAACAATATATTTTGTCATAAAACGGTAGATGCTGAAGAAATATATTTCTCCAGCATCACGCAAAAAAGAACAGATATGAAACTATAATCTGCTCTAAAAAACGATTACATTTATCAAATTTACCTTATTAAATATATTATACATATACTTTCGTTTCTCGTTACATACTAAAAGATAACTATTATAGAAAAAGATTATTATTATGGAACTTCAATTTATTTATGAAAAGTTTATTCAGAGTGCTCAATGCGCAAAATATCTTTTACAAATATATGATGCGGATTTTCATCTTTATCAATCATTGTACATACCGGAGCCTCTTCATCAAAGTATACAATCATTCCTTCTACGTACTGATATGTATGTCGAACTTGTACAGTTACTTTAATTTCTACTGCTTCTTCATATGCTCTTTTTATTTTCTGAAGCATTTTTGCTGAACATTTTCGTTTCTCTGGATACATAACCATTCCCATAAATCGATTGCCGGCTCTATCTTTCCACATATAATCCCAATGTGGTAAAATGCCTTGTTTAAAATCGCCCATAATTCCCCTCTCCTTTATCTTTTATTTATCCCGCATTAAACGTCCGATTGGTGAAAGGCTACTAATCAGTGAGAGATGCCCTGCTGATCAAAATTCCCCTTTATGAACGTGGCGTTTCTGAATATGTATAAATCACTTGCCCGCCTCGCTGTGCGTTACCAATGAAATGCTTAAAGTCTTCTCTATTTACAACAACTTCTCTGAACGTATAAAATACATCTTTCGTAACAACATACTCCTTTATTTCACCATTTTTTAGCTGATCTAAAATTGTATTTGCTAATTCTTTATCCATGTATTTCACCTCTCTGCAATATTTTATTTTATCGTATATTCTATAGGTCAACAACTGTAAATTTATCCCGCTATTTGCAGGTAGTGCGATTGGTGTTGACTACTAATCAGTCGTGGAATGAACAAAAAATCTTACTGATTAACGTTTCACTTTATCTCGTTGTTATGCCATGATTTTATTTTCGTTATTTCGCAAACAATATCGTTTTACTATATGTCCACTAAATATCATATACTAACATAGCTACTTCTCTATATCAAACATTTCGGCATTCAATTATGCAAAGTTCCATACCACTATGCTACAATATACAAATAGAACTAGGAGGGATACTATGATTCGGAAAGCAAAAAAGACAGATGCAATGGCAATAGCTCCTTTATTGTATAATGCTCTGCATGAAATTGCTGAAAAAATCACAGGTAGCACAGATGAAGCAGAAGTATTACTAGGACTTGAGACATGGTTCTCAAAAGAAAATAACCGTCTGAGCTACGAAAACTGTTTTGTCTATGAACAAGACGAGAGTGCAGTTGGAGTTATTGTCGCTTATCACGGTAGTGAAGCAACACAGCTTGACGCACCAATTGTACATCACTTAAGAGAATTACATAAAGATGAATCAATTACGTTAGAAAAAGAAGCTGAGCTTGATGAGTATTACATTGATACACTATCAGTTTCAAGTGCACACGGCGGAAAAGGTATCGGTTCTAAATTAATTGAAGCTGCCGAAATCTATGCAACTGAAAAAGGGCATGAAAAAATCGCTTTACTTGTTAATTTAGAAAACACACGCGCCTATTCACTATACGAAAAGTTAGGTTATAAAAAAGATGAAATTGTTATGCTAGTAGGCGAACCTTATGCTCATCTCGTAAAACCATTAAACGTCAAAATTTCTGTATCTTAAAAAGAAAGCACACGATTTATATAAATCGTGTGCTTTTATGTTAAATTCGTATTTAATATATTTCCATCCATCGCCTCGTGAAACGTATATGTTGTACATCCCCATGGCTTTCTATGCAAAATAGGCGAACCAGACCATCCCATTGCCCTCAGCTCCGTTCCAATCATCGAATTAAAATAATTATGACCTACAAGAGCAATACTTCCATGTACGAGAGCATAACGATGTAATACGTAAGCTGCTTGCCTTGCCCTCTCTCTTACTTCCTTATAAGATTCAACATTTTTATGGTAACCAAGTATCCATAATGCTCGTCCAATACACATCCATACGTTAAGTTTACACTTCAACCATTTTGGCGCATAAAAGCTCGCCGGAACTGCCACTTCCCTAAAAAGAGAATTTTGTATAAAACATAAAGAATCCATTAATTCAGCTGCTGACTGTACAGCACACTTTTGATCACTCGTTACAATCAATTTCGCTACTTCAACCGCTTCTCTTGTTTCCAATGGTATAGGTTGTTTTTCTGTTATAGTATGTAAGTCATATCCTTTTATCCATTCATGAAAGGATGTAACCGTCATTGGTTCTATAGTACAATCTAAGCGACCATGACGAATAAAAGAAATCTTCATTCTTTTCACTCTCCATTCATCACTTATGAACTCTATTATGCACTAGTTCTAAACATCATACCACGCAAGAAAATAAAGTTATATACCTTTACATCTCCCCACCATTATCATGTGTTATCGAAGCATGGATACCATCCATCCCATCAAAATATGTACTCGTATCATATTGACGAATCTTTTTTAAATGCATATAAGAAAATAAAAATAAAATTAAAGCTATAACACTCCCCACAAATTCAAACATCATTTTACCGCCTCTAATTTCTCCCACTTCAGCAGGTTATTCTACTTTTTCATTATACCTCGATATAAAGATTCTCGCATTTTTGCTATTTTTTTCAAAAAACATGGATTTTCTACATATTTTCTTACAAAAAGTGAATATTTTTCGAATTTTTACTTTGGAAACATTTACAAAGTAGGAAATATGGTTCAAAATAGGAGGAAATAAAAAAACCCAAATTTATTCTTTTTTTGGGAAAACTGTAACAAGGAGAGTTGCTTATGCAGATCGCAGAAACTGGAGATATCATCGAATTTAAAGGTGGAATGCAAGGCCGTGTTCAAAAAGTAAATCAAAACTCTGTTATTGTTGATATAACAATTATGAAGAATTTTAGAGAACTAGATATGGAACCTCTTACAGTTGTAAGTCATAAAAACTATACTGTCATTAATCAAAATGCATAATATAATAGAAAGAAAGGGCCTGTATACTATACAGGCCCTTTCTTTCTATTAACGATTATCAATTGTTTCCGGATATAGATCGTGGTTCATCATGCGGTAATCAGCCATTTGTTCATACTTCGTCCCTGGGCGCCCGTAGTTGCAGTATGGATCAATTGAAATACCACCACGTGGTGTGAATTTCCCCCATACCTCAATATAACGTGGATCCATTAATTTAATTAAATCGTTCATAATAACGTTCATGCAATCTTCATGGAAATCACCATGATTGCGGAAACTAAATAAATACAACTTTAAAGATTTACTCTCTACCATTTTTTGCTCTGGAATATAGCTAATATAAATTGTTGCAAAATCTGGTTGTCCTGTTTTCGGGCATAAACTTGTAAATTCAGGACAATTGAATTTTACAAAATAATCACGGTTTGGATGATTATTATCAAATACCTCTAATATTTCTGGGCTATATTCAAATAAATATTTTGTATTTTGATTCCCTAGTAATGTTACATCTTTTAAATCTTCATCTAATCTTCCTGTCATTTTAAACATCCCTTCTCGTTATACGCCGCGCTTATTTCCCCATACTAACGCATGAAGCTGAGGCAATACTTTTGCATCATTCATCTCTTTACAATTTACAGCTTTATCAATCAGCCATTCATACTTATCTAATAATTTTTTTATAAGCATCGCATCATCCACTGTTTTTGTATCATCGTTTCCTACTTGTAAGAAAAATGGTACCTTTGGATAACGTTCGTGCATCTTAACTGCATATTCAAAATCATGATCATCGAATACTACTACTTTTAAACTAATATCTTTTCCTGCTAGTTTCTGAATAATAGCATCTAACCTCTGAAAATCTGTTTTCATCGTTGAACTTGGTGGTTTTGGAGAAATTGTTATCTCATCAATTTGAAGTAACCAATCTTGCCATTTACTCCCTTGCGTTTCAATTGCCGTTCGCATTCCATTTTCTTTTAATATAGAAAGAAGAAACTCAATATTTTTCAGTAATGCCGGATTTCCACCTGAAATCGTAACATGAGAAAAATTTTCTCCTCCAATTGCAACAAGCTCATCCCAAATATCTTCTGGTGTCATCTGTCTAATTTGATCTTTAGCTGATCCATCCCACGTAAAAGCAGAATCACACCAAGCACAGCTATAATCACAACCAGCTGTACGGATAAACATTGTCTTTTGCCCTACAACCATTCCTTCACCTTGAATAGTCGGACCGAATATTTCTAAGACAGGGATTTTACTCATCAAGCATCCACTCCCGTCTTACTTCCGCATAACTAGTCGGCGTCTCAAATAGACGAACAAATTCAACGCGAGCTCCTTTATATTCGTTCACTCGATTCTCTTTTGTTAGTGCTTCTGCCATCTTTTCATAAATCCAAACGACCATATTTTCAGCAGTCGTATTCATTGCAGGTAACGTTTCGTTTAAATAACGATGATCTAGATAAATTTCTATTTCATTCTTCCAAATTTCTTTTATATCTCCAAAGTCAATTGCAAGACCTATTTCATTTACATATCCACTAATTCCAAATACAACTTTATATGTGTGACCATGTAAGTTTTTACATTTCCCTTCATAACAGTGTAAATGGTGTGCTGCATCAAATGTAAATTCCTTGCTGACCATTACTCTTTTATTATGGTATTTGAGTTGTTTACGCTGAATATCCTTGTCCATTTTTTGCAAATTCTCTACGATGCGAAATCCAAAAAAGTTATCCATTAGTTGTTCGCTCCTTCGCGTTCTTGTAGGTACGTATCTAATCCTGCTTTACGAAGTTGACATGCTGGACATTCACCGCAACCATCACCAATGATTCCGTTATAACATGTTAATGTTTTTTCTCGAACAAACTCAAATGCTCCAAGTTCATCTGATAATTTCCATGTTTCAGCCTTATCAATCCACATAAGTGGCGTGTGAATGACAAACGGGTAATCCATAGATAAATTTAAAGTAACATTTAACGATTTCACAAACACGTCACGGCAGTCTGGATAACCACTGAAATCAGTTTCACATACACCCGTTACAATATGACGTGCTCCAACTTGTTTTGCTAATACAGCAGCAAATGATAAGAAGAGTAAATTTCGTCCATCTACAAATGTCGATGGCAATTCACCTTCTTCATGTGTAATCTCCATATCCGTTCTCGTTAAAGCATTTGGAGCAAGTTGATTTAATAGACTCATATCTAGTACCGTATGCTTTATTCCTAGTTCTTTTGCAATTTCCGCTGCACAATCAATTTCTAGCTTATGACGTTGATTGTAATTAAACGTTACAGCTTCTACCTCTGCAAACTGCTCTATTGCCCAAAATAAACATGTCGTACTATCTTGTCCTCCACTAAAAACAACAACTGCTTTTTCTTTTTTCATTTCACTCATTCTCCTTCTCTACTATAAATAAGAAGAAAGAACGTTCTTGAACTGTCACAATAAAAAAACAAAACAATACCTAAGGATATTGTTGTTTCCATAGTTTTTTATAGAGGGAGTTCGCGAACCTCTCCCGCGCGGTGCACGGAATTTCTTCTTTCATTGACACAGCTTATTGTAACATATTGTATACTAGCGTAAAAATTTCTGATTTTTCAGCTATTTATTATTTCATTTTATAGTATGATTAATTTAATATAAGAAGAGAGGAGGCATCCCACTGAAACCCTTTATTATTTATCTCTTTTTAAATATATTATTCATCCTGATTACAATGCTCGTATATCATTTATTTTGGAATCAAAAAGGGAAACGCTCTCCTAAATTAAATTCAGCTATATTCATTGTACTCTGTTGCCTTGCTACCGTACTCTGTATTACATTTGCAGCAAAAACAAATAATGGTTTTCAATTTGATATGCGCCATATTGTATTAATTGTCGGTACATTAACGGGAGGGCCTATTGCTGGTGGTTCTATCTTAGTTGTATTAAACATATATCGCTTATTATTAGGTGGGATAGGTGTTTTCCCATCTCTTATCGGTTCTGTTCTTCTATTTATTGTTCTATTATTAACATATAAATTTTTCAATCGAACTTCTAATCGTATAAAAATAACACTTGCTATTATCTACAGTCTCACATACGGATTTAGTTGGATACCCTTCTTCCTTTCAAAGGTTACAAATAAGACTGATTATATACCGCATATTATTGTGTATGAATTATGTTCAATGCTTGGTACGATTCTAATTTTATATTTACTACACATATTACAAACTCAAGTTCGTCTCCAAAACGAACTTATAAATGCTGAAAAGTTTCATTTAATTGGTGAAATGGCAGCGTCTATCTCTCATGAAATTCGCAATCCATTAACTTCAACGAAAGGTTTTTTACAACTGTTACAATCAGATACATGCACTGAGCAGGAACGAAAATTATATATCGACATTGCCATTAATGGCATCGAACAAGCAAATCATGTTCTTACAGATTATTTAACCTTTGCTAAACCAAGCATTGAAAAAGAACAAACATTACAGTTAGAAGAAGAATTACTACATGCATTGTCGTTAATTACACCGCTTGCTAATTTAACAAATGTACGTACTCATTATATAAAGCAAAGCACTTCTTTTTTTATCGCTGGAGAAAAGCAAAAACTAAATCAATGTTTATTAAATATTTTAAAAAATTGCATTGAGGCTATGCCAAAAGGCGGTGATCTTTATTTCACATTAGTTCCTGATCATAAGCATATTCAGTTATATATAAAAGATACAGGAGTCGGTATGGATTCAGAACAAGTAAAACGTCTTGGTTCGCCCTTTTATTCAACGAAAGAAAAAGGTACTGGACTTGGAATGATGGTCGTATTCAGTGTTGTTCAAGCTATGAATGGAAAAATTGATATTATAAGTGAAAAAGGAATCGGTACAACCTTTTTATTAACTTTTCCACTCATACAAAAAACGTGATGAAATACTCATCACGTTTTTTCTGTTCCTTCAACTAATTCAGCAAAAGCTTTCACTTTTCCGTGCGGTTGTTGATTTTCTTTACGTGCTTTCCAGGCGCGCTCTTCTTCTCGCTTCTTCTTAGACATGTTTTTTCAACTCCTTCTTTTCTTTCTCCATGTAGTATTCCAAAATAAGAAAGAAAACTATGCACGTATCAAAAAAGAAGTGGTTTCCCACTTCTTCCACTTTAGCGTTGCAAAATTGCATGTTTCGCCTCTTTTAACTGCGTAAGATGTCTTTGTTCATGCAAATCAAGAAATTGAACCCATTGATACAAATTCAGATCATTAAAAACAGGATGCTTTAATCCATTTTCAAATAAATCTTTTTCATCTATAACACTATGAAGCGCGTGTAATAGTTCTTGGCGTGAATGTTCTAGTAATTGAATTCCTTGCTGTTTTTTCATTAAAGTTTCTGTTGGTTGCATTTGCTGAGGAGCTTCTCGTTTATGTGTGCGATTAAGCGTAAGTTGGAGGTCTTTAAATGGAGTCATGTTTCTTTCATTTTTTTGTAAAGCATATACAAGGGCAGACGTGACAGATTGTTCAACTAAATGCAAGTGGTGTAAAATTTGAATAATACTCCATTTATCACGGCGTGGCTTTACATTCACTTCTGTGTCATTTAACATTTCAATTTCTGATAATAGCGTGCTTCGAGTAGCCTGTAATGAGTTTACTAAACTTTCTAAACTTACATCCATATTAGATTGAAGCATACTTGTTCCCCCCTTTTGTTGGTGAAAAGAGGTGCTCCTTATTAGAAACACCCCTTCAGTATTCTGAATTTTCTTTTATTATCTCATCATTTTCCCATTATGTCGATGTTAAACATGTGAAAAAAGCGCATGTTTTTTACAATTTTGTGTCGTCAATCGCATGTAACCATGCTTCAATTTCTGTAATAACACTTTTCACACAGCCTTCAGCAAATGGTGATGTTAAATTTGCAACCTCTACTAATTCTAAGAACGATTTACTTCCACCTTGTTGGCACAGATTCACATAATCTTCCCACGCCTCTTGTCTATTATCTCTTGCACGTTTCCAAAATTGTAGCGCACAAATTTGAGCAAGCGTGTAATCAATATAATAGAACGGTGAGCTATAAATATGCCCTTGACGTTGCCAAAAACCACCGCGCTCTAAATAATCATTCTCCTCATAATCACGATGTGGTAAATATTTCTTCTCTATGTTACGCCATGCTGTCTTACGCTCTTCAGGTGATGCTTCAGGATTTTCATATACATAATGTTGATATTCATCAACAGATACACCATAAGGTAAAAACAGAAGTGCTGAACTTAAGTGAGAGAAGTAATATTTATCTGCATCTTCTTCAAAGAATAGCTTCATCCATGGCCATGTAAAGAATTCCATACTCATAGAGTGGATTTCACACGCCTCATATGTTGGCCAATTATATTCTGGAATTTCAAATTTACGACTTTCATATACTTGGAAGGCATGACCTGCTTCATGTGTTAATACATCAATGTCACCAGATGTTCCATTGAAGTTTGAGAAAATAAATGGCGCTTTATAATTCTCAATATATGTACAATATCCGCCACCAGCTTTTCCTTTTTTCGCAACTAAATCTAATAAATCATTATCTAGCATGAAATTGAAAAATTCATCTGTTTCAGCCGATAACTCTTTATACATTGTCTTTCCATGATCAACAATCCAATCCGCATCTCCTTTTGGAGTTGGGTTACCTGTAGCAAACTCAAAGTTTTCGTCGTAATAAGCTAACTTCTCTACACCGATACGTGCTTGTTGTCGCTTTCTTAATTCCGTTGTAACGGGAACGATATAATCTAGCACTTGCTGACGGTAATTAGCCACCATCTCCGCATTATAATCTGTACGGTACATTCTTGCATATCCAAGTTCAACAAAGTTTTTGAAACCTAAAGATTTTGCGATTTTCGTTCTCACTTTAACAAGCTCATCATAAATACGATCTAGTTCTTCCTCATTTCCAGCTAAAAATCCGTAGTATGCTTCACTTGCTGCTTTACGTTCGCTTCTTTCTTTTCCTTGCATAAACGGAATCAGTTGCGATAACGTTCTTTCTTCTCCAGCAAAGTCAATTTTTGCAGATGCTAATAACTGTGTATATTGCGATGATAATTTATTTTCTAATTGTAAATCTTTCACGACTTCATCTGAATATGTTTTTAAATCACATTCTGCTAGAGCAAATAATTGTTTTCCATAATACGCCTCTAATTCTTCACGAAATGGAGAATTAATGAGTGCCTTATAATATTTTGTACCATATCCTTGTACAACTGGAGAGAATTCATCAAAGAAATCCTGCTCCTCCTTATAAAAAGTATCCGTCGTATCAACAGAATGGCGAATGTAACAAAGGTTTCCCATTGTACCAAAATCGTTGCGAATCTCATTAATTGAATGAATGACTTGTTTTTGTTCTTCTACAGTTTTTGCGTTATCAAACTTCTCTAAAGCAACAGTAAATTTCTCTTTTAACTCTTCAATATTTGGGCGTTTATATTCATAGTCTTTAAATGACATGAACGAGCCTCCTCTCCATTACATACCTTTATTATAATTCAATACGTATTCTTGAATTCCCTCTTAATTTTCAACAAATTTCGGCAGTGACTGCCCTGAGTTCATTACAAATAAAAAAGCCTTGGATTTATTTATCCAAAGCTCCTTTGGAACATATTATTTTTCATACTTCCCAATTTTTTTTAATAAATCAAGTAATTCATCTTTTTCATCTTTCGTTAACATTTCAAAAGACTGATGTATAACTTTCTCATGCCCCGGAAAAATAGAAGCAATAAAGTTCTCGCCAGACTCAGTTAATTGCGCGTAAATAACACGTCTGTCATTCGGACATGGAATTCTCTTTACTAATCCCTTTTTCTCCAGCTTATCTACAACATATGTAATGCTGCCACTAGCTATTAAAATACGCTCACCAATTTGCTGAAGTGGTTGACCGCCTTTATGATATAGCAGTTCTAATACAGCAAATTCAGTTGGATTTAATCCGTTACTTTGTATAGATTTATTTGTAGTATCCATAACAGAACGATGTACACGAGATAATGCAATAAATACTTTTAAAGATTGAGAAATATCTTCTCGTTCATTATTTGATGTCATACAACTTTCAACCCTTCACTTAAATTCTCAGCAATAAAAAGAAAATGCCACTTCATACTTCATGTGAATTCCGAATGAGCATTCACTCATCCATTTCCTCTCCCCTAATATATTAAGAATCATTCTTGAATAAAAACATGACAATTTTAACATAGTTTATATATAATGATAATAAAAAAAGAAGGAGTACCACATTTGAAAGTCAAATTCCAAAGCATAATTGTATATATATTGCTTGTTATCCTACCGACAATAGGGATTGGTGCTACATTTTATTCGTATCATACATATAAAATGAAACAGGAAAACAAATTATCTGCTCATACAGTTCTCTTTTTATATAGAGATTATTTGGATCATCATCTTGGTGAAGCAATTTCTGCTTTAGACATGCTTGCAAAAGTTGTAGGCACCGAGACTGGTAATATAAATGGCATTAAACAAATTGTACATGATACAGATGGAAACGATGCACGCTTTTCTGGTCTATATTACGCTACACCAGAAGGAGTCATTACAATCGCATCTGAAGATGAATCAAAGCCTATAGATGTTTCAGACCGTAAATATATTCAAGACGCGCTCCAAACTAAAAAAACCACTGTATCATCAGTCATTACTGATCGCGTTCTTGGACATAAAGCTATTATAATTGCTGCCCCCATATTTAATAAACAGAAGGAGCTCTCAGGATTATTATTAGCTAGTTTACGCTTTGATTACATTTCATCTTCTTTAAATGCCATTAAACCACAATACCATTTTGAGGTAACTGATAAACATGATGTAGTTTTTCTAACCGATGATAATAACGACACAAGTGATACGCATTCTAATATGCTTACTACCCCACTCCAAAGATTAAATTGGAAGGTCTCTGTTTCTCCATTACCTATTCATCAAAAAACCTTATACCAGTGGGTTACAATAGAGTGTATAGCTACTTTATTTTTAATGTCTATTTTATTTTTACTTGCTCAATATATTTTGTTAAAACGGCAAACAAAACTTGAAAGACAACAAAATGAACTACAGAAAATTGAATTAGTTGGAACTTTTGCAGCGAGTACAGCACACGAAATCCGTAATCCTCTTACTGGAATTAAAGGGCTCGTCGCTCTATTAAAAGAGAAATATAAAGATGAGCAAGATCAGTTCTACTTTTCCGTAATTGAACAAGAAATAGAGCGAATCAATGAAATTGTAAGTGAATTTCTTATTCTCGGAAAGCCAACCGCCATCATCGAACAAACGTATGATGTAAGAACAATTCTAAATGAGGTAGCATTAATTATTCAATCTGAGGCGAATTTACATAACATTGTATTCCATTTACATTTGCCAGACCATCCTGTTCATATCCGTTGTTCGAAAGACCATATGAAACAAGTGGTTTTAAACATTACAAAAAATGCAATTGAGGCCATGACTTCTAGTGATACACTAACCATTGTAGTAAAAAACAATGAAACACACGCACAATTGCAGATTATAGATACTGGAAAAGGGATTCCGCAACATATTCAAAAACACCTCTTTCATCCGTTCTTTACTAATAAAGATACTGGAACAGGTCTTGGACTTGTCATATGTAAACGAATTGTAGAGATGTATAATGGGCATATTTTTATTGACAGTACAGAAAACGAAGGAACAACAGTTCATATCGAAATTCCGTTACACATAGTATAATTATCCTTATCCTATAAGGGTAATTATACTTATTTCATAAAACCAGCCACAAGCATTCGCCAAAAATTATTTGATTTTCCTTCATACCCGATTTGGAAAATAGGTATTTTTATAATTGAAAACCATTTCGGTGTTTGTTTTTCTTTATAACATTGATATTGTAAAATAAGCTTGTCCAATTCTTGACTAACTTGAATTGTCTCCCTACTATTTAGCCCACTTGTTAATCCTAGTTGAATCATTTCTTCACGTTTCATATGAATATCACGTGAAAGCTTTTCTAATGTGTACTTCCTTTTTACAGTAAACATCCATATCCCCCTTATTATACTTCCATGCTCTTAACTTCACTTCTCCATTGACTTTTTTAACTACTTAATCATATGCAAATTTGAAGAATCAGAAAATTTAACATTTTCTCCCTGTAATTTACAAATCTTTACCCTCACTTTGAGAATTATTACAAATTATTCTATCTTTGTAAATACATTCGCAATAATAGACATTTTTTTCATCTTGTTTTTTTATAAATTCTACGTAAACCGGGGATTCTTAATTTTCCATCTACTTTTCTTCGACATTTTTTGTTTAATTTATATAAAAAAGCAAAACATAATGATGATTGATAAAGTGAAACTTTAATCAGTGTTTTTTGTTCAGCCCCCACTGATTATTAGCATTCACCAATCGGGCGTTTATAGGCAGTGGGTCTCCCACCTATCCAGCCCAATGTTGAGGTGGGAGTCTTACTCCCCACAAATAGCGGGATAACAATAGAAAGGAAATATTTATATGCGAAAATATACGATTGCATTATTCATCATTGTTTTGTTTTTACCGTCCTTCTTATTTCCTATTCAAGCAAATGCTCATACGAATAAAGTTGCTATTGTCATTGATGATTTCGGAAATAATATGAAGGGGACTAATCAAATGTTATCACTTCCCATTCCACTCACTGTTGCTGTTATGCCTTTTCTTCCTTCCACAAAAGAAGATGCAATAGCTGCCCATAAGAAAGGCCATGAAGTTATTATACATATGCCAATGGAACCTATAAAAGGTAAAAAAGAATGGCTTGGGCCGAAAGCAATTACAACTGATTTAAGCGATGAAGAAATAAACAACCGACTTGAACAAGCGATTCAAGAAGTACCGCATGCAATTGGAATGAACAATCATATGGGGTCAAAAGTAACAGCGGATGAAAGAATTGTTCGCCTTATACTTGCTGCTTGTAAAAAACACGGTTTATTTTACTTAGATAGTAAAACGAATCCTAATAGTGTCGTCCCAAAAATCGGAAAAGAATTAGGAGTTCCTATTATTGAAAACCAACTATTTTTTGATGATGTGTATACAGCAGGACATATTTCAAAACAAGCCCAATTACTCATCAAAAAAATTCAAGAAAAACCTATTATGGTAGCTATCGGGCATGTGGGCCCTCCAGGTGAAATTACATCACGCGTTATTGAAACTTCTATCCCTAAAATTCGTGAGCATGCAGACTTTATTTTCTTATCTGATCTAGCATTATCCCCGCCTCCTGTTTCAAAATAAAGTTCATTACTCACATATAATCAGCCCTCACCAATTGGGCTTTTATGGGCAATCCGTCCCCCCACTTAACTTCTTTACTTGCGCTGAATTTTGAGGCTCGGATTTTACTGCCCACAAATGGCGGGACAAAAAAGTACCTATCTATATATAACAGATAGGTACTTTTTTTAACTTAAATATAATCTACATGACTCACTCTGAATCCTTTTTTCTCTATTTTTCCGATTAATTGCTTTAATCTTGTTTCATCTAACTCATCTGATATATTTACAATAACGCGGCGGATATATTGATCACCGTTATCTAACGTAAATAGGCCACCGATATTATATGCTTTTAACAATGTCCCAAGCTCTTTAATCGTTCCCTTACAATCTTGTGTTGCAATTGTTAATATATAACCACCTGTTCGCATACCAAATGAATCTTCAATAACATCAAATATATTCGAATGCGTTAACATACCGACAAATTCATTATAATCATTTAGCACGGCTAAAAACGGAAGCCGACGAATTACATAAAAAGCTCTGAAGAATGAATCCTTTTCAAAAATAAATGCATTGGAATCATCAAGCATATCCCCTGCACTTACATGCTCTAATCCGCTATTGCATTTTTTTTCTAATAAATCTACTTTATAAATAATCCCCGTGAATTTCTTCTCATCTTCTGCTAATACCGGGATGGCTCGAAATCCCGTTTCGTTCATCATTTGCAGTGCCTCTTCACCAGAATCATTTATCTTGCAAAATGTTACTTGCTGCTTTGGCAGAAAATGATATTTAACTCGCAAAATATGTTCCTCCTTACATGTCAACATGTAATCTATATATAATAAGGAGACCTATATTTTATGAGTGAAATTATTTTTAAAACGCTTTCATTTGTTTATTAACTTGTATCCATATCACATCCATTTTTATATAACAGAGCTCCTTGCACCCTTAATCATTAATAACTTTACATGATAGTTCATTAAATATTCTATACCCTCTAGCCATTTTTTCGCTTCTTCTGGCGTTTTTCCCCACACAATCATGCCGTAATTATGAACAAGAACTACTCCTCCACCTTCAATGAAATTCGGAACATTGCTTTCTAATAAATCAGCGAATTTTTTTTCATCTTCTACAATTGGAATTGTCATTTCTGTTATACCTTCTTTTCCGAAAACACGCTCCACACTGCGTTTATCGAACGTTACTTCTCCTTCTTCCCCATATAACTCTGATATTAAATGACTATCTACAGTCTGCACTTGTAAAATACATCCTGCACTACTTTTTTTATAAATATCCGCATGCATAAATGACTCTGCAGCTGGTTTTTCTTCATTTTCAAATACTGACTCGCACATGCAATTTACGACAATAAAATCTTCTTCCGAAAATAGCCCTTTATCTCTTCCCTCAACATTTACTAAAAATGTTAACGGCTCTTTTGACGTACATAGCGATAAGCTAATTTTGGTACCATAAAACCAATCACGAAGTGCCAATTCAGATTTCACATCTTTTAATTCATTCCATTTCTTCAGAAAAAATAACATTTCGTCACCCCCGGCATAATATTCATATAAGGTTCGAATCCTTTCTATGTAAAAGGAATATTTTTTGATTATTCTAAAAATTTAATTGAATTATCACATGAGAACGCTTTTTTGTCAATATAGTTTCGTGGTTCTTCTTTAAAATAGGCTATTCATATGTCTATACTCCTATCTATTTCCTATTTCATTTTGCACATAAAAAATACGCTATTCTTTAATTAAAGAATAGCGTATTTTCCTCATTTTTTATTCCGCATTAACGGGCAGCCCGATTGGTGAGGGCTACTAATCAGTGGGGAATGAACAAAACCCCCACTGAATAAAGTTTCACTTTATTTCTTTATTGCATTATACAAAAACTGTGCGTATTGTTCACGTGTTACGAAATTATCTCCTAAAAAATTCCCTTCCCCGTCGCCTTTTGATATTTTATTATCCACTAAAGCTTTCACATATCCTTTCGCCCAATGGCCATTTGGTACATCTTTAAAATTCTCTGCACTATTTTCATTTTCTTTTAACTGAAATACTCTTTGTAGTACTACTGACATTTCATATCGAGTTAATACTCCATCCGGACGGAACATACCATTTCCATAGCCTGTCATAATTCCAGCTTGAACCACTGCATCAATAGCCGTTTCATACATATTTCCTTTCGTATCTGTAAATGCCGTTTTTTGTTCTAGATTATTTTCTAATTTTAAATATCTTTGTATTAGAAGTGCTACTTGTCCACGAGTAATGTTATCACCAAATCCAAATTCACCATTTCCATAGCCTATAAATAATTTTTCTTTCGCTAAGTAATTAATTGCTTCTTCTGACCAATGTCCCTTTGGTACATCTTTAAATTCTACCACTTCTGTTTTCTCATCTTCTTTAGATGTATTACCGTCTTTACTTTCTACTACATTTTGAATAACAGATCCTGTAAAGAAGATTCCTGTATCCGCGAATGAATCTTTCACACCAAATTCATATACTTTCTCACCTGGTGTACTCCATTTCACTACACCATTACTATACGTACCATTATCGCTCTTCAGACGGATTTTCGTAGAAATCTCACCATCTTTTTCATATATAGGTACTTTTACTTCTTTATTTACTTCTGTTTCCTCTAAAAATACTTTTTGATTTTGGACATTAATATAAGCCGTCTTACTTAGTTCTATAACTGGTCGGACATCACGGATTTCATTTGCAACAAAACTTAGAAATACTAATTTTTTTAAATTACTAACTGGTGATAAGTCTGAAATATAATTCGCTTCTAAATCAAGCTTTTGTAAGTTTACTAAACTTGATAATGGAGTAATATCTTTTAACTCGTTGTTGGGTAAGTTTAAAATTTTCAACTGTGTCATCTTACTTAGAGGAGTAACATCTGTTATTTCATTTTTCCCTATCCATAGCTCTTGTAATTGATTCAATTGATCAATGCCTGATAAATCTTTCACTTTATTACGTGTTAATACTAAATCTTTTAACGGTAACGTATAAAGCGGTTTAATATCTTCAATTTGATTACCTGCTAAAGTTAAGTATGTTACATTTTTCAAATTGCTTAATGGAGCAACGTTCGTAATTTTATTATTTGCTAAATTCAAGTAATCTAGTTGTTCCATTTTCGCTAATGCTGTTACATCTTCTATTTGGTTGCCTGATAGAAATAAACTTTTTACATTTTTCATTTCAGTTAGTGGTGCAACGTTTGTAATTTTATTATTACTTAAATCAAGGGATTCTAAATTATCCATCTTAACAAGTGGCATTACATCTGCAAATTCATTACCACGCAAAGCTAAATGATTTAATTGCTTTAAGTTCGCAAAGAACGACGGATCCTTTATCTTCGCATTCGCAACTGTTAAAGATTTTAAATTTGGCATATATTTTAATGCACTATAATCAAGTATCTCATTTGTATTTAAAAACAAATCCTTTACTTGTAATAAATCTTCTTTCGTAATTGGTGTATTTAAATCTTTTCTATTAAATACTTTTTTATTAACAAGCTCTCTTAATTTGTTATCTGTTATCATATTTTGATTATCAACTGGATTATCCGTTTCCGTATTTCCTGAATTAGAGTTATCATCTGGTTTCTCTGTTTCTTTGTTACCTACAGTTGGATCTTTAATTTCAAATTGAACTTGATATTTGTGATCATATCCAATAGCTGGAATAAGTATATGCATTTGCATATTGTGCTTCTTCTCAAACTCGCCAATTTCAAATTGAACTACCTTCGTTCCATTCTTCCTCTTATCTTCTGACAAAACCTTCACATCATGAAATACACCAGGCTGGTTTTTATCTTCTATTCTAAGATATTGAAAATAATCGCTATCTTGCATTGTTACAGTGACAATTTTTTTGCCAGCTGCAATCGTTACTTTAGGATCTTTTATATATTGAGAAACCATAGATGGCTCATCTTTTTGGTCCTTATATATTTTAATCTCAGTATCATACGTGCGATCACTCGCTGCTGCTACCGATTGATTTGCTTCAACTTTTAATGCCGCTAATGCTGGAGTAGAGTACGTAGCAAATGGAATCGCTAATGTTGTCGCTACTACTAGCGCCTTCATATAATTTTTTTTCAAAATAATATCCCCTATCATATATAATTTTCACAATTGATAATATTTATCAATTAATCACAAATAAATGATAATGAATCTCATTATCATTGTCAATGAGAATATTACATTAAATTTATATTTTTAAAGGTACAAAATAAAAAAGCCCTTTATTCAAAGGGCTTTTTTACCTATCGTATGAAGAATTTCACTTTTTTCCTTCTCATTGATGACACCTATTTTTTGCAAAATATTCGCGTACAATACAAGTTTATTATATATTCGTTCTGACATGTTCTCCCTTCTTTCCTTCGACCAACTTTTTTTGTATTGGTAAATTATATGAAAGAGGTGAGAAAATGTGTCCACTTTTTGCATAACTGCAAATCTTTTATTTTACGATTTACAGATAATAAAACTCCCTCCTAAAAATTAGGTGGGAGTTTATGTGCTTTCACTGTATTTAACAAACTGTCCACTGAATATTATGCTTCATAAGTTCTTCTTCAAAGCTATATGGCATTTTTTTATCACAAATTACGTGTTGAATACGCGAAATTGCTGCTATACGATAATTCCCTTTCACGCCTACCTTCGTATGATCACATAAAATATATGTTTTCTCAGCTAATTTCATCATCGCCTCTGACAATTTCGCTTTCTCTAATTCAAAGCTGGAAACTCCAAAACTAGGTAATAACCCATCAATCGAAACAAACGCTTTATGAAAATGGAATTGCTGTATGACTTGCTGAGAAATAGACCCTGATACACGCGAATGCTTTGGAGATACTTTTCCACCTATAAATAAAACTTCACCATGAAACATCTTTTTATTAATAGAAGAAATTAATTGTGTTGCGACTGGAAATGAACTTGTTACAATTGTTAAGTTCTTACGATGAACAAGGTATGGAACCATCTGAAGCGGTGTACTTCCATCATCAATTGCAATGACATCACCATCTTCTACAAATGTCGCTGCTTTATAACCAATTCTTTTCTTCTCTTCTATATGTAGCATTTCTCTTTCTAACATTGGTGCCTCTACTCCAGCGCCTGGAAGTTGAACAGCTCCACCATACACTTTTTTCAGCTTCTTTTCACGATCTAATTCTTCTAAATATCGACGAATCGTTTCTGTTGATACAGCAAATTCTCTCGCTAATTCTGAGACCTTTACTTTCCCTTTAAATTCTACCTTTTCAAGAATGGTTCGCTTTCTTTCTTCTCCTACTACAGACATAGCTTCACCTCATTTATATCTCCCTTATAAACTTCCTTACTTATACAAAGTTATAATTTTCTTTATAAGTAGAAACTTCTTCATGAATATGAATACCGCGCTTTGCTAGCTCATCAAAAATCAATTGTGGATTTTCAAAGGCTTCTTCAGGCGTAACAACACCCACCCTATTTACATTTCCATTTGCAATTAACTCTGTAGCAACCCCAAATGGAATACCGACGTTTCTCGTATACGCTCTTAATTTTTCCCATCCTACAACAGAACCATCAGATAACGGATGTGTATGATATAACACATGTCTTTGCTTCTCATTATTTTTCATACCTATTACTTCTACATGAAGTGCATAACCATAAAGCTCTGTTTCTTGACCTTCTTTCGATTGCAATAAATACTGCGAAATACAATCCATAATTCCTATTTCTTTCCCGTTTATTTCAATCTGATCATTACGCAATATGCCGTAATCATATAAAGCACGTACAAGTTGCATATTTTGCTTTGGCCAAGTTCCTCTCGTCTCTATTAGTTTGACACCTTTATTTTCTAGTGCCTTTGCTAACGTAATCGTTTCAGAATGCGGAATGATATACTGTGTTGCCTTACCATAAGGCGCTGGCAATTCTATTTCTCTCGGACGCGCAAACGGAAGTACTTGCTTAAATTCACCATCTTCATACACTATACGCGATGATAAATGTGGATCATATTCATATGTCGTTGTCTCTGTAATTGAAGCAGAAAAAGCAATCGGACGATACGAACCGTGACTTACACGGACGGACTCTACAGTATCCAGTTGATTTGCTGCATGCATTGCCATCATTTGCGTTACACCTGGCGTCATGCCAAATCCAGGTAAACATGTTTTTTCATTTTGAACAAATATAGCATGCGATTCATTTTCTTCACCAAATCCATTTAAGTTCACACCGTGACAGCCTGCTTCTGCAATACAGCGAGTCGACAATCCGTTTAGCTTTATCGTCGTACCGTCCATTACAATGTCATAACCTTTCATTTTTGCAACCGTATCCTCGTGATTCGTTACATCTACTTTTACAAAATCAACACGAGGATCGTTGAGCCATTCTACTACTTTACGGCCCTCTTCCTCGTTAAAATCGGCTACAGTAATCGTCTCAAAAGATGAAAATTGAACTAAATCCAAAATAGCTTCACGACAAATTTTACCTGCTCCACCTAAGCAAAATACTTTCACCCAATAACAGCTCCTTTAGCCATACAATCAACTAAGCGATTAATATCTTCTTCATGTACATCACCGATATTTCCAATGCGGAACGTATCTACTTTCGAAATTTTCCCAGGGTAAATAACAAATCCATAACGCTTTAATTCATTATATAACTGTTGAAACTCAAACCCCTCTTTTGGATAAATGAAAGATGTAATAATAGGAGATTGATATTTCTTATCTACTAGTGGCTTAAATCCGATTTCTCCCATTCTATTCATTAGTAGTTTTTGATTGTTGTAATATCGATTGTAACGCGCTCTTACTCCACCTTCTTTTTCTAGCTCAAGTAGCGCTTGATAAAAAGCATGTACAACATGTGTAGGTGAAGTAAAACGCCATTTCCCATTTTGTTTTTCCATCGTTTCCCACTGATCATATAAATCAAGAGATAAAGAGCGTCCTTGCCCTTTACACTTCAATAATTCATCACGTTTTGCGATTACAAATCCGAATCCAGGAACCCCTTGAATACACTTATTTGCACTACTAATTAAAAAATCAATTTGTAAATCAGCAATGTCTATTTCAATCCCGCCGAAACTACTCATCGCATCAACAATTGTAACCTTTCCATACTGTTGTCCTAATTTACATACATCTACAATTGGATTTATAATTCCTGTCGTTGTTTCACAATGAACAACTGCAATATGCGTAATCTCTTTATCTTCTTGCAATAACTTTTCTACTTCTACAATATTAGTAGGTTCCCACTCTTCTGTTTGACTGATCACTACATCAATCTGTAACATCTCTGCCATTTGCA
Source organism: Bacillus sp. EB V-12 (assembly GCF_056158125.1). Taxonomy (NCBI): domain Bacteria; kingdom Bacillati; phylum Bacillota; class Bacilli; order Caryophanales; family Bacillaceae; genus Bacillus; species Bacillus sp. EB V-12. The sequence continues at coordinate 562,073 of NZ_JBUXJL010000002.1, read as the reverse complement.
CAATTCGCTTACCGTACGCACCATTTGTACAAACGAGAAGCTTCCCATTTGCCGGAATAACAGAACCAATTACTGCTTCAACTGAAAACGTACCGCTTCCTTGCATTAACACTGTTGTATATTTCTCTTCTTCCTTCGTCGCTAACGATACAAGTTTAGCTCTTACTTCTTGCACCATCGTATTATATTCATCATCCCACGTACACCAATCGTATAGCATAACTTCTTTTACTGATTTTGTTGTCGTTAATGGTCCTGGTGTTAATAATAAGTAGTGATTTTCATTCATGATCCCGTGCCCCTTTTATGAAATAATAAGTTCTTGTTTCTCGATATGTTCCATTACGTTTTCGAGCTCCTGCATCGTTTCAATCGTAAAATGAGCCCCATTTTCAACAAACCGATTACGAACTATTTCTATTTTTTCACGAAGCTCTACCGAATCCATACTCTCCACTTCCTCTTCCGTTAAACCAAGCTCACTACTTCCAAGAATTACACCAACTGTCCACATTCCAGCATTTCTACCTTCTTTCATATCTGATACTGTGTCCCCTACTTTTATCATATGGTTCATCGGATACACACCAAGTTCCATTGCATTTTTATAGCACATCCATGGATATGGACGGCCTGCTGGAACATCATCTGGCGTAACAAGAAAATCAGGTTTATATCCTTGTAACACTGCTTCCTTTGCTACAATTTCCATCATTTCTCTCGTATAGCCCGTTGTTGAACCGATTTTAATGCCTCTCTCACGTAAAGAAGCGATTACTTCTTTTACCCCATCAATCGGCGTAGCATAACTTGGTAAAATAGAAAAGAGAATTTCTTCAAACTCTTCATACATCTCATGAATGTCTGCTTCTGTTGGTAATTGACCGAAGACACGCTTCCACTCATCCGCAATACGAGGCATTTCTGTTAGTGCCCTTACATGATCTATTTTTAATAATCCCATTGGCTTACGTGCTTCTTCTGCTGTAATTTCAACGCCGCGTTTATGAAAAATCTTCATGAATACTTCTAGCGGTGCAAAGCATCCGTAATCAACCGTCGTACCTGCCCAATCAAAAATAACTGCTTCAATTTTCATTCTGTCCATCACCCTTCTTACTTATCTTTTTTGCCATTGTGAAGTTCGGTTACGAAGTGCTTTCGTTCCCCATTCATATACAACTCTCACTACAATATTTGTAACAACAATAAGTACACTCATTGCAGCTGCTGGCGCTACATTTCCTGCATCATCCATATTTACGATTGATACGGCAGCTAGTTTAAAATCAGCTGCATATAGGAACACAACTGCCGATACAGTTACCATTGAATTTACGAAGTAGTACATTACCATTTCTAAAATTGCTGGTAAACACATTGGTACTGTTACTCGGAAGAATGTTTTATAAAACGGAATACCCATCGACTGCGAAACAAGCTCAAACTCTCGGTCTAATTTCTTTAAGGCAGTCGTTGCCGTGACAAATGTTACAGAATAAAAATGAATGATATTTACTAGTACTAATACAGCGATTGTTCCGTATAAAGAATGAAACGGATTCGTTACTGATAGTCCAAGAATTTGAATCGTTGGTTGACTAAAGAAAAAGACATATCCTAATCCGAGTACTAAACCTGGTATCGCTAACGGCACTATAGAGAAAAAGTAACCTGTTTTTCTAAAAAATTGTAGCTGGTCTATTTTCTCAATTGCATATGCGAATACAAATGTTAAGATCGCCCCAATAACTGCTGTAACTGCTGAAACAATTACGCTATTTTTAAATGCTTCAAGTCCATCTCCTGTTAAACTTGAAAAATTAAAATGCTCAAATGTAAAACTCATATTATATGGCCATACTTTCACACTTGCAGCAATACCAACTGCAACAAATAATAGAATGATCATAAGGGTAATCACACTACAATATATGAATGAGATTACATCTCTTTTCTTATTAGCTATTATTCTGTATGGTACTGCTTTTGAAGATAAGAAATTCGCCTGCTTTCTTTGCGTAATACGATCAACTACAAATGCGAATATAGCTGGGATTAATAAAATCATTCCGACAGTTGCACCCATCGGCATATTTTGCTGTCCAATTACTTGTTTGTATACGTCAGTAGCAAGCACATTATATTGCCCACCAACAATTTTTGGTGCCCCAAAATCAGTAAAACTAAGTGTAAACACAACAAACATTGCACTAATTAATCCGTACTTTACACTAGGTAAAGTAACCGTGAAAAATTGCTTTGTTTTACTGGCTCCTAACATATTAGAAGCTTCATATAAACGATAATCAGATCCTTGAAAGGCAATTAGCAATATGAGAAAGGCTTGCGGAAATGTATACATAACTTCAGCTATTACAATTCCTACTGGTCCATATAAAGGGATTTGTATACCTTCAAATAAACCAAACATTCCTTTCGTTACTAGCCCTTGATTACCAAATAAATATGTAAGTGCTATACCGTGCATCATCGTTGGTGCAAACAATGGTAATAACGCTACATACTGAAATACACGCTTTCCAAAAACATTCGTACGGGCAATTGCATATGCGTAAACGAATGCGATTGCAACTGAAATAATTGTTGTTGCGCCCGAAATCCATACTGTATTTTGTAAAGACTGAACTAAAGTTGGTGTTGTGAAATATTTACTGAAATTCGATAAACCAACGAAAGCTCCATCTTTATTATAAAAAGCTTGTGTAAATAGTTGTAATAGCGGTAATACAAGTATGATAAGGAAAGAAAAAATCATACCGATAATTACGAGCCTTTGGATCCATTCCTCTTTCCCTATACTTCTCTTAATCTTTTTTTTCGTACTTTCTACCTTATAGTTTTCTAACATCTCCATCTATACAATGACCTTCTTTCCATATGACAACATATGATTTTCTGAGAAAGAGATTTGAATCGGCTTTCCTTTTCTAATAGCCGTTGCTTCTACTTCTGATGCTAATATATCCACTACAATTTTCTCATTATAAAGGTGTGTGTTTTCTTCTAAGACTCGCACTTCCGTCCGATATACAGATCCGCGAAATTCCATACTTTCCACAACTGATTTAATACCGTCCTTTTGTACAATTGTTACATGTTCAGGACGAATTGCATGTTCTTCGTTATTTTTCGAAAAGAAATTAATAGAACCAATAAAATCTGCCACAAACGGATTGGCTGGTCTTTGATAAATCTCCTCTGGTGTTCCAATCTGCATAATTTCCGCATGATTCATTACAACAATTTTATCAGCCATCGTTAATGCCTCTTCTTGATCATGCGTTACCATAATCGTCGTTACTCCTATTTTCTCTTGCAAATCACGCATTTCCCTACGTAATTTTTCACGCACTTTTGCATCTAAAGCTGATAACGGCTCATCGAGTAACAAAATATCTGGAGACAGAGCGAGCGCACGTGCAAGTGCTACTCGCTGCTGTTGTCCACCAGACATTTGAGCAGGATATTTATCTTTTACATTCAGCAAATCTACAAGTTTTAACGCATCTAGCGCTTTCTCTTTCACTTCTGCTTTCCCATATTTTTTTGTCTTTAAGCCGTATTCAATATTTTCAAGTGCTGTTAAATTCGGAAATAAAGCATACGATTGGAAAACCATTCCGAAGTTTCTCTTTCCAGGAGGCAATGCTGTAATATCTTTTCCATTCACAGCTATACTGCCAGTCGTTGGTTCCTCTAGTCCCGCTAAAATGCGAAGCAACGTCGTTTTCCCACAGCCACTTGGGCCTAATAAACAAACAAACTCATTTTTTTTCACAGTAAAAGAAATATCTTTTAACGCTGTAAATGCATCAAACTGTTTTTGAATGTGTTGAATTGATAAATATTCGCTCATTTTTCTCTCTCCCACTCACTTACTTTTTCGGTTCTGCTTTTTGGCCAAACTCTTTTTCCCATTTTTCTAAAATTTTGTCACGATTTTCTGCTGCCCATTTAAAGTCATTCTTTTTATATAATTTTTCCGTAACATCTTTCGGGAATCCCTCTGGAAGTTTATAGTCATTTTTAATTGTCGCAAATCCATTTTTCTCAAAGTATAACTTCATTACATCATCAGTAATTGCCCAATCTAAAAATGCTTGCGCTAATTTATCATTTTTCGCATTATCTTTCTTAATAAGTGCGTTCGCTTCTACTTCCCATCCTAATCCTTCTTTCGGCAGTACAACTTCAACTGGTGCACCTTTTTGTTTCTCTTTTAAAGCACTATAAACCATTGATACACCGACTGGATATTCACCTGCTCCTGCTAATTTCGCTGGTTTTGAACCTGAATGCGTATAACTTGCCATATTATCATGAAGTTTCTTCATGTAATCCCAGCCTTTATCTTCACCCATAATTTGTAGCCATGCAGAAACTGTTAAAAATCCTGTTCCAGATGATGCTGGATGTGGCATAACAAGTGTTCCTTTATACTCTGGTTTCGTTAAATCTTCATATGATTCTGGCATCGGTAAATTTTTCTTCTTTAACTCTTCTTTATTTACAGCAATCCCCGTCATAAATGCAGTATTTCCTACCCATTTTTCAGGTTGCTTATCATCTTTAAATTGTGGAAGAACACGATCTGCTCCTTTTGGAGAGTATCCTTTTAACATATCTTTTTTATCTAAAGCTAATAGACTTGATGCCGCAGTTCCCCATACAACATCTGCTTGTGTATTTTTCCCTTCAGCTAGTAATTTCGCAGTAATAACTCCTGTTGAATCACGTACAATGTTCAATTTCACATCAGGATATTTCTTTTTAAAGGAATCAAGATAAATTGGTACAAGCTCTTCTTCAATGGCTGTGTAAACAGTTAATGATCCAGATAATTTGTCATCTTTCACTTTCGCTCCAGCACTTTCTTCTTTCTTTGCACCACACCCCATTAATAACGAAAATACCATTCCAGTCGCTACAGCTTTAAAGATTGTTTTTTTCACTGTTTCTCTCTCCTTTTACAAATCTTATGTACAACTCAAATATAAACAACTAGTGTAAAAGCAGTATTAAACCAACATTAATCTTTTGTTTGTTGTTTGTTTTTGTGTAATACGTTGCTACTTCTATGTTTTTTCGCATTTTTCTGCTAATAGAAAACACTAAATTTACAAATAATTAAAAAAACCTTTATAATCCCACAAAAAAATGAGGCGTTTGTAAAAAACGCCTCATTTTTGTTTCCCTTTTTTTGAATTACGATTAGCATACTTTGCGCTATTTTCTCCTTCATACTCTAATGCAAATTCTGCATCTGGTAAGCTTTCTTTCGGAGTTTTATTATTATTGATTGCCGCATTTTGTTTCACTTTTCTTTTTACCAATACATTCACCTGCTCTCAAGAAATCACTTTCTACTCTATTTTGAAACAACTTAAAATAATTATTACTGGCAAGTGTTAACAAGTACATAAGAGGCGTTCGATGGAAATACTACATATGAAGAAACCATTATAAAAAGGAGCGATGATTTTGAAGAAAAAAGAAAAGATTCAATCACCGATTTTAGACGAAACGCTCCCGCATCAAATGAATTTTCCATCTTTTAAAGGAACAGGAAAAACGATGCAACAACCTTTTGTGAATCAATATGATGTTGTAATTGGAGACAGTAAATATAATTCCGAGAACAGTCCGCTTAACAATTGGAGTGATGAAGTAGATCCTGCCATTATGGCTGGCGATGAGTGGATCCATCCTACAAATGATATTGGCTGGATTTCAGAAGAAAATCAAGAATTGCTAAAAAACGAAGCGGATAATAAAAATGAAGCTTTTATGCATCCACAATTTGGCATTAACGACTAAAAAACCATTCTACCTAACGTAGGTAGAATGGTTTCATACTATCCAATAATAATCCGCTCTTTCGGGTATTTATAGCGAGGTGGTTGTTCCCTTCCACCACTAGCTAAAATAAATGTTAAAATGCCAACGCGTCCGATAAACATAAGCACAATAAGTACAAGTTTCCCAACAGTTGTTAAATCAGGCGTAACACCTGTTGATAGTCCCGTCGTTCCGAAAGCCGAACAAACTTCAACAATTAAGCTCATAAGCGGTACATTTTCCGTAATAGATAAAATGAATAGCGCAGTAGCACATAACAAAATCCCCATCGTCATAACGACAGATGCTTTCAGTACATCCTCTTCATGTAGCTGACGTTTGAAGACTCTAACTGTTCTACCGCCCCTTGCAAAGGTGTATAGTGACAATATACTAACAGCAAATGTTGTTGTACGTATTCCGCCCCCAACCGAACTTGGAGATGCCCCTATAAACATTAATATACTCATAAATAAAAGCGTCGGTTGTGACAATTCACGTATATCCATCGTAGCAAGTCCACCACTTCGCGTCGTCACAGATTGGAATAATGTATAAAAGACAGTTTCATGCCATGACTTTCCTACTAAAAAATGATTTCTCTCCAGTAAAAAAATCATAATTGTACCAACAACAACGAGTGCAAAAAATGTTGTTGTCGTCAATTTTGTAAATAATGAAAAACGGAATAATTGTTGTCTCCTTTTACTAAGGAATTGTTTCACTTCCATTAGCACAGGGAAACCAATCGCTCCCAAAATAATTAGTAACATATGAATCATTTGAACAATATAATCTTTTTTATACGGAATTAATGATTGTCCTGTTAAATCAAATCCGCCGTTCGTAGTCGCACTAACAGCTGCAAAGAAACCGTGAAAATAAGCTTCTTGCCAAGTCGGAAAGTAAAGTAAAAATCTTGTACCTAATAGGATTGCTCCAATAAGTTCTATTGAAATAATTACAATCAAAATAGAACGCATCAATTCTACAAGACCCGATAAATTCCCTTGATTATGGTCTGCCATAATTAATCTTCTTCTTTGCAAACCAATCTTTTTCCCCGTAATGATCCAAACAAATGTACCAAGCGCCATAATTCCTAAGCCGCCTAATTGTAGAATAAGGGCTAAAACAATAATTCCTGCTGTAGTAAACGTATCTGAAATCGTAATAACAGACAGTCCCGTAACGCTTACCGCACTAACCGATGTAAAAAGCGCATCTATAAATGTCCATTTCACACCAGGCTTCGTAACAAACGGTAAACTAAGCAATATCACCGATACAACTACCGCTAATAAATAAAACAAGACGATGAGTTGTACAGGACGTAATTTTTGTAAAAACTTTTTTATATCTCTCATTCCATCACTTCGCTACCTTTTTTCTATCGATTAAATAAAGAAAAATCTTTACTTTCTTTATTTGTAAATAACTGCTCAAATAATTTAGCAAAGACCATTCCATATACAGTTCCATTACCTCCATACGGCAATGCGTAAAACAAATTATGTATCTTTTCGTCTTCTTTTAAAATGGGGAGACCATCATGAGTACCACCAAATGCGGCTGCCCAATAGTAGTCTGCCTGTATATTTTTATACTGCGGGAACATCTCTTTTACAATATTAATAAGGATATCACGCTTATGCAATAATTTCGTATCACCAATTGTTTGAATTTGCAGCGCTTCATCTAATCCGCCTACAATAATGCGGTTTCGATACGTTCGAAAATATAAGTAGGGCCGTGCCGTTTCCCAAATTAACGATCGCTCATGCCAGCCTTCAAACTGATCTATTTCATTTGTTACAATTGCATAAGAGGTGTCTACTGTTGTATTTTTTCTTTCTTTCTTTCCAAAAAGCGCTTCATAACCTGTCGCCATAATAATATTCTTTGCTACAATTTGATTTCCTGTTTTCGTGTAACAAATTAAATCATTTTTGCGTTTTTTTATATGTATTTCCTCTGTATGTTCATATATATTAGCTCCCATTTGATTTGCTTTATGCAAAAGACTGTGCGCTAATAAATACGGATTCACCTCGGCATCACCGTGTGTATATAATGCCGCTTGTTTTATGAAAGGATAACGTTTCTTAATATCAGCTTCTGTAAAATATTCAACTGGAAATCCATAATTCTGTAACGTATTATATTCCTCTTGTAAAAATGAGACATCCTCACTTTTACTTGCATAATATAAACTATTTCGCGAAATAAAATGGGGATTAATATCAAGAGTCGGTATAACCTCTTCCATTGTTCTTAGCGCTTCATAACAAAGCTTATATGCTCGTACCCCTTTTTCTTTACCCAATGTATGGATAAGAGAGGTTAACGATTTATCATGAAGAAATTGTAGTAAACCTGTATTAGCAGCTGTGCTACCACATGCAATTACTCTTTTTTCAATAAGTGTAACACTCATGCCAATTTTCGCTAACGAATGCGCTATATGAGCACCGGCTTCGCCACTTCCGACTACGAGCACATCACATATCATATCATTTTCTAACAGTGGATAACAAGGTACAGAAACTCCTGTATTCCAAAACAACTTACCCATCATAAGTTTCATAATTATACTCCTAAAATATAAATTTCTCCTTTCTATGTTTTGTTATTTTTCATAAAAAAATCCAACTAACATAGGCTAGTTGGATTTTTTATTTTTAATTAGAACGCTCTTCAAGCCAATTTCCAATCGTCGGATATGTTTGTTTTACAGCTGTTCCACCGTAAACGATAGACATATGCCCTGTCGGTAAACATACATATTGTTTATCTGTGCTAGAAATATGGTCTAGTAATGCTTCTACTTGACATGGCAAAGCGATATGATCACGTTTCCCGGAAATATTTAAGACATTCGCCTTAATATTTGCAAGATCTACCTTTTGTCCGCGAATAACGAGTTCACCCTTAACCAATTTATTATTTTGATAAAAATCACGAATCCACTGTCTGTATGATTCACCTGGGAACGGAATACCATCACCAACCCACTTTTGAACCAATCTCCAGCTTTCGACGAAGCGTTCATTCTCTGAACGATCTACTAGAGCAACATATGGACCAACAAAGTTCGTAATTGGCTTTAACATTTTGTTTCCGAAATCAATCATTTCTGGCGGAATATTTCCAAATGTATCAACCGCTTTATCTAAATTGAAGTATTTCTCATCTAATAAAGGACCATACAATCCTGTTTCAGAGAAATCAAAAGGACTTGTCATGAAAATTAAATTACGAATTGGCATGTGCGGATGAAGCGCTGCATAAATAGAAGTTAGCGTTCCACCCATGCAATAACCAAGTAAAGAAATCTCGTCCGATTTTGCAGTTCGCATTACTTTTTTTACTGCTTTTGCAATATAATCAAACACGAAATCATCAAATTTCAAATGACTATCTTCTAAACCAAATGTGCCCCAATCAAGCATATATACATCAAAACCACGATCCACTAGATATTCCACTAAACTATTTCCAGGAGTTAAATCCATAATATATGGTTTATTAATAAGAGCATATATTAACAGAATTGGAACTCTTTGTGTTTTTTCTTGTTTTGGAATGTAGCGATAAAGCTTCGTCTTATTCTTCGTCCAAATAACCTCTTTCGGCGTTAATCCGACTTGCGGCTCTGGTTCACGTAATAAAATTTCACTCGCCCTTTTCACTCGGCGGTATGCTTTTCGGTACTCTTCTGGGTATAGCTCTAATTGCTTTTCCCATTCTGTTGCGAATGTAGTCATTTTTCTATCTCCTTTTTGGTCGATTTCCTTCTTAAAAAAAAGAAGTGCATTCCTGCTATGGATATGCACTTTTTTCTTACTTCATTACATATATAATCCGCCGTTAATGTTTAATTGTTGACCTGTGATATACGCACCGTCACGGCATAGGTATACTACACCTTTTGCAATTTCATCAGCTTGACCAAAACGTTTTTTCGGGATTTTTGCAACGATTTTTTGACGTACTTCTTCTGGTACTTCTGCTACCATTTCAGTATCAATAAATCCTGGGCAAATAGCATTTACAGTGACATTTGTTTTTGCAAGTTCTAACGCTAATGATTTTGTAAATCCTAACATCCCCGCTTTTGCTGCTGAGTAGTTTGTTTGGCCAAATCCACCTGCTTGACCAATAATAGAAGAAATGCTAATAATTCTTCCTTCTTCTGCTTCCGTTATGTATGGAAGAACCGCACTTGTCGTATTAAATACGCTGCTTAAATTCACGTCAATTACGCGCTCCCAATCTTCACGATTTAACTTTTTGAATGTACGGTCTCTTGTAATACCAGCATTATTAACAAGAATATCAACTTTACCAAAATGATTCACAGCTTCTTCTACAAGTCGGTTTGCATCTTCTACTTTAGAAACATCCGCTTGCACTGCATAAACGTCATGTCCGTCTTTTCCTAATTCATTTACTAAATTTTCAGCTGCTTCTTTACTGCTATTATAGTTAATAACTACTTTCGCTCCCTCTTGTGCTAATGCTACTGTAATTGCTTTTCCAATTCCTTTTGCTCCACCTGTTACGATTGCTACTTTTCCATTTAATTGAACCATTTCTTTTCCCCCTTAAATGAATTTGTGAACGATTGTTATGAATCATTTTGGTACTCATACTATAGAGTCCATATATAATTATGTTTCGCTGTTTATACGTGAAAAGAGATTCTCCCTCTCTCTTTTATCTGTTATAAACAAGCGCTTTTATCATTTTTTATTTTCTGGTTTATTCGCAGGCTTTACCTCTTCTTTTACAGGTACTTGTAGTTTAGCTAGTACTGCATTTTGCTTTTCTAGCAATTCTAAAATTTGATCTACTTTTGTTTCAAGCGTACGAATATCTTGTTTTACTTTCGTTACATCACGCTTTAATGTAGGAGCTTGCCCTAAAGAATCTACTTTCTCCTCTAGAAACTCCTCAATGTTATCTACTTTATTTTCTAAGTTAATAACAAGCGTAGCCACTCTTGCGATATCCTCTTTCGTCGGCACATTTACTTGTTCTAAATAGTTTTTTGTCGTATCATTTAATGCTTTTTGATAAAACAAATTCAAATCTAGAACGCTGCCCATCCAAGCAGAATATTCTTCTGTTTTAATTGTTTCATTGAGCGCTTTTCCCCAAAATGTTTCGGTTTGTTCATAAGCATTTTTCCATGCTTGTAGTGGATCGAATTTTTGATCAATCACTTTACCTACACTCCCTTTTTCGTTTTTGAAACAATTCAACCTATTCACTATTTTCTAATATTCTGAATAAAACTTCAAGTCTATATTTTATTTTTTTCTATTTTCTAACAAATGTGTTGACTTTAAAAACAGATAGGTGTAAATTGCACTTATAAGCAAAAAATTCCATCTAACTGATTCATGAGGTGATGCACAATCATGCTACAAAATGAACCAGAACAACGCGAAAGTTTGGAGAGCAACCAAGCGAAACAACCAAACTCCATGCCAAAAAACTTCTTAGTTCCCTTCTTACTTCTCTGTCTAAAAGACTGGAGTCTTCATGGTTACAAACTTATTCAAATGCTAATGGATATCGGCTTTTCTTCTGTTGACCAAGGTAATGTTTATAGAACACTACGCAAATTAGAAAAAGAAAACCTTATTTCTTCTACTTGGGATACAAGCGATGGAGGGCCGGCAAAAAGAATTTATTCTTTAACTGAATATGGAGAGCAATATTTAACAACATGTGCGACTTCTTTTGAACATTATCAAAATATGTTGCGAACGTTTTTCACGTTATACACCAATGCATTCTTTCCATTTTCTACTTCTCCAGAAAAGGATGAAACGGATTCTTCATCTTCACCTGGTGGTACAGCAGAGTAATCTGCGTTCACAATATGCAAAAAAACATTTGGGGGTCAAACAATGGAAACTAAACCATACGAATTAGTCGATGCATTTTGGAAAAACTGGTCTCAATCACTTTCCCTTTTCTCTTCAGCTGGGAAGCAATTAGAGCAACTTACTTTAGAAACATTAAAACAACAACAAGACGCTTTGCATAAATTAACATCAGGAGTAGATGAACTAGAAAAAGAACTACAACAACTCACTGCTCAGTTCAATAACCAATATACAGATTACGTGAAACAATTAACTGGAAACTCCTTAAATGATCAAATTAACGAGTGGCAGGACAAATGGAAGGAACTTTCTGCTCATATGCATCAGCTTACTGTTTCTCCTACAAAAACATCATTGTCAATTCTTACCCAAACAAGCGGCCAATTTGAAGAAACAACAAAACAATTTATTGAGCAACAACAATTACAACGTGAAGAGGCTCAAAAACAGTTAGAGGGTTTTTTGGAAGAGTTCAAGTCAAAACAGTTGGAACTCGCAAAAAAGTTCGAGGAAAACTCAAAAAATCTATTTACTTCCATCAAGTAAGAAAAATGTGGGAGCTAACCGCAGCACAAACAAAACTCTTTCTTCCTCCTACTACATCAAGATGGCTAACATTTTTCGATATGGAAAAGAAGGAGGACAAAATGAATCCATTTCAAGAAGCACAAACTGTTCCGGAGCTTCGTTATGATGAGATTCAAGTCGGTGATCAAGCATCCCTTACAAAAACAATTACAGATGAAGATGTTATCAATTTTGCAAAATTGACTGGGGATGTGAATCCTATTCACATTTTAGATTCTTTTGCAAAAACGACAATGTTTAAAGAACGTATTGCTCACGGTATGCTCGTTTCGAGTTTTATTTCTACCATCCTTGGAACGAAACTCCCAGGCAAAAATACGATTTATTTATCCCAAAATGTTTCATTCCGTGCCCCTGTCAAAATCGGTGATACACTTCGCGTTGTGGCAGAGGTTATTAAGAAGCGTGATGATAAAAAAATCATTACGCTGCAAACAAACATATATAATCAATCAGATGATATTGTCGTGGAAGGAACAGCGACAATACTAAAAAAAGAGTAGCAAATTTGCTACTCTTTTTTCTATCCAAGAACTTCTAATCGCACCGATTACTTCCGCGTATGAGTACGTCGTTTCCACATAAAATAACGTTACCAGTTTAGATAAGAACTTAGCTGAACTGGACTACTCATAAGGATGTGTATCAACATGGTAAAAACAAACAAATTATTAGTTCCAGGTGCAGAACAAGCACTTGAACAATTTAAATATGAAATTGCACAAGAATTTGGTGTAAGTTTAGGATCTAATACAGCATCTCGTTCTAACGGTTCAGTTGGCGGTGAAGTAACAAAACGTCTTGTTGCTTTAGCTCAACAACAATTACGTGGATAATAATATAACATATGGCTTAGAGGCAGATATTCTCTGCCTCTTTCTATTTTCAACATACATAATGGTGCTTTTTCACATACTAATCAAAGCAAAACGAAAGGAGCGATATGTGAAATGAAACGGATTAATATTAGCATGAGCCCTCCCCGCGTTCTTACTTTGTCTTTTCTTGTATTATCAGTTGTCGGCACATGTTTATTAAAACTACCCATTGCTACGACAACGTCCATTTCATGGCTCGATGCCTTATTTACAACCGTTTCCGCTTGTACTGTTACTGGGCTTGGTGTTGTAGATACTGGAAAAGTATTTACTTTGTTTGGACAATGTGTCATTTTAACGCTTATACAAGTTGGCGGGCTTGGCATTATGAGCTTTGCTGTCTTAATTGCGATTATGCTCGGAAGAAAAATCGGTCTTCAAAATCGGATTTTACTGCAACAAGCATTAAATCAAACGAATATCGGCGGCATCATCCGTCTTGCCAAAGCATTATTTTTATTCTCTTTTACAGTCGAATGTATCGCTACTATAATTCTTTCTTTTGAATGGGTACCAAAATATGGGGTTATGAAAGGGATCTATTATAGTTTTTTCCATTCAATCTCAGCCTTTAACAATGCTGGCTTTTCTGTGTGGAGCGATAATTTAATGTCCCATTCTCATAGCATTCTTGTCAATCTCGTCATTTCCTCTCTCATCATTTTAGGTGGAATTGGTTTTACAGTAATCGTAGACATAAAAAGAAAGAAAAACTTTAAAAACCTTACACTACATTCAAAACTTATGCTCTCTTCTACTCTAATCGTCAACATTATTGCTACCCTTTTTATTTTTATATTCGAGTTCCATAACTCCCTTTCTATGAGAGGTTTTACCCCATTTGAAGAAGGATTAGCCTCTTATTTCCAAGCAATTTCAACGCGAACTGCCGGGTTTAATACAGTTGATATTTCTACATTGTCAAAACCTTCTCTTCTATTAATGATGCTCCTTATGTTTATTGGTGCTGGTAGCGCTTCAACTGGTGGTGGGATTAAGTTAACAACATTTTTAATCATATTTTTTGGCGTATTTAAATTTTTACAACAACAAGAGGATATTGTCGTATTTAAAAAATCCATTAAAGATACTCTCATTGTCAAATCATTAACCATTACTATTATTTCAATTTCATTTATCTTTTTTGCTATTTTAATTTTGAGTATTACTGAGCGAGTTCCTCTATTGATGAGTGCTTTCGAAGTATTTTCAGCATTTGGGACTGTTGGCCTCAGTATGAATTTAACACCCCACTTAACTATAATCGGAAAAGCTATTATTATCTTTATGATGTTTTTCGGGAAAATGGGTCCTTTAACATTGGCTTTTTCATTTGCTCGTAAAAAGAACCTGAAAATAAAATATCCGAATGAAGATATTTTAACAGGTTGACAACCGTATAAATTATCCATATAATGAGAATACAATAACATATCTCCAAAGGGGAGTAGCGTCCAAGAATATTTCTTGGAAACAAAGTCGTCATTACGTAGAACTTAGTTCTTCCGGCTTTGTTGGCATTTTTTATTACATATGTCTAGCAAGACCTTTGCCTATTAACGGCAGAGGTCTTTTTTGCATTCACTTCCAGATTCTTCCAAAGTTAATAGGCAGGAGTATGGGGAAACTAAATAGTGGGGAAATTCTTCACTTATTTAGAACTTATAGAAATGAGAGGAGAATGTACATGGATGTATCATTATTATTGGAGTATGGTTGGGTATTACTCATCCTAATTGCACTTGAAGGGATTTTAGCGGCTGATAACGCTCTTGTTCTTGCAATTATGGTAAAACATTTACCAGAAGAAAAAAGAAAGAAAGCACTATTTTATGGATTAGCGGGGGCATTTGTTTTCCGATTTGGATCGTTATTTATGATTTCGTTCTTAGTCGATGTATGGCAAGTGCAAGCAATCGGTGCCATCTACCTTATGTTTATCGCTGGTAATCACTTATTTAAAACATATGTTAAAAAGAACACAGATGAAGAAACAGAAGAAAAAGAAGCAAAGAAAAAACAAGAGAACTTTTGGTGGACTGTATTTAAAGTTGAGGTTGCTGATATCGCCTTCGCAGTTGATTCAATTTTAGCTGCTGTTGCACTAGCAATGACTTTACCAAAAACAGGATTAGGTACAATTGGTAGTCTTGATACTGGGCAATTCGTTGTTATCTTTGTAGGTGGACTTATCGGATTAATCATTATGCGATTTGCAGCAACTGCTTTCGTACAAATCTTAAAACGTAAACCAGGACTTGAAACCGCAGCATTCTTAATTGTAGGTTGGGTTGGTGTGAAGCTAGCAGTTTATACATTAGCACACCCTGCATTAAATGTAATTCCACATTCATTCCCAGAATCCACTCCGTGGAAGCTTACATTCTGGATTGTATTAGTCGGAATCGCAGTTGGTGGTTGGTTCTTCTCAAAAGAAGTAGAAGTAAAAGTAGAAAAGAATTTAGACGAAAAAGCGCTGTAATTACAGCGCTTTTTCTTTTTCTTTCTTCCTCCCAATGTCCAGAAAAAATTCCATTATACTACCTTTTGTAAACGTTTTCTTAATGTATGTATGTCCTTTTTGTGAAACATTGCACAAACTTATTGAAAGTGAGAACAATTCCATGTACTTTATTCATATAAGGAGTATTTATAGAAGATTTACTAAAGGAGCGTATTACTCATGCTAGAACAAGGACTAGATTATGTTGTCAAACTGGCTAAAAGCAAAAAGAAAATACTAGATACAAACCCAATGCAATATTTCATTCGTGCTGCACTTGCGGGTATTTATATCGGTTTTATTATTGTACTATGTTTTAAATTAGGTAACTTTTTTCACATTGCAGATTCACCAGCAACTTATTTAGCTGCTTCTATGTTTTTCGGGATTGCTCTCGTACTTATTATATATGGCGGTGCTGAATTGTTTACTGGGAACACAATGTACTTTACTGTAGCAACTTTAAGAAAAGAAACAACGATTTCTGATACACTACGTAACTGGGTTGCTTGTTATGCAGGTAACTTAGCCGGCGCGTTATTCTTTGCCTTACTATTTTACGCAACTGGAATTTTTGAAGCAATTGATCACGGTCACTTAATGAGTAAAGTCGTTGAAGGAAAGATGAACACACCTACAATGCAGTTATTCTTTAAAGCCATTTTATGTAACTGGCTCGTATGTCTTGCTTGTTTCTTACCTTCTCAGGTTAAAGGTGACACAGCAAAAATAATAGTCATGATGCTACTTGTTTTCACATTCTTCTTATCTGGTTACGAACATAGTATTGCAAACTTATCACTCTTTGCTTTATCTTTAGTTTCACCGCATCCTGAGACAATTTCTTTTTCAGGTGCTATTCATAACTTAATTCCTGTTACAATCGGTAACATTATTGGCGGATCAGTATTTGTCGGTATGGTATACCACTACTTAACAAAGAAAACACCTGAAGTTCAACAGGAAGAAACTGAAATCGCAGCAGCTCAACAAGAAGAGATTATTCCTTTACAAGCACATATGAAACATTAAAAACTCCAAAGTTTTACTTTGGAGTTTTTAGCTTCCCACGTATTTAACAACAAGGTGAGGATTAATTTCTCCTTCTTCTTTTCCCTTATCCATTCTCTGTTTCATCTTGTGCATACCGATGACATCATTCGTATGAAGGTGAATTTCATTCACATATAATCCCTCTGTACAAAAAGCTTCTACAAAATCTAGTCCATTTTTTGCTCTCCACCCCATATTAAAATCAAGGGAAAGAATATTCACATCATAATTCCGAACCATTTGCAAGGCACATTCTACCGTAGTTGCGGACACATACCCGAACGGGCAACTTCTTTGATCATCCATATATACGTTCATTTTTGACTCCCTCTCTAATTTGAATATGCGGCCAATACATAACACATTGCCCCAAGACTAATAAAAGGACCAAATGGAATTGGCTTTCCTACTTCTATACGTTTTAATACGATACCAATCCCGAAAAAACAAAGACTAAAACAAGATGCTAAAAATAAAACGATAAAAACTCCCTTCACTCCTACTATAAAACCAAGTAACGAAAGTAGTTTTATATCTCCTCCGCCAAGCCCTTCTGGATATATCTTTTGCATGCAATATAACAAAAGGAATATAACACCACTACCAACTATACTATCTGTCCAAGTAACTAATTGTACAAAAATACTTTCGAGAATGAGTAAAACGGCAAACGAAATTAAAATACAATCAGGAATTAACATATATAAGTAATCTGTAACTGAAATAATAAGAAGTAGCGAAAAAAGGGATAAAATGATAATAAGTTCTCGTTCTATTCCAATCATATACACGGTAAGAAGAAATATACTTCCTGTTATACATTCAAATGCTACATATATAATTGGAATTTTCCTCTTACAATTCGTACAACAGCCTCTTTGTATATAAAATGAAATGATGGGGATTAGTTCTTTTGGCCTTAGCACATATTTGCAATAATAACAATGTGAACGCGGGGTAATAATAGACGCACCTAATGGAACCCTCACCGCAACTAACATAAAAAAAGAACCAAACACCATCCCTGCTAACAGTGCATATAAATAAGTGAACATCCCTTCCTCTCCTTTCCAAAAAAACATAGCAAAAAAAGGAGAGAACTTCTACTTCATATTATCCTTTATTCTACTAAAAAAGCAGGCCATTTTCCGGCCTGCTTTCCCCTCTTTTATACGATGAAATATACTGCTTTTAATGGTCCATGTACTCCGACAACAAGATTCATCTCAATGTCAGCCGAGTTACTTGGCCCTGTAATAAAGTTAATACAAGATGCCGCTGTCTCCCCATTTTCTACGCGTGAGTTCATATCCTGAACTGCTTGTGTAATACGAGGCACAAGTGTTTCACGTGGAATAATAGCAAAATATACAGTCGGTAAAAAGTGTAAAGAACGTCCCTGCCCTTTATGACTTTGTACAACAATTGTACCAGATTCGGCTAATGTATAATCACTAAATGCAATACCAATATTCGCTTTTTCAGCTAAACGCATATTTTCGTCTTTTCTCTCTGGATCCCATACGTTTACTTCAACGTCTCGCTTTGGAAGTTCTTCTTTAAATAAAGATGTTAAACCATATGCATCAAAACGATCATCTGCTGATAATAAAATAGGTCCCCCGCCGTTTTCCATGATTACTTTTTGAAGGTCTTCACCTAAACGGTCATTTGTCGTTTCTACTACAGTTGTATGAATGTTTGTACATTGCTTTTTAAACACTTCTAGTAATTCTTCTTGTGAATAATCTTTTAACGTTTCTATATTCACATTACTTTTCCATACTGGACGCTCTACACCTTCTGTTTTACGTGCGCGCCCAAGTTCTTTTGCAATGTTATCTAGAAAGGCATCACGGTTTTGAATTAATCCTGTCATTATTTATCCCCGCCTTTCTTATGATCTTTATACCAATCACGGAATCGTTCTTTACTTGGAGCTGGGAATTCACGAATATCCGTCCAGTTTTTAAGTGGTCCAACACCTTTTGATACACGATTACCAGATGTAAATGGACTCATTGCCGCTGGTGCCATTTTTGAACCCATTTTATATAAAGCAGCTGAAGAAGCACCCATACTAAACATTTTCATCGCTAGTTTTTCTGCAAGTGGTGCACGACCTTCTTGCTCAACGATGACTTGACGATGTTTTAATAATAAATCATGCAATGGAATTTTTACTGGACAAGC
This sequence comes from Bacillus sp. EB V-12, assembly GCF_056158125.1. Taxonomy (NCBI): domain Bacteria; kingdom Bacillati; phylum Bacillota; class Bacilli; order Caryophanales; family Bacillaceae; genus Bacillus; species Bacillus sp. EB V-12. The sequence continues at coordinate 543,096 of NZ_JBUXJL010000002.1, read as the reverse complement.
TTCTGTACATGCTCCGCATAAACTAGATGCATAAGGAAGCTCTTTGTAATCATCATATCCACCTAGAAGCGGTGTTAATACCGCACCGATTGGTCCTGAGTAAATCGATCCATATGAATGTCCACCAACGTGACGATATACAGGACATACGTTAACACAAGCAGCGCAACGAATACATTGTAATACGGAACGGAATTCAGATCCAAGAATTTGAGAGCGACCATTATCAACAACCACTAAATGGAATTCTTCAGGTCCATCAACTTCCTCTTCTTGAATTGGTCCTGCTACTGTTACATAACTTGTTAATTTTTGACCTACTGCACTACGACATAGTAAACCAACTAAAACATCTAATTCTTCCATTGTCGGAACCATACGTTCCATACCCATTACCGCAATTTGTGTTTTAGGAATTGACATAACAAGATCTGCATTACCTTCATTCGTTACTAAACAAAGAGATCCAGTATTTGCAACAGCAAAGTTACAACCAGTTACACCAATTTCTGCATCCATAAATTTCTCACGAAGTTGTTTACGAACAAACTTTGTCATTTCATATGGGTCATCAGAATTTTCATAGCCTAGCTTTTCTTTAAATACATCGCGAATTTGCGTTCTATTTTTATGAAGTGCAGGTGCAATAATATGTGAAGGTGGATCGTTATCTACTTGCAAGATATACTCTCCTAAGTCACTCTCTAACACTTCACAGCCAATCTCTTCAAGCGCATGGTTCATACTAATTTCTTCTGTTACCATCGACTTTGATTTTACTACTTTTTTCGCTTGTTTCTTTTTGGCAACGTCTTGAATATACTTTGCAGCTTCCTCTTTCGTCTTCGCAAAGTACACGTGTCCGCCTCTTTTTGATACATTTTCACTTAACTGCATTAAGTAATAATCCAGATTTTCTAACGTATGTTGACGAATTTGTTCACCTAGTTCACGCCACTCTTCCCAGTTTCCTAATTCATCTGCAGCTTTTAAGCGATTCGTATATAAACGCGTTTGTGCAGAAGATACTGCTCCGCGCATAAACGAATCTTGAATTCCATCACCAACGCGATCATTAAATTTTTTCTCACTGATTTTCATAGACATAGCTTATGTTCCCCCTTCATGAGCGACTATTCAGTACCTCAGCAATATGCATTACTTTTACTTCTTTTCCTAAACGCTCAATACGTCCGCCAATGTTTAACAAACACCCACAATCTGCACCGATTAAATAATCTGCACCTGTTTCCATGACACTATCTACTTTTTCGTCTACCATTTGCTCAGAAATTGGAGTCATCTTAACTGAAAACGTTCCCCCAAACCCGCAACAATTTTGCACGTTTGGCAAATCTCTCACAGTTAATCCTTTTACATTTGATAATAAAATTCCTGGTGCTTCTTTTACTCCAAGCATACGCGTCATATGACATGATTTATGAATAGTAGCTATCCCTGGTAAACTTGCACCAACATCTGTAACTTTTAAAACATCTACAATAAACTGTGTAAATTCATAAGTTTTATCAGCAACTTTTTGTGCACGTTTAGCCCACTTTGGATCATCTTTGAAAACATGCGGATACTCATGAAACATTGTCGCACAAGAACCAGATGGCGTAACGATATATTCTGCATCTTCGAAAGTTTCAATCATATGTTTCATCGCTTCTTTTGCTGCTTCTACATGGCCGCTATTATAAGCAGGCTGCCCACAACAAACTTGTGCTTCTGGAAATTCAATTTCACAACCTAAACGCTCCAACACTTCAACTGTTGCTTTGCCGACATTTGTTTCAAACATATCGACTAAACAAGTAACAAATAAAGTAACTTTCATAACTATTACTCCCCCTTTTTACAACTTCACCAACAAACATATGGTCATCAGATGACTTAGTAGAGAAGAAATAGGCTCAACCGTGGCCTATCCTCTCCCTCTTCTAAAGAAAACGCTTACTTAATCTTTCTCTATTTTATCAGAAAATTAAATTTTTAAAAGATTAAATTACGAATTTATATCGTTTTTACCTGTGACAATATGTTCTACATTTGTTAAATGATCTAGCATTGCTTGCTGCGCTAATTCTACATCTTGTTTTAACACCGCATCATATATAACTTGATGCTCTTCTATAAGTCGTTCTGATGTCGTTTGTTCACCATATAAAATAATGCGTCTTGATTCACCAATTGTTTCAGCAATCATCTCTGAAACATGATTCATGAGTTCAAGCAAAATGTTATTATGCGAAGACTCTGCAATTCCCATATGAAATTGAAAATCGGCTTTTTCGCCAGCCTTTTCATCTCCAATGCTCTTTGCCATTTCATCTAACCAATGTTTCATATTTTGTAAATTATCTTCCGTACGTTTTGCCGCCGCTACTCGAACTGCCCCCACTTCAAGCACCTTTCGTACTTCTAATAAATTCAAAATATCTTCTTTCTTCATTAATAATCTATTGTTTAATGATTTCGTTAATGAAGAAGAATCGAAGTTCTTCACATATGTACCTTCTCCTTGTTTCATCTCAATTAAGCCCATCGCTCTTAGCGCACTTAGCGCTTCACGAACAGCAGATCTGCCAACTTGAAACTGCTCAGCTAATTGATGCACAGGGAGTAGTTTGTCACCAGGTTTTAACGTACCATTTTTAATCATTGTTAAAATAGCTTCAGATACTTCTTCGTAAATTTTTTTCGGTTTAATAGATTTGTACTCCAGTTAAATCACCTCAGTATCTTCCAAACAACAATTGAAACGATTTATAAGAACTTTGCATCATAACTATTTTAGACCGAATTGATAAGAAGTACAAATGTTTTGTTCATAAAATAGTCAAATTTTCGATATTTATTACATATTAATTTATATTTTTACGTATAAAGTGAAACTTTAATCAGTGGGGGTTTTGTTCATCGCCCACTGATTATTAGCCCTCACGAATCGGACTTTTACGGGCAGCAGGGCCTCCACCTAACTTCTTTGCTTCCGTTGAATTTTGAGGTGAGGGTCTTACTGCCCGGCGAATAGCGGGATAAATATTTTCTTCAATATAAAGAACATGTCCTAAAAATTAGAACATGCTCCCCTCATCCTGTACATTCAGTTTAATAATAACCGTTGTTCCCTTATCTTTTTCACTTTCAATTTTCCACTGTCCACCATGTATATGAACAATTTGTTTCACAATAGCAAGGCCTAAACCTGTTCCACCATGTTGACGACTTCTCGCTTTATCAACTCGGTAAAAGCGTTCTCCAAGATTCTCCAAATGTTCTATATCAATACCAATTCCTGTATCTTTTATTTTTAATTCACAGTAATCATCGATTTGCTCTAAAGTTATAACGATATTTCCTTTTTGATTTGTATACCGTATCGCATTATCTAACACATTATGAAGCACTTGTTGCATACGATCTTCATCAATCATGACAATGACCTCTGGATTTAAATTAGTTGAAATATGAATTTCCTTTTCTATAAACTTAATCTCATACGTATCTAATACGTCTTCAATCAGCTGTGAAAAAACGATAGGTTGCTTCTTTAACGGAAAGTGCTCACCTTCTAATTGTGCTAAGTCTAACAAGTCATGAACGAGACGCTGCATACGACCTGCTTCTTTATGAATTAGCTGCGTTACTTTTTCCTGCTGCGGTCCCTTTGCAACACCATCTAAAATAGCCTCGCTATACCCTTTTATATAACTAAGTGGTGTTCTAAGTTCATGCGAAACATTTGCTAAAAATTCCTTACGCTTTACATCTTCTGTTTCTAATGAATTTGCCATTTTATTAAATGCTTTTCCTAATCGTCCAATTTCATCCTCTGAAGAAACTGTAATCCGCTCCGAAAAATCTCCCGTAGCCAAATGATTTGCAACCCGCTCCATTTGCGAAAGTGGCTTCGTAATTGCAATTATAATTTTCCTTCCAACCCATATCGTAATTAAAATCATAGCAATTGCTAACGGTGCTAAAATAAGACCCATATCATAGATTAAATCTTTTATACTTTTTAAAGGAATATACGAATAGACAATTCCGACTAATTTTTTATTTTCCAATACAGGGATGACAACCCCCATAATATTACGGTCAAAATGTTCTTCATATCCTATTTTTGTCACAGTTTTCCCGTCTAATAGCGTTTGCCTATCTCCTTCACTTATAAGAGAATGATGATGCACATCAAAAGGCAAACATGCGCTTAAATCACGCGGATTAGACACGAAAATAACGTCTGAACTAGATATTTGATCAAACGATCTTACTTTCTCTTCAAAAGTTGATATTCCTTCACGCTTATCATATTGAGCAGCAAGACTTTTTCCTTCCATTACTAACGAAGCTTTTAAATTATCAACGTATAATTTTTCATACGAGTATAAAGATACGAAATAAAGAAAGGACACTGTTACACATACTGCACATACTACTGTAAGCCAAAGTTTTTGTACCATCGTAAACATACGTTACACCTCAAATTTATAGCCTACACCCCAAACAGTTTGAATGTAGTTTCCACTTTCTCCAAGCTTCAAGCGCATCGTTTTCACATGCGTATCTACCGTTCTTGTACTTCCGGCATAATCATATCCCCATACCTTTTCAAGTAATTGCTCCCGGCTAAATACTTGTCCTGTATGTTGGCAAAGAAAATATAATAAATCAAACTCTTTTACAGTAAGAGAAATCGACTCACCATCCGCCTCTATTCGTCTACTTTTTTCATTGATAAGAATTGGTCCAAATTGAATCTCTTCTTGCTGTTCTTGCTTTGTATATCTTCTTAGCACAGCTTCCATACGGGCAACCAATTCACCAGGACTAAACGGTTTTACAATATAGTCATCTGCTCCCATACGTAAGCCGTTCACCCTATTCCACTCTTCACCTTTTGCCGTTAAAAATATAATCGGCACATCTGACGTTTTTCTAATTTCTTTACAAACTGAAAGTCCATCCATTTCTGGCATCATTATATCTAATACAACGAAATCATAATGATCCGTTTCTAGTTTTTTAAGAGCCTCTTTTCCATTCTCAGCTTCTCCCCACTCATATCCAAAGTTATCCAAATACATTCCAACAAGCTGTCTCATATCACTTTCATCATCTACAACTAGCACTCTATATTTATTCATTGTCCTTCCCTTCCCTCTCTATGAGTTGAAACGGTCCTTTTCCGACTTTAATTGTTTGTTTTATTTTCAAATTCTTCATATCTATAACGCACACTTCATCACTATCATAACTGGCTACATACCCTTCTGCTCCGCTCTCAAAAAATGCAAATGGATTCGACCCTACTTCTACAGAAGCTATTTCTTTATATGTTCTAATATCAAACTTTCTAAGTGTATTCGACCCATGACTGAGTGCATATACATACTTACTATCCCTCGTTATATTCACAGGCATAAATGGAGCGTGTAAAGAACGCACCATTTCTCCACTCTGTAAAGAATACACTAACACTTTCTCATTTACTTGATTTCCATCACCATGTCCGCCAATCCATATTTCTTTCCCATCAGGACTAATCGTCGCTCCTGTTGATGCTGGCGGAATCATAAAGGATTGAATAACTTCTTTTTTCTTCGTATCAATTGTCGTTAGTTTCGTATCATAAAAGTTTAGTACAGATAACCGATTCTGATACTCTACCATCGTTATAGGCCCTTTTCCTGTTGAAACATTTCCTGTCTCTTTCCCATTTATCGTAAAGAACCTTACCTTTTGAACATTTTGATCAGCAGCAAATAATTGTTTTTTATCTGCTGATACGACCACATTTACAATGCCCTTTCCAGTTTTATATTTTCCCACTTGCCTTCCTTCCGCTAGTGAATATACATACATATATTCTAATTGCTTACCGTATACAAGTATTTCATCGCCATTTGGAAGCAGTGTGATTCCGGCCATTGGCTCATTTAGTTCCCATGTCGTAATTAACTTTTTATCTTTTTTATCAATAAAACTAATGCTGCCTTCTTTTATATTCGTAGTTATAATAACATTTTTATCTTTAGCAATTGGTGTATATGAACTTCCTTGACACCCTACTAGTAGAAATAAAAAACAGAGAAGAAAAACATACTTTCTCAAAAGATTCCCTCCATCTTCGGATGATTTCGTTATAATTGTAAAATAACAAATAAATGTGTGGAAAGTGTGAAATTTCCCTTTCTTACTCAATTTACATATATAATGTACAACAAATAGAATTTGAGGTGTGTCAATTATGCTATTTCCTGATTTAGCGAATAAAATTGTACGAGAAGTACGCAGACTAATTACAGAAAATATTATTATCATTAATATAGAAGGCGTTATTATCGCAAGTACAGATACAGAAAGAATTGGTCAATTTCATGAAGGTGCACTCCGCTGTGCCAAACAAAAGAAAACCGTCATCATTACAAAAGAAGATGAAAGGCGATTGCAAGGTGTAAAGGCTGGGATGAATCTTCCTTTATTATTTCATGATGAAGTAATTGGTGTCATTGGAATTACAGGAGAACCTGAAAATATTTCACGCTACGGAGAAATATTGCGTAAGATGACCGAATTATTAATTCATGAAAACTACTTTTTAGAGCAACTAGAACTTGAGCACCGTTCTTATGAAGCTTTTGTCTTTGATTGGCTTCAAAATACAGAGTGGTCTCCAAGTTTTCTTGATCGCGCCAAAACACTTGGCATTGATTTATATAAGAAAAAACAACTTATTTTGTTTTCTATTGGCAAAAATGACACGATGCTCCAGCGTAAAATATGGCAACACATACGTAATATTTTAACAAAAGAGCATCTATTTGTTCGCTGGGGAAATGATCGTTTTATTTTATTTACAGCGATGAGCTACAAAGAACAAACTTATCAATTTTTAAAACGGTTAAAACAAGACTGCGAAACTTTATTTTCTATTCCTTTATATATAGGGATTGGACAAACAGTTACCCCAAACAATATGAGCATATGTTACGAACAAGCATTACGCGCTCTTTCTGTATCATTGGAGACGAAAAAAATTGTATTTAATGAAGATTTACGTTTAGAAATGTGTTTACAAGATATTTCTGTCGAAACGCGTGAACAATTTCTAGAGCGTACCATCGAAAACTTATTATCATTTCCTGAGCTTATGCAAACTTTACGCTTATTTATCGATTATAACCAATCTTATAAACAGACGGCTAAACAATTACATATACACATTAACACATTACATTACAGGCTAAAAAAGATTGAAGAACATACAGGACTTGATCCAAAACAATTCAAAGACTTAAACGTTTTGTACTTCGCACTTCTCCTATTAGATAATTATACAAAAAAGAATGATAAAACAGATTAATCTTTAGATGATTATACATAGAAAGAATCCCTCGACTTTTTTATCATTATAATGAAAGCACTGTTACCACGTTGTTTATTATAACTAAACACGTTAACAGTTTGAGGGGGATTTCCAATGTTAGAAAAACAAATTATTCATTCATTCGTATCTATTGTTGGCGAAGATAATGTAGATACATCCAATATGGGGCGTTTAACTTATAGTTATGATGCCACTCCAAACTTCCAAGCAATGCCTGATGCAGTCATTGCTCCTCGTAATACAAATGAAGTAGCTGAAGTGTTAAAAGTATGTAACACTCACAAAATCCCTGTGTATGTGCGCGGGTCTGGAACAAACCTTTGCGCAGGAACATGTCCACTTGAAGGCGGTATCGTCCTTATTTTCCGCCATATGAACAATATTTTAGAAATTGATGAAGAAAACTTAACAATTACTGTACAAGCTGGTGTCATTACACTTGATATTATTAAAGCGGTAGAAGAAAAAGGTTTATTTTATCCACCAGATCCAAGCTCGATGAAAATTTCTACAATCGGCGGTAATATTAATGAAAACTCAGGTGGATTACGCGGTTTGAAATATGGCGTAACACGTGATTATGTAATGGGGCTTGAACTTGTCTTACCAAATGGCGATATTATTCGCACTGGTGGTAAATTAGCAAAAGATGTAGCTGGTTACGATTTAACTCGTTTATTTATCGGTTCTGAAGGAACACTTGGCGTGGTAACAGAAGCTATATTAAAACTTGTTCCTATGCCTGAAACAAAGAAAACAATGCTTGCACTATATGAAGATATTAATGAAGCTGCACGTGCTGTTTCTTCTATTATTGCAAATAAAATCATTCCAGCAACACTGGAGTTTTTAGACCAACCGACAATTGAAGTAGTAGAAGCGTTTGCACAAATCGGTTTACCTACAGATGTAAAAGCAATTTTATTAATCGAACAAGACGGTCCGCCCGAAGTAGTCAATCGAGATATTGAAAACATGGCTAACGTTTGTCACTCTATGAATGCGGTTGATGTTCGCGTTGCAAAAGGTGAAACAGAAGCAGATGCGCTTCGTACCGCTCGCCGTAGTGCTCTATCAGCGCTCGCACGATTAAAACCTACTACAATATTAGAAGATGCGACTGTACCACGTTCACAAATCGCTCCGATGGTTGAAGCTATTAATGCCATTGCAAAAAAATATAATATTCCTATTTGTACGTTTGGACATGCTGGTGATGGTAATTTACATCCAACTTGTATGACAGACGCTCGTAATGCAGAAGAGATGCACCGAGCTGAGCAAGCTTTTGCTGAAATATTTGCGAAAGCAATTGAACTTGGTGGCACAATTACTGGTGAACATGGTGTTGGTGCAATGAAAGCTCCATATTTAGAAATGAAATTAGGTAAAGAAGGTATTGCAGCTATGCAAGGAATAAAGCAAGCTTTCGATCCAAATAACATTATGAATCCTGGAAAAATGTTCGCGAAAGACACTCGAAAAAGAGTGGTGGTTGAGCGATGACCACATTAAATAAAGAAAATATTCAAAAAGAATTTAAAGAACGATTAAGTGAAGATGAATTACTAAACTGTATGCGATGCGGTTTTTGTTTACCTACTTGTCCTACCTACATTCAATCCGGATATAAAGAGTCACATTCACCGCGCGGACGTATTGCATTAATGAAAGCAGTCGTTGATGGTTTAATCGAACCAGATGAAGATGTTGAACATACATTAAACGTTTGTCTTGGTTGCCGTGCTTGTGAGCCTGTTTGTCCATCTGGTGTAAATTATGGACATTTATTAGAAGAAGCTCGTGATATTATTAATCAAAATAAAAAATTCTCAGTGCCAGTGAAAGCTGTTCGAAAAGTCGTTTTTGAAGGATTATTCCCCCATCAAAATCGAATGAGAACATTAACTGGACTAATCGGATTTTATCAACGTTCTGGTTTACAAACGCTAACACATAAAACAGGGATTATGAAGTTATTCCCTGAAACCCTTGCAACGATGGATCTCGTTTTACCAAAAGTCCCTAAAATGAAAGCGATGAAAGATCGTCCTTCATTTTTACCTGCAGAAAGTACAAAGAAAAAACAAGTTGCATTCTTTACAGGCTGCTTAATGGATACGATGTTTTTAGAAACAAATAATGCAACGATGAAACTTCTTCAATTAGCTGGTTGTGATATCGTTATTCCGAAAACACAAAGTTGCTGCGGTGCATTGCATGGACATGCTGGTGAAAAGAGTGGAGCAAAAGAATTAGCAAAGCGAAATATAAAAGCATTCGAAAATTTAAACATCGACTATATTATTACGAATGCAGGTGGTTGCGGGGCTTATCTTGTAGACTATGATTATCTTTTAAAGGATGATCCGGATTGGGCTGAACGTGCTAAGCAGTTTGTTTCTAAAATTAAAGATATTACTGCTATACTAGTAGAACTAGACTTCCATAAGCGAACTGACTTACGACTCACGCCGCAGGTTATTACGTATCAAGACTCTTGTCATTTACGCAATGTTATGCGCACATCTTCTGAACCTCGTATGTTACTAGAGGCTATCCAAGGTGCAACATATCGAGAAATGAAAGATGCCGACCGCTGCTGTGGCTCTGCTGGTATTTACAATATTGTTCATTCAGAGTTATCAATGGAATTTCTAGATTACAAAATGGACCGTGTGCATGAAACAGAAGCAGCAACCATTGTTACTGCAAATCCAGGTTGTTTATTACAAATGAAATTGGGCATTGAGCGAGAAGGGCTTTCTCATAAAATGAGAGGAATTCACATTGTGGATTTATTATTAGAAGCAATTGAAACTAACTCGTAATAACTCGTAACATACGTAATAATAGGAAAACGGCTATCTCCTTCGTCTATGTAAAGAGATAGCCGCTTTTTTGTCTGCTACAACATTAAAAATATGTTACTTTATTATAAAAAAGAACAACAGAAACATTACAGTTTTGTAAAAATCAATCCATTATATTCCTCGAAAAATCGTTCAAACCATTGATACAATAGGATTCTTCATTTTCTATTTAGGTAACTTTATCCAAAAATCCCCTCTTAAAACCAAGTATAAAAACACTATAAATTCCTTTTATACTCTATATTTCTCTTATTTTTACTCCCTTCTTCTCTTAGGATAAATTAGGTAATTTTAAAGTCTATGAATTTTTTTCCATCTTTTTTCTTGCAAATTGTATGCTACGATGAATTTGTCAGTCAGACAGGCTGTCAAAAACAAATCGTGTGAAAACAAATTAAAACTTTATATAGGGGGACACACATCATGAAAAAGCGTGTTTTATTATCTGTAGCTGCTGCAACAGCTCTTACTTTAGGAGTATCTTCTCTAGATGCACAAGCTGCAACAGTACAACCATCTAACGTAAAGGTTCAAAATATTCAGCATTCAAAAGTAATGATGAAACAAATGAGCCAACAAGAATTACAAGCATTCTTACAATCTATGGGAGTTGAATCATTAGCACAATGGCAACAAGGAAACTTCCAACCAAACTGCTTCATTCCTGGTCAACAACCTACTGAAAATGTTGTAACTGAGCAACCAACAGCTAAGCCAGAAACTCAAAAGCCAGTTGAGCAAAAACCTGCCGAGCAAAAGCCTGCTGAAGAAGTTCAAAAACCAGAAGCTCAAAAGCCTGCTGAAAACAACAATACTCAAAAACCAGCTGAGCAAAAACCAGCTGAGCAAAAGCCTGCTGAAGAAGCAAAATCTTTAAGCGAGTTTGAACAACGTGTTGTTGAATTAACAAACGCTGAGCGTGCAAAACAAGGCTTACCAGCACTAAAAATCGATACTGAATTAAGCAAAGTAGCACGTATTAAGTCTGAAGATATGCAAAAAAACAACTACTTTGATCATAACAGCCCTACATACGGGTCTCCGTTTGACATGATGAAGAAATTTGGTATTTCTTATACATCTGCAGGTGAAAACATCGCTCAAGGTCAACGTACACCTGAAGAAGTAGTACAAGCTTGGATGAACAGCGCTGGACACCGTGCAAACATCTTAAATAACGGCTTCACTCACATCGGTGTTGGTTATGTAGAAAGCGGCAACTACTGGACACAACAATTTATTACGAAGTAAATAGATTAAAAGAGTCTTCTCATAATGAGAAGACTCTTTTTTAAGTTTCATAGCTTTCTATTATGTATGAATAGAAAATATATAACATAAACAACATAGATCCACAGCTTATTACACTAAGCAATACATAAAATCCCCACTCTAAGTTCAAAAACAATGAAAACAATATGCCACATGCCATCACTTGAAAAATCCGTCTACTCACTAAACAAATTTTTTGTAATTTAATTGGATCTTTTTCTTTTTCTTTGCCTTTTATTTTCTTAAATTCTTTACTCAGCATAAAAAGAAACATACTAATCCCAATCGTTAATCCTGTTTGAAAGGATATCAAATCCCCAAAATTAATAAAGAGGATAAGCGTATGAATAAACAACATAAATAACGTAATTTTCTTTATAAATCCGCCTATAATACCATGCTCTCTTTCATTAAACTTAAATATATTATGTGAAATAATATACAAAAATCCATATGAAAAAATAATAAAACAGGGAATAAATGCTACAACGACTTGTTTACTCATAAACTCGTTTGGCTGACCATTTACATTCCAATGTACTGCCATACGATTTGGTAAATAGGGATAGAGAAATAGAGTAAGTAAAAGACAAGCGAAAAATATTCCCAGTACATACTTATATTTAATCAAGTGATTCTCACCTCTCTTTTCTCTTAACGGCTTCGCTTCTTTTAGAGAAATCCCTGCAAAAATCTACTTTTTTCAAGTTAAAACTTATACTTTACGCATTTTCTTTTTGAAATTCTTTTATTTTATTATTTAACTTTGTAGGAAACGGCACATCAACTTCAATCGCTTCTTTCGTAATTGGATGCAAGAAATTTATCTTCATCGCATGCAATGCTTGACTGGACATATATTTTGTTTGTCCACCATATAATACATCCCCAACTAATGGATTACCATTATGACTCATATGAACACGAATTTGATGTGTTCTACCCGTTTCTAATTGTAACGTTACGAAAGTCGTGTTTTGCTTCTTAAAATACTTTTCTACTTTATAATATGTGATAGCTTGGTCACCTTTTGGAGAAATACGACGCCTTGTAGCATGATGGCGATCCCTTCCGATAGCAGCATCAATCTTTCCTTTTTTCTTCTTTACTTTCCCTTCAACGAGCGCTGCGTACGTTCTTTTAATTTTTCTTTCCATTAATAAGCGATCCATAATTGAACCAGCAATTCTATGCTTAGCAAACACGACACCACCTGTCGTATCTTTATCTAAACGATGAATATGACGCACCTTCGTCTCTAAACCTTGCATTTGAAAATGAAAAGCAACAAGATTTGCAAGCGTCCCGGTTCCACCTTTTTCAGCAGGGTGCGTGTCCATTTGCTCTGGTTTATTTACGATAAGTACGTGATCATCTTCGTATACTACATGTAATTCACCATATTCTGGATCTACACCGTACTCTTCCTCAGCAAACATATGGACTTGTAACTTATCGTTCTCTTTTAAAAGCTCATTCCATCTTCTTTGTTCCCCGTTAACCGTAACACCTTTTTCCATACGAAGCTGATGTAATAGCTTTTTCGGTATTTCCCATTCTACTTTTAATACCGATTCAATACTTATACCATTCCATTTAGCTGGAACGATAATTTCACACCATTCACCCTTTTTCTTTGTTTCCATACTGTTTATCACCTTATTTCTATTGATTCTCTCATTGTAACGGAAAACACACTTTGATGCACCGTCAAAAATAGAGGACAGTCTTATAATAGACTGCCCCTCAAGCTCTAAGTCTTTTCATTTCTAACAATACTTCTTCAGCTTTTTGTTCATACGATAAATCTTTAAAGAAATCCGCCAACCTTTTATAATCATTGTAAGCATCTAATAAATCGTCCATCTTTTCTATTTTCATCACTTGTTGTTTTTGTTTCATTTTTACTGGATAGCGATAACCTGATACTTCTTGTATTTTGTAATACTCATCCTCTACTTGAACGACCTTTACAAGTTCTTCCTCTTCTGCATCCATCGTATACCCGTCAAATTCTCTAAGTAGTTCATAAATGATATGAGTCCATTCATCTTTTGGATAAAACCCTTTTTCTAACCGATAACCGACAATGCGATACATATGCCCATCGTTCTCGGCAAACTGTACTGTATCATTTAACTTAAACTTAAAATAACGAAACATTGCCTTCACCTACTTATTATGTAATGTTCTTATCACATACTATTTGCAAAATGTAGGCTTTGCTATTCATAAAAAATGCTCATCATATTGATGAGCATTTTTTATGATGCTTTTTCTCTTTTTTTTCGAAATGGTAACCACCAGTTCCAGTCTCCAAATAACTTCATTAAGCTTGGTACGAGCATAAGACGAATAATTGTTGCATCAAGAAATATTGCTAATGCAACGCCAAGACCCATCTGCTTTACTGGTAAAATATCAGTAAATGCGAATGCACCAGTTACAACAATCATTATTAAAGCAGCTGATGTAATAATTCTACTTGTTGAAACGAGCCCTTCTAACGTTGCTTGATCGTTATCTCCTGTTTCTTCATAGAGCTCATGAATACGTGAAATAAGAAATACTTCATAATCCATACTAAGCCCAAATACGAGGCCAAAAATGAAGATTGGTAAGACAAACAGAACCGGACTTGCTTCTAAACCGAAATGACCACCTTCAAATAACCAAACAACAATTCCAATGGTTGCACTTAAACTAAGTATATTCATAACAATTGCCTTAATTGGAATGAGTATAGATCGGAATGCAAATAATAATATAACAAAGGTCGATCCAAATATAACAGACATACCAATTACAACTTTATCTTTAATTTCATCTTCTAATTCTTGTTGAAACGTCGTCATTCCGCCTAGATAATACGTAACATCCGTTTCTTTATAGTTCTTTTTAAAGTCACGTACCCACTGTTTTGCAGTCTCTGTACGTGGTTTTGTTTTCAAAAAGATTTCTATCGTCGTCTTATTCCCTTGCGTGTATGCTTCAAATACAGGAGTTAGTTTCGCTGATTCTGGCGACTGCAACATTCCAACAACTTGATCTGCTTTCATTCCAGTTAACCCGTCGTATAAACTTCTTACTTCATGTACTTTCTTATCATCTTTTAACTTTTGAACGACTTCTTCTATCTTTTGTAGACTTTCTTTTTCTTTCATATCTTTTTTCGTCTCTACAACTAATGTAACATCAGCGTGTGTTTTGACAGTTTCATTAAATGCTTCTTCATACTTTTCATATGCAATCCTTGTATCACTCTTTTCAGGTAAAGCTTCAACACCAGGGAACTGCAAATTAGCTGTACGTAACGGTAATAAGCAAATAACAATAAATGTTGTAACAACAATAATCATTGCAATTGGATGTTTCATCACAAATTGTGCAAATTTACGCCATGCTTTTGCCGGCGTATGTGCTACTTGATTCTTTTTTAATATTCTTTTACCGATTAACGATAATAGTGCTGGAAGAAGTGTGAGTGAGAATAAAATACTCATAATGACAACAATCATTCCGCTAATCGCGACAGATTGAATATAATCTATCTTAAAGAAAAACAAACCGGATAACCCAACAAATACGCATAATCCTGAAAATACAATCGCACGTCCTGCCGTTTGATATGTAATTGCTATCGCTTCTTTTACCGTTCGTTTAGCAACTTCCTCTCGAAAACGGTTCACAAATAATAGCGCAAAATCAATAGATAATGCAAGTCCAATCATCGGTGCAACATTTAACACGAAAATAGATAGTTCTTTATCAACACCGATGAAATACAATATACCCATCGTACTAATAACACTAAGCGCCCCATTCAAAATCGGTAAAATTGATGCCAAAAGACTACCAAACGAAAATAGTAATACAAGAAACGCAATTGGTAATCCAATCATCTCTGCTACTTTTAAATCATTTTGCGTTCTTTCATTAATCTCTTTATTAATTTTCGGAAACCCTGTAGGTGTTACTTTTAATGCTATATTACTTTCTTTCTCAATCTCATCAGCAAATTGTAATGTCTTTTCCATTCGTTCCTTATTTGTTTTCCCGGAAAATAAAATTGTCGCATAGCCGATGTCATCTTGTAGCATTTCTTTATTTTGGATTGGGTGATGGAAAGATTCATAGTTCTCTTTCTCTTGAACATTCTTTACAATTTCATTTATTCGCTTTTTAAATTCCTCATGCGAAGCATCTTTATTTTTCTCAAAAACGAGCAGCAGCGTATCTTGAGACTTCTTAAAATCTTTATCTAAAATTTCTTTCGTTTTTTGATAGTCGCCTTCCGTTTGGAAACCGTCACCACCTAATACTCCCGGTAGCTTTGGAGCAAAAATCCCAAGTGCGATTGCGAGCAACAGTAACGCTACAATTACTGTATAACGAAACTGATACAAAAAGGCTCCTAACTTCCCCCACTTATCAACTTTATGTACATTTGTCTTCACACATTTTCACCTACTTTACATAATTCAATTGTCACTTATACTGTATCACATCTTGATATAAACAAAAAACGTCTGGAAAAACTATAATAATAGTTTTTCCAGACGTTTTTCTATCTCTCTTTATTAAGCCCTAATCTCTCAGTAAGTAAACGATGGTAGTAAATCGCGATAATTAACAAAATACCACCTACGCAGTAACCAGCTAAAATATCAGTTGGGTAATGTACATTTAAAATGACTCTACTTAATCCAATCGATAGAATTACTATACCCATCAAAATCGTTGTGACACATTTCCCAGCTACGCTTTTCAAATTAGCAGCAATGATATAAGTAAGAAATCCAAATGTCATAATCGATAACATTGCATGTCCACTAGGAAAACTATACCCAAGTGCATCTAGCGCTTCATTTAATGACGGACGTTCTCTCTTTACAATCTCTTTTATCCCTTTATTCACAAGATGTGTTATTAAAATTCCCATTGGATATACAATCATCGCAGCATAATAACGCTTCTTCCAAAAAACAAGCAAACTTATAACGAGCGTAGCGACTATCCCAATTGCTGATCCCAATTTTGTAAAGCACGAGAAAAATGTAAGAGAACTTTCCGTTTGTAGCCCTCTTACTAATCCACGGACATATGTATCCATCACTGTAACGCCACCTGCATGTACGCGCCAAGCAACAATACCAAATACAGCAAATAACAAACCGATACACATTACCTCATACTTATGTAACTTCTTCTTCAAACGATTTCCTCCTACTATGAAAAAATGCGATTTCTACTTTAGAAACCGCATTTCCTTGCTTATTTACCTTTTGTTTTTAGCTCTGTCCAGTAACGATCATAGTCTTTTAACTTATCGTCTACATCAACAAGCCATTCTGTACGATCTAACTCTTCTTTCGTTAAGAAAATCATGTGATTATCACGGTATTCTTTACTATGAAGAGGATGAGCTTTTTCATTTGGATTACTGTAACCAATTGACTCGTAGTTTTTCACACTTACTTTTTCATCTAGTAAGTAGTTCATAAATTTCTCAGCAAGCTCTTTATGTTTTGCACCTTTTGGAATTGCTAACGTATCAGCCCAAATTGTGCCGCCTTCTTTTGGTACAACATATTCTACATCTTTATTATCTTTTGCGATAAATGCTGCATCTCCAGACCAAACTGTTCCGATCCAAGCATCTTCTGTAATGAATTTTTGTTTAATGTTATCTGTATCAAATGCTAATAAGTTTGGAAGCAGCTTCTTTAAATCATCTGCTGCTGTCTTTAATTGTGCATCGTCTTTCGTACTGTTTGAGAACCCGTGCTTCTTAAGACCCACTCCTAATACTTCACGAGAATCGTTCAGTAACGTTACATGTCCTTTATATTTCTCATTCCATAAGTCCGCCCAGCTTGTAGGTGCTTCTTTCACATACTTTTTATTGTATGCAATCCCTGTTACACCCCAAGTGTACACTAAAGAATATTTATTCTCTGGATCAAACGCAGGTGTTTTAAAATTAGAAACCATATTTTCGATATTCGGGATATTCTTTTTATCTAACGGAGCTAATAAGTCCATTTTCGCCATTGTTTTAACCATGTAATCCGACGGCTGAATTAAGTCATACTTTGCGCCACCAGCTTGTAATTTCGCAAGCATTTCTTCATTACTTGCGTACTTGTCATAGTTAATTTTCACATTATACTTCTTTTCAAAATCTTTTAGCACTTGCTCATCAAAATTGTCAGCCCAACTATAAATATTTAATTCTTCTTTCTTTTCACCACAACCAGCAAGCACACCAGCAACAAGGCTAAAGCTAATTGCTGCGCCAGCTATTCTTTTCATTAATTTCATCGGTTTATTACCCCCTTGTACTTTCTATATCGTTCGTATTATAAAGGAAGGTGTCCTCCAGAGTTTTCTTCACCATCTGCACCTTTGTTCCGGAAGATTTCAGATAGAACCATTAATCCTACGATAGCAACAATTAAAATTGTAGAAAGAGCATTAATTTCTGGTGATACTCCGCGCTTAACCATACTGTAAATGTATAGTGGCAATGTTGTTGATCCTGGTCCTGATACGAAGAAACTAATTACAAAATCATCAATTGATAATGTGAATGTTAATAATGCTGCCGAAATAACTCCCGGTGCAATTGCTGGGAACGTTACATAACGAAACGTTTGCCAAGGTGTTGCTCCTAGATCATTTGCAGCTTCTTCTAAGTCACGTCCCATACTTGAAAGACGCGCAGCTAAAATAACAACAACAAACGAAATACTAAATGTAATATGTGCAATAATAATCGTTGTTTGTCCAAGTTCCATTCCTAACTGACTGAAAAGAATTAGTAAAGATAATCCCATTAAAATATCAGGAATTAAAATTGGTAAATATACAAGGCCATTAATAGCCCCTTCGAAACGATATTTATAACGATGTAAAGCAATTGCAAAGAATACACCAAGTACCGTTGTCACAATCGTTGTTATAACTGCAATCGTAATACTATTTACAAATGCATCAATAACATCTTGTTTTTGAAATAAATCTGTATACCAATGGAATGTAAAACCTTCCCACTCCGCATTAATGCGAGAGTCGTTGAAAGAATAGACCATTAAAACCATCATTGGAAAATACAAGAATAACAAAATTAACCAAGAATAAGAAACTAAAAACTTCTTCATCTTTGCCTATTCCCCTCCGTTCTCATTATATTTATATACTTTCGTTGCACGATAATATAAGTAAATTAACAGAACAGAGAATAGAACAACGATAATCGATAACGCAGATCCAAACGGCCAGTCACGTGCACCTAAGAATTGATTTTGAATAACGTTTCCGATTAATGCTACTTTCGATCCGCCCATCACGTCTGATACAACAAACATTCCGATAGAAGAAACGAATACTAAAATAGAACCAGTCGCAATTCCTGACATCGTCATCGGCACTGTTATATTCCAAAATGCCTTTATTGGTGTTGCTCCTAAATCATAAGCCGCTTCTAGCTTACGCTTATCCAGCTGCTCAATTGCTGCATACACTGGTAAAATCATAAATGGTAATAAAGAATAGACCATTCCGAGTATTACAGAAGGAGTATTATATAATAAATTTAACGGTTCACTAATAATGCCAAGCTTTAATAACAACGTATTCACAAGACCTTGTGAACGTAAAATAACAATCCATGCGTATGAACGAACAAGAAAGTTAATCCAAAACGGGATCGTTGCCAATAATAAAAGAATAGAGCGGTATTTGCGGTCAACAATTGTAATTGTATACGCAAACGGATAACCAATTAATAAACATATTACTGTTGTAATAACTGCGATCTTAACAGTTTCCCATAACGTTCCTAAGTACAATGGATCAAATACACGGGATATATTCTCCAGCGTAAATTGCATTTCTACTGTCCCGTAAGCTCCGCGCTGCATGAAGGCGAATCCTAATACGAATACGAGCGGGATTAGGAAGAAAATTAACAGCCACGCGACTGTAGGTAGTGCGAGTAATTTCCCTTTTTTCAATTTAAGGTCACCTCGTCCTCTTGCTCCCAGCCTACATATACATTATCTCCAATGCTCCACTGCGCTGCCTCTTCAGCAGTTTGATATGCCATTAGTAATTCTGATGTTTTCTCATCACGTACATAAAGCTTCTCCATATTTCCGACAAACTCAATATCTTCAATATGTCCAAGATGGTATTCTTTTAAAATTGGTTCTTCAACCGAACGTACTTTTACATTTTCAGGGCGAATTGCTACATAGCCTTCCCCGTTCTTCACAATATTATTTTCACCGATGAATGTCGCAACGAACAATGTTTTCGGCTTATTATAAATTTCTTTCGGCGTTCCGATTTGTTCGATATGTCCTTTATTCATAACGACAATACGATCGCTCATGCTCATTGCTTCTTCTTGATCGTGCGTTACGTATATGAACGTAATTCCTAAATTACGTTGTAAGTTTTTCAATTCACGTTGCAAGTCTTTTCGTAACTTAAAGTCAAGCGCTCCAAGTGGCTCATCTAATAGTAATACACGCGGATTATTTACAATCGCTCTTGCAATTGCAACACGCTGCTGTTGTCCACCAGAAAGCTTCGCAGGTTTACGATTACGGAACTCAAGTAACTGCGTTAAACGCATTGCCTCTTCAGCACGCTCTTTCTGCTCTGCTGCTGATACTTTCTGCATTTTCATACCAAAACAAATATTCTTCTCTACTGTCATATGTGGGAATAGTGCGTAATGTTGGAACACTAGGTTCATATGACGCTTATATGGCGGCAAATCGTTAATTCTTTCATCATCTAATAAAAGATTCCCTTTAGTTGGAGTTTCAAATCCTGCGATCATACGAAGTAAAGTCGTTTTCCCGCAGCCACTCGGCCCTAAAATTGTTAAAAACTCTCCCTCTTTAATATCTAAAGAAAGAGGTGGGATAATCACTTGATTTCCAAAATGTTTTTCAACTGCTTCAACTTTAATAATCTTTTTCATTTTCCCGTCCTATCTACCTTAAATTTTAAATTTTTATATTCATGAATAAATATTTATGTTCTATAGACTATTTTTTGTTTCGATCCAAACAAAAATGGTTATTTAACAAGCGTTCGTTTCTATTCTTTATGTAGTATGTTTGATTCATTTTCGCATGATACATAACGTCGAACAGAAAAACCCCTTCCATTGCGAAGGGGCTATTATCATACGGCTACGCCTACTGATAAACACCATCATCATTTTAACAACTTTCGTATGAATTTTAAAGCACTTTTTGTAGAAGAGTAACGAATTTTCATGTCGAATGCTGTAGATTGGGCTAAAATGCTTTTATAATGTGAAAAAGTCCGAAAACTTTCTTTCCCATGATAACCCCCTAATCCACTACTTCCAACACCCCCAAAAGGTAAATATGGCGTGGCAAGATGATAGACAACATCATTAATACAGCCTCCACCATATGAAATATTACTCGTCACTTTCTTTTGTACTTCTTTATCTTCAGAAAATACATATAACGCTAACGGCTTCGGATGTTGCTGGATTGTGCCAATTACATCTTCTATGTTGTCGTACTCTATGATTGGTAAAATCGGACCAAAAATTTCATCTTCCATAACAGTATCTTTCCATGTAATATCCGCTAGTACTGTCGGTTCAATATGTAATGTATCTTTCTTATAGTTTCCACCAATTACGACTTGACCATCTTGTAAAAATCCACATAATCGTTCGAAATGGCGCTCACTTACAATACGCACATAATTTTCATTTTGCAAAGGTTCTTTACTATACTGCTCTATAATTTCATGTCGCAGTGCCTCAATTAGCTTTTCTTTCACGGAAGAATGCACATACATATAATCAGGCGCTACACACGTCTGCCCCGCATTTAAAAACTTACCCCAAACAATTCTTCTTGCTGTCATCTCTATCTTTGCATCTTTATGTACAATACAAGGACTTTTCCCGCCAAGTTCTAAAGTGAGCGGCGTCAACTGCTTCGCTGCTGCTTCCATTACAACTTTTCCAACGCCAACACTACCAGTAAAGAAAATATAATCAAACGGTTCCCTCAGCAAAGATGTACTCTCTTCAACGCCACCTTCTACTACCGCTACAAGCTCTTCTGGGAATAATTCATCTAACATTCTCTTAAGCACTTTTGAAACGCTTGGTGTTAACTCTGACGGCTTTAAAACGATTGTATTTCCAGCTGCCAGTGCTCCTACAAGTGGTGCAATTGCTAATTGAAAAGGATAGTTCCACGGTGCAATAATAAGCGTCACACCATACGGTTCTGGCACTACTTTTCCTTTTGATCCAAAATGAGTAAGTGCTGTTCGAACTCGTTTCGGTTTACTCCACGATGAAATATGTTTCAATTGAAAGGAAATTTCTTTTAATACATATCCAACTTCCGTTGTAAACGACTCGTGAACTGACTTATTTAAATCTAATTTCAATGCCTGAAATATTTCTTCTTCAAAATGCTGAATGCCTTCATAAAGCTTCTTCAAATTATTCTTTCGCATTTCGATGCTTCTCGTATGCCCTTTTAAAAAATATTCCTTTTGCCTACTTACAATAGAGGAAATACTCATTCACTCACCTTCTCCCACTATTTTTATCCAATTCTTTCATTATTTATATAGACTTCATATATAACAAATTTCTATTCTTAAGGTTACATTATATATGACTTTTTCAGCTATATAAAATTCATTGCTCACAAAAAAACTACCGAAAGAAAATCTCTCGGTAGTTTTACAGTATTAACGATATAAACGAACAGCACCTGCAGAATTATCATCAGCTTGTCCTACTACTTCAAACTTCAGACCAAGCTTCGGTAAAATACGTCCTGCATCTGGAATCTGTTGATTAATATACGTTTTAGAATCATCAAACTTCGGTACACCTGCTAAACCATCATACGTATACGTTCCACGCGTTGGAGATACGACTTTCCAAGCTGGCGTTTTATCAAATGAGAACGCCGCATCTGCGATTTGGAATCGTGTACTACTTTCCACTGTCGGTTTACCATTTAAAGTTCCTACAATTGCTTCTGGATGAGAATCAACTACACCTAGGAAACCGTGTCCTGGATGTACACCAACCCAGTTATCTGTATAAGCTGAATCTGCATACCATACGACCATACCAGCGTTATATACTGGACCACGTGCAAATTTTAACGCGTTATCTGAACCAGCATAGTTTCTCCACTCAACATAGTAGTTATGGCTTTTCTTCTCTGTTCCGTTAGAAACAGCAAAACCATCTAATTTGAATTGTGGCGTACCTTCTGCGTCATCAGAGAATACTACTTTATCATCTACTGTTAATGAAGCATTATCAAGTAAGAAACCATTTAATGCTAAACCACCATCAGTAATGTAATCAAATGTTAATTTTACTTTCTTACCTTTGAACTGGCTTAAATCATATGATTTGTCAATCCATTTTCCATTTGTCGAATCTGCATTTCCACTATTTGCTTTCTCACCAAGTCTTTCAATTAACGTTTGTTGACCATCTTCCGTTACAGCGTGTACTTCAAGGAAATCATACTCTGCTTCAATTTCATATAATGATTTGAAGTCAAATTTTGCAGTCGTTGCATTTGTTAAATCGAACAGTGGTGTTTCCATCTTCGTATGAAGATCATCACCTTTTGTGCTGTAGTAATACTGTTTTCCGAATGCCGGTTCAATTGTTTTTATATCTTTGTCTGGTAAGTTAACACGAATCATACCTGGACGGTTAGATTTCGTAACACTTTGGTCTAAATATGTTGCTAGGCCGATACCTTTATTTAATTTCTCGTAATCTACTTCTACGATATTTGCCCAGTTACCACCGATTGTTTTTTGGAAAAACTCTTTATTTTGTGGTGATAAGCTCGTTGGTGTTGTACCTGCAATTTTACCAGCCCAGCTTCCGCCACTCATGATAGACCAAGCTTGAATTGGCTCACCAGCACCGCTATATTGTGTATCATACTCATCTGGTAAACCTAAATCATGACCATATTCATGCGCGAATACACCAACTGCTCCATCTTCTGGTTCAATTGTGTAGTCGAACGCTGCCATCTTTCCACCCCAATATGGAACTTTCGCTTGTGTACCTTCAATTGCGAATGGTTTTGGTCCAACTGTCCAGCGATGTGACCAAATTGCATCATCACCTAATTTACCCCCACCTGCTTCTTGTCCAACACCTGCATGAATAATCATTAAGTGATCAATTAAACCATCCGGTTGATTTTTATTTCCATCACCATTTACATCATATTGATCAAATTGATCAAACTCTGATAGATCAAGACCGCTATCTACAGCTGCTTTTAATGCATCTTTTACTAAATCACGTGGGCCTTTTGGTCCTTTATTATCATGACCGCCGCTAGCAGCATCTGCACCGTAATCAGCAGCTTTACCAGGAACTGTTAACCATTTTGTAACTGTTCCGTCCACTGTGTAACTACCACCAGATTGCTCTTCGTAATATTGTTTAAACGTTTCAATTTTACTTCCATCATCTAATGTAAACGGCTCGTTGCCGAATAACATTTTTTCATAATGTTCTTTATTAAAATCGTTAGAATACATATATCCAGGCTCTTTGTCGATATTATTATGTTTAAAGTCAGCGTACTCTACAAGTAAAACGAGTACTTTATCTTTACGAACTTCACCGTTATAGTCTTTTTGTTTCGCTGGAGAAGTTGGTACTTTACCATTTAGACCGCCTTTAACTGGGCCTGTCGCTGCAGGTGTTCCTGTTGCAGGGTTATCTAATTTTTCTTTCGTGTCTGCTTTCGCATCTTTCACTTTCTTTAAAAAATCAGATGCTTCTTTCGTAAGTTGATCCCCATTCGGTACTTCTTTCCCAGGATTTTCACCCTTTTTGTTCTCTACATACTTTTCGACAGCTTTCTTTGTTTCTTTCTCTGAAGCTGACGAATCAATTACCCCACGTTTTTTTAGCGCATCTGCTAAACGTTCTTCCGGAATTAAGTGATCATCAACTGGGCTCGTAGCCGTTTTATTCGCAGGCGTTTCAGCATATGCAGATTGAGTGCCAGCCCCGAATGAAAGGCCTAATACAGCTGTTAAAGCGATTGATGACAAAACTTTGAACGGTTTCTTGTTCATCCCTTATTTCCTCCCCTAATAAATAATATGTATTACAAATTGAATTTTATTAAAAATTCAATATTTTTTCAATATTTAGTCATATTATGTAATATTTTTAATATATTTGTAAAAATTTCATAGTTAGCATACGAATATATCACAATTCAACAATGTTTTCTGAAAATATTGAAAGTTTTTATCGAACAATTTATAATTTCCATAGAGGGAGTTTAATGGGGATTTTATCTTTGTTTCATCTACACAATATTTGATAATTCACTATATAAAACACAAAATCCAATTGCATTATCATGTATTCTGTAGCAGCAATTATGACCGATAATTAGGGAGGAATTACATTTGTACAAAGATAAGACAGACGCACTGGATCAAGAATGGATTGATTTAATACTTGAAGCTCTAGATGCTGGTATCGCCATGCAAGACATCGAGCAATTTTTCCAACGTATGAAGCCATCCAGTCAGGCTCAATAGGTTTGTTCTTTTTAACGAAGTTTATGTTATAATAATGACATCATAAGACAACTACATATTGATAGAAAGGTGCGCAAATATGATTGGAGAACGTATAAAACGCCTTCGTTTACAAAAAGGGATTTCATTAACTGAACTTGCCGAAAAAGCTGGCGTTGCTAAATCTTACATTAGTTCTATAGAACGAAATTTACAAAAAAACCCTTCCATTCAGTTTCTTGAAAAGATCGCAGCAGTTCTACAAATTCCAGTTGATACTTTACTTCATGATGAAACAACAAAGGAAACTAACCTAGACTCC
Organism: Bacillus sp. EB V-12; assembly: GCF_056158125.1. Taxonomy (NCBI): domain Bacteria; kingdom Bacillati; phylum Bacillota; class Bacilli; order Caryophanales; family Bacillaceae; genus Bacillus; species Bacillus sp. EB V-12. The sequence goes on along the minus strand of NZ_JBUXJL010000002.1, from coordinate 517,604 downwards.
GAATGGACACAACTCGTTAAAGATGCAATGAACTCTGGTGTCTCCAAAGAACAATTTCGTGAATTTCTTGAATTTACAAAGTGGAAGCAAAATAATAAATAGAAAGAAGTGCTTACAAGTAGCACTTCTTTTTCTTTATAAAAAAAGCGGGGGATACCCGCTTTTTTATTATTTTTCTTCCCCAGCTTCTTGGTTAGCATTGAATGTCCATTCTAAATTCAATGTATCACCTTGGAAGATATTTTGATCTTTTCCATTATCTACAAATTCAAATTGTACCCATAGATAATCCTCTGTACCAGCTGCTAATCCACCCTTTTCTCCCCACTCAGGAGCAAAGATGTCTTTAGCTAAAAGATCTGGATCAACTTTTTGTAAGTCTGCTAAAGTTGTTTCGTATACAGGCTCACTTTGTTTATCCCAGTTCCAAAGGAATTTTACTTTAACGTGCTTACCAAAGTCTTCACCAGCATTATCACCTTTTGCATCTTTAACAGTATACTTTGTTGCTAATTTAACATCTTTAATAGTTAACGAACCGCTGTTTTGTAATAAGAACTCTTTCTTAACAGAATCCCCTGGTTTTAAATCTTTAATATCTACAAGCGTCTTAGGGTTTAATGTAAGGTCTAACGTCCCAGCTGCAAATGTATTGTTTGATACTTCTTTATCGCTAAAGAATGCAAATGTTCCTCCACCAATTAAAGCTAACCCCAATGCTGCTGATGCAACTCCCATACCTAATTTCTTTTTCAGACTCACAATCAATTCCCCCTAGCTTTTTTTTATATTTTTATCACTTATTTTTCAATAAGAGATGTAAAGAAAACTATATTAGCTTAGCTAATATGTGTTCTTTTTTAAAAACCTTATGTTCATTATAACGAACAACCCTATATAAACACAACACATATTTATTAATATTTTCAGTTATTTTTATTTCTCAATATTATTTAGACTTTTCAGAAAAAATGATGATAATTTATAACTTTTTTCACACTCAAATCATTTAATACTATAAGAAAAAAGAAAAACAAAGAGGTGAGGGCTAACGTTCCCTCACACTCGTATAAATATTACTAGTCTTGCTTATTCGTTCACTCTCTCTTACACCACATTCTTGTTTTCTAGCTGTTTCACTAAAGCAGTTCCTCCGCTTTCTTCTGCTCTTCTAGCTTTTTCTGTTCTTCCGCTTTCTTTTGCTCTTCTACTTTTTTCTGTTCTTCTACTTTTTTCTGTTCTTCTACTTTTTTCTGTTCTTCTACTTTTTTCTGTTCTTCTACTTTTTTCTGTTCTTCTACTTTCTTCTGTTCTTCTACTTTCTTCTGTTCTTCGGCTTTCTTTTGTTCTTCTACTTTCTTTTGTTCTTCGGCTTTCTTTTGTTCTTCTACTTTCTTTTGTCCTTCCGCTTCAATTGCAACGTTTAATTGTTGCTGAAGAGCCTGAATTTGCTCATCAATAGCTTTCAAGCTAATTTCTTTCTCAATATAGTCACGCTTCTCTTTGATACTGCGAAAGCCTTCATTTACATATATGGACACTTGCTGCATCGACTCATCTTTATTTACCTTTAATTCTTCTTGTATTTGATTGTAAGGAGCTTCTATTTCAGTATATACATTTTGCAGAGCTTCCTTCTCAGCAACAATTTTCTCACGCCCTTGTTGCCATACAGAAATCGCCTGTTTTATTTCTTCAATAGAAGTTGCTTTCGATTTCCCCTTCATCGTTCCATACTCACGCTCAATAAACTGTTTATGTTTCTCAGATTGCTCTTTTAACGTATTAACTGTTTTCGGAAATATAATTGCTGTAGAAAGCGTCGCTTCTACTTTCGTTTCATGAATGAACGCCGCTTCTGTATGCGTCATAATTTGAGATCCTAAATAAAACGTAATAGAACACATACACGGCAATATAAGCATCTTTTTAAAATTACGCGGTCTTTTCAGCATCTTAATCTCTCCCATCGAACATTACGTTCTTTATACAGAACATTATCTATATTATAGTAAAGAACTATTAAAATTGATAGACAAATACTAGAAAAATAGAAAAAGGGCTATCCATGTGATAGCCCTTTTTATTATTATCTTTCTTCACCTGCTGTTTGTTGTGCATCAAACGTCCAATTTAATTGTAACTTATCGCCTTGGAATTGATTTTGATCTTTTCCATTATCAACGAACTCAAATTTCACTTTGAATTTATCAGATTTACCTGCTGAAATACCTTTTTCATCCCAGAACCAAGCCGATAAATCATTATCTACAGCTGTAAGTGTGTCACCTTTTAATTTATCTAAAGTAGTTTGTTTCACAATTGTCTCATGCTTATCTACATTTTTTAAGAATGTTACTTTAATATGTTTACCAAAATCATCTTTATTATCTTTCTTTACATCTTCTACATTATAATCTGTTTTCAGTAGAACCTTTTTAATATCTAAAGAGCCTTTATTTTCTAGTTTAAATTCTTTTTCAATTGTATCCCCAGGCTTTAAATTCGATACGTTAACAACTGTTGATGGATTTAATGCTAAATCCAGTGTTCCAGCCGCAAATGTATTGTTTGACACTTCTTTATCACTGAAAAATGCAAATGTTCCTCCACCAACTAAAGCTGCTCCTAATACTGCTGATGTAATACCCATTCCTAATTTTTTCTTTAAAGTCATGTCCATATCCCCTTAATATATATTTGTTAACTTCCTAAACGGAAAGTATAACCAAACGAACTAGACGGATTGTTCTACTTTTTTATCTTTCTTTTCTCCGTCAATGCTACGAATAGCACCAAAAATAGAAATAGCGGAATAACCAAGCAAAAAGACTCCTGGAATAATAAGAAGTAATGCTGCTCCTGCTTTCGAATTCGCATAATTCAGTAAATAACCAACATATGGAACTGTAATATCTGCATACTTTCCAACTACATTTTCTGCAAGTACTGGCTCTAAATCTGGTCCGTTGTTGTTATCCCCTTTTGTTTCATACATTACTTTTCCATTTGTATCTTTCACACCGATAATACGGTGAGTGATAATTTTTTGATTTTTCTCTTTAAAGGTAATAACATCACCTTTTTGATATTTAGAACCATCTTTGTTTGGTTCTATTGCAATGATTGATCCTGTTAAAAACGTCGGCTCCATTGATCCTGAAAGAACGCTCTTAAATTGATATCCCATCACTGTCGGATCACCACCGCTTGCTTTTGAAGAAATAACTACAAAAGCTAAAAAAACCATCAATGCAAATAAAACAAATGAGATCGCGTTGCTAATTATCTTCCATATTAATTTCATCGTCTCTCTCCCTCTCCGTTGTTTTATATTATTTGAAGTATGCAATATCCACTTTGTTCTTTAACAAGAACACAAGTAAATGATATAACGAACTTTAAGTTATTGCAATAAGAAAATTTACAATTATTAGTTATTTAAAATATAGAAAAAAGACTGTGCCAAAATTTTACACAGTCTTTTTATTAGTAATTTATTTACCTTCTGATTTCATTCCTTTTGTATTTCGGCGCAACACTACATATAAAATTGCTCCAAATAATACAATCGCACCTATCCCAACACTTATTACTTTCATATTTGAGTCTTTTACTTCAGGCATAGTTGTATCTTTTTTAGGCATCGCAAAAGTGACATCTTCTGTTGAAAGAACATTTACCGTCGCAATTGTTTGATTATTTTTCGTAATATCAACTGCACCAACTACCTCACCACGATGTATTCCTTTATGATATAAAGATTCTTTATCTAATGAAGCCGCCCGGAAAATAGTTTTCACATTTTTCCCTTCATCTTTCTTAAGCATAAGCTCTGCACTTTGTTCCAACTCAGAATTAACATCTTTATTTAAATATGTTGTTTTTTGATGCCAATTATGTTTATCAAGCACCATTTGCTTCGTAAATTGACCGAAAGAATATTCCGCCATCTGCTTCAAATCTTCATAAATTTCAGGTCTTTGAGAAGCCATTACTACGCTTATAATACGATTTCCATCTTTCTCATTTAATAAAACAAGTGTATTACGCGCTTCATTCGTAAACCCTGTTTTACCGCCAATGCTATATGGATTTTCAAAAAAATTAGATTTATTAAAAATAGACACCGTCTGCATAGACGTCGTAACTGTCGTTCTTTTCGTATTCATCGCTTGTAAAATTTCAGGATACTTTTGCACACCCTTCGTAATCATAGCCATATCATACGGCGTCGTATAATGGTTCGGATCATGTAATCCATTCGGTGTTACAAAGTGGCTATCTTTCGCCCCTAATTGCTTCGCTTTCTCATTCATCATATTAGCGAAATTCTCAACACTCCCGCCAATCCGCTCCGCAATCGCATACGACACATCATTCGCACTCAGCACCATTAAAATCATAAGCGCAGTATTTCTATTAATTGTCTCTCCAGGTTGAAACTCAATTTGATAATTACTCTTCTCTTGATCTAATGCTAATTGTGAAAATGTAAATTGATCCTCTGGCTTTGTATGCTCCATGAGTAAAATCGCTGTTAACACCTTCGTCGTACTAGCAGGATATGCTCGGTGATATGCGTTTTTATCATACAAAACATCTCCTGTTTTCGCATCAATTGTCGTTGCAAACTGACTAAAAACATTCGGTCCTTCCGCAGGTGGTGGTGCAACTTGTTCTGGATTTACTCCAATATTCGTCTCAGCACGCAATGTTATGGGCGTCAAAAAAAACGAACAAATAACTGTAATAAAAACCAAAATTTTCTTAAAATTTACCATATGACTCTCCCTTTTCCATTTACTCCTTAACAAAATAATAAATCTACCAATCATATGTAATTTGTATTATATTGGAAGAAATTTCACTATTTTTTACTATATCATACTTTTACGATAAAGAACATAAATATACAATAAAAATAAGAAGGAATTACTCTTTCTTATCCTTCTCATCAATCAACGAATCTATTAACTTTTGACTAGCTTCCTCGGGCGTAATCTCATCTGTTATTCCCATAAACGACCAACCTTTAGAATCGACCCACTCAACAAACTCTTGTAAAAATTCATCATGTGTAACATCCACATCAAGAATCGATCCATTAATCGAAATCGTTCTATTTTTAGACACGCGCATCTTGAACGTTTTTCTTACCATTACAACTTTTCTCCCTCTACTTCTGAATATTTATAAAGTGAAACTTTCATCAACCCTCACGAATCGGACTTTTACGGGCATTCCAACCCGAACCTAACTTCTTTACTTTTGCTGAATTTCGAGGTAAGGGATCTTACTGCCCGCAAATAGCGAGATAAAATAATCATGTATCTCTGTTATACATGATTTTCAGTAAATTGTAAAAAGGATATATTGGCCAATTTAAATAGCAAAAATAAAAATCTCTTACCTACGTAAACGTAATACGACATACAATCGCTCATAAATTATTAAATAAATCCATAAAAATATACACTTTAAAACATAATTGAGTAAGCCATTCTAGTCTTTTGGAAGATATTATCTAAAATAGTATACTAAACGGATAAAGGATATTTGAATAAAGAAACTGAGGCCCTCTATTTAGCTGGATTCTTAAGTTGTAGACTTAAAGACTGATGCCTGAATTCATATTTAATTTCTATTTCTGTACATCATATCGTAAGAAAGAAGGTAGTACTGTGAAAACAACAGAAAATTTTACTGACAGGGCCGATATATATGCAAAATATCGCCCTAGTTATCCTAATGAATATATTGATTACTTGCTTTCAGCTAACCAACTGAAAGGGAATCGGATTGTAGCTGATATTGGTTCAGGTACGGGGATATTTAGCCACCAGCTGCTTGAAAGTGGTTTACATGTTATTGGAGTTGAACCAAATGATGATATGAGGAAGATCGCTGAGCAATCGTTAAAACTATATTCTCGTTTTCAATCCATAAAAGCAACTGCTGAACATACCACTTTAAAAGAAAATAGTGTAGATTTAGTAACTGTTGCCCAAGCATTTCATTGGTTTAATAAAGAGGCTTTCAAAATCGAATGCCAACGAATTTTAAAACAAAAAGCAAATGTTGCACTTGTTTGGAATAGTAGAGATTTAACTAGTCCACTTATTAAAGAGAACGCAGAAATTTGCCAGAAAACCTGCCCAACCTTTAAAGGATTTAGCGGTGGAATAGATGAAACTCCAGAAGTATTTAACAGCTTTTTTAAAGATGGAAAGTATGATTTTAAAGAATATCAAAATGATTTACTTTTTGATTATGAAGGGTTTTTGGGAAGGAATTTATCAGCATCTTATGCTCCGAAAGAAAATGACGAACAGTATAAAAACTTTATTTTTCTCCTATCAGAGCTATTCGAAAAATACAGTAAAGATGGAAAAATTATTCTCCCGAATTTAACGCGAAGCTATCTAGGCAATGTATAAACAGCCTGATACAAAGAGACTTTGAACGTAATTAAAACAAGCCTAGCCCCTTCCTGAATGTAGAAAGAGGTTAGGCTTGTTTTGCATTTTACCACATCAAATTCAAATGACTTTCGTACAATAAAGTAGAATATATTAGAAAACACCTTAAACTGAGGAGGAACTCAATGGCGCATTGTACGTATTGTAAAACGAAATGGAAAGTAAAAGATGTATGGTCAATACTCGTGACATTTGAAAAAGATTGTCCGTATTGTTTTGGGAGGCAATATCTATCAAAGAAAACAGTGAACGCTATGCCAGAACTTATAAGCTTACCTTTACACTTCTTGTTCCCTTTTCTTGTTGATTTGAGTGATGAAGGTCCTTTGGATTGGTATCGGAAATAATATAACCTCTACATCCAAAGACTACTTTCTACTAAATTCGCTTCTCATCATTATCCCTTCATACATTACTCTCATAATCGCTTATACTTTCCCTTTTAAAGATCCCATAGCTCAACAGGAAGAGCGTCCCCTGAACAAATTTTATCAATTATGACTAAAAAAACAGTGATATATGTATACTGTTAAACATAAAAAATTAGCATTAGGTTCCAATTAAATATTAATTGAAACCCAACACTACTTGTATTCTGTAATTCAGAATACAAGTAGTGTTTTTTATTATGCATTTTTGCATACAGTATTGTTTTCTCTTGTAAATAGATAATAATGGTATATAATAAAATCAACGTTTTACCAATAAAAGGTAATAAAGAGTAGTGGGATAAGCAAATAACCAAAACGTATTAACAGATTTGCTCTATGTAAATCATGATACATATATGGAATCAAAACTATGAAATTATATGTAGAGGTTAGATTACTACAAGATGAAAGATTCATAGCGAATACACTCGAGAAAAAAAGCGTTCGATTAGATTAATGTTATAAAACTACTTAATGTGATATCTATGGAACGAATTGAGAATATACTTAGGGGGAATTTCAAGTGAAAACATTTAGTAAAGTATTATTAACAGGAGCTTTAGCTTTAGGCGGTTTAACGGTTATGAACATTGAAACACCAAAAGCACATGCTGACGAATGGGATGGTTGTCATTACATTTGTGGTCCTGGTGAAACGGTGAAGGGTGTTACAGTTCAGGTACACTCTACACAAGTTACTTTTGGTAACAGCGTAATTGCAAGAATTACAAATGACCGAGCTGAAGAAATTCATTACAATGTCAGCCTTGAAAAGAAATATGGCGATAGATGGGGAGAATTTGAAACCAACTTCCGTTGGCAAAATCAATGGGTCCCAGCTGGAAGCAATGATGAAATTGCAACTTTCACAGGATATGGCGATGATATTTATGAGGATGGAACATATCGTTATAAAGTCGAAATAAAAGGCGCTGACGGTTCTATTGATACAATTTACACAGCAGGAATGACAGTTACAGGACGATAGCTTATGAACAAGCTCCATTATTTATGATTGTATTTTTGAAAATATCATTGATAATTGCGTTGATATTATTATTAAAATAAGCTCTTCGGGGCTTATTTTTTTATACAAAAATTAGAATATAAATATTCAGAAAATTACATCTTTACACCATTAAAGTTTGTTGCTATTATAGGAATACATCAAATGTTACAATACCCAACAAATTGTACAAATCCTCCGATTACACGAATGAAATGAAAATACATTGCTGATGGTAACATTTATAGTTGGGATCCCGTAGCTCAGCAGGGAGAGCGCCACCTTGACAGGGTGGAGGTCGTGAGTTCGAGCCTCTCCGGGGTCATATAAAAAAGAGACACCATATCAACCTTCTACGTGATATAGTGTCTCTTTTTTATCTCATTCAATTACTTCCCACCAAACATCTTCTCCAAAGACTTTGCATTGGCAAACAATACTTCTTTCAAGTTATCGTCAGCAACGATTTTATAGTCGTCATCTTTGTCTTTCTTTAAGTTCAAGGTAACTTCGCGAGTTGCCATTGCTGCATCTTTATCTGCTAAGTTTTTGACGATAGTTGAGGTCATTGTTTTTTCGATAGCTTTTTCAGATTGTTCTTTGTCTTCACTAAAGGCACTAGCGAACGCCATTGGCATAACTTCTCCCACTGCTTTTGTTACAGCAACGGATAGATCAGCAGATGTAATTTTCACTTTCACTTCTGCTTTGTCATCCTTTTTCGATACTTCTTCTATCTTTTCAAATTTAAAGTTCTTTGTAATTGCACTTAGCATTGCTTTTGCCTCAGCATCATCTGTTTTTTCATTTAGCTTATTAAATTCCTTGTCACTCTCAACAAATGTACGAGCCTTTTCTACATCACCTTTTTGTATCGCTGTTAAAAATTCTTCTGTAGTATCTTTGGGATTTGCACACCCTGCTAAAACACCTGCTGTTAATCCTACTACCATCATTAATAGCAATAATTTCTTTATCTTTTGCACGCTCATTCTCCTCTTATCTTTTCTAGTAAGTCAGCATCATACAATATTATGAAACTGACATTACAAACATTTTTTAGTATAGCATTTATATGATTCGTTTTCTATTAATTCCCAAAAGATAAAGGGCCTTGCAGCATTCCTACAAGACCCTCTTCTATCAATCTGTATCCGTAGCACAAATGAACCACATTTTCTGTTCCCTACTATCTAACACCATCCAAGTAACATCCCACGCAACATCGTAAAACCAATCTGTCCAAGGGCGATAGCTTTCGAACACTTTAATATCTTCGTATCGATCTTGGAACATATATTGACATACATTGACTGCTAATTGTTTTGCGATAACTGGTCGTTCCTTAAACCCTTCATATGCTCCGCCCCACAAAATTTGCGCAGCAATGCTACCATCAAGCATAGCTGCCAGCTGCTCTTTAAAACGAAACTTATATTTGTCTGATGTATGTATTTTTAACTCTTCTAAGTTATTGATTATGTCTAAAGAGTTGAAGATTCTTCTAAAGAAGTGCTCATGTCCATCTTTCGAATGTGGTATTTCTTTAAAAAAATTTTCGTTATGCACTTTAAAACAGCTTATTATTGTTCCACCAATTAAGTTTTGTTCCTTAAACGTGTTTATAAGTTGCTCAACAGATGAGTCATTCGTGTCTATTTTTTCAAACGTTCCCTCTTTCCATCTCATAACGCCCACTACTCTCTATTAAAAATTTGTTTCTTCATTATAAATAGCAAAATAAAAACCAGCAACTTTAAGGTTGCTGGCTTAGCTCTTATTCATATTCGAAAAAACAATAACAACTGCTCCAAACAAATAATGCCCTACTACCATCCACATACTCCAATCAAAAATCATAAACGATAACCAAAGCGATATATTAATAGCAGTAAATAATAAATATAAAATGAAATCTCTCTTTTGCATTGCTCCTCTATTCATCAAAATGTAAACGGCACCGATAGGAGGAAAAGACAAATATTTTTCTTAACGACCACGAATACTAAATTACTGTCTACAAAAGATTCTCCTTTTCATCACAATACCTGCTTCGACATCGGCCTCACTACCCTATATTCATCACTATAAGCTTCCTTTATGATTAAAGGCGGATATTCACTTTTTTCTTCCTCAATCATTGTGAATACTTCTGTTTTCTCTTGTAATGTATTAGATTCTCTATTTTTAGTAGGTTTTTTACTTGTTTTAATTTCCCTTGTTACTTCGCCAAGTTTTCGCCCAACTTCTTCTACTTTGGCAGGTTCATTCGTAACATAATATTCTTGTTCGTCCCATACTAATATAGGTGGCACTTGTTCTCTTTTGTTACATATTATATAAGTAGTACTAGCTACAAGTAGTAGACAAGTTAATAAATAGAAGATAGTTTTTTTATTCATATACTACACTCCTTATCTATCATTTCATTGGATTATATAATATAAGTTATTTATAGTAAATGGATTTAATGGTATTTTTTAGGTTGAATAATATAAAAAAACCTTACCGAAGTAAGGTTCCGTTTTTACATTCTATAGTGACTGACTTATTAAAACAATCATTACAATAATCGCTATAAGCATAACAACTAAACAGGCGATTAATTTATAAAATCCTCGTTTCGTTAACTTCCCGCCTTGAACGTCTTTACGAATAAATAAGAATACGGCTAAAAATAATACAAGCCCAATGCCAAAAGCATACATCATTTGCATATGTTAATCTTCCTTTCTCTCTTCCATCTTAATATCTTTTTGATAAAACAACAAATGAGATAAAAACTGTACTCATTGTAAGTGCCATAAGTATATTTAATAATTCAGTAGCAGATAGTGTAAGTATTTTTAAGTTTAAGCCGATAGAGAAAAGAAGATAATATGCCGTTAACGCAAAAAAGGTTACAAACATTCCTTTATAACGAATAAGTTTCATTCGCTCATCTTTTTCTTTAAATTGCGGGTGCAAGTAGCTTAGACAGAAACTCATAATCATCATCCCAAGCAATGGATACGTTATGGCTGGCGGTGCAGAATGCGTCATTATACCTGTTAATATCATAAATCCACTCATAAATAGAAAAATAATCCCCATAATTACAAAGTACTTTTGTGAATAATTCATCCCTATTCCCCCTCTTCTTTTCCTTCATAAATAAATACATGTTCTATCGTTGTCTGAAATGTTTTCGCTATTTCAAATGCTAGCGGAAGTGATGGATCGTATTTCCCTTTTTCAATTGAGATAATGGTTTGTCTGGAAACTCCAAGTTTCTCAGCCAACTTTTCTTGAGATAGTCCAAATTTTTTTCGGTATTCGACCATTTTATTTTCCAAGGAAATTTCTCCCTCCTTCCATATACCGAGTATATATGTAAAGGAAACTTTACGTCAAGTTCCCTTTACATATATTTTGATTATTATTCACGCTATTTATATAGAAGAAACTTTTTTCAATTTCAGCACGTCTATTTTGAAGCGAAACACGGAACACTGTAAATAACTGTTACTATATCTCCTCACTTCTTTTTTTTAAATTTAATATCTCCATATTTGTTTTATCCTTTTAAAATATTTCATTTATTTCTTTATTTCACGAAATACGTTATTTGTTTTACGGTGTTTTTCGTCATATTTATAGAAACTAACTGTTTATGGAGCATTTTTTATGTTTAGCAACTTTTTTTGTAGAAATCCTTCACTTTCCTTTCAATATTTAACACTATCTAAATAAAGTTTACGATAAATTCATAATTTTTTATTTTTTATACTATATTCCGTTATATTGTTGTATAATATCTATGAAAGCGCTTATTATTTCAATATACATAATTCAAACCGATTTTATCGAAACATTCTAACTATTATACCTATATTTAAATGCAACAATTATAGCTATTAGTATAGGCATACCAAATATATCCACCCCATTTTTCTGTAAAATTACTTTATAACATGAAAGATTAACTTGGGTGATAAGTTATTGTGAATGTTTTTTTACAAAACAGATAAGTAATAGTGTTTGGTATTATGTAAATTATTGTAATAACATAAGAGTAAAGAAAACATTTACATTGATTATTGATTCATTACTTATTGAAAAAGAGCAAAATGCACCTTTGTATGGAAAAGGATTATATGCATTGGGAGGTTTAAACAAATGACGAGGAAGAATACAACGACAAACCCTTGGGCCAAGTTCCACGGTCCGAACCTTGGTTATGTTATTGAACAGTATGATCTTTACGTAACTGGAGCAGGTTCTGTTGATCCGGAATTACAAGAGCTTTTTGAAATTTTTGGAGCTCCTTCGTTTCAAGATGATGTCGTAACAGGGGACAACACAGCAACACATTTTTCTCCTCAAAACACAGGTAACATTGAAAAAATTCTTAAAGTCGTTCAACTTGTTGAGCAGATTCGTTCTTTCGGGCACACGTTGGCTCACATCAACCCGATGGAAGATGCTGCAAATGGACAATCTCTTCTTGAGAAAGCAATGAGCGAACTGAGTGATGCTGACTTGAAAGCGATTCCAGCGAAAACAGTATGGCCAGATGCACCAGAAGGTATTCACACTGCACTTGATGTAATTCATAGATTAAAAGACGTTTATACAAAATCTTTAGCTTATGAATTTTCTCATATACAAGATAGTGAAGAACGCGCGTGGTTGCATCAAATGGTGGAATCAAATTCATTGCGTCAACCACTATCAAATAAAAAACGAACTGCTCTTTTAAAACGTTTAACAGCTGTTGAAGGTTTCGAGCAATTCTTGCATAAAACATTCGTTGGGCAAAAACGTTTCTCTATCGAGGGCGTTGATATGCTTGTACCTGTTTTAGATGAAATTGTTCTAGAAGGTGCTAAAAACGGCGTTGAGGATGTCATGATTGGTATGGCTCACCGCGGTCGCCTAAGCGTACTTGCTCACGTATTAGAAAAACCATATAGCCACATGTTTGCTGAGTTCAAACATGCAAAAATAGAAGGCGCAGTGGCTAATTCTGGCTGGACTGGCGATGTGAAATACCACCTAGGTAGAGAACAAGTCGTTAGTAACGAAGAAGTTAGCACTCGCGTGACATTAGCAAATAACCCGAGTCATCTTGAGTTCGTGAATCCTGTAGTAGAAGGTTTCGCACGTGCTGCTCAAGAGAATCGTAAAAAATCTGGTCTTCCAGATCAAGATACTTCAAAATCATTCGTAATTTTAGTTCATGGTGATGCTGCATTCCCTGGTCAAGGTATTGTATCTGAGACACTCAACTTAAGCAGATTGAACGCGTATCAAACAGGCGGAACGATTCATGTTATCGCAAACAATGCAGTTGGTTTTACAACTGATAGCTATGATTCTCGTTCTACGAAATATTCTAGTGACCTTGCAAAAGGTTTCGATATTCCGATTGTTCACGTGAACGCTGATGATCCGGAAGCTTGTCTTGCAGCTGCTAACCTTGCGATTCAATATCGCATGTTGTTCAAAAAAGATTTCTTAATCGATTTAATTGGTTACCGCCGCTACGGTCATAACGAAATGGATGATCCAGCAGTTACGCAACCACAAGTGTACAAAAAAATTAAAAACCATCCAACTGTAAGAGCAATTTATGCAGATCAATTACAAGCTGCTGGTGTTCTAAATGCAGATGAGGTTGAAACAATTACACAGTTTACACAAGAGCAATTAAAATCCGACTATGCACAAGTACCACCAGCTGATACGAGCGACGCAACAATTCACGTTAAAGTACCAGATGTTGTTGCAAAAGGTATTCAGTCAATTGATACTGGTGTTGAGATTGACTCACTTCGTGCAATTAATGAAGGTCTACTATCTTGGCCGGAAGGATTTAACGTATATCCGAAAGTGAAGAAAATTCTTGAGCGCCGTAAAGATGCTCTTGAAGAGAACGGTAAAATTGAATGGGCACTTGCTGAATCGTTAGCATTCGCTTCTATTTTACAAGAAGGTACGCCAATTCGTTTAACTGGTCAAGATTCACAGCGTGGTACATTCGCACACCGTCATATCGTATTACACGATACTGATACAAACGAAACATATTCACCATTGCATCGCTTACCAAACATTAATGCATCGTTCTCTGTTCATAACAGTCCGTTATCAGAGGCTGCTGTTGTTGGTTACGAATATGGTTATAACGTATTCGCTCCAGAAACTCTTGTTATGTGGGAAGCGCAATATGGTGACTTCTCAAATACTGCGCAAGCATTATTTGATCAATATGTTTCAGCTGGAAGAGCAAAATGGGGTCAAAAATCTGGCTTAGTTCTTCTATTACCACACGGTTATGAAGGTCAAGGACCAGAGCACTCTAGTGCACGTCCAGAGCGTTTCTTACAGTTAGCTGCTGAGAATAACTGGACAGTTGCAAACTTAACGAGCGCGGCTCAATACTTCCATATCCTGCGTCGTCAAGCATCTATCTTAGGAACAGAAGCTGTTCGACCATTAGTATTGATGACGCCGAAGAGTTTATTACGTCACCCACTTACGCTTTCAACTGCTAGTCAGTTAAGCGAAGGACGTTTCCAACCTGCTTTAGAACAAGAAAACCTTGGCATGAAACCAAATAAAGTAAAACGTCTTGTTTTAAGCACAGGTAAAATGGCGATTGACTTAGCAGCAGAAATCGAGTCTGGTAAACATGAGTACAACTTAGACGAAGTTCATGTCGTTCGTATTGAGCAATTATACCCATTCCCTGCTGAGAAAGTTCAATCTATTATTAAACGCTTTAAAAACTTAGAAGAAATCATTTGGGTTCAAGAAGAACCTCGTAATATGGGCGCATGGCATTACATGGCTCCAATTCTGTTCGAACTTGCTGGAGATAAAGTGAAAACAGGCTACATTGGACGTCCTGATCGCTCTAGTCCATCTGGCGGCGATCCATTCGCTCACAAAGCTGAGCAAGAGCTAATTGTTGCACATGCTTTAGATGTGAAGTATAACTTCCGTCAAGATAAACAAGAAATTGAAGTTTACAGCAACTAAAAAGTAACAATGAATGTTTCTAGCTTGTTCCTTGGGCAGATATTCTGCCCAAGGCCAGGCTAACAAATGGAGATTACCGAAGACAAAAGAAGAAAAAACACACCGTTAGGCAAATAAGGGGAGGACATTTAAAATGATCGAAATTAAAGTACCTGAGCTTGCAGAATCTATTACTGAAGGAACTATTTCACAATGGCTTATCAACGTAGGCGACAAAGTTGAGAAAGGTGGCAGCGTTGTTGAGCTTGAAACTGATAAAGTCAATGTAGAAATCATTGCAGAAGATTCAGGTATTGTATCGAAGTTACTAGGCGAACCTGGGGATACAGTTGAAGTTGGCGCAACTATCGCAATTTTAGATGCTAATGGAGCACCAGTTGCAGTAAGTACACCTGCACCGGCTGCTGAGCAACCAAAACAAGAAACAGCTGAAGCACCGAAAGCTGCGGCACCAAGTGCTGAGCAAACTGCAACACTACAAGGGTTACCAAATACAAACCGTCCTATCGCATCACCAGCTGCTAGAAAGATGGCTCGTGAATTAGGAATCGACTTAAACGACGTACGTAGTACAGATCCACTTGGACGCGTGAGACCACATGATGTACAAGCTCATGCTGCAGCACCAAAAGAAGCACCAGCTGCTCCAAAGAGTCCAGCTCCTGCTCCAGTTGCAAAAACGGAATTCGAAAAACCAGTTGAGCGCGTGAAAATGTCCCGCCGCCGTCAAACAATTGCAAAACGTCTTGTAGAAGTTCAACAAACATCTGCAATGTTAACAACATTTAACGAAGTTGATATGAGTGCGATCATGGAATTACGTAAAGAACGCAAAGATGCTTTCGAGAAAAAACATGATGTACGTCTTGGCTTCATGTCATTCTTCACAAAAGCAGTTGTTGCAGCATTAAAACAATTCCCATTATTAAATGCTGAAATTCAAGGTGACGAGCTTATCATTAAAAAATTCTATGATATCGGTATTGCAGTAGCAGCTCCAGATGGATTAGTTGTTCCAGTTGTACGCGATGCTAACCAATTAAACTTCGCTGAAATCGAAAGCGAAATTCGTGAATTAGGTAAAAAAGCACGCGATAACAAACTTTCATTAAAAGAACTACAAGGTGGTACATTTACAATTACAAACGGTGGTGTATTCGGTTCTCTAATGTCAACACCAATCCTAAATAGCCCTCAAGTTGGTATTTTAGGAATGCATAAAATCCAAGTACGCCCAGTTGCAATTGATAACGAGCGTATGGAAAACCGCCCAATGATGTACATTGCTTTATCTTACGATCACCGTATTGTTGATGGTAAAGAAGCAGTTAGCTTCCTTGTTGCTGTTAAAGATATGCTTGAAGATCCAAAGTCATTATTATTAGAAGGTTGATAGATTAAAAATCTATTAAAGGCTGTAGAATGAATCATTCTACAGCCTTTTTTTATTGTGTTCATACGGGACAAATTTCATGACATAAAGTAATAATGTATGCCTAAACGTAAGGAGGATTAAAATGAATAACCTTCCAATTCATGCAAAACTTAAAGTAAATAAGGATACTTTCTTCCTTCCCGATTCAAACGGGGGTGTCTATTTTCGAAATAACGCCAGTTCATTTCGCATGGACGGTGATGGAATTTATGACTGGATTGAAAAATTAATGCCAATGTTTAACGGAAATTATTCTTTAGCAGAAATAACCGATGGCCTCCCTCTCCCCTATCAAAATCGGGTATTTGAAATTGGAGAGATTTTATATGAAAATGGTTTCGTTCGCGATGCAAATCAAGATGCACCTCATGAATTAAACAGTACATTACTCGACAGATATGCTTCGCAAATTGAATTTTTAGAAGCCGATTCTCATTCAGGTGCTTTAAAATTCGAAACGTACCGCGGAGCAAATGTCCTTGTACTTGGTTCTGGGGATATGCTCACTTCCTTAGTTTCTTCTTTATTAGAATCTGGTTTACCTACATTTTATTACCTCGTTACAGATCGGGATGAAACAAACTATGACAGAATACATGAGCTAATAGAACGTGCATATGAAGTTGATAACAGTGTACTCCTTCAAGAAATCGATACTACAATTGACCGTCCCTTGCATGAAGTATTCGAACCTTTTGATTGGATTTTATATGTTTCTCAAAACGGAGACATTGACGGTTTAAAAACAGTTCACACTATTTGTAGAGAAACGAAAAAGAATTTTATACCAGCTATTTGTTTATCAACACTCGGTATAGCTGGACCTGTCGTAATGGAAAACCGTGATGAATGCTGGGAATCCGCATGGCATCGACTACATGAAACGACTTTGCAAAATGAAAATTCATCGGATTCCTTCTCACAAATTGCATCTGCCATGTTAGCAAATGTAATCGTTTTTGAATTGTTTAAACATGTCGCGGATGATTCATATCGTGAAAAAGAATCACAATTCTTTTTATTAAACTATGAAACACTTGAAGGAACGTGGCATCCTTTTATAAAACACCCTCTTGCAACTGATGAAAGTTTTACAATTGATACGATAGAAAATCTTTCTGAAAAACTTGAGCATCGGTATGGCCAACATACTTCAACTGATGTATTCCGCTTTTTCGACTCATTAACTTCTAAAGAAGCCGGTATATTCCATGTATGGGATGAACAAGATTCATATCAATTACCGTTATCACAGTGCTATATTCAAGTAGCCACTCCACTATCAGATGGCCCAGCTCCCCTTCTGCCTCTTATGACTTGCAGTGGATTGACTCATAATGAAGCACGCCGAGAAGCCGGTTTAACAGGAATTGAAACATATGTAGCAGAAATCATTCACCGCCTTATTCCTGAACATAACGATATCGGTATCGGTGCTGGAGAAACGATGACAGAAGGATTTTACCGGGCACTACAACAACATTTAAACAATAAACTGTATGAGCGGCAGTCACATATGCTAGAAGAACTTACAACGATTGATTTAACTGATATTCACGATAAACATTGTAGATTTTATTACGATGCTCTTGCTACAATTCATGAAACACCTAAAATTGCAATGAGTGAAGAGATTCTCAGTTTTCCAGTCATTTGGATTGGTATAAATGATAGATGGTACGGTGCATCTAATATTAATATGACGTTAGCGTTACGAAGCGCACTACAACTATCACTGCTACACATTCAAAGTGAAGAGACTCCTTACAGAGCTAATATCTTGCCTGAATCATCTATTATTTTATATGACACGGATTCTTTTAGAGTGGAAATACAAGCGGAAGAAGAAATTCCAAGTGTGCAATCTTTACAGCTTGCCTTACAGCATTTAGAAGAACATAATTTTTATCCCTTCGTGTTTGATTTAGCAATCGAACCATTTTTGAAAGAAAACTTAGACGGTGTGTATGGGGTATTAATTGCAAAGGAGGACGGTCTATGACTCAAAATATATTACTTATAGGGGATGGCCTTCTTGCAGACTATGTACATGATCAATTATGCAAACAATATTCCATCATTCGTCAGCATACCCTTACAGAAGAACTTCCTGAAAATATTCATCTCGCTCTCGTATTACATGACGGATCTCCTTCTACTATTCATCATGACGCTGAGCTAATTTTTCGGTCAAATCATATTCCGTGGTTACGTGGTTTTACTTCATTTGGCGAAGGTATTATCGGTCCTTACATTCATCCTCTTACGCCCGGATGTTCCCATTGTTCTGATGGACGCCGTTTTATCGCTGGCTTTGATCAAAAAGAAATGTGGGAACTACAACGGAAATATGCCTTTAAAGCAGATAATGTAACGAGGCGTGATGTACGTGCCACCCAAAATGGAATGTTACAAATGTGCCATCTTATTTGCGCAGAAACAGAAAAAATATTAACTCATAACCATTCTTCTTTAGAAAATGAACTTATTTTACTAAACTTACAAACATTACAATGTACGCGGCATTCTTTTCTTCCAGATCCTCTCTGTCCTGTATGTAGTAATTTACCTGATGATACTGCGGATGCGGCGGAAGTTTCTTTACAACCGAGTTTAAAAGTAAGCACCGAAACGTATCGCTGCCGTTCCATTCATGAATTAAACACATTTTTAACGCGAGACTATTTAGATTATCGGGTCGGTATGTTAAACGGCAAAATGCAGCATTCATTATTACCATTCGCTGACGTCATTATAAACATGCCATTAATGTTCGGAAATGAAGGTGTTGCAGGCCGAACTCATTCATTTGCAGTGAGTGAAGCAACTGCTATTTTAGAAGGTTTAGAACGATATTGCGGTATGTCGCCTCGCGGGAAAAAGACAAATGTGCATGGTAGTTTTCATGATTTAGAGGAACATGCACTAAATCCCCTCACACTCGGTGTACATGCAAATGAACATTACAATCGTGATAATTTTCCATTTAAGCCGTTTGATCCTGATTATGAGCAAAACTGGGTATGGGGATATTCTTTATCACAAAACAGACCGCTTTTAGTTCCTGAATCAATTGCTTATTATAGCCTCGGTCATCGAGATGCTTTCGTGTATGAAACATCAAATGGATGTGCAATTGGCGGTAGTTTAGAAGAAGCGATTTTTCACGGTATTTTAGAAATTGTAGAGCGTGATGCCTTCTTACTCACTTGGTATGCAGAATTACCTCTTCCCCGCCTTGATCTGAGTTCAGCAAATGATACAGAATTACAATTAATGATCCAGCGGTTACGTACGATTACCGGGTATGAATTACACGCTTTTAATGCGACGATGGAACACGGCATCCCGAGCTTATGGGTAATTGCAAAAAATACGCGTGAAAATGGAATGAACGTTGTTTGTGCGGGAGGCGCTCATTTAGATCCTATTCGAGCCTTAAAAAGCGCCATTCAAGAAATAGCAGGCATGTTACTAATAACAGACGATGAGCTCGAGCACAAAAGAGAATACTACGAAAAGTGCTTACAAGATCCTTATTTCGTTAATAAAATGGAAGACCATAGTATGCTGTACGGATTGAAAGAAACGGAAGAACGTCTTCACTTCCTTTTACGAGAAGATGCACCGGTGCAAACGTTCCAAGAAATAAATGTATCACAATCATTTGATATGGATTTAACATCCGATCTCCACCAACTTTTAAATCGTTTGCATCAATCTGACCTTGAAGTAATCGTTGTAGATCAAACCGTTCCCCTTATAGAAAAGAACGGACTACACTGTGTAAAAGTTATTATTCCAGGTATGTTACCGATGACGTTCGGACACCATCTTACTCGGGTTACAGGACTGGACCGGGTATATACCGTACCGATGACAATTGGATATACAGACGAACCTTTAACAAATGAAAGATTAAATCCACATCCACATCCGTTTCCATAGTAAAGGAGGGATTTCATGCAGCTAGATACTTTTTTACATCATCTCCATTTCTCTATCGATGAAATTATGCCAAATCATGAGGTGGACTGGAAAGACGCACCGCTTCCTTATAAATTATATCGAAATGTACCTACCATCCCGCTCTCCTTAGAAATCCCGTTATCTTTATCGAACTCTTCTACTACACCTACTCTAAATGAGATTGGTCACTACCTTTGGTATTCATTTGGTGTAACACAATTATGTCAGCTAAATAGCGAGAGAAATGTATTACGTAGATCCATTCCTTCAGGCGGTGCCTTATACCCGAATGAATTGTATATCTATTTAAAGATTGACGATTATCCAGACGGCATTTACCATTATGACGCCGCGCATCACCGACTTATTTTACTTCGCGAAGGAAATTTCGATTCTTATTTAGCAGACGCACTCGGTAATCGCTGTAACATACAGGATTGTTTCGGTGCTGCATTCGTATCCACTATGTTTTGGAAAAACTTCTTTAAATACAATAACTTTTCATATCGACTTCAAGGATTAGATAGCGGGGTTCTCATTGGACAATTACTAGAATGTGCAAATCAGTTCGGTTATACGAACGGCGTATACTTTCAATTTCTAGACCGTGCACTGAACCATTTACTCGGATTGTCAGAAGGTGAAGAAAGTGTGTATGCCGTTATTCCTTTAAGTACAGAGCCAGAAACTAATTGGTTTCACAATGATTACCGTGAAAATAAAACAGTTACTTCTCATGAGTTGTTGCAACAAATTCCGCCGCTCGCACATGAACATTTCGTTCGCTCAAAACATGTAGATGAATATCCGATGATAACAAAAATAAATGAAGCTTCTATGATCGAATCGACAGCACACTTCCAAACACTAGCTCATGAAGAGCACTATCAACATCATGAGTATGCTGTACAACTGCCGAAAGTAGAGCATTTATCTTATGATTTCTTGCAACTTTGCAGAAAACGGTATTCCCCTGATGCTGACTTTACTTTAACGAAATGGGATGCAGCTGAGCTCGCTACTTTACTACAAGAAGCGAGCCTCTCCTTCCCCTATTACAACGACCTTGATGGTAAGTATACAAATAAAAATACACGCGTCTCCTTATATGGATGTTTTTATAACGTGAAAAATATTGAAAACGGAGCTTACGCTTATAACAGTAAAACACATTCCATACAACCAATTCGATATGGAGACCTTCGCTACCCACTTCAGTCTAGTATGACGATGGATAACGTAAACCTTTTTCAAGTACCACTTTGCCTACATGTAGTCGGAAAGAAAGATTATTATACAAATGCATTAGGCTATAGAGGGTACCGTATCCATCAAATGGAAGCAGGTATACTCGTTCATAAACTCGTTTTTGCAGCGACCGCGATGGGGATGGGCGGGCATCCTTTACTTAGTTTTGATACAAATTCATGTGATCAATTGTACGGAATAGATGCTGGGAATGAAACATCTCTTATTCAAGTTCCAGTTGGGGCATATCGAGCGCGGAATTGGTTAAAAGGGGCTTTGCATTGTTAGAAGCACGCCGTCTATCGGCGTGCTTTTTTACTAGATTAACTTAAAAATACTCTTAATTTGTCTAGCAAATAACCAATTTTTCGTACCGTAGTTATCATTTAAACTATCTAAATTGATAGATTGTCCGTTAGCAAACTTTAATTCTAACGTAGTATTTTTGTCATTTGTTTTTAAGTTACTATTTGTAATGTCATCATACTTTAATTTTTCAATTTCAATATATTCGTCTTTTTCTTGTCCAATCACGACATGGTCTTGGAAGAAGAAAAATACTTCTACTTTTTTACCGAAACAAAATACATTTTTCGTATAAATTAATGTCGCGTTATCAAGTCCGACACATACTTCTTTCATTTCTTCCACAACGTGTCCAAAGTCTTCTTCATGTCTTGCATTTGATTCAGCAATCCATTCTTCGATTGTTTTCATGTTAATTGCCATACTGCGCCCCCTGGTTCATTCATTGCTTCGTTTAAAAAATAAATACTATATGAAAATATAAGCGATACGTAATATGTTTTCAAGGGGAAAGGGTATATTCAAAATAAAGTGAAACTTTATTTACTCCCTCATTGTAAAAAAAATAGCACTTTAAAAAGTGCTATTCCGCTCTCCTTGCCGCTTGCTGAATTGGGTCCCAAACGCTGTTATATGGTGGTGCATAACTTAAGTCGACATCTTCTAAATCGTGAATACTCATTTTATTGAAAAGTGCCATTGCAATCACATCAATCCGTTTATCTACGCCTTCTTCTCCAATTACTTGCCCGCCCAATAATTGTTTCGTATCGGATCGATATAGTAATTTCAAGTAAAGTGGTTTTGCATTTGGATAATAGCCCGCCATATTTGTAGAATCTACTTTAACTGTTTTATACGGGATGTGTAGCCCTTTCGCTTCTTTTTCATTTAATCCTGTTCTTGCAAGCGTCAAATCCATAAATTTAATAATACCTGTACCTAACGTACCTTTAAAGGCTCTTCGTTTATCCAGCATGTTCAGTCCAGCAAGTCGCCCTTGTTTATTGGCAGTCGTTCCGAGCGGGATATGATCATGAATTTCCTTTATAACGTGGTAATGTGTTGCGCAATCACCAGCTGCATATACGTCTTGCACATTCGTTTGCATATATGCATTTACTTCAATTGCCCCTTTATGATTCTTACGTATATTTGTCCCTTCAAGGAAATCAGTATTTGGCTTCACTCCGACAGATACTAAAACAAGATCCGCTTTATACGTACCTTTATCCGTTTCAACTACTTCTACTCGTTCATTCCCTTTGAATGCTTTTACATTTTCATTCGTTAAAATTTCAATATGATGCTTATCTGCTTCTTTATGTATGTACTCTGCCATATCTGCATCATAAATCGTACCGATATGATCATTTCGCTCAATCATTCTTACTTTCTTACCAAGTTCGACGAATGTTTCTGCCATCTCAAGTCCAATGGCACCACCGCCAATAATCGTTACATCTTCAACTTTATTCGTTTCTAGCGTTTTTAATATGCGCTCAGCATCAGGAATTGTTTTTAAAAGATGAACGCCTTGTAATTCCCGTCCTTCCCATTCTGGCATAACAGGACGCACTCCAGTCGCAATTAATAATCGATCGTACGGAAATTCAAAGACATCTTTCGTCTTCGTATGCTCTGCGTACACCATTTTCTTTTCCGTATCTACTTTCGTTACTTCATGACGCACTTTCGCATCAATTCCATATTTCTCACGAAACGTCTTTACGTTACGCGCGATTAACTTTTCAGTTGAAGCGATAGCACCACTAATGACGTACGGTAATCCACACTGAGCGTACGAATAAATTTCACCTTTTTCTAAAGTTACAACATTTGCATTTTCATCGTTTCTAACAATTTGCATAGCTGCACTCATACCAGCTGCATCTCCGCCAATAATGACATAGTTCACTTTACCACTCCTTCTTTTTTACATACTCTTTACGTTTTCCATATTTTATAGAAATAACACCTACTTCCATTGTAAAGAAAGAGAATTTCATCTTCAAATTTTGTGCACAAACCTATGCTTGAATAGGTAACTGTCGTGTCTTATAAACAATATGTTTAATATGCTATAACAGTAACAATTGAAAGTAGGTGAAACATACATGTGCGCCGGCCTTCTCGCTCAAACTCCAGAGGAACCGAAAGAACCAAAACCCGCCTTGTCGCTTGATCAAGAATTCTCTATTAACGCAACCATCTATAGTGCTCGTGCTTGGTTATCTAATGATGAGACTTTCCCACAAACGATTTGGAAAGGCTCTCGCTTCGCTTCAGCATCACACGCTGGCAAGTCCATCTTACCAATCGGCACTGTAAAAATTTTGAACTTATCTGATGATACAATAACAGTTACTGCATCATCAGAATCAGATGATAATCTCAAAATAGTCGTACCCCCTCATTCTGAAGGTGTTTTAACATCTAATGGTTTATCTGATGTGCAAGCAAGTACATCAGGAGGAGCAAGTAAAGTCACATTTCTCTTTCATATCTTTTTCTCAAGGGATCCTGGTTCAGATAAAAAACCATAAAAAAGGTACAGTTATGCACTGTACTTTTTTCATGTGTTCTATTCTCTTGATTTGATTAGTTCAATATTATAAGTTTCGATATCTGTTAACGTTCCTGTAAAGTAAGGATTTTCTCTATACCAAGACTGTTTTGCAAAATACGCTTGCATATCTTTCGTTTGAAAAATATGTCCATGCCTTGCATATATTTCATTTCTAGCAATTTTCAACTGCTCTTTCGATAAATATGTTAAATCTGCGCTCGTTAATTTTCGAATATCACTATCAGGAAAGATGAAACCATTATATACATACCCAGTCGCGGGCGTTGGAGTAACATTATAAACAACTGTTTTTTCTGTACTTTTCTTTTGGAATGGAAGATTATAAGACGAAAGTGCCGTTACCGTCTCTACTTGTGTCGTTTCCCGTCCGCTTTCTCCATTTCGTTCTAAATAAATCGTCGCACTTCCATCAGTCGCTACTGGCCCCCATGTAATTTCTTCTCCTGCCAGCGCTGTAACCGGTTTTTGATTTACGTACAATGTTGCACCAGGCGCGTTCGTTTGAACTGTAATATATTGACCTTGCAACGTTAAATCTATCGTTACGTTATTTTGGCTTTGTTTCATAAGTACAACCTTTTCCTCACGAGATAATTTTACATAGTCATTTTTATAATCTGATTGAAACACTTGATTTCCCGGAAGAAATGGCCCATATTGCTTCTCAAACTTTTTGTCATCTGTCTTATCAATTTCTTTTCCGTTCATTTTTAACGATACGCCTTTTTCATTTGTAAGCAAAGTTGTATAGTACGTCTTCGCTTTCAATTTATATCGATCAAATATAAAGAAATACTTTCCGTCTTTCGTTAATGAAAAATCAGCTCT
This sequence comes from Bacillus sp. EB V-12, assembly GCF_056158125.1. Classification (NCBI taxonomy): domain Bacteria; kingdom Bacillati; phylum Bacillota; class Bacilli; order Caryophanales; family Bacillaceae; genus Bacillus; species Bacillus sp. EB V-12. The sequence goes on along the minus strand of NZ_JBUXJL010000002.1, from coordinate 492,283 downwards.
TTCTATTCCGTCCCGTTGTTTTTCACCTTGTCTCAAATATCCTTTTAATTCATTTACGTAAGATGGATTTTCTTTTATATATGAAAATAGGGGCGTTACACTCTCTCTCGTTATCATAACCGATGGATCATCTGCCGTAACGATCTCAGCTAATTTCTCTCCGTCTTGCTCTTGTAAAATCGTAATCATCCGGTCTACTTGTGCCACCTGCGTATAATACGATGCTCCGTACAAATACAAGCCAATAATCACTATAACAAATAGTGCTAACAGTGTAATGCCAACTTTTGTACCGCCGCTCATGTTCTTCTTTACTACAGGACGTCCCCTCTTCGACCCGCAGTTTTGACAAAATTGCACACCATCTTCAAACTGAGCTCCGCACTTTGTACATACATTCATTCAGTCAACCACCTTTTCATTAGAAGCCAGTTATTCCCTTTGTTAAGGCTTGAATTATCGTGCTAATGTAAGACCAAAGTACAATGAACGTTGCAATTCCAATTAAAACATTTGCAATAATAAGTGTGTAAACGAGATCTAATCCGCCATTGTCTAGCTTTAATACGGCTACAGTTATACTAATTCCTATATAAGTTGCAGCTACGGATAATAATATAGGTAAGAAAAAGATTAATAAGAAACTAAAAAGAAAAGAAAGGACTAATATGACAATAGCCGGCGTCGCTATCGTTCCCCATATACCAAATACTTCAAGAAACGAAAAAGATGATTTCATCATCTTGCCACTTACAAAAATAATAAATCCGACAAATAAAGTTAAAATTAATAAAAAGAAAAAGACCGTTATAGATTCTCCAAAAAACGTGGGAGTAGATATATCTGGTGCAAATGTTCTCGTAACTGCTGATGCTGCACTCATCATTCTATAAAAAATACATGCTCCTAAAAAACAAATAAGAACAAGACTTACAATTCCATTTCGCACTTCAATAGCGCCGCTTTTCATAATCGCTGTCGGTGCTTGTAATGCATGTTTAAAAAATTGAAAATAGCCGCTCGCGAACCGCTTCGCTTGCTCTACCGTTTCATTTGGCCGAGCTTCCTTTGCTTGTGCCGCACGTGCTTGTTCCGGCCCTTCTTCTTGGCCACTACTTGCCACTACTTCTTCCGTTAACGAATGTCCACAATTCCCGCAAAACTTTGCCTCCGCTGCATTTTCTGTATGACATGACGGACATTTCATTCTCTTATCCCTCCTTAAGCATATACCATATAGGGTGTTACAAGTTCAATATATGACTTTGGACATAAAACATGACTACAAGAAAAAGATTCTGAAATCCTTCTTCCGAAAGAAAATATATGTGCTAGTAATCTTGAAAAAAAATGCTATTATGAAACAGAATAAATAATATTTTTAACAGATTGGATGACTGGCAATGGAATTGGTAAACTCAATTTTTCAAATACTCCTTACAAGCGTAATCCAATTATTATCTTTAATTGGCGTTATCATTGTAATTGGATTTTTATTAGGATATTTAGAATCTCTCACACGCATGTATTGGTCGAGAGCTTTCGGAAGAAAAGGATTCCTTTTAACGGCTTGGATTGGTGTTCCGATTCACGAACTTGGACATGCCATTATGTGTGTGCTATTTCGTCATAAAATTGTAGGAACGCAGTTTTTCCCAACAGATACAAGTCAAGGTGCTTTAGGATACGTACAACATCAATACAATCAAAAAAGTGTATATCAACGAATTGGGAACTTCTTCATTGGAATTGGTCCTATTATTTCTGGTATTACTGCGTTAATCCTTTTAATGCGCTATTTCGTACCGAATTCATATTTCTTATTTAATACAACTCTCGAAAAAACAATCGCTTCTACTTCTATTAATATAGAAATGGTTCAAAACATGCTCTTGTCGACGTTTGTATTATTGAAAAGCTTATTTACAATAAGTAATTTATTGAATCCTTCCTTTTGGCTATTTTTATTTATCGCCATTTGTATTTCTGCACATATCGCTTTAAGTAAACCAGATATTAAAGGATCAATAGACGGTGTGATCGTCATGTTTATCGTATTATTTTTATTCAACATAATCGCAGGACTATTTCAATACGACAGTAATCAACTAATTGGCAAAGTGATGAAATATAATATGTACCTCATTGCATTTTCTAGTGTGGCACTGCTGTTCTCTTGCCTTTCTACACTTGTTAGTTTTGGGTTTTATAAAATAAGAGGAGGGCGTTCGTTTTGAACGCCCTCTTCTTATTGATTTGAATCTATAATTATATCCTTTGTTTTTAAAATCATTAATTTTCTCTCAGTTGTTGATATATAATACGTATCATTTTGACTAGAAATAATATTCCCCTTTATACGTTTCAATTTTCCATCCCATATATACTCTATTGTCTGATAATTATTTGGTTGAAGAATTAAATACATATATTTTCCTCCTTGAACCAAAGAATATAGAGTTAAATTACTTATAATAAAAAACACCACTAACATATATAATATTACCGTGAACGGTTTCGTAATATATAGTGGCTTTGTAACTCCCCTACGCCCTTCATCTGCTAATATTTTTGTCGTCTTATCTTCTCCCCTCCGTACTCTTATATAAATCATAGTATTAATAATAAATACAGTGAAAATTGCTTTAGCCCATGCGTCTACATAAATATGTAACCCTAGCATTAAAAGTATCGGAATTATCACAATGGATTTCAATATTTTTTTCACTGTAAATAAAATCATTTGATTTTTTATCTGATTTATTAGAAATATCGTGGGTGCACCAATAATAAACATTAATATAAAAAATTCAAATCTGGATAATAAATCCCCTAGCGATGTTAAATTAAAGTATTTGGATATTATTATAAAACTAATATATGTAGTGTAACAATATACCTCATAACTTATAAAAGTATAAAAATCTTTAAAACAAAAATAAAAATTTGCACTTATAAGTACAAGAAGTAAAGGTAACACCCAAAGTAATAACGTCTGAATATATGCCATAAATGTTATTTCTGCTGCAAAAAAATATACAATCGCTATGTTTGTTAAACCTAATGCCAACGCTATTAAAAAAGCTGAGTCAAAACTATCTTTATTTTTTAATATAGCTACAAAAAACAAAACAATAATTCCAATTAAGATGATGTAAAAGAAGCCCACAGAAAAAGCTATCACACGATCAATAGGCACTAAATTAACTGCAACTGATAACAGTGATTGGTCCTTTTCACCTCCAAAATAGTATCCCCATAAAAACAGATATCCGGAAAAATATGCCACTGACGATGATATTAAAATGATTATAATTGAAATAATCCGCTTACCAAAGAATCCTACTTTTATAAAAGAGAAATTCTTTTGTAAAAATTCTTTTGTCCTTCGCAACATTTCTAAATATTCAGTTTTACCCAAGAAAAAATCTCCTCCTAGCACTTTTAAACAATACATATAACATTATATTAATATATAATGTTTAAAAATTCAAATCATCTCCCTATTATTTAGTATTGCAAATTAACAACAATTTTTTTAGAACAGAATGTACTCCAACTAGAAGAGCTAGTCCATTTCAGACTAGCTCTTCTCCTCACTTATTCCTCTTATAATCACAATGCTCAACCGGCACCCGAGCATGTCCTTCTTCATCGGTACACCATGACTGTGATTGGAATGCAAGAAAGATACCAATCCATTCTTCTTCCTTTTCAAAGTGAATGAGTATTCCTCCGTCTTGCCATATGCCATCATCACCTTGCCATTTTTCTACATTCCCTTGATTCATATGAATATCATGTATACCGTTTCCTGGTTTGAAATGAAAATAGGAATCTGGTGTATTTTCTTCTGGTCCCCATCTTTCACCAAACGCGTAAATAATTGCTTTTTCTTCTATTGCTCGTTTTATATAACGTTCTATTTTTTCATTTAAATCATTATCTGCTCCTGCTTTTTCGGGAGGCAAAGGAATCATTTGATTTGAGTCAAATAGATTTCCTCTTACATAATCTAAAGCTACTTTCGGTTCATTGTTTTTTATTTCTGTAAAACCGAATGGTAATGTCGGTAAAATATGAATCGCCTCTGACTTAATATTGTTACTCGCAAAATATAAAACTTCTGATGGATAGCTTTGCGATTTTACGTTAATTGCAATACGATAATCTACTTCTGCTTCGCCTTGTAAATGAACTTGATAATGAGGAGTTTTCCCTTTTCCGATCTTAGATTGTATAACGGTACCTTTTAACACACCATAATTTTTTAAGGGCATACATTTCATCTCCTATTCATCTAGTAGAAGCTTTTCATATTTAAAACATTATCCATTCATAAAAAAAATCCTCCTATGTTAAGAGGATTTTTAATTTCTCAACATATACCAAACAATAACCTCTACCACTACAAGCAAAACCGCACCAAAAATCATTAACGTCGTCTTCTTTAATAGTTCATTTTCACGGTAAGGGATATTACATAAGTAAGCACCTAGTGTAATCCGTGATGGACAAGCGATTGTCGCTACTGATGATGCGGTGTTTTGAAGTGTTGTGACATATTGCCACGGGAGTGCTACGTTTTGTGCGGTTTGCATTTGTAGTTTTATAAACATTGCATTTGATCCTGCGTTACTACCTGTTAAAAATCCACCAATAGCGCCAATAAACGGCGCAACGAAAACGAAAAATGTTCCAAATGTATCACCAGCTGTCTTTGCGAGTAATGAATGCATGCCTGATGCACCCATTAGTTCTGAAATGGCGATAAACATTGTCGTCGTAATCGCAAAAGGAATCCATTGTTTGATCGTTTGTGAGAGTGATTGTTTAATAATATTAGACGGGATGCGGAAGAAAATAATAGTAAATAAGCAAGTCATACCGAGCCAAAATCCTGGTGAATATAGTAACTCTAGTTTGTAAGAGTATGATTTCAAATCAAGAACCGCATATGATCTGAACAAATCATGTAATGCTGGAACGAGGCGAGAAAGTAAAATACAAACTGTTAGAAATATATAAGGGCTAATAATTTTTATAATGGATACTTCTCTCTCCGTTGCAGCCGCATGCTCTGTTATAAGATTTTGCCCACTTTTTCCTTTTAATTTAATGATAAAAAAGCCAAATGTAATCGTAACGATAGAACTTAATATCCCGGCTAGTTCAACACTTACGTATGCATTAGAAAGATAGATTCCGAGAGAAAATAATAGAAAGAATCCTACTCCTTCTTTCCACTTTTCTATAACCGCTTGCCAGCCGCCAACAACGTGTAAAGAAAGAATAACGAAGTAAGCAAACATCGGAATACTTAGTAGCGCTGTATTTGTGCCAAGTGTTGTAAGAGGCATATTTATTAGCTGCGAACCGATAATCGTACCAGTTGCCATTGCGCCCCATGAACTAGCTAGTAAGCCGATGAATGAGAGTAGTACAGCTTGAAATGGTTTATATCCTAGTGAAAGAAAAATAGGTGCTGCAACCATGAAGCCGATACCGAATCCACTTACTGATTCAATAAGCGGGCAAATGCCAAAACACATAAGCAGCATTTGTAATAAGCGATCTTGCGTCACTGCTTCTAGAAAACGTGCCACTTGATCGATGTACCCCATTTTGTTCATGAGGTGAAATAAAAAAATACCGAAAAATAAAACGTACCCGACAATAAAACAAATTAACCATCCTTTAATCGTTGCGTGTACAGTTTCACTTATCCCTAATTGAAACGTTGGCGAGAGTAAAACGATTCCAACACATACAGCATAAGAAATTAACGAAGACCTTAATGACGTTTGTTTAAATAAAAATAAACAAATGAAAATCATCATAATTGGGATAAGTGCCAACAATATGGCCATGTTATCATCTCATTTCGTTTAAAATACAATTTTTAACTATTATATAACAGATGCTATAATTTTCAATTGTTTTTAAAACAGATTCAAAAAAGGAACCAAACGGCTCCTTTTCATTCACTCCCATTTTCTATTATCCTGAAAAACTGTCTGCTTTCCGACTATTTCTTTCAACACAACAAACACAATGTAAGTACATATTGCTTGCAATATAATATTCCAAAATTTCATTAATGTAAATGAATGAATCCGTAGAAATAGTTCGTTTAATAATACAATCGAAACGATACTAAATAATTCTATACTAATCGAAAATAGACATATTTCTAAAATAGACTGTTCTTGAATGCGATTTAAGTTGGAAAAGATGAATACATACCCTAAAAATAGAGCCATTAACTCTATTTTCGTCATGCTAATGAGCCAAGCGTATAACGGTACAGTTAAAAATAGATATAGTAATTTACGTCTTAGCATGCCTTCTCCCCCTCTGAATTATATGTATTTTCTGTATATTTTAACATTTATTACGCAAAACAAAAAGAAGAGACTACGCCTCTTCTTTTTGTTTTGTTGCATATATTAATTCACATATTTCTTCTCGCTTTTCATTTTCTAAAAGCTCAATGACCTTACTTCCAACGACAACTCCGTCGCATATTGTAACCATTTCTTCTACATGTTCTTTTGTTGAGATGCCGAATCCAGCGACTACTGGTAAGTTGACGTGTGATTTTACTTTTTCTAAGTAACTATGAATCTCCTCTTTAAAGTTTTGACGTACTCCCGTTACGCCCGCTACTGTAACAGCATAAACGAACCCTTCTGATTCACTCGTAATTTTTTCAATTCTTTCAATAGGACTCGTTACGGTAACCAGTGGGATGAGCGCAATGTTTACCTCTCGAAGTAACGGCGCAATAATATTTTGTTCTTCATACGGTAAGTCTGGAACGATGATGCCGTCTACACCTGCTTCTATACAGTTCTCAATGAATCTCTCTTTTCCGAATGCAAGTACCGGATTTAAATATGTCATAAGAACAAAAGGCATTTGTACTTCTTTCCTTACCTCTGCTAACGCTTGAAAAATGCCTTTTAATGTTACGCCGCTATCTAGCGCTCGTTTCCCTGCTCTTTGAATCGTTGGGCCATCTGCAACTGGATCTGAAAACGGAATACCAATTTCAACGATGCTTGCTCCTGCTTCATCAAGAAAACGAATTCTTTCTTTTAATTTTTCAAGGCCACCATCTCCGCCCATTACGTACGGAATAAATGCTTTCTTGCCATTTTCAAACGCTGCTTTAATTTTTTCTACTCCCATTTTTTACACCTCTTCCATATAACGTTTTATACTCTCTACATCTTTATCACCGCGGCCAGATAAACAAATGACAAGCCCTTCATCTTTCTTCATTTGCGGCGCTAATTTTAATGCGTATGCGACAGCATGCGAGCTTTCTAACGCCGGGATAATGCCTTCTTTTTTCGTTAATAATTGAAATGCTTCTAATGCTTCTTCGTCTGTTATCGAATGATAGGAAACGCGGCCAATATCTTTTAGCAAGCTATGTTCTGGACCAACACCTGGATAATCAAGTCCTGCTGAAATAGAGTGTGCTTCTTGAATTTGTCCTTCTTCGTTTTGCAGAAGATACATCATTGATCCGTGGAGAACGCCAACGCTTCCTTTCGTTAAAGTTGCTGCATGCTTTTCTGTATGAACGCCTTTTCCAGCTGCTTCTACGCCGTAAAGAGCAACTTCTTCATCGTGTACGAACGGATAAAACATCCCCATCGCATTACTACCACCGCCAATACAAGCAACGACTGCTTCTGGTAACTTTCCTTCTAACGCCTCATATTGTTTTTTCGTTTCATTTCCAATTACACTTTGGAAATCACGGACAATTTGCGGGAATGGATGTGGTCCGAGAACAGATCCCATAATGTAGTGCGTATCATGCACATGTGAAACCCAGTAACGAAGCGCCTCGTTTACCGCATCTTTTAATGTACCGCTACCTGCCGCTACACTTTCTACTTTCGCTCCGAGTAATTCCATTCGGAACACATTTAATTTTTGACGTCTTACATCTTCTTCTCCCATAAAAATGACGCATTCTAATCCGAGAAGAGCACATACAGTAGCTGTTGCAACTCCGTGTTGTCCAGCTCCTGTTTCAGCGACAACTTTTTTCTTGCCCATTCGCACTGCAAGTAGTGCCTGACCGATTGTATTGTTAATTTTATGAGCTCCTGTATGGTTCAAATCTTCACGTTTTAAATAAATCTTTGCACCACCGCAATACTTCGTCATATTTTCAGCATAATATAGCGGTGTTTCTCTTCCGACGTACGTTTTTAAATAATGATTTAATTCCTTTTGAAATGCTTCATCTTGCATCGCTTCTTTATATGCTTCTTCTAGTTCTAGTACAGATTGCATTAACGTTTCTGGAACATATCGTCCTCCGTATATACCGTAATGTCCTTTTTCATCTGGATATGCGTAGTTCATTTGGAACACTCCTTCGCTTTTATAATAAATTGTTTTATTTTCTCTACATCTTTCTTTCCTTCTGTCTCTACTCCACTGCTCACATCGACCATGTATGGCCGAACAGTTCGAATTGCTTCTTCTATATTAAGAGCGTTTAATCCACCAGCTAATATCGTTTTCTTTCGCAATTCTTTTGGCATATGTCCAAGTAGTTCCCATGAAAATGTCTTTCCATTTCCTCCATGAAACTTTTCTTTCGGGCTATCAAATAATATATAATCCGTTTCATACCTTTGAGCGTTTTTCATATCACTCTCTGAAGTTATTCCTAGCGATTTTATAGACGGAATATTCAATCTTCTAATTTGATAATTGTCTTCATCCCCATGTAGTTGTACATGTGTTAACCCACACTCATCTGCAATTTTCCGGATCACTTCTACTGATTCATTTACGAAAACACCAATTTTTAACACGTTGGCTGGAAGCTCCTGAATGATTTCTTTCGCTCTCTTTGGAGTGATTTTCCGTTTACTTTCTGCAAAAACAAATCCGAGTGCATCTGCGCCGTATTCGCACGCACTTTTCGCTGTTTCCACATCAGTGATGCCGCAAATTTTCACTTTCATATATTCACCTTACAATCTTCAAAAAAACTACTAATAGAAGATGATGTCATAAGCGCCTCTCCAACTAATACACCTTTGGCCCCAGCTCTTTTAACACGAATAATATCTTCTTTTGAATGAATGCCACTTTCACTAATCCAAAGTAGTTTCTCCTCATTCAATCTTTTTCCAAGCTTTTCAGTTTGGCTTAAATCTACTTCGAACGTTTTTAAATTACGATTATTAATGCCAATAACGTGCGGATTTAATACAATCGCAGTTTCTAATTCCTGTTCATCATGAACTTCAACAATCGCTTCCAATCCTTTTTCTAACACGTAGCTATACAACTCTTTTAACTTCTCTTTCGTTAACGCTGCTACAATTAGTAAAATAATATCTGCTCCCGCTTCATATGCTCTATCAATTTGAATCTTATCGATTATGAAATCTTTACATAAAAGCGGAATGTTACTTTCTTCTCTTGCTGTTTGTAAATCGTGAAACGACCCTTTAAAAAATTGACCATCTGTTAAAACAGATACTGCTCCTGCACCACATTTCTCATATGTTCCCACTTGTTTTCGTACGTCAACGTGTAAATTGATATCTCCTTTTGATGGTGATGCTCGCTTTACTTCTGCAATGACAGTAAACTGCTGTAACGCTTCTACAAGTGAATGTGTCTTTCTTTTTGTTTTTACTGGTGTATATATTTCATACAACTCCGCAACTTCCTTTTTCTTCTGTTCTACAATTTCATCTAAAATCGTCCCCACTTTAGTTCACCCTTTCTAATTTTTCATTGCTTGCTGCAATTAATAAGTTTAATTTGGTTAATGCTTTTCCAGAGTCAATGCTATGTGCCGCGAGTTTAATTCCTTCTTCAATCGTTTCCGTTTTTCCATTTGCGAAAAGAGCTAGACCTGCATTTAATAAAACTGTATCACGATAAACACTCTTTTCTCCGCTCAATACTTCAAGCGTAATCTTTGCATTTTCTTTTGAATTCCCCCCTCTAATTTCTTCATTTTTCACTCTTGAAAAACCATACTTTTCTGGATCAATACTCATTTCTACTATTTCATTATCTTTTAAAAGGACTACGTGATTTTCCCCTTGTAATGACGCTTCATCTAAAAAACCACTTCCATTTACGACAAGCGCTTGTTTCCGGCCTAACTTTTGTAATACTTCTGCAACTGGTAATAACATATCTCGTTTATAAATACCGACAAATTGTGTTTCTAAATTCACTGGATTTGTTAAAGGACCAATTAAATTAAAGATCGTCGGCACGTTTAACTCTTTTCTTATTTTCATAATGCGCCTTAGTGCTGGATGCATCACTGGTGCAAATAAAAATGCAATGCCCACATGCTCTAGTAAATAATCAATTTCGTTTGGCGTACTACTAATATTTACACCTAGTTCTTCTAATAAGTCTGCACTTCCTGTTTTACTAGAAACAGCACGATTACCATGTTTTGCAACCTTTACACCTGCTCCTGCCAGTACGAATGCTGATGTTGTGCTAATATTAAACGTTTGAGCACCGTCACCACCCGTCCCGCAATTGTCCATTGCTCCTTGTATATGGTTCGAAAACGGCAATGCCTTTTCGCGAAGAGCTCGAACGAGACCGTATATTTCTTCTGCAGTTTCACCTTTCGCTTTCAGTAAGACTAAGAAAGCTGCAATTTCACTTTCTAATATGTTTTCACTTAATAAAAGTAGTCCTGCTTTATACATTTCCCCTTCTGTTAAATGTTGACCCTCCACTAATTTACGAAGATAGTTATTCATACTCTTTCCTCCTCTTTTATTTCTGTTAAAAAGGCACGTATTAACTTTCCGCCTTCTTCTGTTGCGATTGATTCCGGATGAAACTGTAATCCGAAGAGCGGATAATAATTGTGACGGACTGCCATTATCTCTCCGTCGTCCATCGCTGTTGCTAATATGTCAAAACACTCTGGCAAGCTCGTTTGCTCTGCAACAAGGGAATGATAGCGCATTGCCGTTAGCGGCTGTGTAGCGTATGAAAAGATTGACGTTCCGTTATGTTTCACACGCGATGTTTTTCCATGTTTAATACATTCTGCTCTAACAATGTCTCCTCCAAATGCAGCTATGATCGCTTGGTGGCCAAGACAAATCCCTAATATGGGAACGTTCTTATAAAAATGACGGATGACGTCGATACAAATGCCAGCATCCTCTGGTTTTCCTGGTCCTGGTGAAAGTACAATTCCTCTTGGATTCACCTCTTCTAGCTGTTCTATCGTTATTTCATCATTTCTTACAACTACAATTTCTTCTTTATGTTCGCCTAACAGTTGATACAAGTTATATGTGAACGAATCGTAATTATCGATAAGTACAATCATTTCATTACCTCCAAAAGCGCTCTCGCTTTATTTAATGTTTCTTCATATTCAGCTACTGGATCTGAATCGTAAACGACTCCTGCTCCTGCCTGAACATATGCTTTTTCATCCTTTACGACCATCGTTCGAATGGCGAGCGCCATATCAAGATTTCCTGAAAAACTAACGTATCCAACTGCACCAGCGTATACATTTCTTTTTTCATTCTCTAGTTCATTTATAATTTCCATCGCTCTAATTTTCGGAGCTCCAGAAACCGTCCCTGCTGGTAAGCAATACGCTAACGCATCAAATCCACCCATTTGTTTTCGCAATGTTCCGTAAACTTCGGATACAATGTGCATAACGTGAGAATATTTTTCTACTTTCATATATTTATCTATCGTAACCGAGCCGATTTCACTCACTCTACCAATATCGTTTCGCCCAAGATCTACAAGCATCATATGCTCTGCTCGCTCTTTCTCATTGCCTAACAGTTCTTTTGCGATTTCCTCATCTTCCCTCTTCGTTTTCCCCCTCGGCCTTGTACCAGCAATTGGATTCGTCATCACTTTATCCTCCCTTACTGATAGTAAACTTTCTGGCGAAGAACCGAGTACAACATAATCTTGAAAATCGATATAGAACATATATGGTGATGGATTTGCAATTCGAAGTTTTCGATATAACGCGAATGGATCACCAATACATTCACTTTGTAAACGCTGTGACAGTACAACTTGGAATATGTCTCCCGCTCTTATATATTCTTTCGCCATTTCTACCATCTCACAAAACTCTTTTTCCGTTATAGAAGAAGTGAATGATAATGGGGATTGTATTGCATTTACTTCAGCTTCTTCTCCTTGTAGCACTTCCTCTTTGTATACTCGTAGCCTTTCGTATACTTCTTCATAATCTGCTGAATCATCTTGCCTGCATACATATACAAACGACAACTTTTGGCGTAAATGATCGTAAACGATAAACTCACGATATAGTAAAAGGTGTACTTCCGGAATATTTAATGGGTCGTGTAAATCCGCTCCAATGTTTTCATACTGCCGAATGACGTCATATCCAATATAACCAACTGCTCCCCCGCAAAATGGAAATGGACTCTCTACTTGAGCTGACGCGATCACTTCTTCTAACACTTGAAGTACGTTACTTTGCAACTTTTCTGACCGGCCGTAAATCGTTCGTTCCACTTCCGTACCAACGCTTTTCACTTCTCCATAAGGATTACATCCTAAGTAAGAATAACGCCCTTTATCTTGATGAAGCTGTGAACTTTCTAATAAGAATTTCTTCTTCCCTTTCATACGTCTATATAAAGAAATTGGCGTAATGCTATCTCCTTCTTCTTCAGTGATTACTAAAAATGTCTTTCTCTCTCTTTTTTGTTTTATAAATTCTTCTTTCGTCATCATGTCCTTCACCTCGCCCTGAAAAATAAAAAAGTCCTCTACATATCGAAAATATGTAGAGGACGATAAATATACCGCGGTACCACCTCGTGTTGGATGCAAAAGCATCCCGCTTTGTTCAGGTACAAAATTTATACCTTATCCTTGTAACGGCGGAACCCGGGTTGCCTACTGAAAATAATTGTTCAGCATACCTCTCGTAAGCCCATTCCGTATATGGCACCGTACCGGGCTCCCACCTATTCCCGGCTCTCTGTAACGTCTCCAATATACGTACTCTTCTTACTTAAACGATTTCACTTATTTAATTTTTTATACACAAAAAGGGAGTACTCATCCTATAGAAAGGACGGGTACTCCCGTGGTGCCACCTTAATTCGTTACAAATGTAACGCACTTTACCGTATCAAAAACAATACGTGTCTCTTGTATCGATGAGATCATGTCGCCAAAGCCTACTTCTTTCGTTTCGGTTTGGAAGCTCCGAAGCCCATTCCACATCAATTCCATACTGATTCGCACCAACCATCAGCTCTCTGACATGTTCATCATGTGTACTCTTCTTCATCAACGCTTGCATTTTTTTAAGTTGCACTCATTATAGACCTAACTTTTTTCACAAGTCAATACTTTTCCAAAAATTTTATTTTTCTTTCCTTTCAATATTATATTGACAAAACAACCTCTTTTTATGTAAATATAATAAATACTCTATTAAAAATAAGGTTTTTTGTATGAATATTATATATTAAAAAAGTAAAATGACATCAAAAAACGCTTACATTTCTGAAAATTCGTATTTCTATATGGATTTTTCAGAATAATCATGATAGATTATAAAGTGAAACTTTAATCAGTGAGGGTTTTGTTCTCCCCACTGATTATTAGTTGAACCAATCGGGCATTTACGGGCAGTTGATCTCCCACCTAATTTCCTTGCCCAGCCAATTTTAAGGTGGGAGTTTTACTGCCCGTTTATGCGGGATAAATATGCATAACGCATCAAAAGACATGACAAAAGGAAGGGGAACTACATGAGTACGCAGATGTTAACTTTAACTTCAATCTCTATCTACATGCTCGGGATGTTAGTCATTGGCTATTTCGCTTATAAACGAACGTCCAACTTAACAGATTATATGCTTGGCGGGCGTACACTAGGCCCCGCAGTAACAGCATTAAGCGCTGGAGCATCCGATATGAGTGGTTGGCTTTTAATGGGATTACCCGGTGCAATGTTTAGCGTTGGATTAAGTAGTAGTTGGATTGCGATCGGCCTGACACTAGGCGCATACGCAAACTGGCTATATGTCGCTCCTCGCTTACGTACCTACTCAGAAATTGCAAATAACTCTATTACTATCCCAGAATTTTTGGAACACCGTTTCCACGACAAATCTCATATGCTACGTTTAGTATCTGGACTTGTTATTATGATTTTCTTTACTTTCTATGTAGCTTCAGGATTAGTTTCAGGCGCTGTATTATTTGAAAATTCATTTGGCATGAACTATCATGTTGGATTATTCATTGTAGCTGGCGTTGTTGTCGCTTACACATTATTTGGTGGTTTCTTAGCAGTAAGTTGGACAGACTTCGTGCAAGGAATCATTATGGTAGTTGCTCTTATTCTTGTTCCTATCGTAACAATTATGAATTCGAACGGACTTGGACCTGCATTTGATACAATTCGATCTGTAGATCCAACACGTCTAGATATTTTTAAAGGTGCCTCTACTTTAGGAATGATTTCTCTATTCGCATGGGGCCTTGGTTATGTCGGACAACCTCATATTATCGTACGCTTTATGGCAATTTCTTCTGTAAAAGAACTTAAAAGCGCACGAAGAATTGGTATGAGCTGGATGATTTTCTCTGTTGTTGGAGCTATGTTTACTGGTCTTATTGGTATTGCTTACTATTCACAACAAGAGTTAACATTATCTAACCCAGAAACAATTTTCCTTGAACTTGGGAAAATTTTATTCCACCCACTTATTACTGGATTTTTATTAGCCGCTATTTTAGCAGCAATTATGAGTACAATCTCATCTCAGTTACTCGTTACTTCTAGTGCCGTAACGGAAGACTTATATCGTACATTCTTCAAACGTTCTGCATCTGATAAAGAACTTGTATTTATCGGTCGTATGGCTGTACTTGTTATTGCATTAGTTGGGTGCGCTTTAGCGTTTAAACAAAATGATACGATTTTAGCTCTTGTTGGATACGCTTGGGCTGGTTTTGGTTCTTCATTCGGACCTGCTATTTTATTAAGCTTATATTGGAAACGTATGACGAAATGGGGCGCGCTTGCTGGTATGATTTCTGGTGCCGCTACTGTTATTATCTGGACTCAATTCAAATTCTTAAAAGATTTCTTATATGAAATGATTCCAGGTTTCGCTATTAGTTTACTAGCCATCGTAATTGTTAGTTTACTAACACAACCTTCAAAAGAAGTTGAAGAGCAATTTGAGGATTTCGAAAAACAACATCGTCATAATTTATAAAAAAATCTCTGCTGTTATCGTAACAGCAGAGATTTTTTTACAGTTCGACAATCTTCTTATCAAATTTAACAAATTCTTTATGTTTCGTTAAATTTAACATAACACTACTCCTTTATAGTATGAATATCAGCACTTATACAGAAAGGGGACTCCAACATGTTAGCAGCTTTCCAGCAACAACAAACACGAAAATTTTCACCTATCACAAATACTTCTGCATCTTGTTTAAACATGCAACCTAACCCGCCTAAAATTTCAATTGCTCCTTCTGTTATTTCAGTCATCGGTGTTCATATGGAAAAACATAAATTAAAAATAAAAACGGGACAAAACATTGTGTTAGCAGCTTCCATTTTGCCAATACAAGCAACGAATAAAGAGCTTATTTGGTCAAATATGAATTCTGATATCATCACCATATATCCAAAAGGTGACACCGTGACGATTACTGGAAAAAGTGCAGGTAAAGCAGTCGTAATTGTCACAACTGCTGAAGGCAAATTCCGTGACCTATGTGTCATTCACGTACAACCTTATATGACAAACCCAAAGTAAAAGAGTGGCTTCGTAGCCACTCTTTTACTTTGTTTCAATATTTGAGTTTTTACTTTTTACAAAGTTAATAAATTGTTCTTTATTTCTTGGAGAAATAATTTCTGTTTTTATGTGTATCGTAAACAATTTCAAGTCAGTCAAATGATAATGCATGAGTTGCTATTGGATTTTTCGTATTTGAAATTTGTTTTATATCTCGTATAAATATACGTTTTGTAATGAGACCCGATCTAATCGTAATTGTTTCTTTCCCGGCAATATATTTTGCCAAAAATCAACTTCAACTAAACAACATTGCTAATGGAATTGTAAAAAGCAAAAGAAAATATTCTCTCCCTACAAAAATTGGATATAACCATGTATCTTTTTTTGATGGAAATTCGATTTCCATCCCCCTTCTATGCCCATATTCCTATAAAACAAAAAGAGAAGTATCACAACTTCTCTTTTCTCCCCTAACACTATAATTCCTGTGTATATACCGGCTCGTTTACGACATTTTTTGCTGTTCGCTTTTGTTGCTGTAGTAAGAAAACAGATACACCAAACAATACGAGCATGCTACCGATGATTTGCATTGCATTTAATTTTTCTCCAAGTAAGAAGAACGCAAGTATAGATGCTCCAACAGGTTCTCCTAAAATACTCATTGAAATTGTCGTTGCATTTACATAATTTAATAGCCAGTTATTAATTACATGTGACACTGTCGGCACAACCGCAAGTAAAAGAAAAACAGTCCAATCCCACTTCGTATAACCTGTAAAGGGTACTTGTAATATGACATTATAAATCCCCATAAAAAGACCTGCGAACGCAAAGACTGTAAAGCTATAAATCCAGTGCGATACTTTCTTCACTGTCGTTTGCCCGATAAATAAATAACCGACAACCGCTATTACACTTAGAAAGGATAATATGTCACCATAAATTGCTTGCTTACTTAAACCTAAATCTCCCCAACCAATGCACATTACTCCCAAAATAGCGATTCCCATCGTTGCAATGGCTGAATATGTTGTTCTTTCTTTAAATAGAAAAAAACCTCCAACTAAAGATACGATTGGTTGAAGTGCCAAAATAATTGTTGAACTAGCAACTGTTGTATGCTTTAAAGATTCAAACCATAAAAGAAAATGAAGTGCTAAAAAGAAACCAGATCCAATTAAAAAGCCCCAATCTTTCATTTGAATCCTATTAAATTCCTCTCTTTTTTTCCATACGATAGGCAGCATAATAAGTACGATAATCCATAAGCGGTACATACTTAATATTGAAGATGGTGCTGAGGACATCTTTACAAAAACTGCTGCAAAGGAAATGGCAATTATAGAAATAGCCAATGGTAGTGCGATTGATTTTTCTTGTTTCAAATCCTGTCTCCCCTCTCACCTGTCAAAAATCCCACTTCATTATATCCGTTTTCTTTCGTAACTTAAATACTAATTTTTTAGATTCTTCGTACCATTATGGTAAAATAGAAATTAAGGCACCAATTAGTGAATATTTCTTTCCTTTTCACTACAAGCGTCGCTCTTACAATCGTTACAGTAAATTTTTATTTAGGGGGATCTACATGAGTCAAACAATAGGGAGAATTGAAGAAATTTCATTTTATAGCGCATCACTTCAAGAAGATGTTACACTTCTCGTTTATTTACCAGTAAATTACACACCACTGCACAAACATACAGTTGTAATTGCACAAGATGGTAGAGATTATTTTCAGCTCGGTAAAGCGCACCGTGTAATTGAGCGCCTTCGTGAAACCGAAGAAATTGACCGTACAATTATTGTCGGTATTCCATATAAAAATGTACATGATCGTAAAGAAAAATATTTCCCAAATGAAGTGAAAAATGCTGCATATATTCGTTTCCTTGCTCATGAACTTGCACCATATATTGATGAAAATTATCCAACGTATCAAATGGGAAAAGGTCGTGTTTTAATTGGTGATTCTCTTGGCGGAACAGTTTCCTTTATGACTGCACTTATGTATCCGCATACATTCGGTAAAGTCGTTATGCAATCACCATTTGTGGATGAGACAGTGATGAACTTAGCAAAAGAATTCAAAGATCCACAGGCGTTAGAACTGTATCACGTCATCGGTACAGAAGAAACGGCTGTAAAGCGTACTGATGGACAAGTATCTGATTTCGTAGGGCCGAACCGTGAGTTAAATACGCTTCTTACAGATAGAAACTTCATCACGCATTACGAGGAATTTGAAGGCAATCATACTTGGAAATATTGGCAGACTGATTTACCGAAAGCCTTCTCTCATATTCTATCAATGAAATAATAGAGAGCAGTATTCAGAATAATTTGATATAATAGATAAAGAGATTTATCTCAAAATCTAACTAGACTTACAAAGGGAGGAATTGGAACATGAAATTAGGCATTGTAATTTTTCCATCTAAAATGATTCAAGATAAAGCGAACGGATTGCGTAAACGTTATGACCCGCACTACGCATTAGTTCCGCCACATATTACATTGAAAACACCCTTTGAGGCGCAAGATGAACAATTAGAGTCGATTGTAAACGAGTTACATACAATCGCAAGTAAAACGAACCCTTTCACCCTTCATGTTGGGAAAGTTGGTTCTTTCGCACCTGTTAATAACGTCCTTTACTTTAAAGTAGAAAAAACACCTGAACTTACTTTCTTAAATGAAGAAATGCATAGCGGGTTATTCACGCAAGAACGCGAATATGCTTTCGTACCTCATTTAACAATCGGACAAGGCTTATCAGATGCAGAGCATGCTGATGTGTTGGGCCGATTACGTATGAAAGATTTCTATTACGAACAACCAATTGATCGTTTCCATCTTCTATATCAATTAGAAAATGGAACATGGACTGTACACGAAACATTCCGTCTTGGAAAGGGGAACAACTAATTTGCACGCACAGATTGTACAAACGGACGAACAACTAAGAGATGCATTCTCTGTACGTAAACAAGTGTTTGTAAATGAACAACGTGTCTCTGCTGAAGAAGAGTACGATGAGTTTGAAGAAACTTCAACACACGTTGTTATATATGACAATGATGTTCCAGTTGGTGCTGGACGTTTTCGCATCCTTGATGGTATAGGAAAAATGGAACGCATTTGCGTGCTAAATTCCCATCGCAAAAAAGGGATTGGAAAAATTGTTATGGATTCTCTTGAAGCGTATGCAAAAGAAAATTCGCTACCAAAATTGAAACTTCACGCTCAAACACATGCTGAAGATTTCTATAAAAAACTTGGATATGTAACAAGTTCTGATGTATTTATGGAAGCAAATATCCCGCACGTCGTAATGATAAAAAAATTGTAATTTGAAAACAGGAGGTGACCCCTCCTGTTTTTTTACATTGCTATTTTCTTTTTCTTCCGCTAAAGTTAAATGTTGATGCTATAGTTTTGAAGGTGAACATATGACACAAGAAAAATTTTCACAAAAATCGTTAACACACGCTGATATTCCGCGTGCGACATATCATATTCCGAAAACATCTACCCATTTAATTATGGAAGAAGATGTAGACGCGGCTTATTTCCGCGCTCTTGAACAACAAAATGTTTTTTTAAACGAAAAACAATTAGAAGCCGTGCGCACAACAGAAGGTCCTGTTCTTACACTAGCTGGTGCTGGAAGCGGGAAAACATCGGTTTTAACAACTCGCGTTGGTTATTTAGTAAATGTAAAACAAGTTCATCCACGAAATATTTTATTACTTACATTTACACAAAAAGCAGCTGAAGAAATCCGAAGTCGTGTTGCGAAGTTACCAGGTATGAATCATGCAGCAAGTAGCTACGTTGTTGCTGGTACATTCCACTCTGTTTTCTTAAAATTACTTCGTAGTCAAGGTTATAATCAGCAAATTTTAGCAAATGAAAAACATAAACAAATTATGATAAAGAAAATCTTAAAAGAATTGCGTTTAAAAGACGATTATGATGCGGAAACGATGCTCGCGATGATTTCACTTGAGAAAAACAAATTAAATCGTCCGAAAGATGTAAAAGCGAAAACACCAGTCGAACAAGAATTTAAAGAAGTATACGAACGTTTTGAAGAGGTAAAACAAAGATACAATTATATTGATTTCGATGACATCTTATTGGAAACATATTATATGTTAGAAAATAATGCTCCTTTACTAACTCAATTACAACAACGGTTTCACTACATTGAAGTCGATGAGTTTCAAGATACATCCTATGCACAATATGAAATCGTAAAATTGTTAGCCACGCCAAGAAATAATTTGTTCATCGCAGGTGATGATGATCAAGCAATTTATGGTTGGCGAGGGGCAAGTCACCAAATTATTTTATCTTTTCCAAAAGAATTTGATAACACAACAATCATTGCACTAAATACGAATTATCGATCCAATCCCTTTATCGTCGGGCTTGGAAATGAAGTTATAAAATTAAATCAAGAACGTTTTGATAAAGAGCTATACTCTGTTCGTGAGGAAGGTGTACAACCTTTTTATGCAAGACCTGCTACGACTCTTGACGAAGCAAATCAAATTTTGCAGCTTATTCAAGAAAAAGTAGAGAGTGGTGAACGTAACTTTAAAGATTTTTGTTTACTGTATCGTACACATTCTGTAAGTCGTTCGTTACTTGATCAGCTTACCATTCATAAAATCCCGTTTATTAAACACGGGGCGAGCCAATCATTTTATGAACATTCTTTAATCAAGCCTGTATTAGATCATTTAAGACTCGTGATTGAGCCGTTTCGACTAGAATCACTTTCAAACATATTGCCGACGATGTATATCGGACGTGATGATTGTATTTCATTTATTGAACGTGAACAATGGAAATATGGTGAGGGACGCTTCCCTTCTCTTCTTCATTTCTTACTATTAAATCCAAGCTTAAAACCTTTTCAAGTGAAAAAGGTAAATGAGCGCATCGATTTTATTAAGTTTATTAAAGAATTAGAACCGAAAAAAGCATTAAAAGAAATCATTTATGGTAAAGGAAAATATTTAGAGTACTTACAAAATAACGATCGTTCTTCCTTTACGATGCATAAAGACATACAAGAAGAAATGTTGGAAGAATTAATGGAGTCTGCAACTCGTTTCACCGATATTCCAGCTTATTTACAATTTATCGACGAGGCGATTCAAGGTCAAAAAGAAATGGAAGCATTAAAAACAATGCCGCAAAAAGATGCCGTTTCACTTATGTCAATCCATAACGCAAAAGGCCTTGAATTTCCATGTGTCTTTTTACTTGGAGCAAGTGATGGAATCCTGCCTCATACTTCTTCTTTAAAAGATGCAAATGATCGTGTTACGGAAACTTCTGAAGCGTTAGAAGAAGAACGCCGATTACTGTATGTCGCCATTACACGTGCGAAAGAAGAACTTTATATTTCTTCTCCGCAATTTTTCAGAGGAAAGAAATTAGATATATCTCGTTTTTTATATACTGTGCGAAAAGATTTACCTGAAAAGACATCCACTAAATAAGGATGTCTTTTTTTATATCACGTTATGTACATCCCTCCTATATAAATTCCTTGTTTTTATCGTGAGAATTAACGTAATATCAGCCATATTCCACTCATATTGTAATAGTGTATGTCAGAACTCACGAGAAGGAGTGAACATAATGAGCTGCAATTGTAATGAAGATCATCAACATGAGTGTGATTTCAACTGTGTATCGAATGTTGTTCGTTTTATACATGAACTACAAGAATGTGCAACGACAACATGTGGATCTGGTTGCGAAGTTCCATTTTTAGGTGCACATAACAATGCATCAGTAGCGAATACACGTCCTTTTATTTTATACACAAAAACTGGAGAACCTTTTGAAGCATTTGCACCATCTTCAAGCCTTACTAGCTGCAGATCTCCCATTTTCCGCGTAGAAAGTATAGATGATGATGACTGTGCTGTATTGCGTGTATTAACTGTAGTTTTAGGTGATGGTACCGCTGTACCACCTGGTGACGACCCAATCTGTACGTTTTTAGCTGTACCAAATGCAAGACTAATATCAACCTCCACTTGCATTACTGTTGATTTAAGTTGCTTCTGCGCTATTCAATGCTTACGCGATGTTTCTATTTAAAACTAAATAATGAGTTAAGCATGGATTGGGTGGCAGATAATTCTGCCACCCAATCCATGCTTAAAGAGTATTCTTATGTAAATTTCTTAAAATTGGGAACTTGTCTAGAACATAGAACCTGTCCTTTTCATTAACTGAAAGTAGAAACAGATAAAGGAGTGAAAAACATGTTCTCTTCTGATTGCGAATTTACTAAAATCGATTGCGAGGCGAAGCCAGCTAGTACACTACCTGCCTTTGGTTTTGCTTTCAACGCGTCTGCACCTCAGTTTGCTTCACTATTTACACCACTATTATTACCTAGCGTAAGTCCAAACCCAAATATTACTGTTCCTGTAATAAATGATACAGTAAGTGTCGGAGATGGCATTCGAATTCTACGAGCTGGTATTTATCAAATCAGTTATACATTAACAATTAGTCTTGATAACTCACCTGTTGCACCAGAAGCTGGTCGTTTCTTCTTATCATTAAATACACCAGCTAACATTATTCCTGGATCAGGTACAGCAGTTCGTTCTAACGTTATTGGTACTGGTGAAGTAGACGTATCCAGCGGTGTTATTCTTATTAACTTAAATCCTGGTGACTTAATTCAAATTGTGCCAGTTCAGTTAATTGGAACTGTAGACATTCGTGCTGCAGCATTAACAGTTGCACAAATTAGCTAGTAAAAAGCGGTATTTCTAATACAGAAATACCGCTTTTTATATATAATAAAAAACACTCACAGTAGCATGAGTGTTTCATTCTTCATATTGTTTTATTGTGTTCTTCTTTTTCCCACAATTGCATCCCTTTTTCTTCACAAATCCTTGTTGTTGTAATTGTTCTTGATATGCCTGTTGTTGTGCTTGGTGTTGTTGCTGTATATGATACCACTGCTGCAGGTCATATGAATTTTGCCTTGGATTATTGCTCACAGCAAACATCTCCTCTACTGTCAATTCTGTCTATTTACTATATGAACAACTCTTTATTTCCGTTCCCTCATTCTTTTAAACTCCGCTTTTTCTCGTATTATGAAAATATATTATTCTCCCATAAAATATCCTGTAATCGTTTCAATGATTGCTGCTGCTCCTGCAATAGCTAATAATGCAAGTAACGGTTCTGCAACGATAGGAATCCAATTATATAAGACTAATAAAAAAGCACTAACCCATACACCTGTACACCAATAACAGCTTAACAATTCGCCAATCCACTTTCTTAATCCTTTACCTTTCACTTTTGTAAACGTTGATACACTTCCATCCGGCTCCGTAATCTCTAATTCATCAATAAATGGTCTTCGCAAAAAGGCTGTAATTTTATCATAAACAATTAAACGAGTGAGCCTAAAAGCAGCTAACGCAAAAATAAAAAATAAAAGCCAGCTTGTAAACAGCATGATTCCACCTTCCCTTATCCTCTTTCGCCTATTTAAAAAAAAAGGTCTTGAGATTGTGACCAAATCTCCTCGACTCCAATATCTTATTAATGTAAATACAAACAAGAAGATAAGGAGTGACATTAATGAGTTGTAACGAAAATAAACACCATGGCTCTTCTCATTGTGTAGTTGACGTTGTAAAATTCATCAATGAATTACAAGATTGTTCTACAACAACATGTGGATCTGGTTGTGAAATCCCATTCTTAGGTGCACACAATACTGCATCAGTAGCTAATACACGCCCTTTTATTTTATACACAAAAACTGGAGAACCTTTTGAAGCATTTGCACCATCATCAAGCCTTACTAGCTGCCGTTCTCCAATTTTCCGTGTGGAAAGTGTAGATGACGATAGCTGTGCTGTACTACGTGTATTAACTGTAGTTTTAGGTGACAGTTCTCCGGTACCACCTGGTGACGATCCAATTTGTACGTTTTTAGCTGTACCAAATGCAAGATTAATATCTACAACTACTTGCATTACTGTTGATTTAAGCTGTTTCTGTGCGATTCAATGCTTACGCGACGTTTCTATCGTAAAGTAAACTAAAAAACTATTGGGGTGGTAGAAGCTTTCTACCACCTTTACATATTTAAAAACCGGCCATACTAATCGATTGGATATCATCTATAGACAGCCTAATATCTCTCATACTATTTTGCGGCATAATAGATACAATGCCATTTCGATACGATATGATCGATCCAACATATGAGACTGTAGCTGTTTTTATTCTGCACCTTACTTTCGGAATGTAATGAGGGCGGTTTAGTAAAAAATGAATTTTTTCATCATTATTCATATCCTTAAATGATTTATTATACGGGACAGTTCTTACTGGTTCTGGTTCTTGCTCTTCTTGTTCTGCGTGTTCTTCTTTTTCTTCTATTTTTTCTTCCACTTGCTGCTCTTCTTGTTGTTCTTGTTCTATTACCTCTTCCACAGCACTACTTACAATATTTTCTTGTCTATTACTTTTCTCTTTTTGATCTTCATTTTCAAAGTTTGTCAGAATAATCCTTTTTATTTTCGGTGCAGCAAGTTCTAAACTTACTTGCGTGATATATAACAACGGTTTTCCAACTGTTGAACTTTTATTTTTATTCTTCACACTCGTCCCTCCCACTTCCATACGTAGCTAAATAAATCGTGTACTATTATAGTTATATTCATCACGTGGTAAGAACTTTCGTTAAAAATCGTTCTTTCTCAGAACAAATAAAAAGGACAATCTCAGCATTTAGAGATTGTCCTTTAAAAATTAATATTATATTTATCCTAGGATATGATACCCTGAATCAACATGAATGTTTTCTCCTGTTACACCGCGTGCTAAATCACTGAATAGGAATACTGCTGTATCGCCAACTTCTTCTTGCGTTGTTGTACGACGAAGTGGTGCGCGCTCCTCAATTTCTCTTAAGATTGAGTTGAAATCGCCTACACCTTTTGCAGATAACGTACGAATTGGTCCTGCAGAAATAGCGTTAACACGAATACCGTGTTGACCTAAATCGTTCGCTAAATATTTCACGCTCGCTTCTAATGAAGCTTTCGCAACACCCATAACGTTATAATTTTTCACAACGCGCTCGCCGCCAAGGTATGTTAACGTTAAAATATTTCCGCCTTCTGTCATTACTTTTTTTGCTTCTCTTGCTACAGCTGTTAAAGAGAATGCACTAATATTTTGTGCAAGTAAAAATCCATCGCGAGAAGTATCTACAAATTCACCTTTTAAGTCATCGCGATTTGCAAAAGCAATACAATGTGCTACACCGTGAATAGTACCTACTTCTTGTTTAATTGTTTCAAAGCAAGCTGTAAGTTCCTCATCATTCGTTACATCACAAGGTAATACAAGTGATTCTTGTCCTTCTAATGTGTCCGCTAATTCACGAACGTTTCTTTCTAAACGTTCTCCTGCATATGTGAATATTAATTTTGCACCTGCATTATGCAAAGAGCGAGCTATTCCCCATGCAATACTTCTTTGGTTCGCAACGCCCATAACAACAAATGTTTTCCCTTGTAATAGTTCCATGATATATCCTCCCAGAAATACTTATACTTGTTATTAGTACCTGATACTATAATTATAGTACCATAAAACCGCTTAAAGGCAAACAAAAAAGTCATTAACAGAAATTTGTTAATGACTTTTGGTTTCTATAAAAAACCGCTCTAATCCTTCTTCCCAAGACGGCATTTGTGAAAAACCATTTAATCTTAGCATGTTATGTTGAAAAATAGAATATTTGGGCCTCGCAGCCGCAGCCCCGAATTCTTCCGTTGAAACAGGTAATACATTCACTTTCATATTGGCGTACGAAAATATCTTTTGTGCAAATTCAAACCAAGAGCATGAGCCTCTGTTTGATACGTGGTATGTACCGTATAAAGAAGTATGAATGAGCTTATTAATAACCATATTCAAATCCGCCACATACGTAGGAGAGCCAACTTGATCCGCTACAACAGATATTTCATCTCTTTCTTTTCCTAATCGCATCATCGTTTTCACGAAATTATTCCCATATTTACCATATAGCCACGATGTGCGAACGATAAAATATTTATTATGTAACTCTTTGACGAACTGCTCCCCCGCATACTTAGAGGCCCCATATATATTTATCGGCGCTGGACTATGAAATTCGTCGTATCCATCTGGTCTGGCGCCTTGAAATACATAATCAGTACTAATATAAACTAGCTTCGCCCCTACTAATTGTGAAGCAACCGCTACATTTCGAGCTCCGATTGCATTTATTCTATATGCAAGATCCTGTTCTTTCTCCGCATGATCTACTTTCGTATAGGCAGCACAATGAATAATTATATGTGGTTTTATTTCTTGTACCACTTGTTGTATTCGGGATATATTTGTCACATCTAATAACTTTTTATCAAATGGATATATATCATATTCTTCAGAGTCTAACTCTTCAAATAGTTGCTTTCCTAATTGACCGTTTGCTCCTGTTATGATAACCCTCTCTTTCATTTAACATGCCCCTTACTGGTCTTTTAGTGGTTTCCACCATTCCTTATTCTTTTCATACCATTTCACCGTCTCTTGTAATCCTTGTTCAAACGTATATTTCGGTTCCCAATCAAATTCATTCTTCATTTTCTCTGCATCAATCGCATAACGACGATCGTGCCCTAAACGATCTGTAACATATTCAATGTCTTTTTTTGTTTTTCCTAAAAGAGTAATAATTTGTTCCACAACTTCTACATTTGTTTTTTCATTATTTCCACCTATATTATATACTTCTCCTACACGTCCCTTATGCAAAACAACGTCAATCGCACTGCAATGATCCATTACATGTAACCAATCTCTTACATTTAAACCATCACCATATAACGGTAGGTTTTTTCCTTCCAGTGCATTCGTAACCATTAACGGAATTAATTTTTCGGGATACTGGTACGGCCCATAATTGTTAGAACAACGCGTTACTATAACCGGTAATTGATATGTTTTATAGTAAGATAGAGCTATCATGTCCGCGCTCGCCTTACTTGAAGAATATGGACTATTTGGAGCTAACGGCGTTTTCTCTGTGAACTTCCCTGTTTTTCCTAAAGAGCCATACACTTCATCCGTTGATACTTGCACAAGTTTTATATGCGAATATTTTTTAACTAGTTCTAATAAAGTGACCGTCCCAATTACATTTGTATCATAAAAAGGAATCGGATTTTCAATACTACGGTCCACATGTGATTCAGCTGCAAAATTTACAATCACTTGTACATCCCGCTCTTTTATAACGTGTTCTAATAGCTCTCCATTTTGAATTTCTCCCTTTACAAAAGAGTAATTCGGGTGATCCTGAAGAGATTTTACGTTATTTAAATTCCCGCTATATGTTAATGCATCGTAATTAATAATTTTATATGTTTCATAACTTTGTAGCATGTAATGAACGAAATTACTTCCAATAAATCCAGCCCCACCTGTTACTAATATATTCATAAACAACGCTCCTACTTAAAAACTATCTTCATATTCCTCTAATAATGGTAATATCTGATCCTTATCGGACAATATAGGATCGGTTACTGGCCAAGGAATTGCTAAATTTTTATCTTCCCAAAGTAATCCTGAGTCATGCTCTGCGCTATAATATTCATCTACTTTATACATAACGATAGTATGCGGAACAAGCGTGCAAAATCCATGCGCAAACCCTTTTGGCACTAGTAATTGCCGATGGTTATCTGCACTTAAAATATATCCTTTCCATTGTTTAAATGTTGGTGATTTTTTTCGTAAATCAACGATAACATCATAAATTGCCCCTTGCATAACTTGAATGAGTTTCGTTTGTGCTTTCGGTTTTTTTTGAAAGTGTAGTCCCCGAATCGTTCCTGCCTTAGCCGAATAAGATACGTTATCCTGTACAAATGAATACGTTATCCCTAATGTTTCTAGCACCTGCTTATTATAACTCTCTGAAAAAAAGCCACGCTCGTCTCCAAACAACCTCGGTTCTAACAATTTTGCATCGGTAAAATTTGTTTCTACAACTTTCATATTCTCACCTATTCTCCGTTAAACTGTTTCCCAAAATTAATATCACGCGCTAACGTATTCGCCTTTTGAAGCGAAGCATGAGTTCCCGCA
Source organism: Bacillus sp. EB V-12 (assembly GCF_056158125.1). NCBI lineage: Bacteria > Bacillati > Bacillota > Bacilli > Caryophanales > Bacillaceae > Bacillus > Bacillus sp. EB V-12. Next base: position 464,234 of record NZ_JBUXJL010000002.1, on the reverse strand, counting down.
TCAGTCCACCAGCCGTTCATTTCATTATAAGTAAGTACCCCTCGTTTTAAATACCAATTATTTATATCTGTAATTTCAAGTTCTCCCCGTGCAGAAGGTTTTAATTCTTTAATATAAGAAAAGACTTTCGAATCATACAAATAAATTCCCGTAACCGCATAAGAACTTTTCGGCTCTTTCGGCTTTTCTTCAATTTCAACTATTTTTCGGTTTTGAATATGTGCTACGCCAAATCTTTCGGGATCTTCTACAGATTGCAATAGCACTTTCGCACCTTCTTTTTGATTTGCAAACTCTTCAACATACGGAAGAATATCATCTGAAAAAATATTATCCCCTAATATAACTACCATACGATCATTCCCGACGAAATCTTCACAAAGCCCTAACGCCTGTGCGATCCCGCCCGCTTTATCTTGCACACGATACGTAAAGGACACTCCAAATTCATGACCACTCCCTAAAAAGCTAACAACATCCCCCATATGCTCTTTACCCGTAATAATCATAATATCTGTAATATCGCATTGTTTTAGCTTATATACCGCATGATAAATCATCGGATACCGACCAACAGGAAGTAAATGTTTATTCGTTACTTTCGTTATTGGATATAATCTCGATCCAGTACCACCTGCTAAAATAATTCCTTTCACTTTGCATCTCTCCTTTATGATGGAGATAATATATCTTTGTAATGTTCTACAAACACTTTCCGGTACTTCTCATATGTATCCGCATCAAACTCATCCCCGTTGTAATGAATACACCATAAATTTGCTTGATTTGGGATACCGATTAAATAACCAGCCCTTTGAAACTCTAAAGACTGTGACACATCATAAAAGTGAAACCCTTGAAACAAATCTTCTCGCCACGGAATATCATACTGCGTTGCCATGAATAAGCCATCAATTGCCTGAACTGACAAAAATGGTTGATTACCATAAAAAACCTGATCTAAATTTAATAATTGATAATTCCATCTTCTATACTCAATCACTTTCCCTACTAAATTTTTTCCTTCCCACCATATCCCGTTATTCGGTAAAAACTGAGCCCCAGCGACTCCTATTAAACCAAGCTTTTCATTTTCTTTAAAAAGAGATATAAGTGTAGAAAACATGTCTCGATTAATAAGATATGTATCTTGATGTATATACACTTTGTATTTCGCTGGATATGAAAGGGCTCGGTTGTATGCACTTGCCATACTTTGTGCATCTCGTATCGGAAAAATTTGCACGACATAACCTGGGGGAACAAAAATGTTTCTTATTTGGCTCTCACATTGTTTGAAAAGCTCCTCATTATTTACACAAACAACGACTAATATTGTATGATCTTTCATTTTTGTCCCCCCTTTTATTCTTCCTTATTTATATCTGACATATATTGTTCCACAAATATTTTCCGATACTTTTCATAGTTCGTCATATTCACATCAAAATGATAATGGATACACCAAGCATCGCGCTGTACAGGTACACCAACTGTATATCCTGCTTTCCTAAATTCAAATGATTGAGATACATCATAAAAATCAAATCCGTCAAATAAGTCTTCTCGCCACGGAACATCATATTGTGTCGCCATTAATAAACCATCAATACATTCTACAGGAATAAATGTTTTTGATTCATGATACGGTTGTTCTAAACTTGCCATATAAAACAAATCATTCATATAACCAATGACCTTTCCTACAATTCCACGCCCTTCGTTCCATACACCAGTCGGAGGAACATATTGCGCTCCAACCATCCCAATCATACCAAGGTGTTCATGTTCCTCAAATAATTGAAGTAATCCGTATAAAAAAGCCCTATTTATAATAAAAACATCTTGATGTAAATACACTTTATACTTCGCTGGATGCGAAATGGCTTGATTGTATCCACTCGTCATACTTTTCGCATTTCGAATCGGCATAAATTGTACAATATACCCTGGCGGTACTAACAATTGCAATATATGTCGAACGCAGTTTGCATACAATTTCCGATCATTTATACATGTAACAAATAATATTGTTTTGTCTGCAGCACTCATAATTGTGATTTTTCAGCTTCAATAATATACTGAAATACAACTGTCTCAGCCATGAAGCCACTTCCAAGACGATATTTTTTACAAATTCCATATAACTCCTCAATAAGCGGCTCATACATTTTATGATCAACATATACACGATCTACTTTACTAATTGAATATCCTGCTTTTAAAAACATTCTTAGCATTTCATTGAATGTAAAGAAACGAATATGTGTTTTATCTAATAAACCATATTCTGTATACGTCCAATTTCCAGCAAGCAAGGGAGCTAATACTGAAATATGAGCAACGTTTGGTATACTTGCTAAAATCACACCATTTTGCTTTATATATGGCTTAACCTTTTCAATCACAGCCCACGGATCAAATAAATGCTCTAATACATCCCCAAATAGGACGCAATCAAATTGCCCCTCCTCATAAGGAAGATCTATTTTTTCTACATCCCCTAAAATAACATGATCTAGTCTTTCCTTCGCTTTTTCTGCCGCCTCTGGAAATGCCTCAATTCCTGATACACGTGTACCGTTTTCTTTAATAGCTGCTCCCAATGCACCGCTCGAGCAACCAATATCAAGAACTTCTTTCCATTCCTTTTTTATATGCTTTAATAAATTCGGATTCGCTGCATTATAATAATGCTCGGATTTTTCTTCATATAAAGAACTTTTTTCGCGACTCATTTCACACACTCCTTATGCAAATTGAATTAGAAATATAAATCTCATATGAATTCTATAAAGTGCAGATTTTGTTCATCCCCCACTGATTATTAGCCCACAAATAGTAGTATAAAATCTTTTATTTATATTGGTTACGTTACTGATACTCTAATATATAACCAATCTATTAGAGTTAGAATAAAGATACATCATTTCTAAAAAACGAAACCTATTACACTTTATATGGTTTATCAAAAACCCCCCGAAAATATTTACGATTATATTCAATTGCAGCATTATTTGGAACATAAGAAGCTGCTAATTCATTGTAATAATACGCTTTATCCTGCTCCCCTAACCTGCTATAACAAATACACATTTGTAAATAGGGTAACCATGTGTAGCTAGCTGGACTATGGAAAGGACTCTCCGTTGCCATTGGTACTTCCGTTGCAAGTTTAAACCAAAATATCGCTTCATTATATTTTTCTTGTTCCATATATATATATCCTATTCTTGTACAATTCTCTCCTCTAGGGACGTCATACCGAAACGACTTCACACAAGATTCGATTGCCTTCTCCCACATTCCGAGCTTTGCATAGCAATCTCCTAACTTACCACATGCATAAATTTTCTCTTCATACCATCCTTCGTCTTGATTAAGAAATGTTTCATATAGAAGAACTGCATCATCATATTTTTGGTTATCCGTCGATTCATTTGCGTAATAAAATAAATCTCTCGGACTTAATTCTTCACCTGCCGCTACAGTATTTTGAAAAATTTTCAAATTACGATTTGTTACTTTTTTTTCTTTTTTATGTGTAATAGCAACATTACTACTAAAAACCTCACCAGAAATAGCTAAATACTCATGAACCTTTCCAAACCATTGAAATTGTTTTTCACGCTTTACAAGTCGATTTCTTTTTGTACAATATAAAGGTTTCCCGTTAGAATCCATTGCAAGATGATAAGGCATCGAAACAGCATCAATTTTAGGATCTAATTCACTTTTTAAAAGTTTCAATGCTTCTTGAGCATCTTCTAATAAGACGTCATCTGCATCTAGCCACAATATATACTCTTGCGTCGCTTTTGAAAAAGAAAAATTTCTTGCTGCTGCAAAATCATCAATCCACTGGAAATCATATATGTTAGAAGTGTATTTCTCTACGATTTCTTTCGTTCGATCGACGGAACCTGTATCAACTACTATAATTTCATCCACAATTTTTTCAACTGTTTCTAAACAACGGGCTATTGTCTCCTCCTCATCTCGAACAATCATACATAAACTAATTGTAATTCCTTGCTTGTTCAACATAATCACCCTCTTCCAAATCAATCATATGTTATACATATACTAAACTTTCCATTTTTTTAAATTGTTCAAGTAGTTTAAGATTTCTTTTCAATAATTCAAATGTCCGTGTCATTTTCTTTCGGTTTTGCATCTACTATATAATGAACGCTTTATGGAGGTGAATTTATGTCAAATAATAATTATTCAAATGGATTAAATCCCGATGAATCTTTATCTGCTAGTGCATTTGACCCTAATCTTGTAGGACCAACATTACCACCGATACCACCGTTTACCCTTCCGACTGGGCCGACCGGGCCGACTGGACCTACTGGACCTACGGGGCCGACTGTACCTACCGGGCCAACTGGACCTACTGGACCTACGGGGCCAACTGGACCTACTGGACCGACTGGTGGCACTGGGACTACTGGACCTACGGGGCCGACTGGTGACACTGGGGCTACTGGACCTACGGGGCCGACTGGTGACACTGGAGCTACTGGACCTACGGGGCCGACTGGTGACACTGGGGCTACTGGACCTACGGGGCCGACTGGTGACACTGGGGCTACTGGACCTACGGGGCCGACTGGTGACACTGGAGCTACTGGACCTACGGGGCCGACTGGGGCTACTGGACCGACTGGACCTACTGGACCATCCGGACTAGGACTTCCAGCAGGATTGTATGCATTTAACTCCGCTGGGATTTCTTTGGATATTGGACTTAATGCTCCAGTACCATTTAATACTGTTGGATCTCAGTTTGGTACAGCAATTTCTCAATTAGATCCTGATACTTTTGTAATTAGTCAAACTGGATTCTATAAAATTACCGTTATCGTATACACTGCAGCAGTAAGTCTATTAGGAGGACTTACAATCCAAGTAAATGGGGTATCTGTTCCAGGTACTGGGGCCACTTTAATCTCAGTTGGAGCACCTATCGTTGTTCAAGCAATTACGCAAATTACGACAACTCCATCATTAGTTGAAGTAATCGTTACAGGGCTTGGGCTATCATTAGCTGTTGGTACAAATGCATCTATTATTATTGAAAAAATCGCTTAATTTTTTACTTAGCAGTAAAACTGATATCAGTTTTACTGCTTTTTCAATTTCAAATTCAATCATGAAACATTCGCTATCTACATAATCATATTGTTGTATGACATTTTGCAGGAGGCACAAATATGGAAAGTAAATCTGCTGTTCAGCTTTATCTCGAATTGCTAAAGAAGACAATTTTATTTGAAATATGGTTAGAATATGAGGCATACTTACCCGCATCTCTACATATTTCGAAAGAACTAGAATTCGAGCCAGTTACAGTCCCCCTCCCTTTATTCATTAAGCAATATGCTGAAAACCATAACTTAAAAATTGTAAAACCAAATGTTTCAAAAAGTGAACGCCATGATGGAATGGATTGGCCAAGAGCAGCACATAGTATGATTGGTCGAGAACGTATGAACCAATTACAAGAGGCGATGGAAACCGTTGTTCGTGAAAATATAGAAGGTGATTTTATTGAAACAGGTGTATGGCGCGGAGGTTCATGCATTTTTATGAATGGTTTTTTACAAGCAAACAACATTACGAATCGTAATGTGTGGGTTGCAGATTCATTTGAAGGTTTGCCAGCACCGAATCTAGAACAATATCCAAAAGATTACGGTGATTATTTACACACATTCGATTACTTACGCGTCTCTTTAGAACAAGTACAAGAGAATTTCAAAAAATATGATTTACTAAATGATCAAGTGAAATTTTTAAAAGGCTGGTTTAAAGATACTTTACCAACAGCACCAATCGAAAAAATTGCAATTGCACGGCTTGATGGTGATATGTACGAATCCACAATGGATGGTCTCGTGAACTTATATGATAAAGTTTCTAAAGGTGGCTATATAATTATCGATGACTACGGGCTACCGCCATGCGCTGAGGCTGTGACAGACTTTAGAAACCAACGAAATTTAAAAGCCCCTATTACTAAAATTGATGTATTTGGCGTTTATTGGAGAAAAGAATAAAAAAGATTTAATCTATAGGAGATTCCATTTTCACTCATTCTTCTCTTACTTCTAATCCAATTAAGTATTCTTTTTCGGAATCTCCCTACATATAACAATTGTTTTCCTGTGTTCTCTCACTACAAATTGAAAATTTTATTAATAGATTTACTGCATCTTCTCATACAAGAAAGGGGTATACTCATGAGCGAAATTAACAAAGAAATGACTTTACTCCCCCCTCCTGAACTCGTCCAATATGTAGGTGGCGACTTCAAAAGAGTTGGAAAAGAGTTCCTAAAGCATTTTATTCAAATTGGCGCTTTAAAACCAAATGAAAAAGTATTAGATGTAGGCTGCGGCGTCGGCCGAATGGCTGTACCATTATTGAATTACTTAAATGATGATGGGGCGTATTATGGATTTGATTTGTTTAAAGATGGAATTGCTTGGTGTCAAAATAACATTTCAACTATGCGTAATAATTTTCACTTTGAACATGTTGACATATACAATCAATTCTATAATCCAGAAGGAAAAGAAGATGCCTCTCAATATCGTTTTCCCTATGAAGACGGGACATTCGATTTTATCTTTTTAACTTCTGTATTTACGCATCTTCTTCCAAAAGAATTAGAACATTACGTATCTGAAATTGTACGTGTATTAAAAAAAGACGGGAGATGTTTCATTACATTCTTTCTTATAAATCCTGAATCGTCCTATTATTTAAATGCAGGACAAAGTACATTAGGTTTTTATCATCGAATCGAAAATTGCTACGTTGTAAATAAAGATATTCCGAATTTCGCAGTTGCTTATCCTGAGACAGATATTTGCAATCTATTGAATAAGTACGGCCTAGAAATAATCAATAAGCCGCATTACGGTTTATGGTGCGGCAGACATGAATATACAAGTTACCAAGATATTGTTCTTACAAAAAAAAGCTTCTGAAAGGAAGTTATGTATGATGAATGAAAAAAATCTACCTCTCGTTTCCATCCTTATTCCTACTTATAATCGGCCTCATTATTTCAAAATTGCTCTAGAAAGTGCATTGGCACAAACTTATTCTAATATTGAAATTATCATTGGAGATGACAGCACAAATGATGAAACAGCAACTTTAATACGCGAACAATACTTACCAAATTATAAAAATATAACATACATTCGAAATACCCCTACTCTAGGACAATTTCACAATGACCTTATGCTCATAGAAAAATCAAATGGTGAGTATATAAATTTTTTAATGGACGATGACGTGTTTTATAAGCATAAAATACAAAAAATGATGACCTATTTTGAGCAAGATCCCAATAAAAATCTTGCTCTTGTTACTTCTTATCGAGTACGCATTGATGATCATGGAAATCTAATAGGTGATTCCCATCCAACACAAAGGTTATATAGTGAAGACACCCCATTAAACGGGATATTTTTAGGTAATTGGATGTTAAAGGGCGGACACAACATTATCGGTGAGCCTACAACTACTTTGTTCCGAAAGGAATTGCTCACTGAACCTTTTGGCACCCTTAAAGAGCGACAATATTCTTGTAGTGTTGATATGGCCTCATGGATTTCTTTACTTTCTAAAGGAAATGCAATATACATTTCTGAGCCTTTAAGTCAATTTCGCTACCATGCTGGACAACAAATACACAATAAGCTCCTTCAAGGTTGTGAAGATTTCACACACCTTGTTATAACAGCAAAAGAATATGGCTTTTTACAAAATACTACGGACTATAGAGCAGCTCTACTTAGTGCTTACCAATGGTGTAAAAGTTCCTTAAAATACTATCTTCATCAACTAGATATTTTTCCTGACGCACATGTACGTCTCTCCCATTGTTTGGATATAATTATTAAAGAGCTAAACAATTAAACTACTCTGCAAAATTAAAAGTGTATGGACTATATGTGAATCATTCGTATAGTTCATACATTCTTTCTCATACTATAAAGTGAAACTTTAATCAGCTCTCACCAATCGGGCTTTTACGGGCAGTTGATCCCCCACCTAACTTCTTCGCTTTCGCTGAATTTTGAGGTGGGGGTCTTACTGCCCATTAATGCGGGATAAAATCCATTACTATAAAGAGCAGTAGAAAGGAATACCTACATTGAAAGATCCAAATTCTCAATATCAAATAGACTACGTATTACTATTTATTTTATTTGCCATTGGGATTGTTAGTTGTTGTGCTATTGCAAGTGCGCAAGCCTCTTTACCGCCATTTTTACAAAACGTCAATTTTGTACTAAAGCAAATCCAATGGTACTTCATTGGATTTATAGCCATTGGTGTTATTATGATTATCGATTTCGATCGTTATCAAAAAATTGCTTGGTATTTGTATAGCTTTGCAATGGTACTACTTATTGGACTAGAACTTCAAGTACCAGGTGCCGTTACAATTAAAGGCGCTACCGCTTGGTACAGGCTCCCAGGCATTGGAAATTTTCAGCCTTCTGAAATTATGAAATTGTTTTTAATTATCGTCATTGGAAGAATTATAGCAAATCATAATGAGAAATATTTTTCCCAAACGATACATGACGATTTTTTACTACTTGGAAAAATATTTGCGACAAGCTTGCCACCACTACTACTTATTGCAAAAGAACCAGATTTAGGAAACACAATGGTCATTTCAGCGATGCTTGCAGCAATGATACTAGTTTCTGGCATCCGATGGCGTTTTATTTTTGGATTAGTTTCAGGTACTTTCGTTGCTGGATCTACATTAATATATATTTTTTTTACTCACACAGATTTCTTTAAAGCACACATTTTAAAAGAATATCAATTAAATCGCTTCTACGGATGGTTAGCACCTTACAAATATGATGCACAAGGCTATCAATTAAGACAAGCATTCTTAGCGACTGGATCCGGAGAAATGCAAGGAAAAGGGTGGGAAAATGGACAAGTATATTTTCCAGAACCACATACAGATTTTATTTTCACTAATGTCGCTGAACAATTTGGATTTCTAGGCGCAAGTGTCATTATTTCTCTTTTTTTCTTACTCATTTTTCGAATGATCCATATTGCTTTAGAAAGTAATGACCCTTTCGGTAGTTACATTTGCGCTGGTACAATCGGAATGTTTACTTTCCAAGTATTCCAAAATATCGGGATGACAATCGGATTACTTCCCATTACAGGGATAACATTACCTCTTATGAGTTACGGAGGAAGTTCACTGCTTACATACATGATTGCGATTGGATTCATTTTAAATGTTCGCTCAAGAACGAAAATCTTTATGTTTAAATGAACAACACAAAAATGCTATATTTTTATCTCTATCCTTTTTTAGATATACTAATGAAAAATACGATGGAGGTTTAAATATGAAATATGACATTATAGGAGATATTCATGGATGCTTCCAAGAGTTTCAAAATTTAACAGAGAAGCTAGGATATAACTGGAGTAGCGGTCTACCGGTTCACCCTGACCAACGTAAACTTGCATTCGTTGGCGATATTACAGACCGTGGTCCTCATTCATTACGTATGATTGAAATTGTATGGGAACTTGTCATACATAAAAAAGAAGCTTATTACGCTCCTGGAAATCACTGTAATAAACTATATCGATTTTTCCTTGGGCATAATGTAACAGTCGCTCACGGACTTGAAACAACTGTTGCTGAATATGAGGCACTTCCTTCTCATAAGCAAAACGTTATAAAAGAAAAGTTTATCACTCTTTATGAACAATCACCGCTCTACCACATACTAGATGAAAAAAGAGTAATCGTATGTCACGCTGGGATTCGGCAAGATTACATAGGAAGACGAGATAAAAAAGTACAAACCTTTGTATTATATGGCGATATTACAGGAGAAAAGCATGCCGATGGCTCACCTGTCCGTCGCGATTGGGCGCAAGAGTACAAGGGGCAAGCTTGGATTGTATATGGACATACACCAGTAGCAGAACCTCGATTCGTCAATCAGACAGTCAATATTGATACTGGTGCTGTATTTGGTGGCAAATTAACCGGATTACGTTATCCTGAAATGGAGACTATCTCTGTTCCTTCTTCTTTACCTTTTGTCGCTGAGAAATTCCGTCCAATTTCATAACTACCTTACTTAGCGAAAGATTACCGTATTATTTAGGCAGATCTCATATAAAACTAGATAAAGTAATTAAAAAAAGATGCAATAAAGTGCATCTTTTTTTAATTACACTACATATAATGTCGCAGGAGGTGACAGAATGAAGAAAAAATCTTCTAAACAAAAAAGAAAATTTCCCCCTTTATATCTGCCCATGTACGGAATTAACAACTGGTGTAGTATTCGGGCTGCAGCGATAGAAGAACTGGAAGAACAAGAGTCATCAAAAAAAAGCAAAGTAAAACCAACATATGTCTCTTTAGAAAATGCTGTGATGAGCCGCATAATCGATCGCAGAAAAATAAAGATGCAACAAAAAAATAAACAGCTCTCAAATCAAGATGAACAGGTAATACATTCTAATCAAACAGAAGAAAAGACGGAAGAAAATATTTCTGTAGCAATAAATAAAAAAGTGGAACCAGAAATTCCAGCTGCTATTATAAACAAAGTAAAAAAAATAAAAGAGGCATTGGCTTCATCGAATGATATACAAACTGAAAAACCACTCATAATTGAGACACCTACACCTGAAAATACAAAAGTTAAAAGGGGCGGCCGATATGCATATGCGGAAGGGCTTCACTCTCATGCGGAGGGCATGGCAGCACATGCGGAAGGCTTATTAACACACGCAAAAGGTTCTTTCTCTCATGCAGAGGGATCAAACTCAAAAGCAACCGGACATAGTTCCCATAGTGAGGGAAGTGAAACGACAGCAGGCGGAGCTTATTCTCATGCAGAGGGTAAACAGACGATTGCTTTAGGCGAAGCAGCACACGCAGAAGGAACCGCAACTATCGCTAACGGATCCTCTTCTCATGCGGAAGGTCATCATACATCAACAGCTCATTTTGCAGGTAGCCATATTATGGGGCGCTTCGGCACTGCAGAAGAAGCTTATTCTTGGTTTATTGCAAATGGTGTAAGCGACACCGACCATAATATCGGGGCTAAATGGCTTGCCCATAATGGAGAAATGTACATTGAGGGTGCGTCTTACAATGCAAGTGGAACGGATTTTGCACAAATGTTTGAAACCGAAGATCATAAACCTATTGATGTCGGTTATTTCGTTACATTTAGTAGCGAAGAAAAAATTCGGATAGCTACTTCACACGACTCGTTCATTTTAGGAATATCTAGTGCAACCCCTGCCCTTATAGGAAATAGCGGGGCTTTAAGTTGGGAAAAACGTTATAAAACAGATAACTTTGGAAAACGCCAATATGTATGGACGGAAACCGAAGAAATACAACCTCTTTTAAATACAGAATGGGATCCAACTCGCAAATATGTAGCAAGAAAAGATCGCGCCGAGTGGCTTCCTGTCGGATTAATTGGACAAATGTTAGTACGTGATGACGGCACTTGCGAAGCACATGAATTTTGCCTTCCAAATGACAATGGCATTGCTACAAAAGCCGAAAGTGGATTTTTCGTTATAAAGCGTACGGGTGAAAACCAAATTTTAATATTATTCCGCTAAGAAAAAAGGGAACAAAATTCTTTATAATATAAGAATTTTGTTCCCTTTTTTAAGTATGCCGCAACACTTCTTGCATATCGCTTGGAAGCTTTATAGTGAAAGACATCTCTTTCTCTAAAATAGGATGATAAAACGTCAAAGATTTACTATGAAGTGCTTGCCGTTTCATTTCATCCCTTCTCCCTCCATATAAGCTATCACCAAGTAATGGATGTCCTATATGAGCCATATGCACACGAATTTGATGCGTTCTTCCTGTCTCAAGCTCAAGCGCTACATGTGTCTTATGATATGTACTATCAATTACTTTAAAATGAGTAACTGCCCTTTGTCCATCCTCACAAACCGTTCGCTCAATAATGCTATCAGATTTTCGACCAATTGGTGCATCAATCATTCCTTCTCGTTCTACAATCTTTCCGTGAACAATTGCTTCATACGTTCGTTTCACAGCTTTTTGTTGATGCTGCTTCGATAAAAGATGATGCACGAAACGATTTTTTGCAATAAGCATAAGCCCCGAAGTATCACGATCTAAACGTGTTACGATGTGCACTGTACTTGCAAGATGCTGCTTATCATAATGAGATAACAGCGCATTGGCAACACTTCCTGCCGGATGTTCTCTAGACGGAATCGTTGACATATTCGCCTCTTTATTAATGATAAGAACCGCGTCATCTTCATATATAATGCATAAAGGAATATCTTCTGCCATCATCCCTTCACTTCTTTCCTCCACTGGAAAAAAGACACGTAATTCTTCACCAGCACGCAACTGATGACGAACACTCGCATGTTGACCATTTACTTCAATTGCTCCGCCATGAAACTTTATATCCGTTAAAGCGGCTTTAGAAATACCTTTCGTTTTCAAAAATTCCCTAACTAAAGTTCCCTCTTCAGCCGGCCCTATATCCCATTTCAATGTAAATCTGTTCAAATATATAACCCTTTCTATTTATCTGCAACAAACGAGTCACGAACTCGTTTCCAGAACGGGAATGGGCGGAAACGAACAAATCGTACTTTCTCGTTTGCGACGCGATACTGGATTGATTTCACATCTTGATGAACCATCGTTAAATGATCCACTGTAATTTGTAAGTTCATTCCTGCAGCTGGCTTTAACACACATGTATGATGCTTCGGCAATACGAGTGGCGATCCTACAGTACGAAATACACGATTGTTAATGGACGCCATTTCTGCAATTTGAATCGCTTCAATAGATGGGTGAATAATTGCTCCGCCAAGCGCTTTATTATACGCGGTACTTCCTGAAGGAGTAGAGATACAAAGGCCATCTCCGCGGAATGTTTCAAAATATTCTCCGCGTATTTCTACTTCTGTTACTAATGTACCTTCTGCACTTTTTACAGTCGCCTCATTCATCGCTAAATACTGTGACTCTTTACTTCCATTCACATAGCGAATAATAACTTCTAAAAGCGGATATTCCACCACTTGGAATGGTGTTTTCGCAATCGCAATTACTAATTTCTCTACTTCTGTCGGTAACCAATCTGCATAGAAACCTAGATGTCCTGTATGTACACCAACAAATGCTGTTTCATCCAATCGATTATAATAACGATGAAATGCATATAAAAGCGTTCCATCTCCCCCAACAGAAATTACAATATCGGGTTCCTTTTCATCCATTATAAATCCAAAATCTAGCAAGTACTCTTTCATCGTGCTTGCCAGTGTATCTGATGATTGATCTCCCTTTGACATAATTGTAAATTTCATCGCCCAACACCCTTTAGTTTATGATTCGGAATCTTTCGTTTCTTGCTTTCTTGAAAAAGCCTTTTGCGCTTCTTGAATTTCAAGACGAATAGAAGACATTTCTTCATCTAATAAAAACGCCGCTTCAGCTGCACGTTGCAATCGTATTTTAATATCTTCAGGAAAACGTCCACTATATTTATAATTTAAAGAATGCTCAATTGTTGCCCAAAAGTTCATTGCTAGCGTGCGTATTTGGATTTCTACCAATACTTTTTGTTCACCTTGAATCGTTTGAACAGGATAACTAATGACAACATGATAAGAACGATAACCGCTATCTTTCTTTTGCGTGACATAATCACGTTCTTCCACGATTTCAAAGTCATTTCGTTTTCGAAGATATTCTACAACAGGCTTAATCTCATCAACAAATTGACACATCATTCTAAGCCCAGCAATATCCTGCATATCTTCTCTCAATCGGTCTAGCGGTACATTTCTCTTCTCCGCTTTATCAATAATACTTGCAACCGACTTTACCCTTCCTGTTACAAACTCAATTGGAGAATGCTCTGTTAACATTGCAAATTGAGTACGCATTCCTTTTAGTTTCACTTTTAGCTCTGCCACCGCTTGGTGGTAAGGTGCTAAAAATTCTTCCCAATTTCGATTCATTTCAACCACCACCAAAATCAATCCATTTGCTTATAGAAATACTTTTTCTACAGCAGTTACTAATTCTTCTCCGTAATTTGCATTACCTTCAATATTTTCAACTAAATATTCTACTTCTTCTTTTAATCCTTCTAATTCCATTTCAATGTCATTCACGCGAACGAACATAACCACATCGTTATTCATCGCTTCATGCATTGCTTCCCAGCATGTGTGCGGAATACTTACATAAATGAAAGATGATTCATTTTCTAAGATATATAAAAATGATAAATTGTCTGAGTCTACAAGTACGTGATTACGCGTACTTAACTCCTTTACCTCTATTTCACTATTTTCCGCACAAAAAATAAGAGCATTCTCTCTCTTTTCTACGCTCTTAACTTGGATTTTATTTTGCATGCTCTAACTCCTCCATCTCAACTTCCTGTCTTACTTAACAGTATTATTGTATCATAACATGGACGCAAACAAATAAAACATTGAACCAAATTTATGAAAAAGCGATAATGTGTAAAGAATTATTTTTCAAAAGGAGATTATACAATGACACAAGAAATTGAAATTGAATTCAAAAATATCGTTACAAAAGAAGAATTCGATACATTATGTAAATCGTTTTCTATTGAAGCATTTACAAAACAAGTGAATCACTACTTTGAAACACCTGACTTCTCGTTAAAAGAAGCTGGCTCTGCACTTCGTATTCGTCATAAAGGAGAAACTTATACGTTAACGTTGAAACAACCTGCAGAAATCGGTTTATTAGAAACGCATCAAGTCGTAACAGAAGACGAAGCAAAAATGATGATGGAAACAAACACAATCATTCAAGGAGCAGTAGTAGATCAATTACACAAATTACAAATTCCTGTTTCTGCTTTAACATATATGGGTAGTTTAACAACAGAAAGAGCAGAAACATTATTTAAAGGCGGAACGCTTGTCTTTGATCATAGTTTCTATTACAATCACGATGATTATGAAATTGAATTTGAAGTGCAAGATGAAGAAACAGGAAAAGCTGCATTTATTCATTTATTAACGCAACATAACATACCTGTTCGCCATACAAATAACAAAGTAAAACGCTTTTTCCTTGCCAAACAAAAAAAAGCACGCTAAAGTGAAAATTCCACTAGTGAATATGTTTCACTAGTGGATACATCTCACTAAAAAAGTTTACACCCGTAGAATAAGCAAAGAATCTTTGAGAAAGCTGTTTATTTGCCCTCTCGAACATTCCATTGCTACAATAGATATACATTTCATGGAAAAAGGAGTTTATAAAGGATGAGCAAGCAACCGATGACACCATTTGAAGCAATTGGCGGTGAACAATGCATTGCAATATTAGTAGATACATTTTATTCCTATGTCAGTAAACACCCTGACTTATCTCCCATCTTCCCGGAAGATTTAACAGAAACCGCTAGGAAGCAGAAGCAATTTTTAACACAATATTTAGGTGGTCCTAATTTGTACACTGAAGAACATGGTCATCCTATGTTAAGAGCACGCCATCTTCCGTTTGAGATTACTCCAAAACGAGCAGAGGCTTGGCTATCATGTATGGAGCAAGCAATGGATGATACTGGAGTTCATGGTCATATAAGAGAGTTTGTTTTTGAACGTTTAGCATTAACCGCTCAGCATATGGTTAATACTCCAAACGAAACAGGTGAAGTGTAATGGATAAGCAGGAAGCAAAGCATATAAATATGCCATCTCCTTCCGCATGCGAGCATAAGTCTGTAGAAGCATATTTATTTATTGATCCACTTTGTAAAGATTGCTGGGAAATTGAGCCTTTTATTATTAAACTATGGCTTGAATACGGGAAATACTTCTCTATTCGTCATATCGTAACAGGAAAAGTGGATGGAACGAACGCTTCCTCACACAAATGGAATAAACCTGCTAATATTCGATTTGTGTGGGAAAAGACAACCAGTTTACAAGGTTTTTCATGTGATGGAAAGGTACATATGCAAGAAGCATCGTCAACACCATATTTAGTTTCGATGGCAATTAAGGCAGCGGAGTTGCAAGGCCGAAAAGCAGGTTCGAAGTTTTTGCGAAAACTCCAAGAATACATTTTCCTTGAAAATGTATCAAACCCTGACTGCGAACTATTACTTGCATGTGCGAAAGATAGCAATATTGATGTAGAAGAATTTAAAAAAGATCTACATTCTGCTAGTGCAAAAAAAGCTTTCCAATGTGACTTGAAATTCACGAATGAAATGCATATTACAGAAATACCTTCCCTCGTCTTTTTTCATGCGAACTCAGATGAAGAAGGTATTAAAATCGCTGGAAATTATTCCTACGATGTATACGTACAATTATTGAAAGAACTTGTAAAATGTGAAATTGAGCCAGAACCATTACCACCTTTAGAAGTGTTACTAGAAGCAACACAATTTATATCTTCAAAAGAAGTAGCATTTATTTATGATTGTCCGCAACAAGAAATTGAACGCGAACTAAAAAAATTACAACTGAAACGAAAAGTACAAATGATAGAAGTAAAATGCGAACGTTATTGGAAATGGATAGCAAAAGAAAAAGACCTGGTGTAAACACCAGGTCTTTTTCTTTACGGCTTATAAAAATATTAAAGGGGATGGGAGAAATTTTCACGTTCAAACAAAGGGGTATATGTTTGTATGTGAATTCGTTCACGCTTATTATATTACAAGATTCGACGTCAGATGACAACCCCTTTTGTCGAATTTCACACTTTTGTCACATTCTAAACGTTTTCATTTTTGAATAAGCTATAAAAAAGGTCATTTAGGGGGGTTTATTTATGAAAAAATCTTATATTGCTCTTCTCTTTCTAGCTGTCATCGTTTCTTTTTTCTTGTACATCCTCTCTCTACTACAAGCTTTTCCTAAAATTATTGCCTTACCTCTTTTATTCGGAATCATCGTTATCACTCTCTCTTATTTCAATTATAAAAAACGATTCAAAGGGTTTTAATTTTAAAAATCAGTCGTAAAACTATCCTTTCAGTTAGAAAAACAAAGAAATTCACCTTTCTCTCCGACAAATATCGACATTGAATCTATTCAACAAAAAGACGAGGATACAATCCCTCGTCTTTTTTCATTACTTTTCTTCAAATAATAATGCTTCTAATTCATTTAATTTCTCTTCAAATACTTGTAGTGCCTCTTTTACTGGTTCAGGAGATGCCATATCTACTCCTGCTTTTTTCAGCACTTCAATTGGATAATCAGAGCTTCCTGCTTTTAAGAACTCGTTAATATAACGTTCTACTGCTGGTTGTCCTTCTTCTAAAATCTGTTTAGATAGAGCTGTCGCTGCACTAAATCCTGTTGCGTATTGATATACGTAATAGTTGTAGTAGAAGTGTGGAATACGAGACCATTCTAAACCAATCTCTTCGTCGATTACTAAAGCGTCACCGAAATATTTCTTATTTAAATCATAGTAAATTTCCGTTAACATGTCTGGCGTAACAGCATGTCCTTCTTGTACTTTCTTATGAATAATATGTTCAAACTCTGCAAACATCGTTTGACGGAATACAGTACCACGGAACCCTTCTAAATAATGATTTAATAAATATAGACGCTCTTTCTTATCTTCTGTCGTTTTTAATAAATAATCATTTAGAAGTGCTTCATTACAAGTAGATGCCACTTCTGCTACGAAGATGGAATAATCACCATATACGTGCGGTTGTGTTTTTCTTGTATAGTAACTATGCACCGAATGACCAAACTCATGAGCAAGTGTAAATAAATTATTTACATTATCATGCCAGTTCATTAAAATATACGGATTTGTTCCATATGCACCAGATGAATATGCCCCGCTTCGTTTTCCTTTATTCTCATACACATCTACCCAGCGATTTTCATATGCCTCTTTCAAAATATCAACATATTCATCACCAAGTACGTTTAAAGATTTTAATAAAAGGTCTTGCGCTTCTTCGTATTTCACATTCATTTTCACTTCTGGTACAAGTGGTGTATATAAATCATACATATGAAGCTCATCAAGTCCTAGTGCACGCTTACGAATATCGATGTAACGGTGTAATAAATGTAAGTTGTCATTTACTGTTTCAACGAGTTGATCGTATACTGCTTCCGGAATATTATTATTGCTCAGTGCAGCTTGGCGAGCAGAATCATATTTACGAACACGCGCATTGAAATTATTACGTTTTACTGCTCCGCTTAACGTACTTGCGAATGTGTTTTTAAATTTTCCGTACGTTTCATATACAGCTTTAAATGCATCTTTGCGAACACGAGGATCATCACTTTCTAAAAACTGAATGTAACGGCCATGTGTAATTTCTATTTCTTCTCCGTCTTCCCCTTTAATAGATGGGAATTTTAAATCCGCGTTATTCAACATACCAAATGTATTGCTTGATGAACTCATTACTTCAGATGCTTCCGCTAATAAAGCTTCCTCAGCTTCTGATAATACGTGCGGGCGTTGACGTGTAATTTCTTCTAATGCATGTTCATATACACTTAAATCTCTATTTTCCTTCAAGAATGTTTGCAATGTATCTTCTGAAATCGATAAAATTTCAGGCACAATATACGCTGTGCTACTAGATACTTGTGAATATAAATTTGTTGCACGATCATTTAATGCTTGATATACAGAGTTTGTTGTATCTTGATCGTAACGCATATGAGCATATGTATATAACTTACCTAATCGCATTGATATTTCATCTTCATATTGCAATGCCTCAAGTAAATTGTCCGCAGAGTCACCAAGTTTCCCTTTAAATTCAGTTAACTTCGGTAATAGCTCTTTAATAGCTTGGAATTCTTTTTCCCATTCTGCATCCGTTTGGAAAATATCTTCTAATCGCCACGTACTTGCTTCTTCAATCTCGTTGCGATCTGGTAATGCTTTCGCTTTGTTTTGTTCAGACATTCTTTAAGCCCTCCTTTAAATATCTCTACTTAAGTACAATTCGTTTTTTTCTTATGTAATTCCTTCACAATCATTCTTTATTATATCCGCTTTTCCTCCTCTCATGTTAAAATTTGCCTCAAATAAAGATAGCGCATGTATTAAGCAAATCTCATCATGTTTCATAATTTCCTCCTCTGTTTTTAACATCACGGCATCCCTTATTTTTCGGTACGTATAAGTTCCCACTTTACGTAAAACACCTATATAGCATAAAAATGTCATATATTCAGTAACTGCCATTTTCCATATGTGCTGCGAAAAGTACGGAAGTATCCGCCTTTTCGTATACCTTTTTACATAACTACACACGTATTGAAGAGAAATACACTCTCCCACTGCAAGCTCCCCTATACACTTCATATATAGAAAAGCTTGCCATATAAATGGGTTTGTTTGAAAAGCAAATGCAGAAGGGAGTGGAACACCAATTTCAGAAGGAAAGCTCGCTGGGGTACATTTAAATTGATATAAGAGGCGTAATAATGACTTATAATTATAATTCCAAATCGGTAAGGCATTTTGGCGAAAGTTTTTCTTTCTCTTCTTCCACTCTTCACCCAATCTTTCTTTCCCGAAAGGAACAGGAGAAAAAAGCATTTCAAAAGTAGTCGCATCAGTTGGTAAATATATAGTATGTGAGAAAAAAACATTTGTAGAAAAGGGAGTGACAAATGCACATTTCATAAATGATTTTTGTTTCGGACAGAAGAAAATAAGAAGTGGCTGAGGATAAGATTGTAAGGAGAAAGCCATAAGTGAGGAAAATTTCATCCAATATGCAGATTGCTTTTTCAATTGATTTCCACCAACGATCCAAATGACCTGTATACCAGCTTGCCAATACGAATATGTTCTTTTGTACAGCTGCTCTATAGCGAGGTTTGCACATTGGTATTCAATTGCAATTTTTCTACCCGCCCTCTCTACAAAAACATCTGGTCGTTGCTTAATTTCTGGGAGGTAGTACTCTATATCCACCTGAAAGTTTTGACGTTTGAACCATCTATATAACAATTCTTTACCATGCATATGATACTTTGATTCCGCTTCATAAAAGGCAAGACATGAATCCACTTTTTTATGAGCAAAATGCCAACTTTTTTGTTTCCCTAATTTCATTTGCACTTCCTTTCCGCAAGCTACACAAAAGAATCGTTCTTGTTGACGCATACGGCGCAAAAGCTCTTCATTACAATTATAGAGTAAATGAATTTTTTCACCGTTTTCTCTTTTAGCGATAAATATCGTAATCACACCCTTTCAACTCCTTATATTCTACAATTTGTTACAAATTCCTTTTAAAAAAGAGATGTCCCAATTTCGGACATCTCTTTTTATAATAAAGGTGATAATAATCGGTACGTTGATTCAACAATTCGTCTATGAAGACGTCTTTTATGAAAATGATCACCATGAATTTCACTTGATTCTTCTAAATCATCTTTAAAGTCTTGAACAAGTTTTCGAATGCTATCTGTATCATATAAAAAGGCATTTACTTCAAAATTCAAATGAAAACTTCTCATATCCATATTAGCTGTCCCAATTGAAGCTAAATCAGAATCAACGATGACAATTTTACTATGAAGAAAACCTTTTTCGTATTCATATATCTTTACTCCTGCATCTAAAAGCTCTGGGAAGTACGATCTCGATGCGTAAAAGACAGTACGCTTATCCGGTTTACTCGGCATTAATAAACGAACATCAATACCAGCAAGTGCAGCAACCTTTAATGCGGATAAAATATCATCATCCGGAATAAAATACGGCGTTGCAATCCAAATTGATTTCCGAGCAGAAGCGATCATTGCGAAATATAAATGCTTAATCGTTTCCCACTTATTATCGGGGCCACCTGCAACTAGCTGCACTCCTCCCCAATGATCACCCTCAACTGCTTTTGCTTGTAAATATTCAGGGGCTAGCACAGCCTCTCCAGTCATATAAAACCAGTCTTGAAGGAAAATAAGTTGTAAACTTTGAACCGCTTCACCACGTAAATACAAATGCGTATCTCGCCAAAAGCCAAAATATTTATTTTTCCCTAAATACTCATCACCGATATTTAATCCGCCTACAAACCCTTCGTTCCCATCAATCACAACAATTTTCCTATGATTTCGATAATTAATCTTATCGTTTAAAATCGGAAAGCGCACAGGAAAGAATGGAATCATTTCTACACCTGCATCGTTTAATTCTTCAATATACGATTTCGATAACTTAAAACTTCCAACCGCATCATATAAAAAGCGAACAACAACGCCTTCTTTCGATTTTTGTATTAAAATATCTTTAATTTCTGTTCCTAATTTATCATCACGCACAATGTAATATTCCATATGAATGTGATGTTTCGCTCGTTTTAACCCATTTAAAATAGCCCGAAACGTTTCATCTCCATTTGTTAATGTCCTCGTTTCAGTTTGAAATGAAATATTTAAAGCTCCTAATCGATCCGCTAAACGAAATAACAGTTCTTGATGCTTATGATTGCGTAAAATTCGTTCTTCGTAATCTTCATGCCCTTTATATTGTAAAAACGCCTGTTCATCAAGTAACGCCTTCTTTTGGAACATTCTTTTTCTTCGAAAATTTTGTCCAAATAATAAATAAGCAAAGAAACCAAATACCGGAAAAATCCCTAAAACAATTAACCATGTAAGTGTTTTAGATGGATGTCGATTTTCTAAGAAAATAACGCAACCAATTAAAAACGCAGATACTGTAAATAAAATACTAATAATACCTAAAATCGAAACATCTTTTATCCCAATCACATCTGAATAAAATGCTACATCAATAAACATACGTAACGAAACAAATAATGCGAACAATAGCAGTATAAAGAAAATCAGCTTTAACGTATTTTTCATCTCTTACCTCCTAACTAAGAAAGCTTTCCTATTCTTCATATAAAAAGCCGATTTCATACTACAGAAATCGGCCTACGTTTTAGCAGGAAAATTATTGCGAATCGTTTCAAGCGCATGCTCTTTCACAATTTGTTTTCCATACTCACTTACACGATGAATTGTTAAAGTTGATTCTTCTCCATATTCTAAAATAATACTTAAAATACGATCGATTTCTTCTTCATCATGTAGCACTTCATCGAATTCCACATATACATAATAGCGGTCCTCAAATGAATACAGCTCATCTTTTATATCTTCAAAGATAAGACGATGACTTAATGAAATGACATCTTCAAAATCATTAAATTTAATTAAAAAGCCAAACGTACCATCTTCATTAAAGTTTGTTCCTGTTTGTTCTTCTACCTCTTCGACTAATTCTTGTTGGAATAATGATTCGATGCCTTCATCTAGAGGAATATCTATAATTTTGTCTACCCCTATCGGTAGTTCCAGCTTTTGTCCGTCCTTTGAAAGCTCTGCTTTCGTGACAAGTACTTCAATCCCTTTATCGACTGCTTGCACTTGAATCCATAACGGTCCATCAATAAAGAAATCGTCATGATCACGAGCTTCGTCCATCATCTCCCAAAAGAGCTCTTCACTTCGTTCGCGATCATACCAAATTTCTTCACGATTAAATCCTCTATCCTCTATATCAATGTACGTAATAAAAAATTTCATCGTATGATCATTAATTCTTTCAATATCCAAAATACAACTCTCCCTTCCTGCTTAGAATTGTTATGAAGGGATTCCCCACTCATATGACAAATCAATAGATCCTTGTACTCTCATTTTATGATAAGATTCTCCAGAATGGAAATAAAATCGATTTATTTTACAAAAATAGTTATATGCCTATCTTTCCTCGATAAACTACATAAATATATTATTATAGCGATTTCTTACTTACAAAAAATTTGGACATACATTTCCACATTCCCCCGTACACTGTAATAAAGTGAAACTTCTATTAGAAGAGATTATTTAACAACAACTTTCTTCATCACATACATATAGTTCGCTTATTAAAACATCATAAATGGAGGCAGACGAATGGACTTAGAGTTTTTAACATCCGTACTAATGATTGTCGGTATCGATGTTGTATTAGGTGGTGACAATGCAATCGTCATCGCACTAGCTAGCCGAAATTTACCTGAATCGAAACGAAATAAGGCTATTTTGATCGGTACTCTTTTAGCGATTGTACTAAGAATCATCCTTACTATACTAGCTGTCTATTTACTCGACATTCCATTTCTACAATTGATTGGCGGGGTTTTACTTACATTAATTGCAGTCAATTTATTAACCGATAATAGCAACGATCTTTCTTCTATTCAAGGAAAAACAACTTTATTTCAAGCTGTGCGGACAATTGTTTTCGCGGATCTCGTTATGGGGTTTGATAATGTTATTGCCATTGCAGGTGCAGCTCACGGGAGATTTTTACTCGTCATAATCGGCTTACTCATTTCTATCCCGATTATTATTTGGGGCAGCAAACTTATTTTAATACTTATGGAACGATTTCCATTCCTCATTTATTGCGGGGCAGCGATTCTTGCCTATACTGCAGGAAAAATGGTTACACATGAAGACAGACTTGCAACCTTTTTTCATAACAATCCAAGTTTCACTACAAGCATTCCTTATTTGTTCATTTTCACTATTTTATGCATCGGCTTTATCGTACAACAAGTTCGATTACGCAATGTGAAACATTAAAAAAAACCTTCTACTATATAATAGGTAGAAGGTTTTCATATTATTATAATTAATTTACAAGACGTTGTGCTTCACGTAATTGGAACGTTCTTACTGTACGTGGTAAGAAACGACGAATTTCGTCTTCGTTGTAACCAACTTGAAGGCGTTTCTCGTCAATCATAATTGGACGACGTAAAATCCCTGGATAGTCACGAATCATCTTATATAAATCTTGAAGTGGTAAAGACTCTAAGTTTACATTCAATTCTTGGAAAACTTTCGAACGAGTAGAAATAATCTCATCCGTTCCGCTTTCTGTCATACGTAAAATCTCTTTAATTTCCTCAATCGTTAATGGATCTGAGAAAATATTACGTTCTGTATAGGGAATATGATTTTCCTCTAGCCATAATTTCGCCTTTCTACAAGACGTACAGCTTGGAGAACTATATAATGTTACCATACAAAGCTCACTCTCCTTAAAGAGTACAAATTCTGTACTAAATACAGTTTTAATTTCTAACTTCAGCAATTTTTCGCGATAACTTGTCTTATTGAAAAGTACAAAAATCGCATTTCATGTAAGCAACAACTTATAATAAACAACAATTACTTTTAATAAGTAACTTCTATAATCATTATACAATAGATTTTGCAAGAAATATACAGTAAATTTCCTGCTAGTTGAGAAAACTCTTCTGTGCATTTCACTGCTATGTAACATGATTACGCTCACTTCAGCTGTACTTTAACAATAACTTTCAATCCTTTTACTACTCACTTCTCATAGATTTTTCATATAATATATAGTTATTTATCTATAATCTTCCCTATGAAAAAGAGAACGTTTTCTTACTTTTTCTTGATAAATCAATTAAGAAATGTAAGACTATACAAATGAGAATAAAAAGGAACGTTTGTTCTTATTTTAACAAATATCCTCCCTCCTGTCTACACGATTTCTAAAGTAAATTAAATATTTTTCTGACATTTCTTTCTTTTTCATTTTTTATCTCATACAATAAACATACAGACAGGCAAAGGGGGAGTTTTCAAATGATTGCTTTTTTTATTGATTTTATTACGGTTGCTGCCCTCATCATCGGAATAACAGCATTGATTGGTGTCATTACAAATAGCATCGGCGAAAAGCTCTTTGGTGGAAAAGAAAAAATGAAGTTTGTTAACAAAAGTTTGGGTGTACAATCTGGCTGGAACCAAGTTGGCGGAAAAGGCATTTATAAGAAACGAACGTATTAAAAAAAGCAGGCGATCGCCTGCTTTTTTTCTTATTTCTCTACTGACGCCCATTTAAAGCTTAAATCGCCGCCATATTTATGGTTATACATATTTTTAATTGAATCTCTTTGTAAATATGCTCTACCACGTTGATATACTGGAACGATCGCAGCATCATCAAGTAACATTTTTTCTGCTTCTAATAAGTTCTTCCAACGAGCATTTACATCGCTTCCATCTTTTTTCGCCTTCATAATGATTTCATCGTATTTTGGATTAGAGTACTTCATCTTATTTTGTGACCCATCTGTTACAAACATATCAAGATATGTAATTGGATCTGGGAAGTCCGCACTCCATCCAGAGAATGACATGACATAATCGCCCGCATCTTCTAATTTTAGTTTTTGTGCGAATGGTTGTTGTTTAATTTTTACTGTTAAACCTGGTAAATTCTTTTCTAATTCACCTTTTAAATATTCACCAGTTTTCTTTGATAACTCTACATCTTCATTTAATAATTCTAATTCGATTTCATTTTTACCAAGTTCTTTTTTACCAGCTTCCCAATATTTCTTCGCTTCTTTCACGTTTGGTTTTACAATATCCCCGTTTACAGCACGGAAATCTTTTTTATCTGGTCCTTTAATGAAGTTATCAGGAATTAATCCTGTTGCTGGCTTAGAACCGTTATTTAATAATGTATCCACGAATGGCTTACGGTCAAAAGCAAGTGAAATTGCTTTACGAATATTTTTATTTGCTAAAGCTGGATCTTTTTGATTTAAACGAAGGAAGAATACAGATGTATCTTCTACTGTTTGGAAATCTGGTTTTCCTTTATATTTATCAATAAACTCCGCTAATAACGACGCTCGATCAATTGCATTTGTTTCATATAAGTTAATTGGCGTAGATGTATCTTTTACAATATTAAAGTTTACTTCTTCAATCTTCACTTCTTTATTGTCCCAATATGACGCGCTCTTTGTCATTTTAAAGCTACGTTCATGTTGCCAATCACTTAATGTAAATGGTCCGTTATAAAGCGTTGTATTCGCTTCCAAACCAAACTTCGTACCTTGCTCTTTCACAAACTTTTCATTCACAGGATAGAAGATTGGATATACCATTAAATCTACAAGGTATGGAATTGAATTATCTAATTCCACTTCTAATGTATAATCATCAATCGCCTTTACCCCTAATTGATCCGGACTCATCTCTTTTTTATTAATTTTCTCTGCATTTTTTATATCATACATAATGTACGCTGATTTCGCAGCTGTATCTGGGTTAATCGCTCTTTGCCATGCGTATACGAAATCTTTTGCCGTCACAGGATCACCATTTGACCATTTTGCGTCTTCACGTAATTTAAATGTATATTTTTTACCATCTTCTGATTTTTGGAATTCCTTCGCTACACCAGGAACTAGCTTATCATCTTTTCCTAAACTGTATAAGCCTTCCATCGTATTACCCATTACTCTTGAAGAAACTGCATCAGCTGATAACGCTGGATCCATCGTTGGAATTTCTTGCGTTTCAATTAAGTTAATAACTTGCTTCGCACCGCTTTTCCCGCTATCCCCTTTTGCGTTCGCTTGCGGTTCATCTTTTTGGTAGCTACATGCCCCTAACATCATGCTCATTGCTACTGTTGATACTACAAAAACTGGAATCTTTTTTTTCATACTTCCACCCTCCATAAAAATGTTAGCCCTTTCATTTTCAAACAGAAAGAAATATATATATGTTCTAATAATTCATATTATACACACAAATATATTTTTTGTATATTTATATTTCTATTTCATTAAAATTTCCTGTTAAAAAATAAATCTTTGTAAACGTTTCATATTGCTGATTATTCTTACTAAAGTGTTAAAAACAATATTTTTTATACTTTTCTAAATTATCAGAGAAAAATGAATTTTATATCTCATAATACTTTATGTATAATTATCCTTTTGTTTTTATCATAAAATAGCACTCTCTTCATAATAAAAATATGTAGGCTAAAATGAGTGCAAAGGTTAAGAAAGTATGTTACGATACATTTTGCTAAAAATAGATATCGGTAAAGAGGGGACGGACATGGCAGCAATTCAGGCAAAAAACGGGCCTACTGAGAAATTAAGTTTATTCTTATTAACATGGCCTATTTTTCTAGAAGTTTTTCTTTTTATGTTAATGGGGATCGCTGATACTTTCATGTTAAGTGCATTATCAGACGATGCTGTATCTGGGGTTGGTGCAGCGAATCAATACCTCCATATCGCTATTTTGGTACTAGAAGTCATCGGGAACGGCGCAGCTATCGTCGTATCTCAATACCTCGGTTCCAAACGCTTTATGGAAGCATCTAAAATATCAGCATTAGCCGTCACATTAAATTTAATAGTTGGGCTCGTTATAAGCGCTGGTTTTCTTTTATTTTCGAAACATATGATGCTCGCAATGAACTTACAAGGCGATGTACTAACGTATGCGCAAAACTACTTATCTATCGTCGGAGGAGCCATCTTCCTACAAGCTATTATTAACTCATTAGCCGCAATTATCCGTGTACACGGTTTCACAAAGCAAGCGATGTTTATTTCACTCGGAATGAATATGATTCATATCGCTGGAAACTATGTACTCATTTTCGGGAAATTTGGTTTCCCTGAGCTCGGTGTACAAGGGGCTGCCATTTCTTCTGCTGTCAGCCGACTTATAGCGCTTATTGTTTTCTTCTGGTTACTATACCGCGTTATGGAATATCGTGTAAAATTACAATATTATTTCACCTTATCAAAAGAATATATCGGGAAAATTTTAAAAATCGGGATTCCATCTGCTTTTGAGCAAGTTATGTATCAAGCTTGTCAAATTGTCTTCTTATACTATGCAACATATTTAGGAACGGAATCGTTAGCGGCTAGACAATACGCTACGAACATTTCTATGTTCACTTATTTATTCGCTATTGCAATTGGTATGGGAACAGCCATTATTATTGGCCGCCTCGTTGGTGGTGGCGAAAAAGATGAAGCATACGAACGCTTGTGGAAAAGTGTAAAATGGGCGATTGGTGTAACTTTATGTATGGTCGCTCTCGTTATTACATTCCGTACACAATTAATGGGACTGTTTACAGATAATCCGTACATTATCGGGTTAGGCGCAAGTGTTCTTTTACTAAGTGTACTACTTGAAACGGGACGTACGATGAATATCGTCATCATTAATTCGCTTCGTGCAGCTGGTGATGCAAAATATCCTGTTTTAATCGGTGCCTTCTCTATGGTGTTAATGAGTTTACCACTAGGTTACTTTTTCGCCTTTCATTTAGATATGGGGCTCGTTGGTATTTGGCTAGCAATCGCCATCGACGAATGGACACGTGCCATTATTATGTTCTTCCGCTGGAAAAGTAGAGCATGGGAGCGTTATGCACTTGTTAAACCTGAAGAACAAGAGGAGAATGTTTCTGTTCAAGTTCAGTAATTTTGCATATGGATATCACTAATGATACATGAGATTTATATCGGCGATTCTTTAAATATATCGACTGACCGACAAATGTATACAATTCTTTTATATAGTAGAAAAAGAGCCATCCTTCCATAACAGAAGAATGGCTCTTTTTCTTATTGATAAATCTCTTTATATTTCTTGTACTCCGCTTCCGAACATAGTACGAAATGTCCTGGGCGAATTTCACGCATTGTTGGTGCTTCACTACCATAATTATGCTGTGATGGATCATATACGATACGTTTACGATTGCGCTCATAATCTGGATCTGGAAGTGGAATCGCTGATAATAGTGATTTCGTATATGGATGAATTGGATTCGCATATAATTCATCACTTGTTGTTAACTCAACGATTTGGCCACGGTACATTACACCAATACGATCACTAATGTATTTTACCATTGATAAATCATGGGCGATGAATAAGTATGTTAAACCTTTTTCTTTTTGTAACTTTTTCAGTAAGTTTACAACTTGCGCCTGAATCGATACGTCAAGTGCTGAGATCGGCTCATCGGCAATGATAAATTCTGGGTCTACAGCAAGCGCTCGAGCGATACCGATACGCTGACGTTGTCCACCTGAGAATTCGTGTGGGAAACGGTTTGCGTGCTCTTTATTTAAACCAACTGTGTTTAATAGTTCATGAACACGGTCCATGCGCTCTTTTTTACTTTTCGCTAATCCGTGAATATCAATACCTTCTGCGATAATATCCCCTACTGTCATACGAGGATTTAATGATGCGTATGGATCTTGGAAAATCATTTGCATTTTACGGTTGAATTTCTTCAGTTCTGCGCGTGATTTCTTACCATGTACGTTTTCACCATCGAACAATACTTCACCAGCAGTTGCATCATATAAACGAATAATCGTTCTTCCAGTTGTCGATTTACCACAACCTGATTCTCCTACAAGACCAAATGTTTCTCCGCGGTAAATATCAAATGAAATATCATTAACCGCTTTGACAACACCACCACTCACGTCGAAGTGCTGCTTTACATTTTTTACTTCAATTAATTTCTCACGTTGTTTAGTCATGTTGTTCACCTGCTTTCATTTGAAGAATGCGTTTTTCAACGACTGCTGGCGGTTTTACTTCTGGAGCTTGCTCGTGAAGTAACCAAGTTGCCGCATAGTGCGTATCACTTACTTTAAATAAAGGTGGGTCCATTTCAAAATCAATTTTCAGTGCCTGCGGGTTACGTGGTGCAAAAGCATCTCCCTTTGGCGGCTTCAATAAATCTGGAGGCGTTCCAGGGATTGCATATAACTCTTCTTCTGAACCATCTAAACTTGGCATAGATGCGATTAAACCCCAAGTATATGGATGTTTCGGATTGTAGAAAATTTCATCTACAGTTCCAATTTCAACAACTTTACCAGCGTACATAACTGCCACTCGGTCCGCAACGTTTGCTACTACACCTAAGTCATGCGTAATGAAAATGATTGCTGCTTCTGTTTTTTGCTGAATGTCTTTCATAAGTTCTAAAATTTGCGCCTGAATCGTAACGTCTAGCGCTGTTGTCGGCTCATCGGCAATTAATAATTTCGGGTTACAAGCTAACGCCATCGCAATAACTACACGCTGTCTCATACCACCTGAGAATTGGTGAGGATATTGTTTTAAACGAGCTTCTGGATTTGGAATACCTACAAGGTCAATTAATTCTAAAGCAACTTTACGTGCATCTGCTTTACTCATCCCTTGGTGTTTAATTAGACCTTCCATAATTTGATTTCCAATTGTCATCGTTGGGTTTAATGATGTCATTGGATCTTGGAAAATCATCGCGATATCTTTACCGCGTACTTGCTGCATTTCTTTTTCTGTTAATTTCGTTAAGTCACGACCTTCAAATACGATTTCACCATTTTTAATGCGTCCAGGAGGATTCGGAATTAATCCCATTAACGCTTTAGAAGTAACTGATTTCCCTGAACCAGATTCTCCTACAATCGCCAATGTTTCTCCTTTTTTCAAATCAAAAGTAACGCCGCGTACAGCTTGTACTTCACCTGCATGTGTATCAAAGGAGACTTGTAAATCTTTTACCTCTAACAATGTTTTCATCTTTGCCTCTCCCCTCTTTTACTTACGCATTTTTGGATCTAACGCGTCGCGTAATCCGTCTGCCATTAAGTTAAACGCTAAAATTAATATACTGATGACAACCGCAGGGATGAACATCATATGCGGATACGTTTGAATAGATTTATAACCATCATTTACAAGAGAACCTAGTGACGCAAATGGCGGCTGAATTCCTAAACCGATGAAACTTAAGAACGCTTCACCAAACACCGCTGATGGAATTGTAAACATTGTCATTACGATAATAGGTCCCATTACGTTTGGAATTAAATGTTTCACAATTAATTGTGTATTTGTTGCACCTAATGTACGAGATGCTAATACATATTCTTGGTTTTTTAACTTTAAGATTTGTCCACGAACAATACGCGACATCCCTATCCAACCTGTAATCGCCATCGCGAGTGTAATTGACCAAATACCAGATCCCATAATGATTACCATTAAAATAACGATGATTAAGTATGGAATACCGTTAATAATCTCCATAATACGTTGCATAATGTTATCTACTCTACCGCCGTAGAATGCTGAAATACCTCCGTATGCAACCCCAATTACTAAGTCAATTGCTGCTGCTAAAAGAGCGATATATAATGATACGCGTGTACCTTCCCATGTTCTTGTCCATAAGTCACGGCCAAGATCATCTGTACCAAACCAGAAGTACTCTTTAATATCACGTTTTTCATATTGGTCAACACCATATTGATCTGTACCGTCAAATGGTAACCAATGAACATTTTCAATAACTGGAATTTTTGGTGGTAATTTCGCTCGACCTAAATCTTGCTCTTTATACGAGTGTTTACTTACCATCGGTCCAAAAATCGCTAATAGTGCAATGATAACTAATAATACAAGGCCAAGCATCGCACCTTTATGTTGGAATAAACGTCTTCTTACATCTTGCCAAAACGTTAGGCTTGGACGGGCAATGACTTCATTATCAACATTATTTTGATTGGCTTGTTGAAATAAATCTGGAGATAATTTTTGTACATCTTTCATCATTTTTTCCCTCCCGCTAAACGAATACGAGGATCAATAATTCCGTATAAAATATCGACAATGAAAATAACTAAAATGAAGATTGCACTATAGAAAATCGTAGTTCCCATAATAACTGTATAGTCATTTAAAGTAATCGATTTAACGAATTGTTCCCCAAGTCCTGGTACAGCATAAATTTGCTCGATAACAAGTGTTCCTGTAATTAATGCCGCAACCATTGGTCCTAAAATTGTTACAACTGGAATTAACGCGTTACGAAGTGCATGTTTGACAATGATAACGCCTTGGCTAATTCCTTTCGCTTTCGCTGTTAAAATGTAATCGGCTTGCATAACTTCAATTAATTCTGCACGAGAGAAACGTGCGATTGTTGCAATAACTCCCATCGATAATGCAATTGTAGGCATTACAGTAAACTCTGGTCCTTTCCAGAATGCTACTGGGAACCAGCCAAGTTTTACCCCTACGAAATATTGCAGTAATGCGGCGAATACGAATGATGGTACCGACATTCCGAGTACCGAAATAACTGTTGCACTATAATCTACCCACGTATTATTACGAAGTGCGGCAACAATACCTAAAATTAAACCGATAAATGTTCCTAATATAATCGCTTGTAAACCTAATTGGGCTGATGGCCCAATACGATCCACAATCATGTCTGTTACTGGGCGGTTATCATATTGGAATGATACCCCTAAATCACCTTTTGCTAGGTTACCTAAGTAACGTGCGTATTGAACTGGTACCGGATCATTCAATCCGTATTTTTCAAGAATGATTTCTTTTTGTGCCGGTGATAGCTTCTCCTGGTTTTTAAGCGGAGAACCCGGAAGTAATTTCATCAAAAAGAAAGTCATTGTAGTAATTAAAAATAATGTCAAAGCCATGTACACGAAACGTTTTAATACATAACGTCCCATATCAAGCACCTCCCCGTTTTTCTCAAAAGCAATAAGATAGTTTAAAATATTCTTACTTTTATTTTTTTAAAATAAGAGCATATGCCCATCATAGGCATATACCCTTGTAAACGATGGAAAAAAAGATTATTTTTGTTCAACAGATGCCCATTTGTAAGTTAATTTACCACCATAGTTAATTGGGATAATATCTTTTACGGCACCTTTTACTACATACGCTGAACCTTTTTGGAAGATTGGAGTGATAACTGCATCCTCTTTAATTAACATCTTCTCTACTTCTAGAAGGTTGTCCCAGCGAGCTTGTAAATCTTTTGTATCTGTTTTAGCTTTTAGGATTAACTCATCATATTTCTGATTAGAATACCCTGTTTTATTTTGAGAACCATTCGTAACAAACATATCTAAATATGAGATTGGATCTGGGAAATCTGGTCCCCAAATACCAAACGCAATATCATATTGCTGAGAATCTTCTAATTTATTTTTTTGTGCGAATGGTTGCTGTTTAATTTTAATTGATAAACCTGGTAAGTTCTTTTCCATCTCACCTTTTAAGAATTCCCCAACCTTTTTAGCATCTTCATTATCAAAGTTTAAGAATTCTAGTTCGATTTTATCAGTTCCAAGCTCTTTCTTCGCTGTTTCCCAAAGCTTTTTCGCTTCTTTTGGATTTGTTTCAACTAGCTTTCCATTTTCAGCTCGGAAATCTTTTTTATTCGGACCTTCAGCGAAATCTTTTCCAACAAATCCGTAAGCTCCAATTGCACCGTTATTTAAAATAACTTTTGCAATGTTATCACGGTCAAAGGACATTGAAATTGCTTTTCTTAAGTTTTTATTACTTAAGTACTGATTACTTTGATTAAATCTTAAGTAAGCAACCCCTGCTTCTTTTCTTGTTTGGAACTCTGGACTTTTTCTAAACTTATCAACAAATTCAGACGTTAAAGCCGCTCGGTCAATCGCGTTTGTCTCATATAAATTTACATCAGTTGCTGTATTTTTTACAATATTAAAGTTGATTTCTTCGATTTTAACCGTTTTATTATCCCAATATGAAGGATTCTTCTTGAATTGGAAACTTTGTTCATGTTTCCAATCACTCATAACGAATGGACCGTTATATAATGTTGTATTTGCCTCTAAACCAAATTTATCACCTTGTGCTTTTACAAAGTTTTCATTTAGTGGGTAAAATACTGGATAAACTGTTAAATCGATAAAATAAGGAACGGGATTGTCTAATTCTACTTCTAATGTATAATCATCAATCGCTTTTACACCTAATTGGTCAGCAGGTAATTCTTTTTTATGAATTTTCTCTGCATTTTTAATATCGAACATAATGTACGAATACGTTGCTTTTGTATCTGGATTTACTGCTCTTTTCCATGAATACACAAAATCTTTAGCTGTTACAGGTTCCCCATTCGACCATTTCGCATCTTTTCTTAATTTAAATATGTATTTCTTCCCATCATCTAGCTTTTCGACATCTTCTGCAACTCCAGGCATTCTCTTTTGATCTTTGCCAATACGATATAAACCTTCCATCGTATTATTTAATGCTGTAGAAGATGAAGAATCAGATGCTAATGATGCATCCATTGACGGAATTTCAGATAACTCTGTTAAATTAAGAATCTGTTTTCCGTTACTACTACTCGTAGCGTTCTCTTTCCCTTTTGCTTTTGCGTCATCTTTTTGGTAGCTACACGCGCTAAGCAACATACTTGCAGTTAAAGTTAATGCAAGTAATAACGGTATCTTTTTCTTCATGTTGTGTTGCCTCCCCTAATTGCACTTCCTGTACCCTCACTTGTTAAAAAGTAGAATTGAAAGAATAATCTCCAAGTTTCTACAATTTTCATTATACATATAATATAACAATTGTGAATATAGTTTTTTGTTTTTTTGTTAAAATTTTTAATAAAATATTTATATTTTTAATTTTTCGTAAAGGGATACATTAACATTGCTACCATCATCTTAAAATCAGACCTTTAATTGCGTATAATTTTCAAAAAATTAATCCTAGTACTTATTATAGCTTTTATAGTATAATAATTCTAGTAATATTTTGACGGAGGGGAATATTTTGAATAAAGTTTTTTTTCATACTTGTATACTAATTTTTATAGCGATGATTGCTTCTAGTATTGGTGCATTCCTCATTTCATCTCAATTTTTGTTGAACTTTGTCAACATTTTGTTTTATATTGCACTGTTTTTTATTCTTATCGGCGGTTTTTTATACATATTTCAAAATGGTTTTTTCAATGTAACCATTTACGCATTCCAAAGAGTATTTGGTACGAACAAAAAGATTGACTCTTTAATTGAAGAAGTCGAGGAACCTACAGATAAGAAAGAACGTATTTATAAAACATATTCATTCAAATGGACATATCCAATTTGTATTACAGGTATCTTCCTTGGGTTGTTCTCGACCCTCATTAGCTTTACTATTTTGATGTAGTTTGCAAACACTATCCCATATGATATAATAATCAGCAAAACATTTTGTTATAAAACTTTAGTTCTTTCATATTAAAAGAGCTCAAGTAACAATAAATAAATTTATATGTATGCGATGATAAAGAAGAGTACATATTGAGGCAATTTCAGAGAGCTTGTGGTTGGTGTGAACAAGTAATTGTACAGTATGGAATGGGCTTTTGAGCACCAAACCGAACCGAAAGTAGTAGGCTTTGGCGTTATATCCAAACGTTATTATGGATTAGAGAGATTTCACAGTAGTGAAATAATTAGGGTGGTACCACGGTCCATTCGTCCCTATAGTTTTTTGGGATGAATGGGCTTTTTTGTTTGCCTTCTCTTCCCCACATCACGCATTCTATTTTAGGAGGAATTACTTATGTCAGTTATCTTTTCTGGTATTCAACCAAGTGGAACGATTACACTTGGAAACTATTTAGGAGCAATGAAGCAGTTTACAGAGCTTCAAAATGAACACGACTGTTATTTCTGTATTGTAAACCAACATGCGATTACAGTACCTCAAGATCCCGTCGGGCTTCGTAAAAACATCCGCAGTCTTGCTGCACTTTATGTAGCATGCGGCATCGATCCTGAAAAAGCTACTTTATTTGTACAATCAGAAGTACCAGCACACGCTCAACTAGGATGGATCATGCAATCTGTTGCTTACGTTGGAGAATTAGAACGTATGACGCAATATAAAGATAAAGCTTCTGGTAGAGATTCAGTTCCAGCTGGATTACTTACGTATCCACCATTAATGGCTGCTGATATTTTACTTTACAACACTGAAATCGTGCCGGTTGGTGATGACCAAAAGCAACATATCGAATTAACACGTGACTTAGCAGAGCGTTTCAACAAACGTTACCGCGAAATCTTCACAATGCCTGAAATTCGCATTCCAAAAGTAGGAGCTCGCGTTATGTCATTAACAGAGCCTACGAAAAAAATGAGTAAATCTGATCCGAATCCAAAATCAATGATTAGTATGCTTGATGAGCCAAAAACAATTGAAAAGAAAATTAAGAGTGCTGTAACTGACTCTGAAGGTATTGTGAAATTTGATAAGGAAAACAAACCTGGTATCTCTAATTTATTAACAATCTACTCTTCATTCTCTGGAAAAACAGTTGAAGAAATCGAAGCAATGTACGAAGGAAAAGGATACGGCGACTTCAAAGGCGACCTAGCGCAAGTAGTCGTAGAAGCTATTCGTCCAATTCAAGACAAATATAACGAACTAATCAACTCACCAGAACTAGACGAAATCCTAGACAAAGGTGCAGAAAAAGCAAACCGCGTCGCATTCAAACAACTACGCAAAGTAGAAAACGCAATGGGACTAAGCAGAAAACGTAGGTAACATATAAAGCGGAGGCAGCTCGTTCAGCTCTGACTGGCTAAGGTTCTTTCGCATAGAAGACGCTTTTTGTCTTCTTATGCGAAAGGTTCTTAGACACGAAGAGCTTGCTGCCGGAGCTGGATTTCTACAAAAAGCGGAGGCGGCTCGTTTAGAATGTGAGGGGGATGGAGCTCCTGACGTAGAGGCGCTTTTTGCCTCGCAGGAAGGCGCGAAGCCACCGAACATTCTTGCTGCCGGAGCTAGATTACTACAAAATTAAAAAACCGCCAATTGGCGGTTTTTTAATTTACCTTTTGCTCATTTTCCATTTCCCATAACTTTTCAAAAAATGGCTGTCCTTTTACGAGACGCTCGCATAATTGTTCGTGCTTATCAGACCAGCCTGTTTTCGCTTCATCATACAGCTTAGCCCAAATATCTTCAAATTCCATATGTTGAACCATTCCATATGCTGATGGATCCCACTCTGTGAACCAATAGCGAATTTCTGCTGTGTTTTTCGTTGTATGTAATTGATCTAACGCCATAAATAATAATTGTTTTAGCTGTCTTTCTTTACGAGTCAAGCCATTCATAATGAAAGGCGATGGTGATAAAATGTGATGTTCTTTTTCTGTTTCTTCTACTTGGAACTCATACTTTTCTGCTTGTACGTTTTCTACCATCTCATATACCATCTGCTCTTGGCGTGGTATAAGTCTACTTTTGCGAATTGGTACATTGTAACCAATTGTGTCAATCGCAATAATTCCTTTTCCATCTGTAACAACAAAGCAATACTCTTGCTGCAAACGTTCATGATTTTTACGAATATAAGCCTTATGATGTACGTCTTCCAGCATTTTTTGCGGAAGCTCTAACAATTCGTTCTCGATGTAATGATATAATGTGGCATCTACTTTTAATAATGGCACTTGATCTAATAGCTCAATCGTATCATCTTTCCGCCATTCGTAAAAATGACAAACGTTATACCCATTTTCTTCACCTTCAAACCAATTTACCCATACATCATGTAGATATAACATTCACTACCCCTCACTTCACTACTGTTTGTACCAATCATTATGTTCATTTTTGCTTAACTTTATTCCACTTGAGGAAATATATTCTAATTATTATTTTTTCTTCTATTAATACTAAAAAAACAGGAAATAGAACTCCTGTTTTTTTATATATGAAATGTACTTGCTTTATTCAATATTTCTTTTGCATCTATAGATAATAAAGAAAGTGTATCTTCTCCTTCCAAAGTTACACAATCTTTGACAATATGAAATCCAAGCGCATAGCCAAGCATCTTCGGATAAGAGTGAAAGCCATTTAATAAGATGTCATGTTCCCTTGTTCCTCGTTTTATACTTATTCTTTCATGTACAACATTTTTCCAATAATAAACAGCCTCTTCTTTTGAAAGATACGCCGTCCACGGTGCATTGTTTTTTTCTGTATACCTTTCTGTTACTGCTTGTTCCGCTAGCCCTTCCATAATCATCGTATCAAGTAATGTATATTCTGTTTCTTTCGTCTCAATTTGATGTAACCTGCATATGTGATGATATTCATGCGCCAATAACACTTTTAATTCTTCTACCGAATTCCGCCCACATACGAATAAGAAAATAACATGACGCATAGATAATCCAGCCCTACCGTTATACTCTTCTTGTACAGTTCGATTATAGGAATCTGATAATAAAATAAAGACAGGGACATCTGGACCTTTTAACCAATTTTTCAGTTTATCATACTCCAGGCTCAATTCTTTCCAAATTTCCTTTTCCTCTAATTCTTTAATTTCCTTTTCTCCGCGCATGATCGGGCGATACATCCCTTTTGAAATTAAAAAGCGATACAACCTTTCTTTTGGCAACGGAATATACTTCGTAAATTTCTCACAAAGTTTTTCTGGCCGTCCATAATATAAATGTAGCCATTCAGCTGTTTCAACAATCCCCATCTTTATCCCTCCTTTTTCTTATGTATATGCTACAGGAGAAAAAGGCGTAAAAATAAATAAGGAGTTTTTTCGCAATCTATTGCGAAAAAACTCCTTATTTCATCTATTATTTATACGATTTAAATACTAACACTGCGTTATGACCACCGAATCCTAATGAGTTACTTAATACTGCATTTACTTCTTGGTGTCTCGCTTGATTTGGTACGTAATCTAAGTCACATTCTGGATCTGGTGTCTCATAGTTAATTGTTGGAGGAATTACTCCGTCTGTAATTGATTTAATAGAGAAAATCGCTTCAACAGCACCAGCTGCTCCTAATAAGTGACCTGTCATTGATTT
The DNA here is from genome assembly GCF_056158125.1 of Bacillus sp. EB V-12. Classification (NCBI taxonomy): domain Bacteria; kingdom Bacillati; phylum Bacillota; class Bacilli; order Caryophanales; family Bacillaceae; genus Bacillus; species Bacillus sp. EB V-12. The sequence continues at coordinate 425,529 of NZ_JBUXJL010000002.1, read as the reverse complement.
CGTTGAGCTAATTGCTACTTTATACGCGTGCTCGCCGAAAGTTTCTTTAATTGCCATCGTTTCATATTTTTCATTCGCATCAGTACTTGTACCGTGCGCATTAATGTAATCAATATCTTCTGGCTGTAGGCCTGCATCAGCTAAAGCTTGACGCATTGCACGCACTCCGCCTTCCCCACCAGGAGCAGGCATTGTAATATGGAATGCATCTCCAGTTGCACCATAACCAGCAATTTCCGCGTAAATGTGAGCACCGCGTGCTAATGCGTGCTCTAATTCTTCAAGAATTAGAATACCTGAACCTTCACCCATTACGAAACCGCTACGGTTTTTATCAAATGGACGGCAAGCTGTTGCTGGGTCTTCATTAAATGTTAATGCTTTCGCTGAGCTAAATCCTGCGAATGCCATACTTGTTAGCGGCGCTTCTGCTCCGCCTGTAATCATTGCATCAGCATCACCACGCTGAATTGCTTTAAATGCATCACCAATTGAGTTTGCACCAGATGCACAAGCCGTTACAGAACAAGTGTTAATTCCTTTTGCTCCTGTTGCGATTGATACTTGACCTGCTGCCATATCTGGAATCATCATCGGCACGAAGAATGGGCTCACGCGGCGTGGGCCTTTCTCAGTAAAAATCTTAAATTGTTCTTCGTATGTTTCCATACCGCCAATACCAGATCCAATCCATACACCAATTCGAGGTCCGTTTTCTTCTGTAATTTCAAGCTTTGCATCTGCAACTGCCATTTTCGCTGCTGCTACTGCATATTGTGTAAAGCGATCCATACGGCGCGCTTCTTTTTTATCAATATATTTCTCGACTTCAAAGTCGTTAATTTCCGCTGCTACTTTTGCTGGAAATAGTTCTGGATCAATTCTTGTAAGTCGCCCGATTCCAGATACACCCTTTTTAATGTTTTCCCACGCTGTTTCAACATCTGTTCCGACCGGTGTAACAGCTCCTAGTCCTGTAATTACGACCCTCTTTTTTTCCATACAAAATACACTCCTTTTTTTCTCTCAGTCCTTATTTACCCCAACGAAGAGCGACTGCTCCCCATGTTAATCCGCCGCCAAAACCAACAAGTATAATTAAATCACCGTCTTGAATACGTCCGTTTTGCAATTCCTCTACCATTGCAATCGGAATGGAAGAAGCTGATGTATTACCGAACTTCTCAATTGTCATACTCATTTTTTCTTGTGGTAAATTTAACCTCTCTCTTGCAGATTCCATAATACGAATGTTTGCTTGATGCGGTACTAAGAAATCCACATCTTCTTTCGTAAGACCAGCTTTATCTAAAACGCGAAGACAAGAATCACCAAGTTGACGAACGGCAAATTTAAACACTTCTCTGCCATTCATCATAACATACTCGTCTTGATAAAGGTGCTTGCCGCCACTTCCGTCTGCTCCTAATTCAAAAGATAGAACACCTTTACCTTCTGAAACAGCTCCCATTACGATAGCACCGGCTCCGTCTCCAAATAGTACTGCTGTATTTCGATCGTTCCAGTCTACAATTTTAGATAGTTTATCACTACCAACTACTAATACATTTTTATACGTTCCTGTTTGAATAAATTGCTGCGCTGTAATCATTCCGTACATAAAACCGGCACATGCTGCACTTAAATCCATTGCAGCTGCATGTTTCGCTCCTATTGCTTCTTGAATTACACAAGCAACTGCTGGAAAAGCACGATCTGGTGTTACTGTTGCTACTAAAATAAGATCGATATCCTCTCCGCTAATTCCTGCATCTTCAAGTGCTTTTTTAGAAGCCTCTACGGCCATATATGAAGTATCTATTGTATCATCGGCAATGCGTCTTTCTGCAATTCCCGTTCTCGTACGAATCCATTCATCGGATGTTTCCATTATTTTCTCTAAATCGTGATTTGTGACTACTTTTTCTGGCACATATCTTCCGATCCCTAAAATGCCCACGTTCACATCGCAGCCCTCCGTTTTATATCAATTATTATGACTTGGTACTAATTTTAAAACATAAATGTATTTTTGTCTAGAATATATTTCGCATAAAACAGAAAGCTAACGCATTATTCACGTTATTTTTCATTAAAAGAAACAGAAACATACCTCTTAAATATAAAAAGGCTCAAACCGCTTCTATTCACGGTTCGGGCCTCTCTTCCATCTTAAAAAGATGCTTTTTATTCTTGATCTGCTTTCCTTCTAAACTAGAGAGTTCTCCTCACTACTTTTCCTTTATCCTCTTCATATCTCTGGTTTTCTCCCAGGCGAGAATAAAAAAGGCCCTGACCGCTTCTATTCACGGTTCGAGCCTCTCTTCCATCTTAAGAAGATGCTTTTTATTCTTTTTATTCTTTTTATTCTTTTTATTCTTTTTATTCTTTATCTGCTTTCCCGAGCTCATAGGCCTCGTTCATAACTTTCATTAACAACTCTAACACCGGCTGTGCCTTCTCCATATCAAGTGCAATTCCATTATCATCTAAAATTGCCTTTGCTTCCGGTAAATGCTTCATTGCGATTTGTAAAAACTGCATGCTTTTTTCGTTCATATTATGCTCTTCCTCTCCATTAAAACTTTCACATACAATAGTGTAACACGCGTACTACCCTTCGTATAACTCTTTATATTTTTTCATGTGTGCCAGTTGTTTATTTAAACCGTATTCTAACGGAGTATTTCTTTTTATTGAAATTACCTCGATAGCCTCATCTCTTACTTCGTTATTATTTTTATTTACTTTATCATCCGCACGTAAAAGATTCATACCTTTTTCCCATAATGACTGTTTACCACTAAGTAAATTGTATATACCAAGCTGCGCCCCGTTCGTTCCATTTTCCCATAAGTATTCACATACATCTTCAACGTAAAGTAAATCATTCCCCTTTTCCTCAATCGTACAACGGCACTCTTTTTCACCTAATTCTGATAAAATAAGCTGATGAAACATCATAAAGGACGGTTGCCACGGTCCATATAATGTTGGAACTCGAAATACACTATATTGTAAATTCCCTTTTTTCAATCCTTCTTCTACTTTCAAAAATAGGCGCTTATTTTCGGATTCATCTGTACTGCCTACTTCAATAGAAGAAATTAAATTTAACTTCACTTTTTGTTCTTCACACATTCTTATAATTCGCTTTAAATATTGTAATATGACTCTTTCATTCCGAAATCCACTTTGCTGATTTGGCTCATATAAGCAAAAATAAACAGTATCGAATCTCTCTTCCTCAACCGATCTCCATCCATCTTCATCTCTTATCGAATAATACGTAAATAACGCATTTCGCCCAATTAATAATAACTTCTCTTCATTAATTTTCGTCATACTATCGAATTCATCAAAATCAAGACCATAGACTTCCACTTCTTCTGCAATCATTTTATTTACAAGGTGATAACCTACAAACGTAAGTGCACCTATTATCAGCACGCGTTCCATACCACCAACCCTTTCCCTCTGAAACAAATAGCTCCTCATTTATGTATATGGGAGCTTCATAATTCTTCTTCATATTTTTTAAAGAAATCAGTCGTTTGCCTAACCATTTTATATTTCACATCTTGCAGATGGAACAAGACAGAAGTATCACATTGATTTAGTTGCCTCATTTTCTCATATCTACGCAACTGCTGTTTTCTTCCTCTTTTTTCTTGTGTTGATACGAAAATTTTAACAGGTACACAAGATGGAAGAAGCGTAAATGATTTCTTATTTATTTTTGATTCTAATTCTTCTTCTTTGGCATCATACGCCAAACTTAATTCCTTCACGAGTCTCTTGTAAAAAAATTTATGCTCTTTCTCAAAACTTACATATTCCGGTAAATCTAAACACGGATTTAGCATAACAACAGAACGAATACATTCAGGATATTTGTTCATCATTTCAAGTGCTACAAGCGCTCCCATACCATCTGCCATAATGTGCATTTTCGCATTTAACGTCTCTTTTCTCAAAACAACATCATATAAACGTTTTGCCAGACGAACAGATTGATCGTTTCCCCAATGTCTTCCGTATAAATTAGAGGAAAAGACCGTGTAGCCTTGTTCAATAAGACCATGTAAAAAATAAGATTTACCCGCATGTTGTGTCCATAAACTTGTACCATTCTCAATAAAGTAGTTATAATCACCGAGGAGCATAACAGAAAATCCATTTGGCTTCTCCGGTAAATAAATGACACATGGTTCTTTTTCTAAGTAAAAAAAACGTTCCGTAATACTCATTTTTCCCCCGCCTTATTTTCTAAACATATAAAAGTACTCTTTTATAATGTATGAACGGAATGCAAATTTGCGTTGAAAAATCTACAAATATTTTTCTATATTCTTTTTTCAATTGTGTTACAATAAGGACAGATTGAACGAATAGAGGTGTAAAATATGCGTTTCATTTGGGCATTAATTTGGTCGTTCTTACTTGTACATATGATGAGCTATGTAATCGGCTCTATGACTGGCGGTACATACGACTTTAACCAAGCGTCTATTTTCTCAGTTGTTCTTGCTGTGTTAGTACTAGCAATTTCAGCTGCAATTCCAAACGAGCCAGTAGAACAACACTAAAAAAAGAGTCCGGATTTTATCCGAACTCTTTTTTATTTTTATTTCACATGAACGACTAATTCGTTATTTTCTACATCAACAACTACGTGACTATTATCAGTAATTGTTCCTGCAATTAATTCTCGTGCTAATTTCGTTTCCACTTGACGCTGTACGTATCGTTTTAATGGACGAGCTCCGTACATTGGGTCGAAACCGGCTTCCACAACAAATTCTTTTGCTGCATCTGTTAATTCTACTGTAATGTGACGGTCAGCTAGACGACCTTGTAGTTCTTTTACAATTTTATCAACAATGCCTTTAATTTCATTCGTTGTAAGAGGTTTGAATAAAATAATTTCATCCACACGGTTTAAAAATTCAGGGCGGAAATGTCCTCTTAATTGCCCCATTACAAGGTCTCTTGATTCCTCTTTAATCGAACCATCTTCTTCTAATCCATCTAGTAAATGAGCAGATCCAATATTTGAAGTCATAATAATAACTGTATTTTTAAAGTCCACTGTACGACCTTGCGAATCTGTAATGCGTCCATCATCTAACATTTGTAATAAAATGTTGAATACTTCTGGATGTGCTTTTTCAATTTCATCTAATAAAACAACGGAATATGGTTTACGTCTTACCGCTTCTGTTAATTGACCGCCTTCTTCATATCCTACATATCCAGGAGGTGCACCAATTAAGCGAGACACGGCGTGTTTTTCCATATACTCAGACATGTCAATGCGAATCATTTGCTCTTCACTATCGAATAAAGACTGGGCTAACGTTTTTGCAAGTTCTGTTTTACCAACACCTGTTGGCCCTAAGAAGATGAAAGAACCAATCGGGCGGTTCGGATCTTTAATACCAGCGCGAGCACGAAGAACCGCGTCTGACACTAAGCTTACTGCTTCCTCTTGTCCGATGACACGCTCTGATAAGATTTGCTCTAAGCGTAATAATTTCTCGCGTTCACCTTCCACGAGTTTCGCAACAGGAATACCAGTCCAGCGTGAAACAATATCTGCAATTTCTTCTTCACTTACTTCCTCACGTAATAAACGATTTTCTTGTTTATTATGCGCGCCCATTTCTTCCGCTTCTTTTAACTCTTTTTCAATTGCGGGAATTTTCCCGTGACGAAGTTCGGCTGCTTTATTTAAATCGTAATTGCCTTCTGCTTCTTCTAATTCACGACGCAAACGTTCTAAATGCTCACGTAAGTCACGAACTTTGTGAATGTCTTCTTTTTCTTTCTCCCATTTCGCTCTCATGCCACTGGCAACTTCTTTTAAATCCGATAATTCACGTTGCAATGTTTTTAGACGCTCTTGGCTACCACGATCCGTTTCTTTCCCAAGAGCCGCTTCTTCAATTTCCAGCTGCATAATGCGGCGCGTTACTTCATCTAATTCTGTTGGCATAGAATCAATTTCTGTACGAATTGTTGCACACGCTTCGTCAACAAGATCAATTGCTTTATCTGGTAAGAAGCGATCTGAAATATATCGATCTGATAAAACAGATGCTGCTACAATCGCACGGTCATGAATATTTACACCGTGATAAATTTCAAAGCGTTCTTTTAATCCACGTAAAATGGAAATCGTATCTTCAACAGTTGGCTCTTCTGCTAATACTTGTTGGAAACGTCTTTCTAGCGCTGGATCTTTCTCAATATATTTGCGATATTCATCTAGTGTTGTGGCTCCAATACAATGCAGTTCACCACGTGCAAGCATCGGTTTTAACATATTTCCTGCATCCATGGCTCCTTCTGTTTTACCAGCTCCAACTATTGTATGAAGTTCATCAATGAATAATAAAATGCGTCCTTCACTCTTTTTAATTTCATTTAATACAGCTTGCAGACGCTCTTCGAACTCACCACGGAATTTCGCACCAGCTACGAGTGCACTCATATCTAACGCAAAAATCGTTCTATCTTTCAATCCTTCAGGTACATCCTTTTTCACAATACGCTGGGCTAGCCCTTCAACGATTGCTGTTTTACCAACACCTGGCTCCCCAATTAAAACCGGATTGTTTTTCGTTTTACGTGAAAGAATACGGATTACACGTCGTATTTCACTATCACGGCCGATTACAGGATCAATTTTCCCTGCTCTCACTTCCGCCACTAAATCACGACCATATTTTTCTAACGCTTCATAAGTTGCTTCTGGATTTTGACTCGTCACTCTTTGATTCCCCCGAACTGTCATTAAAGACTGTAATAAGTTATCTTTCGTAATATGCAATCTTGTAAATAATTGATTTATATCGCCTTTTTCTTCAGAAAAAGCAAGCAATACATGTTCTACTGAAATGTAATCATCCTGCAGTTTTTCTGCTTCTTTCCCTGCTCTTACAAGCAGTTGTTGCAGAGCGCTCGTTACATACAATTTTCCAACTTCTGCACCGCTCCCCGTTACAGAAGGTTTCTTTTTAATTAAACTTTCAGCACCTTGCTTTAATGCTTCTATATCAACATTCATTTTTTGAAATATACGTACCGCTAACCCATCTTGCTCTTCTAATAATGCAAATAATAGATGAACAGTATCCACCTCTTGGTGATGATGAGATACCGCTAAAGATTGGGCACTCATAATCGCCTCTTGTGTTTTTGTTGTCATTTGATTTAAGTCCATCTTTACAGCCCTCCAAAAGTTTGACTTTCTTTGACCTTTGATTTGATTATACGCCAACTGACTTTTTTATACAATAATTTTGCCTATGTATTTTCAAACTTATTATTTGAAAAAGAAAAAGAGAGCATTCATTATACCGCTAAAAAATACGGTAAATGAAATTACAATGTGTAACGACAAAAAAGCCGCAATAATGATTGCGGCTTCTGTTACGGTTTTCTTTTATATGTCCACTGGCGGTTATGATTCGTGTTATCCGGAAACTTTTCACCGGCAGTTAATTTCACCATTTGCGGATCTTTCACCATACTTCCCGTTTCACCAATTTCTACGTAAATGCCATCATTCGGCGCTTTTTGTCCAGAACGAAACCTGCGATTTTGTCCCATCTTCATTCTCCTTCCATGACGTCTTGCCTCATTAGTATATCCATTTTAAAAGAAAGCTTTTCTGTCATGTTTAGGAAACAGTACTACATCTCATTCTTGTACATATATATGAATGACACAAGCGTAAGCAGGGATTTCTTTCCTACTTGTAGAAAAAAAAAGAAACCAACCTACTCTAGGCTAGTTTCAAAGGAGAGTCAAACATATACGAGAAGATTACATGTTCATTATATGCCTCATCACACGAGCAATGTAACCCTTTTCACAATTTGTACATAATGAAAGAAACATTGTTTGAACTTTCTAAAAAGATGTTGACTTTTCTTAATTTCCAACGATAAATAGTAGACACCATAGCACTTTGAGACGTAAGATGGATATATAGTGAAATTTCCATCTATGGTGATTCCACCGAGTCTAACCTCTTATTTCTGCATATTAAAAACGGAAATACAGATAGATACAAAAAAATTATTATAAGAGGTGAAATTATGAACAAACAACATTTAATCGCATTAGACTTAGACGGCACTTTATTAACAGACAACAAAATAATTTCCACTCGAACGAAACATACAATTGCAAAAGCAAAGGAACAGGGACATATTGTCGTTATTTCAACAGGACGTCCATTCCGTGCTAGTTATGATTACTATAAAGAACTTGATCTTAACACACCTATCGTAAACTTTAACGGCGCTTACGTACATCATCCTCTTGATTCAAACTGGGGAACACATCACTCTCCTCTTGAGCTAGCAACAGCGCAAGAAATTGTCCGAGCTTGCTTTGATTTTGGCGTAAAAAATATATACGCGGAAGTAATGGACGATGTGTATGTTCGTGAAATTGATGAAGATAAAAAACACATTTTCGAATTCGGCTCTCCTAAGATTTTTACGGGAGACTTATTAAATATTTTAAACGATCATCCAACTTGCTTATTAATTGACGCCCATGACGAGCATTCTACTGCAATTCGTCAACATTTAACCGATATGCATGCGGAAGTAATCGACCATAGAAAATGGGGCGCACCTTGGCCGATTATTGAAATTGTGAAAAGCGGATTAAATAAAGCAGTTGGATTACAAAAAATTTCTAGTCATTACAACATTCCACAAGAGCGAATTATCGCTTTCGGTGATGAAGATAATGATTTTGAAATGATTGAATTTGCTGGTCACGGCATCGCAATGGGAAATGCCATCCCTGAATTAAAATCACTCGCAAACCATACGACGTTAACGAACGAAGAAGATGGTATTGCTTTATATTTAGAAGAGGTTCTTGGGTTGTAATCTAAAAATTTCCTACTTATAGTTTCCTGCCAAATGTCCATACTATAAGTAGACGCATGAGACATTGCGTCGATTGTTTTCAGCTAAATAAAGGGGGTTTTTCGAATGGGTAAAAAGAACAAATCAAAACGTTTTATCCAACAAGGAGCCGATGCTGTTATGAAGCATGATGCAAGATTCCCGTACAGAGGTACATTAGCTGAGGCAGAAAAAGCAAGAAGTAACTCTTCTTTTGGAGGGGTTTAAATGGGGAACTTACTATTCCAACAAGCTAGAGATGCTGTTGAAAATGCCGTATCTTGTTCAAGCGGTACTGAGCAACAAGATCTCGTGTATAGAGCAAAAAATGCTTTGCAATCCGCTTACGCAAACTCTTCAACTGCTGAAAAAGTTCAGCTCCGTGAAATGCAAGAGCAATTGCAAAACATTACGAATTTACATTAAAAAAGAGGACCAACTTCGGTCCTCTTTAATCTTTCCGAAACAATCCGAACACCCCAACTGTTTGCAGTATATTTGTAAATGCACCTGGGTCCACTTGTTTAATAATCCTCTCTAATTCGTATAACTCGTAACGGGTAATAACCATCATTAACATTTCTTTATTTTCATTCGTATAAGCACCTGTTGCTGGTATCGTTGTAATTCCTCTTACTAATCGCGAGTGAATCGCCTTTCTTACATCTGCCCCATTCTTCGTAACAATTAATGCTGTAATCTTTACATGACGAGTATGAATTGCATCAATAATTCTCGTTGATACATATAAAGTCACTAACGTATATAACGCTTTTTCCCATCCATATACATAGCCAGCAGCGATAATGATAATTGCATTAAAAAAGAAAAAGTATGTACCGACAGGCTTATCTTTTATTTTTGATAAAATCATGGCGATAATATCTAATCCACCTGTAGAAGCACCCCACTTTAAAGCAATCCCTACTCCAATCGCCGAAATAATCCCGCCAAAAATCGCATTTAATATGATATCATTCGAAACCGCTCTAACAGGGATGACTTCTAGAAACAAAGTCATAAATATAACACAAAGAAAACTGAAAAAGGTGAAGGCCTTTCCAACCTTTTTCCACGCTAAAATAACGACAGGAATATTAAATAAGCTAAACAATACTCCCGTAGATATGTGAATCGATAAAAAATCACCTAATATTTGTGATAATAATTGAGACAATCCAGCAAAGCCGCTCGCATACACTTTTGCTGGCGTTAAAAATAAATTCATCCCAATCGCATTTAATAAACCTGCGATGATTACAACGATTAACTTCTTTATAAGTTCAGTATAATTCAACTTCAAATCCATTTCGAATCCACCTTTACCCTTCATAAATGCACCGCTATACATAGTCTTTACGAAAAAGGAAATGATAAACGTACAACGTTTAGAAATGGAGTTGATACATATGCCACATACGAGTGATAACGACAAAAAAGCACGCGATAATAACGCAAAACGCACACAAAAAAATGAGCAAGAGCAAAAAAATATTCAGCAAGGTAAACGTGCATATTCTAAAAAGACCGATCACCTTTGATTCCATCGTACATCAACAATTATGTTGATGTACTTTTTTACATTTTAAAGGAAAAAAACATTAAAAATTCACTTCATGTTCACTTCTATATTCTACAATAGCGATAACATATTCGGATGAGGTGTTGGCATGAGAGGGAAACATATTTTCATTATTACTGCACTAATAAGTATATTGATGCTATCTGCTTGCGAACAAAAGAATGGCTCAGCTACAGTCGCTACAGCAACAGACTCCACCATTACAAAGGATAACTTCGAAAAACAATTGAAAAATCGTTACGGAAAAGACATGCTATACGAAATGATGGCACAAGACGTCATCACAAAAAAATATAAAGTACCTGATGAAGAGGTAAATAAAGAAGTAGAAAAAGTAAAAAAACAATATGGAGATCAATTCAAAAAAGTATTAGAAAATTATGGTTTAAAAGATGAAGAGGATTTCAAAAATCAAATTAAGTTCAAACTTGCTATGAATGAAGCGATTAAGAAAAGCATTACAGAAAAAGACATAAAAGACCACTATAAGCCAGAAATTAAAGCGAGTCACATTTTAGTAAGTGACGAAAATGAAGCGAAAGAAATAAAGAGTAAACTAGATGCTGGTGCTTCATTTGAAGAATTAGCAAAACAAGAATCACAAGATCTACTATCAAAAGATAAAGGCGGAGACCTTGGATACTTCAATTCAGGTACAATGGCTCCTGAATTCGAAACGGCTGCCTACAAACTAAATGTTGGACAAATTAGCAATCCCGTAAAATCATCAAACGGTTATCACGTTATTAAATTAACTGATAAAAAAGATTTAAAACCTTACGATGAAGTAAAAAACTCTATTCGCAAAAACTTAGAGGAAGAACGTACTGCTGATCCTGTATTCAGCAAAAAATTGTTACAAGAGGAATTAAAAAAGGCAAATATTAAAATAAATGATAGTGATTTGAAAGATACATTTACTCTTGTTTCTCCGCAAGGAAATTAAAAAAGCACAACCTTATTTTTTTAAATAAGGTTGTGCTTTTTAATCTTTCATCTACTTTATTTCTTAAAGTAAGTCCAACCTTCTTCTTGGTAAACCTTTTCTTCTTTCATCAACTTACCAAGTGCACGCTTAAATGCAGCTTTACTCATGTTAAAGCGTTCTTTAATATCTTCTGGATGGCTCTTATCCCAAAACGGCATTGCTCCGCCTCGTTCTTCCATATATGCATAAATTACTGCAGCATCGTCTTCCATTCCTTCTTCTTTACGAGGAAGAAGTGAAATGTTAATTGTACCGTCATCTTTTACGTCAATAATACGGCCTGTTACACGCTGACCGATGCGGACTTGTTCTTTTCTTTCTGTATGGTGTAAGAAAGCACGGAAATGTTCATCTGTTAAAACGAATGAACCTACTTGAAGCGAACGATATACACGTCCATTTACGTTTTTATTACGCATAGATGGCGTTGCATCTACGATAATTTCTTGCATGTCACTGTCTCTTGCCGGAAGAGCAATTAAACGATCACGATTCGTTAATTTTAACGTACAATATAATTCGTCGCCTACTTCTGGCCATACCGGCATATAAATCGGGAACTCATCAGCTGGAATTAGTATATCTTTTGACACACCAATATCAACAAACACACCTAAACTAGGAATAACTTCTACAACCTTTACCCAGTTCCAATCATAAGTTGTAATAATTGGTTCCTTCATTGTTGCTGAAATACGATTTTGGTGATCAAGGTATAAGAATACATCAATCGTATCGCCTTCTTCAATTTCTCCAGCTACTTCGTTTTTATGTAGGAAAATTTCTTCTTCTTCATTCCCAACCATATATCCGATTTCCGTTTCGCGTAAAACAGTTACCTGTTCAATCGATCCTATTTGCAAATACATATTTTTTAATTCCCTTCTATATATATAAAATTATCTTTTTTATCATTCCAAACAAAAGTTAATTATAACATGATTTTTCCTGTATTTGTCCAACTGCCCAAAATTCACTATAATAAAATGAGGTTACATGAATATAAGTACGAAAACACTTAAGTCTAGACTCGTTTTCAGCTATACTTTAGTATGTACAGTACATAACAAGATTAGAAATTTATTTGGAGGTGCTAACTATGGCAAAAGATAGTTCTTTTGACATCGTTTCGAAAGTAGAATTACCTGAAGTAACAAACGCAATTAACATCGCATTAAAAGAAATCCAAAACCGATATGACTTTAAAGGAAGTAAAAGTGATATTAAATTAGAAAAAGAAGTACTTGTTTTAACTTCTGATGACGAGTTTAAATTAGAGCAAGTAAAAGACGTTCTTATCTCTAAACTTGTAAAACGTAACGTTCCAATTAAGAACTTAGATTACGGAAAAGTTGAAGCTGCAACTGGCAACACTGTTCGCCAACGCGCAACACTTCAACAAGGTATCGATAAAGATAACGCGAAAAAAATTAACAACATCATTAAAGAAATGAAATTAAAAGTAAAAACACAAGTACAAGATGATCAAGTACGTGTTACAGCGAAAAGCCGTGATGACTTACAAGCAGTAATCACAGCTGTTCGTAGCGCTGATTTACCAATCGACGTACAGTTCATTAACTACCGCTAAAAAGAAAACTCCTCTTAATTAGAGGAGTTTTCTTTTTGTCTTGTAGAGACAATATTACAAGAACAAACCATAGAAAAAAGGGTATGTGCGGTAAAAATCGCTAAGTAAATTGAAAATAAGGAAAAGACACCTTAAGACGTTTTCCCTTCGATTTGAATTACTTTTCTTAGCAATTACATCCTAGGCCAAAGTCATCTTAAAAATTGCTATAACTCATAATTCCTCTCCTCGCCGAAACGTAACAATTTATGAGTATAAGAATATTTTCCAACCTTTAATGTAATGTAAAATTAATAAGTATTTTAAAAAATGTTAATTAAAAAAGAGTTAGAAGTGGTTATTTGAAGAAATTAATATTATGGTTTTTATTGGCCACATTCTCCCTAAATACTGTAGGATGTTCTAATAATACGAATACACTAACGGATAAGTCTAACTGTATCAACAAAGCTTGGTACAAAAAAAATATGTCATGTAATCATTTAAAAAAACATTAAATAGTTAATGATAAAGGTCATAAAAAAAAGACACCTCAAAGTGCCTTCCTCCGACTTGAATCATCTCAATCTTAACAATATTTGGATGTGATTAAAAAGAAGCATAAATTGTTAATAAAGATGCAGACTTCAAAATAAAAAGTACACTAAGTAAACTCTTATTCAAAAATTTATATTAAACACTAATATTTTAGAAGCAAGTTTATAAGTATAAAACCTACAGAGATTTTCCCTGTAGGTTTTATTATATTTCAAGTGATTTCCAAATGAATTATAAGTGACTTTTTTCAGTTTGGTTTTCTAAATATTTTTCTTTAACCATTTTTATCAGATTTTCTTTTTCTGTTAGTTCAAATATAAATAATGCTTTTTTCATGTTATTTGCAATATCTTCTTCATTCTGTTGTTTAAATCTTAATAAATTCCATCCCTTTAAATAGTAAAGTTCACCTAATAAGTATAAAGTATTTAGATTAATAGCTAATTTGATTCCTTTATCAATGTATTTTACCGCCTCTTCATATTGATAGGTCATACCTAAACATTTCGCTAAATTAAAAATGATTTTTAATTTAATCGCTTTATCTCTCGGGAAATCTAACTTATTAAAATTAGTTAAACACCTTCTTAATATAGTAATACTTTTATCATATTCTTTATTTTCCGCATAAAATATAGACATTGTCTGCATAATATCTATTTCTCTTTCTGATAAAAAATCAACATTGGTTAAAGTTAGTTTTAATGCATTATTTAAAAGCTTTAAAGCAGTTTTTATGGATCTGTTCACCTCAAATATAGCAATCGCTTCATGCCATAGGAGAAATTGTTTATCTTCTTTTGCCTGGAAATTCTTTTCATCTTTCTCTTTTTTCACGATTTCATAAAGTTCACTATATTGTTTTTGCTTTAAGCAATCTTTTATTACGCATTTTACATTTTCTACATATTTTAATTTTTTGTTTTGAGTTAATGCAAATATATTATTTGGGTCAATACCAAGTCTTTCTGATAATTGATATAATAATATGCTAGATGGATAAATCACACCTTTTTCTATTTTGCTAATTTGACTTTGTGAACATATTCCATGACATAATTCGGATTGTGATATATTTTTTTTAATTCTAAGCTCTTTAATGGTAATACCCAAATCGTAAAACTCCATTTTCCCACCTACTATTTAGCACTATATTAGTATAAGAGTATTCTCTAACTTTTAATGTAATGTAAAATTAATATAGTTGCAATTATTGTTTCAAAGGTCTTTCTCTATCCGTATGGACACAAAAACAGGCTAGGAAGAAGACTTTCTCCCTAACCTGGCCCCACCGAACAAACTTACAAATCCAATAAGAAGACATGAACATAGAGTGAGTAACTTCTCATCTCATCTACCTTTCCTTTTAACTGCAATTAGAAACGCAATAAATAATACATTCACACCAACGATTAAGGAGATAAATAACCAATTCACACCTGTTTCTCCGTTAACTTTATACACGTTTGATTCTTCACGCTTTAAAACGAGATAAAATTTTCCGTTTTCCTCTCTTATAATTTCATCCTCTAACAATCCTCTTAACTCTTGTTTTTCACCAATTTCACTTGCAGGTAAGGAGACTTTTTGTGTTTCTTTCGTATTATTAATTGCTACTAAAGTTACTTCATCTTTATATTTTCTCTTTAGTATACTCATCCCGCTCTTATCATACAGAAGCTCAAACGTACCGCGTCGTAAAGACGGTCTCGCCTGCCTAAGTTCACCTAGTTTTGTTATGTGTTGCATAAACTTTTCGTCTGACTTAAAATCCATTAATCGTCTATTATCGGGTACACTTCCTCCATCTAATGCAATTTCAGTTCCGTAATAAAAATTCGGAATCCCAGGTGATGTTAACAAATAAGTAAGCGCCAACTTTAAACGTGATGGCGGATAATACATATTTTCTTTTGCAATACGCGCATATCTTTTTGTTTCTTGATCATCTAAAAACGTAACAAAGTCCCCTTCTTTTTTACTCACATCGTATAACGATTTCACCGATACATCCGCTTCGGAAAACGATTCTACTATTTTTTCGTTGTATTCGCTATCCTCCTTTGTCATAATACGAAAATCTTTCTTTATCACTTGCATATCTTTTTGCGCGTTATCCCAAAAGGAACGCGGCTTTTTTTCACTATGTATAACATAACTTCCGTCTAAATCAACTTCTTTTATCCACCATTTCATTGCGTCAATTACCTGTCGTTCGTTTTCTCCAAGCGGAAATTGAAATACAACTTTCATTCCTTTTGCATGAGCTTCTTTTACAAGTTCTTTCACATCATTGTCTGTCCCGAAATGTTCATTTACCTTTTTAAAATTTCGCACGTCTAATCCATCGTACTTTCCACTTTCAAAAAGCGGCGAAAGCATAACGGTAGTAAAACCCATTTCTTTTATGTAATCCAACCTTTTTATAATTCCTCTTATATCCCCGCCTTGATACCCTTCTAAATTACCAACTTCTAATTGTTTGTCATTTTTCGGTTCTCCATTATTGAAGCGATCAATCATAATGGAGTATATAACTTCATCTTTCCACTCTCTTTTTTCGTCTGCAAAAGTATGTATTGGTACAAACAAAACAAAAGCTAAGCAAAAACAAATGAATAGTTTCCTAGTCCGTATTTTTCCCACACGCATCCCCCAAGTTTTTAATTGTAAGAATATTATACCAATTATCCGAGAGAAACGCATATGTCGATTTCAATCCTCACAAAATAATCTATGTTACATTTTCTAACATCATGTATATATTTTTCTGAATTTTTAGTTGATTTTTAGTTCCTTTTCGAATATGATATGAAACATAACAAAAAGATGTTATTTTTTCTAACATTACAGGAGGAGAGCTCATGAATATGGGAGATACAGTTTTTATGTTTGTGACGACAGTAATGGTCATGTTGATGACACCAGGATTGGCACTTTTTTATGGAGGTATGGTTCGCAGCAAAAATGTACTCAGTACAACGATGCATAGTTATAGTGCAATGGCTATCGTTTCGATTCAATGGATTGTTATCGGCTATTCTTTATCATTCGGACCAGATTGGCACGGGCTTATCGGTACACTTGATTGGTTCGGTCTAAACGGAGTTACCTACGCACCAAATCCAGACTACTCATCTACTATTCCTCACAATTTATTCATGATGTTTCAACTCATGTTCGCCATTTTAACTCCAGCTTTAATTTCAGGTGCATTTGCTGAAAGAATGCGATTTTCTGCCTTTCTTATTTTTATCCTTCTATGGACAACGATTGTTTACAATCCTGTCGCTCATTGGGTATGGGGCGTCGGCGGGTGGCTAAGGGAACTTGGTGCACTAGACTTCGCTGGCGGAAACGTCGTTCACATCACTTCCGGAGTTGCTGGTCTTGTATTAGCTATTTTCCTTGGAAAACGAAAAAACATAAATGGTTCTTCTCCTCACCATTTGCCATTTACAATGTTAGGCGCAGGATTATTATGGTTTGGCTGGTTCGGTTTTAACGTCGGAAGCGCATTATCTTTAAATGATGTAGCTTTAACTGCATTTATTAATACAAATATAGCTGCTGCTGCCTCAGCATTAACTTGGATGCTTTCAGAGTGGTTCTTCCAATCAAAACCGACTGCGATGGGAGCTGCTTGTGGCGCCGTTTCCGGTCTAGTCGCTATTACACCAGCTTGCGGGTTCGTTACACCTTTCTCAGCTCTTCTTATCGGAGCAATTGGCGGCGTATTATGCTTCGGAGCGGTCTTTTTCTTAAAAACAAAATTCGGATACGACGATACACTCGATGCATTCGGATGTCACGGCATCGGTGGAACTTGGGGCGGTATTGCGACAGGATTATTTGCAACTACTGCCGTAAACGGTGATGGCGCTAACGGATTATTTTACGGAAACGCCTCGCTGCTGTTGAAACAACTTGTAGCGATCGGCGCAACATATGCGTTCACAATTATAATGACGTATGCCATTATTAAAGCAATCAACTTCTTCCTCCCTGTCCGGGTAGATGAGCACGAGGAACATATGGGACTTGATATTTCGATGCATGGGGAGAAAGCTTATGAATATACTGAGCGAGTGAACTAAAAAAGAGATGCAATCTATCGATGATAGATTGCATCTCTTTTTTGCGTACCGGGCAACATACCCCACCTAATATAACTGGAAATATATTAACGGTTTTTTGGATATATCAACGATTTTTCAAATATATCGATTGTTTCTTTCAATATATCAACGGTTCGACACAACATATCGATTTACCAACAAATTCCGACATGTTTTACATGCGAAATACCCCACATAACTTTATACAAAAAAGACGACCGAAGCCCGGTCGTCTTTTCCTATTTATTTCGGAGCATTTCCTACATATTGCGTAATATCAACATTTAATGCCTGCGCTAAACGCATACCGTATTCTTGATCTGCACGGAAGAAGTTACAAACAGCTAATAATTTTGTGCGTTCATTTACGTCTTTCAAGTCATTTGTTAAGTTTGCAATTAAGTTATCTTGCTCTTCTTTAGAGAATGAACGGTAACGCTCACCTGCTTGTTTAAAGTCATTTGGTTTCTCAATTTTTTCACGAGATACATAGCCTTCTACTTTCATAGTTGAATCGCGGTAAGCTGGGTCTTCAACTGGATTTTCAGCATGACGGCTCGGTTCGTAGTTGATTGTAGATGGGTTTTGATTTACTTGCATCGCACCATCACGTTGTTGGTTATGAACAGCTGCGTATGGGCAGTTTACAGGAATTTGTAAGTAATTTGCCCCAAGACGATAACGTTGTGTATCTGGGTAAGAGAATAAACGACCTTGTAATAATTTATCTTCCGATGGCTCAATACCATTTACAGTTGCACTTGGAGAGAACGCTACTTGTTCTACTTCTGCAAAGAAGTTTTTCGGATTACGATTTAACGTCATTGTCCCTACTTCCATTAATGGGAAGCGATCTTCTGGCCACACTTTCGTTGGATCTAGTGGATCAAAGTCTAAAGAGTCCATTTCATCTAATTGCATAACTTGTACGTGTAAATCCCATTTTGGGTGATTTCCTTTTTCGATTGCATCGAACAAGTCACGAGTTGCATGATTGAAGTCTTTCCCTTGTACTTCTTGCACTTCTTTCGCATTTAGGTTACGTACACCTTGCTGTGGTTTCCAGTGGTATTTTATATAAACAATTTTACCTTCTTCATTAATCCATTTAAATGAATGGACGCCAAAACCCTCCATTTCACGATAGCTTGCTGGTGTACCGTAATCAGAAAATACCCATGTCATCATATGTGTAGATTCTGGACTTAACGTCATGAAATCCCAATAACGATCTGGCGTTTGAATATTCGTATCAGGTGCTGGTTTTAAGGAATGTACCATATCTGGGAATTTAATTGCATCACGAATGAAGAAAACTGGTAAATGATTACCTACGATATCGTAGTTTCCTTCTTCTGTATAAAATTTAACAGCGAACCCACGTGGGTCACGTGCTGTTTCAGGAGAACCTTGACCATGAATAACCGTTGAAAAACGAACAAATACAGGCGTTTCAGTTCCTTCATTTTGTAAAAATGCCGCTTTCGTATATTGCTTCATACTATTTTTCGTTACGAATACACCGTGAGCACCTGCACCACGTGCATGCACAACGCGCTCTGGAATACGTTCACGATCAAAGTGTGCAAGTTTTTCTACTAAATGATAGTCTTCTAATAATACTGGTCCACGACGACCAGCTGTACGAGAATTTTGGTTGTCTCCAACTGGAGCACCTTGGTTTGTTGTTAAGCGATTATTTGGATTCATCTAGGGGGATCCTCCTCTTTATTTCGTAGTAATTATTATTTATTTAAAATTATTATAAATTAATTATTATTCAAAACTAAATCTTTGTCAACTATTTCCTTCACTTTTTTGGAAACAATTTCAGCCAAACAGTCGATAAATGCTGATTGTGCATTCGGCATATTTGGTCTAAAATATTTGGCATTTAATTCATCAGTTACAACTTTACATTCATAATCGTTGTCATATAAAACTTCTAAATGCTCCGCTACAAAACCAACTGGGCAATATATGAAAGATTCGTACCCATGCTCTTCATATAAATCTTTCGTTAAATCTTGCACATCTGGACCAATCCACGGATCTGGAGTATTCCCAGCACTTTGCCAACCGATTGTATAGTTTTGAATATTTGCAGCTTCTGCAATTAAATCTGCCGTATGCTTTAGTTGTTCTACATAAGGGTCTCCTGCTGCAATAATTTTTTCTGGCAAACTATGCGCTGAAAAAATTACGACTGCTTTCTCTTTATTTATAATATTAGTAAACGTCTCTTTTATTTGGTCTGCCCAATACGAAATAAACTTCGGTTCATCGTACCATTGTTCAATTGGTTCAATAACAGGACCACCGATTTCTTTTGAAAGACGAATAGCACGGTCATTATACGCTTTAATGCTAAATGTAGAGTAATGTGGCGCTAATACGATACTAATCGCTTGCTCGATCCCATCACGCTTCATTTCTTCTACCGCATCTTCTATAAATGGTGCAATATGTTTTAAACCTAAGTAACAAGTAAATTGATACTCTGTAAATATGTTATTCATTGAATCTGTTAATTTATGCGCCTGTTCTTTCGTAATTTTTGCAAGCGGCGAAATTCCACCAATCGCTTTATAGCGGCCAATTAAATCTTCAAGCGCTTCTTCTGATGGCGTACGCCCGTGACGGATATGTGTATAATATGCCTCTACATCGTCTAATGATTCTGGTGTTCCATACGCCATTACGAGTAAACCTATTTTTTTCTTTGTCATCTATATAACACCTCAATTTTATAAATGAGAATACTTTTCAGAACATTCGTTCCCAATTATAACAAGTAATAATAAATACGTCAAAATAATAATTCTAATTAAATATTATTTATAAGGTGATTTTGAATTTTATATGAAAATTTCTTTAATAAAAAGCGACTTACATAATTGTAAGCCGCTTTTCCCTTATTCCTTAATATTTACCCCATATTCTTTAAACCAAACGTGAATTTGTGCTAAATGAGCTAAAAGCTGTGGCCCAGTCATCAATTGACCAAACCATGGTGTTTGAAATGCACTGCCGCCAGACTGAATTAATCCGCTCAACTGCTCTTTATCAAACAGTTCGTGTAAAATTGAACCTTTATCCGTTAATAGATTTTGAAGCCATACTGTTACTGCTTTTGTATAGTGCGGATTGTGCGTTTTCGGATAAGGACTCTTCTTTCTATATAAGATGTCATGTGGAAGTACACCTTCTAACGCTTTACGTAATAGACCTTTTTCGCGGTTTTTATACATTTTCATTTCCCAAGGAATATTCCACGCATATTCGACAAGACGATGATCTGCAAATGGAACACGTACTTCTAAGCTCGCTCCCATACTCATGCGGTCTTTTCTGTCTAATAATGTTGTCATAAACCATACCATATTTAAATAAAATAATTGGCGTCTTTTTGCTTCTAGCGGACTTTCCCCCTCTAAAATAGGAACTTCTTGAATCGACTCTTCATAGCGCCTTTGTACATATTGTTGTAAATTTAATTTATTTCTCCATTCTTTTTTTAGAAGTTGTTCACGTGCCTCTGTAGAACGCATCCACGGAAATGCACTCGATTGTAAATCATCTTCTCTATAAAACCACGGATATCCACCAAATATTTCATCTGCACATTCTCCAGATAAGCCAACGACAAAATCTTGTTTAATTTCTCGGCAAAACCATAATAATGACGAATCGATATCTGCCATACCAGGCAAATCACGAACGAGTACTGCTTCAGTTAAATACTCTGCTAATTTTTCATTCGAAATGACGCAGCGATGATGGGTTGTTTGAAATGTCTCAGTCATTAAATTAATAAACGGAGCATCTGAATTTGGCTGGAATGCATTCGCTTTAAAGTATTTGTCATTATCTTCGTAATCAATAGAATACGTGTGTAATTGCCCTTTTCCCAATCTCTCATATTCTTTCGCTGCAATAGCTGTAATAGCGCTCGAATCTACACCACCCGATAAAAAAGTACATAGTGGTACATCAGAAACAAGCTGTCTTGTAATAGCATCTTGTAATAAAAAGCGCGTTTTCTCTACTGTTTCTTCAAAAGAGTCTTCATGTTTTTTACTTTCTACATTCCAATATCTCCATATGCATAAACCGTTCTTTGAAAATGTCATCGCATGACCTGGACGCAATTCTTTTATACCAGCATAAATACCGTGGCCAGGCGTTCTTGACGGTCCGAGCCCGAATATTTCTGATAATCCTTCTAACGTTACTTCCGCCTTCACATCTGGATGCGACAATATCGCTTTTAACTCCGAACCAAATAGTAAGCGTCCGCTATCATATTTATAAAAAAGTGGCTTTACACCTAATCGATCTCTCGCAATAAATACTTGCTCTTTCTGTTCGTCCCATACTGCAAACGCATATATACCGTTTAAATGATCGACACATTCTTCTTTCCATTCAATATAAGAAGCTAATAATACTTCTGTATCAGAATGACCTTTGAACGTATATCCTCTTCTTAATAATTCCTTTCGAATGTCTTCTGTGTTATAAAGTTCACCGTTATAGCAAATGGCGTAATTCGTTTCATCTTTTAAACAAGTCATCGGCTGTTTACCGCCCTCAGGATCCACAACGATTAACCGCTTATGCCCAAATGCGACATTTCCTTTAATCCAAACTTTATTATCATCCGGCCCCCGTTTCGCTAACGTCTCAGCCATCTTCGTAACGACATCTCTTTCTCCTTCTAATGAGCGTTTATAATCCACCCATCCTGTAATCCCGCACATATAAATCATCCTTCCATCTTATTTTTTTTCTTGAACGTGCAGTAATCCCCACCCTAAGAGTGCGGATCAAAAAATGAAAAACTTGACGATAACCTACTATCCACATATGGAATAGCATTCTCACTCAGTAAAACGTGTTTTATTGTATGCCCACCTATGTCTAGATGTGTCTAGTTATAAAGAACGCACGAACTGTCTATAACAGGAATAACTACTTTTCATAAAGGAGAAATCGTGTATGATACAACGTAAACATATTTTATATAATCAGCCCCGTGCTCATACAGTCGGTAATGTAGAATATATAAACAATGAGTGGGTATTCTTTGATGATGAAAATGATGAAGCGTTTTTATTAGAAGATATTGCCGAAGATGGGTTTGAAATTTTGTATAATAACAATTGGCTACCAGCCCGTTTCTATGAACAAGATGTATTACAAATCGCCAACGAGCAACACCATTTGCAAAATGGTGAAATGATACGTATTCGAAAAAAGTTACTTCTTAGCTATAATGAATGGCTGGAGGAATTACCTGACTCTGTCTTCACATTATTAACCGAATCATTGCAATCACTTCACTACTCTTTATATGATTGCATGTATTGTCATAATTATTTATCTTTCTTACCGCAAGAGGAGTCACGCGAAGGAGTAAATATTCTTTTGTTTGATAACGAAGAAATGATCTGTACACTGCAGCACCATTTCGTCCGTCACACTACGTCAAATAAAAATATGTTCCGTTTTACGAAAGTAAATGGAGAAGAGTTGCATATCGATGCGACATAAAGTGAAACTTTAATCAGTGGGGTAGCCCACTGATTATTAGCCTTCACCAATCTGATGTTTACGGGATAAAGTAAAAAACCACCTTATAATCTCCCAAGTCTTTGAGATTATAAGGTGGCTTTATTTTTTATTAGAATACTTTCCAGCCAATCGGTAATTTCAGCCCAAGGTAAAATACTGCTACTAGCGCAACAATAAATAAGCCCCAAACCGCCCCTGTTGGTTTGTTTTTGCTCATTTTCACAAGAACCATTTCCATTCCACCGATAACTAAAATACCAGCTAACATTTTTAAGCCATACCACATGTGCATGCTACCTGTTGCTGTCTTCACAATACTCATGTACAACATGAAGCCTGTCACAATAATAATGATATACATTAGGCGAAGCCCCATATGTACACCTTTCCCTTTTCTTCCTGCTGAATAAAGTGAATACGCAACGAAGAATAAAATTAAACCTAACGCCCATGCTGTAATATGCATATGTACCATCGTATCCCTTACCTCCTCTTTTCACACTTTTTCACTCTATATGATAACATGTTCATTTATTTTCAGGAAATGTTTCGCTTTTTTACATTTAAATGCTATAATATTTAGAGTATTTACAAACTTCTTGTAATAACAAAAGGGGGAACAATCATGATTCAAACTAAGGATATTATCGAACTTACAGACACATACGGAGCAAATAACTATCACCCACTTCCAATCGTTATTTCTAAAGCAGAAGGTGTTTGGGTAGAAGATCCTGAAGGAAACCGCTATATGGACTTATTAAGTGCATATTCTGCAGTAAACCAAGGTCATCGTCACCCGAAAATTATTAACGCTTTAATTGACCAAGCTAATCGTGTTACGTTAACTTCTCGTGCTTTCCATAGCGATCAATTAGGTCCTTGGTACGAAAAAGTTGCGAAACTAACTAATAAAGAAATGGTACTTCCAATGAATACAGGTGCTGAAGCTGTTGAAACTGCAATTAAAACAGTTCGTCGCTGGGCTTATGATGTGAAGAAAGTGGAAGCAAACCGTGCTGAAATCATCGTTTGTGAAGATAACTTCCACGGACGTACAATGGGTTCTGTTTCCATGTCTTCAAATGAAGAGTACAAGCGTGGATTCGGTCCAATGCTTCCTGGCATCGTTGTAATTCCTTACGGTGATTTAGAAGCATTAAAAGCCGCAATTACACCAAACACAGCAGCATTCATTTTAGAGCCAATTCAAGGTGAAGCAGGAATTAATATCCCACCAGCTGGTTACTTAAAAGAAGCTTTTGAAGTATGTAAAAAAGAAAACGTTTTATTTGTAGCAGATGAAATCCAAACTGGCTTAGGCCGTACTGGTAAAGTATTTGCTTGTGACTGGGACAATGTAACTCCTGACATGTACATACTTGGTAAAGCACTTGGCGGCGGTGTGTTCCCAATCTCTTGCGTAGCAGCAAACCGCGACATTTTAGGTGTATTTGAACCAGGTTCTCACGGTTCTACATTCGGTGGTAATCCACTTGCATGTGCTGTTTCTATCGCGGCTCTTGAAGTGTTAGAAGAAGAAAAATTAACAGAGCGTTCTCTTCAATTAGGTGAAAAATTAGTTGGGCAATTAAAAGAGATTGATAACCCAATGATCACTGAAGTTCGTGGTAAAGGTTTATTCATCGGTATCGAATTAAACGAGCCAGCTCGTCCTTACTGTGAACAACTAAAAGCAGCTGGTCTATTATGTAAAGAAACACACGAAAATGTAATTCGTATCGCACCACCTCTAGTAATCTCTGAAGAAGATTTAGAGTGGGCATTCCAAAAAATTAAAGCTGTATTATCGTAATGATAGAGAGGTTGTCCGACATGTTGGGACAACCTCTTTCTTTTTATATTCATTTATATTAAGATGAAATTGTAATTTTCTGTATTTTAAAATCGTAAAGGAGGTGCGACATGCTATTAAGATATGGTAAACATATTAACTATTTAGCTACAGCTTTTATTTTAGTTACATTCTTTGGTTTCCTACTTTCCACAACATGGCTTCATTACTCAACTCCTACTACACTCACACTACTGAAAGCATCATTTTGGACTGCTGTTATTCTTACTATCATTGGTTTTGGACGAGAAAAAAGCGCACTTACGGTTATACTATTTGGCATTTGTACACTTGCATTCATTGGTCTTTACACTTTTGCCGTTATCGATTACCTCTATAACCCAAGGCCATAAAAAAGAGCTATCTTTTAACAAGATAGCTCTTTTCTTTATTTCACTACATTTCGTAAAGTACCAATTCCTTCTACTGTAATGACCACTTCATCACCAGCATGTAAAAACTTCGGTGGTGTAAAACCTTTTCCGACACCAGCCGGCGTTCCTGTTGCGATAATATCGCCTGGTTCTAAAGTCATTCCTTTACTTATCGTTGAAATAATTTCTTCTATTGAAAAAATCATTTTATTTGTGTTAGAAGTTTGCCTTACTTCTCCATTTACTACCGTTTCAATGTGTAATGCATTCGGCGCATTAACCACCGATTTATGAATTAAATACGGTCCCATCGGACAAAATGTA
The DNA here is from genome assembly GCF_056158125.1 of Bacillus sp. EB V-12. Lineage (NCBI taxonomy): Bacteria > Bacillati > Bacillota > Bacilli > Caryophanales > Bacillaceae > Bacillus > Bacillus sp. EB V-12. The sequence continues at coordinate 399,647 of NZ_JBUXJL010000002.1, read as the reverse complement.
TCGAAGCTTTTCCCAAGGAAAAACTGTTTATGTTTTCTTTGAATGTCTCGAGCTGTTACATCATTGATAATCGTATAACCAAAAACATGCTCAAGCGCTTTTTCTTTTTTTATTTGTTTCCCTCGCTTACCAATAATGATAGCTAATTCTCCTTCGTAATCTAGTTCGTCCGTTGCATGAGGGTGACCATTAATTTGCTCATTTATGCCAATAACTGTTGTTGGTGCTTTCGTAAAGATCATTATATTTTCTGGAATAGACTCTACTCCGCCCATTTCTACCGCATGCTCACGATAGTTTTTTCCAACGCACAAAATATTCTTTCTTGGCCTTGGAATCGGCGCTAATATTTTCACCTCTGTTAACGGATAATACGCCGCTTCCCCGTTCTCTTTTGCCCAATTTACAATTTCACATACTTTCTCAAAGCATTCAGTCCCTCTTTCAATACACTCTAACATTGTAATAGGGATTGTAACCTTTTCCCCTTTTTGTCTTTGCGCTTCTCTTAAGTGTAATACCTTTTCTTCTTCTTCATCTACAATACCTACAAATACCTTTTCTTCTTTCTTCACCGTTACAAAACGCAATATTTCCACTCTCCATCCTAAAACTCATACCCTTTAATTGTATTCGCATCCGCAAGAAAAAAACCTTCTCATGCACGCTAATTTTTACAATATTCTTCTCATCCCCTATTCGTTACCCCTTTATCATTTGGCATAAAATGTAGAAATTTTACTTTTTTTAGCGAATGCATTTCTTTTTTATGAAGTTTTTGTATAATATGTACTACATATATACTAAAAATTTCATTTAGAGATGGAGCCGATTTCAATGTTTGAGCAAGCGATTGAAAAAAAACGTGAAAAAATGATTTATTTTGCTGAACGCTATGGAATGACTTCTCAAAAAACAGTGGATTGTAGCCAAGAACTGGACAGGCTCTTAAATGTAATTTGTCATGTACATACGGATTTACACCCTAATCAAACGTTCAAAACACACACGCAATAATGCGTGTGTTTCTTTTATTTCAAAAAAATACACATTTTATTGGAAACGCCCATACAATAGTAGAAAAGAAAATTTTAAAAGCGAAGGGTGTTTTGTATGCCAGCTATGGTCGGACATATTCGTATCGTCAATATTGGATCAAGTGGTATTTTTCATATTGGAGATGTATTTGCGATTAGGCCTATTAGTTACTCACGTGCTTTCGCCGGGGCCGGCTCTTTCAACGTTGGAGATAATGTTTCTGTCTACAATTATCAAAGTGCAACGACTGTCAACGATTCAGATGTAATCGATCAAGCGATAATTGGCTCAACTTAAAGGAGGCAATTGCATTGAATTTTTATGTAAACCAAAGTATCATCATCAACAGTATTAAAATTGATAGCATTACAACCTCTTCTGTGTTCCAAATTGGTACTGCCGGAAGTATTAAAGCCCTATCTAAATTTTCAAATACGGGCGGATTTACGGAACCGCTTCGCCCATTACAGGCGAAAGGACAAATTATTTCTATCAAACCATCAACTAGTTCTTCTTAAGACATCCTTGTCATAAATATATAGCAGGAATATTTTTACCCTCCCTATTGAAAAGGAGGTTTCACAAATGAATCAAGATATATATACTTACTTACACCAACTTCAACAAGCTCTTCAAACACAACAAGCAACCATCCTGAATTTAGAAGATCAAGTGCGCCAACTCCAAGAAGAGCTTAACGAATTAAAAAATCGCCCCTCCTCTTCTGTAGGAAAAGTGGAATACAAATTCGATCAATTAAAAGTCGAAAATTTAAATGGTACTTTAAATATTGGTTTAAACCCATTTTCAGCAAAAGGACAACAAATTGAAGATTTTCAAGTGGATACAGAAACATTGAAGGTAAACCCTGAAACCGAAACAAACCCAGACTTTTATCAAGGTATCCTCCAAGAAATGCATCGATACTTAGATGAAGAAGCATATAATCGTATTCTCCATTTTGAACAAGAAGAGAGAACACCGCTTGATGAAATGTATCGACAAATGATGGTGGATGACATAAAAAAACAGATGGAGCATCGACTCCCTTATTATTTATCACAAGCGCAATCATATGAAGGTATTTCAACAGATCCAGACTATTTACGAGATATCATTATTCAGGCAATGAAACAAGATATTGACAAAGCCTTTCTCTCCTTTATTCAGCACATACCGGGAAATTTCCGAAAGGAGTAAGTAGGTATGAACCTTAACGTTGTAAACCGTGAGTTAAAAGTCGGACAGATTAAAATGAACGGTGTATCGTCGTCCGCACTCTTTTTAATTGGAGATGCAAATCTCCTCATTCTATCTTCTATTCTCGATACACCATTTGAAACAGTTACAGAGGGTCCATTTGTACCATTAGTAACAGATGTCCCTCCTACTCCAGGTTAAGGAGACTGAAAAATTATGTTGCATCATGTGTCTATTGTCCAAAATGTTTCTATTGTTTCGTTAGGGATTGCTGCCGTATTTCAAGTTGGAGATGCCAATCAAATGGAATTAAAAAGTAGAGCTATTGCCGTCCACCGTGAAATTCCTTGTTATATACGGGGAGAAGGTAGCTTTGATGCTTTTGAAATCTTTACAGATGAACACATTACAATTCCAAAACGAACGACAGATGTAAAATTAAATATTGTAAATGAATGCCCTTTTATTGAAGTGAATAACGTTGAATTGCGCACACTTTTAAACTCTGGTGGATTTCAAATTGGAAATGTTGATTATGTTTTTAATAACTCTCGTATTATGCAAATCCGCCAATATATTACAGATGAACCTTCCGCACAATAATTCATATAGTAATTACAAAGTTTAGTAAAGTAGGTGGATGGATATGCCTTCTGTTGTTGGAAATCTCGTCGTTCAAAACAGTAACGGTTCTTTCAATTTAGGAGATTTTTATAACGTTTCTCCGAAAGAAAACACGAAAGCTTATAATGGGTCCGGAGCTTCCAATGTTGGATTTGTCGTGAATACGTTTAACGGTGTTAGTGCAACGAATACATTTGATTCTGATGTGGCAGATCAAGATCAGATTGGAACAGCGTAAAAAAAGTAGGAGATATTCTCCTACTTTTTTCTTTTATCTAATTCAAAATTATTAAAATGAAATTTTAATAAGCAAGAGCTTGACTGTCCACAAATAGTGGTATAAACAAGTAAGTAGTGAAGAGGCACTATTTTATTTAAATGATAACCCACTCTCCTCCAAAGCCTTCCTAAGCTTCGGCAAAGACGCAGGTCCCATACCATGCAGTTTTAAAATTTCTTTTTCACTATATTTTGAGAGTTCTTCTACAGTTTGAATTCCACGGTGCTCTAATGCCCTTCTTGCTGGCGCTGAAAGAAGAGAGAGAAAACCTTCTTTTGGTTTTCTCTCTTTCTCACAGACTGGGCAAGTTGGACAATCGCTACTTTTATAGTACTCGTGTCCCTGTTCACAAGTTCTTAACGTTTTTTCCGTTACCATTTTCAAGCCCCTCTATTCTTCAATATTTACAACGTGATTCCCATCAAAGAAGTATAAACATTTCTCTTTTACAGGATGTTGTAAGCTTTTCTCCAGTGCTTTTGCATATAACGAAAGCTGCACTTTATATCGATCTTCTAAAATTGGTTTCGCTTGTTCGAATCCGCCTGGGAATTTCCCTTCAATCGTATCTGTTTTGAAGTCGATTAACGTAATGCCATCTTCCTCTTCAATCATGCAGTCAATAACCCCTTGGACAAGAATCATTTCCCCGCTCTTCCCTTGCCAATCTTGATATGCTTCTTCTGCTGCAAGCATCATCGTAAATGGTACTTCACGCTCAACACTTTTCGCCGCTAATACCCTTTTACCTAAGTCACTGTCAAAGAATGAAATTACTTTTTCAATCGCTATTTCTTCCGCCTGCTCGAATGTTAATAATTCCTTATTTACCATTCCAGCAATTTGCTCTTGAAGAACCTCAATCGTAATCGGCTTCTTCAAATCAACATGCTGCATAACGGCATGGACTGCTGTTCCGCGCTCTGCGTACGTTAACCCTTTTTTCTCCATAAATCGCGGGCGTGTTTTAATTGGTGCACGTAGTTTTTTAATAAAGGCGTTATCGCTACCTTCTTCAGATTGATAATTCCTCTTTATTTCTGTAACAGATTGCTTCGCACGATGAGATGTCGCATCCTCATATCCGTACTTCCACATTAATCTGTCGTACACTTCTTCTTTCCGTTCACTTTGCAGGGGAACAGCCTGTTTCTCACGAAGCGCTTCTAACAATTCTTGTTTCTCTTCTTGAACTGGCTCTGGTGCAAGTAGCGTGTTACCGTCCACAACTTCTACTTTCCAGCTAGTGTCATACTCGTAAATTTCATCTGGAATACTTCCTTGTCCTAATTCAAGAAGCATTTCACTATCACGGTGTCTATATAATGAAGGTGCAATCCAGTCTAAATAACAAGACGCTCCAGCACGTATGTGATCTGGTAATAACCATTCACTATGTTCCCTCGCATCAAGCCATTTTTCCATTTCCTTATTTGCATCCTTAACTGTGCCGATTAAAATTAACTTCTCTTTCGCACGCGTCAATGCTACGTATAGTACGCGCATTTCTTCCGCAATTAATTCCATTTTCATTTTACGCTTAATCGCAAGCTGTGATAATGTTGTATATTTAATTCGTTTACGCGGATCGATAAATTGCGAACCGAAACCGAAATCTTTATGCAATAAGAAACGTTTCATTAAGTCTTGTGTATTAAAACGACGACCGAGTCCAGCTACAAATACAACTGGGAACTCTAACCCTTTACTTTTATGAATTGTCATAATGCGAACAACGTCTTCTTGTTCACCGAGAGCCCTCGCCGTACCCATATCATCACCGCGTTCTAAAATACGTTCAATAAAACGTAAGAAGCGGAATAATCCTCTAAATGATGTTGCTTCATATTGTCTTGCGCGGTCATATAGTACGCGTAAGTTTGCCTGCCTTTGCTTTCCAGCCGGTAAACCGCCAACGAAGTCGTAATAACCTGTCTCACCGTACACTTTCCAAATTAAATCAGAAAGTGATTGTTGACGGGCGAATTCACGCCATCCTTGCAGTAAGTTATAAAACCACTCTAATTTATCATGAAGTTCTTGCTCCTCTTCAAGCGGTGCCCCTTTTAAGAATGAGCTCATTACTTCATAAAACGAGCCTTTCTTTCCATGAGCACGAAGCGTTGCAAGTTCTTCATCGCTCAATCCAACGATTGGAGAACGAAGTACAGCTGCAAGCGGAATATCTTGCATCGGATTATCAATAACGCGGAATACGTTCATCATAATATTTACTTCTGTCGCTTCAAAATAACCCGTCGCAAGGTCAGCATATACTGGAATTCCTTGCAATTTTAACTCTTCCATAATTTGCGGCGCCCACGGCATCGAGCGGAGTAAAATAACGAAATCACGGTATTGTACAGGGCGCATACTATCCGTTTTACGATCATACACTTCATAACCTGAATCAACCATCGCTTTAATACGCTGCGCCATAAGACGAGCTTCTAGCTGTGCTTTTTCGACTTCTGCACCTTCTTCACCGTCTATTACTTCTTCTTCCGTTTGCTGAATACATAATAGCTCTGCCGCTACATCTTCACCTTCTGGATAGCTAGCACCTAGCTTTAATTCAGCGTCAGCATCGTAATCGATTTCCCCAACTTCTTCGCCCATAATTTGTTTGAAGATGAAGTTCGTTCCTGCTAGCACTTCATGACGACTACGGAAATTTTTCGCTAAGTCAATCTTCATTCCGCCGCCCGATCCTTCTTGCGTAAAGCGTTTATACTTTCCTAGGAATAAGCCTGGTTCGGCTAGTCGGAAACGATAAATTGACTGCTTTACGTCGCCAACCATGAACAAGTTTCCTTCACTCTCAGAATCTTTCGTTACAAATTTAATAATGGATTCCTGTACAAAGTTCGTATCTTGATATTCATCGACTAACACTTCAGCAAATTTATTACGATATTGAAGCGCTACTGCTGAAGGATTCATTTCACCATTTTCACTTTGTTCACTTAAAATTTGTAAACAGAAATGCTCTAAATCTGTGAAATCGACCATTCCTTTATCTCGCTTCATCGCTTGGAAACGCTCTGTAAATACTTTTACAAGTTGAACAAGCTTTTCTAATACTGGGTGCATATCTTGAAAATCTCGTAAGAAACTTTCAGGTTTGCGGCTAAATAACTCTTCTTGTAATTTCTTCACTTCATCTTTCGCTTTATTACGAAGAGAGTCTACTTGTTTTACAACATCTTCATTGTAATCACTTTTCTTAATACGCTTTAACGTTTGCCACGATACGTTTTGCATCGCTTCATACAAACTTGTCCACGACTCACGAGCAGCTGATGATAGCGTTCCAAGTAAAGCTACATCTGCTTGCAGAGTTTCAATGCGAGGCGCTGGACCGTCAGGAAGCATCGCGAGTTCAGTTGCCTTACGAATATGCTGTTCCGCTGTTTCAAGCTGGAATTTCACATCTTCTAATAAATAAGAAGCATATACTAAATCCTCAATTGTCTTTCCTTCTACGTCATATGCTTCTACTAATTTATCAAGCCATTTTTCCGGATTTGGATGCGCTCTTGATTCTGTATGAAGCGCTAAAATCATACGTTGTAAGTCATCATCACTACGGTCACTCGTATAACGATCAACGAGTTCAAAGAATATCGTATTATCTTCGATGCCATACTCTTCTTCTAATATGTCATCTAACACTTCTTCTTTTAACAATTCATTTTCTGTTTGATTCGCAATACGGAAACGAGGATCAACATCAAGCATGTAGTAATATCCTCTAATAACTTGTAAACAGAATGAGTGAATTGTTGAAATGGAAGCTTTATTTAATAGGCTCAGCTGCTTTCTTACGTGTTGAGAGCCTGGTTCATCAATTAATACTTTTTCTAACGCTTCCCCGATTCGGTTTTTCATCTCTTGCGCTGCTGCATTCGTAAATGTTACAACGAGCAGGCGGTCGACATCGACTGGATTCTCTTCATTAATAATCTTTTTAATAATACGTTCAACTAATACTGCTGTTTTACCTGATCCAGCTGCAGCCGCAACTAAAATATCACGCCCGTTCGCTACAACAGCTTTCCACTGGTCATCTGTCCATTGACTACCTTCTGGTTTTTTAGGCCAATTTTCTATCATTCTCCGCCAACCTCCTCTCTTATTTTCTCCATCGCTTCGCTATCTTTCATATCTTTTAACGATCGGAACTGATTATCTTCAAGTGACTCATCAAATTGACAAACAGACTTGAAGTTACAGAACGTACATGCTGCTTTATTTCCCATTTTATAAGGAGCAATATCGATAACACCTTCTGTAATATCTTTTCCGATATTTTCAAACGTATGGTGTACATATTTTTGCAGTACGTTAAACTCTTGCTCACTTGCAATACTTGAACGCGCACTAAAGCTACCGTCTTTTTTCAGGCCAGCAGAAATAATATCTGAGCTTCCTGTTGAAAGTTTGTTATCCATTAAACGAACAACGTCAGCATCTCCTAATACGAGCCCTTTCATTTTAAATTTCTTTAAAATTTCTTTTTCAATTTCAGCTTCAGATGCGTCACCTTTCATCTCAACGATTGGGTTATGAATATGGAAATACAATACACCAGCTGGTGATGCTGCGTGGCCTTTTTTCATCCACGTCTGTGCATTCGAAGTAACGACATCTAAATACGTTAACATTTGAAGTGCTAATCCGTAATACACTTCCGTTAAATCTAACGCTTTTGAACTTGATTTATAATCAATAATACGTAAGAACGTCCCGTTTTCATCTTCTGCCTTATCAACACGGTCAATACGGCCGACTACTTCCATCTTCACACCATTTGGTAATGAGAATTCCATCGGCGGAAGTGATCCTGTACCACCCATACCGAACGGCACTTCTAAATCAACTGGTACGAATCCGCTTGACTTCGCATGTTCACGAAGAATGATTGAAGTACGGAAAATGATTTGTTGTAGTTTTTGTTTTAAATAGAAATGACGGTTTGAGCTTAATAAAATTTGTCGTTGTAATAACGGCGCAATTTCTTCTATTACTAAAACAGAAAGATGCTCACACTCTTTTATAGATAAATCCGCCCAAGTACGGTTTTCACGCAATAACTTGTCCGCAATTTTCTTTAATGCCGCATGGAATAATTCGCCGATGTCTGGCGCATCAAGCTTGAAAATATCACGCTCTCTAAGCGATAAACCGTGCTGCGCAAAATGAGCGTATGCACAACGATTAAATAGTTCCATACGAGAGACGCTTCCTTTAATTATATCTCCGTATAAATCTCTACTTACTGCTGTACTTAGTTTCTTCGCACGATTTCGATAGAATAAACTTGATAAGACGCGGCTACTTTTTTGTTTCCATTCATCTGAAGTTACGTAGAAATTATATACGTCCCACCAAAAGTCTAAATTCCCTTCAAATCCGTATCGCTTCCACGTTTGTAGTTGCTGCATAACGTAAGATAACGTTACTTCTGGCGTTGCTACGTATGAAATTTGTTCTGAACGTGATAAATCGTTTACGTCATTCGTAATAAATGAATCTTTCACATTAGGGAACATTCTTTTTATTTTCTTAATAAAGCTAGACGCAAGTAACGTCTTTCCTTCTTCATCTGCAAGCGGGCATGAAATGTATAGCTTCTCAGATGCTCTCGTTACCATTTGATACATAACGAACTGTTCTTCTAACAAAGTTTGTCTCGTCGTTGGCGCTAACTCAATCCCTGCTGCACCAAGAACTTCTCTTTCTTCATCAGAAAGCATACCTTCGTCCATAGGTGCTGCTGGAATAACACCCTCATTTACACCTATAATAAACGTTGCTTTCACGTCAGATAACCTGGAGTGATCAATATTAGCAATTAACACTTGGTCTAATGACGGCGGAATGTTAGCAAATTGAAGCGCCTCAAGACCAGTCGACATAACGTCCGTAAACATAGAAAGAGACATTTTCTCTTCACCAAGCATCTCTACAAACGTATCAAGAAGGCTCATTACTTCTTCCCATACTTGTTCATGATCTGTCGCAAATAAAAAATCTCCACTTTCTTCTGCACGTATACGTAATTCTTCTAGTTTCTTCGGAACATCCAGCTCTTCTAAAAATAAGTAAACTGCTTCACACATTTGCATAACTGTTCCTGCACGCTTTAACCTTTTTTGCATGCGAATAACAGGTATTCTTACAACGTCACGTAGTCTATTTATTTTCTCTTCCATTTCACGTTCACTGTCTGTAATCATCCCGTTCGTATCATCAAGAGAACGATAACGACGATACATCCATGGATCCTCTGAAGTCCATCTCTTTCCTTGTACACCGTACGCTAAACAGTAATTTTCAAATTCATCCATTTCTTCACGCATCGTTTCTTTTCTTACGTCTAATGGATATAAAAGCTCTGTTTTCACGCAGCGGAACACCGCATCATAACGCCAATTCCCACTAATAATCTCGAGTGCAGAACGAATACATTCTACCAATGGGTGGTGTGACATCGGGCGCTTTTCATCGATGAAGTGCGGGATATTGTAATCTGTAAATAACGTTCGCATCACATCGTAATAACTTTCCCCATTACGAAGAAGCACTGCAATATCTCGGTAACGATATTTTTCGTCCGCAACAAGTTTACGAATTTCACGAGCAACACCTTCTACCTCCGCTCGTAAATTCGCAGCTGTACTAATCGTTACACTCGCTTCACCGTTAAATTTTTCATTCGGACGCGCTTCATAATGAGCTTCTAAATGCGCTAATGCTGGAGAATGAAAACGCGGCTGTTCCATAAGTGGAATTGTTTTTTCAATTTCTATTTTCTCTTCACGCGCTACTTGTTTTATTTTTTCATACGTTAACGTCGTTTCATAAAATAAATCGAGTTCATTTACTGGCTGTGCTAACGTTTTTTCATCTATCGTTAACGTGATCGTAACTTTCGCTCCGCAAATCATAAGCTGTCTTACAATCTCTAACTCTTGCGGGGAGAATGAATGAAATCCATCTATATAAATTTCCGCACCATTTACATATTCAGACTGCGGAAGCTTTTCCACTAGCAATTGCAGGTAGTCTTCTGAATCTAAGTATTTTCCAATTAAAGCACGTTCAAAATCATCGTATAATAGCTGTAAATCATACACTTTATTCGCTAGTAACTTTTGTTCGGCACTGCTACTATGCGCATCTAATTGTTGCCACATTTCATATACGTTAGATGGCGTTACATTGTAACGTTTAAACTCTGCAATCATACTGCCAAGATGTTCAAAGAAACCGTTTTGCTCCGCTGCTTTTTGGAACACCGATAATCCATCTTTACGAGACTCTACAATTTTACGGAGTAACATATGTACACCAGCTTCATCAATATGAAGACGACTCGCTCCGCCAACTTCTTGCAGTACCTTCCACGCTAATCGTGAAAAACTAAAAACTTGTGCCCGAATAGAACCTCTTACATCCTCACTTCCAATTAACGCCTGCTGCGTCTGGAATGTCATCTGTTCTGGCACAAGATACAATATTGTTTTCCCTCTCGGGCATTGTTTTAACTCTTCTTGCACTTCGCGTAAACAAAGTGTACTTTTTCCACTTCCCGCTCTACCAATCACAAATCGAAGTGACATGTAACCCCACCTTTCACTTACATAACGAACGTTAGTTTGCTACTATAATTGTATTATAGGACACGAAAAAAGACAAACTGAGTTGTTTGCCTTTTTCTATACTTCTATCTATTATATCAACCTTTTGAAAAATTCGTTTGCACCTCTTGAATTGGCCAATATCGCAAATCAACTTTACCGACGACTGTATCAGCTTTTACAAAGCCAAAGTGTCTACTATCCCAGCTCCCGAGCCGGTTATCACCTACTACAAAAATAAACCCAGGTGGCACCAGTTTTTCTTTCGTTAACTCTTCTAATGTAAAGTCGCCTGTTAGTTGCCTTCCGTTTATCTCTTTCTTATACTTCTCTAAATACGGCTCATCAATAAATTGACCGTTTATATATAACTTATCCTGCTTATATTCAATATGATCTCCAGGTAAACCGATAATCCGCTTTACATAGTCCTCTTTTTTATTCGCATGAAATACCACAACGTCAAATCTGTTCAAGTCCCCAACTTGATAACTCACCTTATTTACAACTAGCATATTGCCATCTTGCAATGTCGGCATCATTGACTTCCCCTCTACAACATACGTTGAAAAGAAAAACGTTCGAAAAAATACAGCTAATAATACACCAATTAAAATTGTTCGTATCCACTCCATGCCTTCTTTTTTCAAAGTTTTCTTCATCTGCTTCTCCCCTTATCCTTTAATACTGAAGCTTTCCTTTACAAAGAAGACTATTCTTAATGTAGTTCTAACTTTACTTCGATTTTCTTACCGACATACCATAAAATAAAAATACCAATCGCTACAATAACTGATTTCACCGGATTATGAATAAATGACATTAAATCATGACCGATATACGTTAAAATAAAAATCATCACAAGTTTTCCGAATGCTAACGCTAGACCAAACTGTTTTACACTAATTCGGGATAAACCAGCGACAACATTTATGAGCGCTGACGGTGTAAACGGAAAACAAAATATAACAAAAATCGGTGCGAATCCTTTCCTTTCAATCCACCCCATTGCTTTTCGTACTCTCTCATGCTTATTTACAAACGAAAAGAAACGACTGCGACCAAAATGGCGGATGATGAAAAAGACAAGTAGTGCACCCATTACTGATCCAAGCCATGAATAAAGAAAACCGAGCCAAAAGCCAAATGCAACAGCATTCGCCAGTACAAATACGATAAGCGGTAATGCTGGAATCAACGCCTCTATCATCGGTAAACCAATACCAAGAAGTGGTCCGAACGCTTTATAACTCTCAACAATATGATCCATATTTTCTGGTGAAAAATACTCTTTGATTGTCTGAAAATCCATTCTACACTTTACCCCTTTACTCTAAATACTATCCCTACTGTATCATTGCTTATATGAAAGAGGAAATGGTAGATACGACATATGGAGATGTATTTATTAAAGTTTCCATATCTTTCATAAGAATTCCTTCATTATTTAGCTATGATAATCTATCAATATTCGACAGGACGTGTCGTTCGTTTTGTTATTTAGATTGTTTTTTGATTTTTTCGGTAAATGAAATTACAATGGTGATTTTCTAAATATAACAATTACAACTCGGTTTTTCTAATATATCGCCTTACCTACAAAGACTGATAAAGTGAAACTTTAATCAGTGGGGATTTTGTTGATACCCCGCTTAACTTCTTTGCTTTCGCTGAATTTTGAGGCGGGGTCTTACTGCCCACAAATAACAGGATAAACAAAAAAAGAATGGGGATTCCCCCATCCTTTCACACTTCGCCTTCCTTTACAAAATACACACTCTCATAAGCGGGTCTTAATGTTGATTCCTCTTTTTTATCAACCTCTTTAAAACAAGGATTCCCTTGTTTTTTCCTACGATCTTCATATTCAGTACGTAATTTTGCTGTACGATTTTGTTGATTTTCAAAACTAGTTTTTGATATCTCTAATTTCACAGCAAAGCCATTTATAAATCTAATAATAAGATTTCCATCTTTTAATTCTTTATTACTTTCAATATAAAAATGAGACAACCAAGCACACTCTTTTCTAGAGTAAGAATAGGTAGGGAAAAAATAAAGTTGATCTGCTGGACTAATCGCAATCGGTGCTTTATGTGTAATATGAGTTAACTCTTTCGTTCCTTCTTTTCTGCCTAAGAAACTAGAGCCATGCTTGCGGCAACTTCTTTCTATAATATCTAGAGGTTTTTGAAATACGAAAAAAGAATCATTCATTTCAACGACTCGCGTAACAATTTTCTTTTCACTTAGAATAACAGGAAGTAAGGCCATCGTATTTTTCGTTACAACATAATTTTCGACATAGCGTTCCACTTTACTTTCCATACTCCATTATCTCCTTTTTTCCATTTATATTAGCAGCTGCATATATAATTTTAGCATCTATGAAAAGGAAATAGCTTACAAGTTCCGCTTTTTTACAATTTTTTATCATTTATCAAACATTTGTTAAATAAAAAAATCACGATATAGTAATGATTTAATTTTAAAGTTATAAAAACAGCATTTATACTACCTATAAATATTTATTATCCCTTCCTATTTTCACATCATGAAAACAATTAACTTTGCTATAATTAAAATGTAAATCCAATATATGGAGGGCCACTATGGAAGAAAAAGAGATCCAACCATCGATTCAAATGAAAAATAGTAGCGTCATTATCGTGAAAAACTCAGCTAGTATTATATTCGGTTTATTTTTCATTCTGCTATTCTTTGCCAAACCGTTTCGTAAATCAAAATGTCCAGAATGTAAAAAACGTGAGAAGAAAAAATCAGGACAAGAACAATAAAAGGCCTTCCTTTATGGAATGTCTTTTTACATTCGTAGTATCATTTTATTTATTCTTCTTCCCCCTAAAAAACGACTATATTTTCTTCCAAGGTTCTCTACATCTTTTTTGATTTGTAATATGATCCTTATATAAAACATGAGAAAGAGTATTACTTGTTACCCGCTTTTAATTTTTATTAAACACTTCAAATTTGTACATCTTTATCCATCACTAACAATTCGTTAATTAGTTAACTTTGTAATATAAGTTTTGTATATAATGTCATTCAAAAACACAATATATATAAGTAGCTATTTATAATTACATTGCTTTTTATCGAATTCTAAAAAGGAGTTGTATACTATGGATAAAGAAAATCCATTAAATCAGCAGGTTAATAGCATCCCCTCAGATGCTCTGAATACCCCTAGTAAGGAACAAGAACAACTGTTAGAAACATCATCTCAAAACGTACAAAATTCCAACAACAATGCTAACAAAAAAGATGTTACTCAAGGTCTATCTGGAAAAGATTCCCCTATTTCAATAGAGAATACAAATTTATAGTTATTTACTATCATACGCAGCAAATGCTCTTGCTGAACTAATTCTTCTACAGAAACTAATACGCATTCCAGATAATTTTTCACCCGTTGTAACATAGAAAAAGAGATTTAGATATAAAAACAGGCTCTGAAAAAACTTTCCCCACAACAAAAAAAGGATGGCATTAGCCATCCTTTTTTCCATCATCAACTATAAAATTATAGTTTGATTACGTTTTTAGCTTGAGGTCCACGGTTACCGTCTTCGATTTCGAAGCTAACTTTTTGACCTTCTTCTAAAGATTTGAAACCGTCAGTTTCGATTGCTGAGAAGTGTACGAATACGTCGTTTTCGCCTGGAACTTCGATGAAACCGAAACCTTTTTCGTTGTTAAACCATTTTACTTGTCCTGTTACTGCCATAATTATTTCCTCCTAAGAAAATACAAATTTTAAATTTTTTAGTCTTCCTGTCTAAAAAAAGAATCCACACATTATCAAATACGAAACATAAACTAGTTCTCACATACTTTTTCTCGTTCGTTTTCAGCACTTGATAACATATGGATTGCTTAATTTAACTATTCAACTGACATCATCATAGCACATTAAAATAAAATGTACAATCTTTTTCGAAAATAGAATTTCTAATTTTTAGTATTTCTTATAAAATATACTTATCTCTATTCTAAATAAGGAGGAGTTTATGACCAATAAAATTCCTAGAAAAACATTAAAAAGAATTGAAGAGGATATTGAAAATAATAATCTTGGAAAAGCAAGAGATAGATTGCACGGCCTCATCTTTACATACCCAAATGAATTACATCTTCGAAAACAACTCGGAGATATTTATTATACATTACAATATCCAGAAATGGCTGGACGTTACTGGTATCTAGAAGAGCATAAAACAGATATTATGCATGAATCATGTTTATTATTTGAAAAATCAATGGGAAATAGTCCTCATCATATTGCACGTGCTTTAAAGTTTAAAGGCGATTCTAACCATATAAAAGGTTTGTATAAAGATCAACCTTTATCTTCAGTGCAGAAGAAAGTAGCAGAGGAGTTAATTTATGAGTATAAAGAAACATGGCAAGATAAGCTAGTTCCTTTTGGCTGTCTAGCATTGCTTGCTTCCCTTCTCTTTTCTGCCGTTGTTGGTCTATTCACTATTTGGAATTGGATTTTTTAATTACAGGGGGAATTTTCACATGTCAAACTACGCTAAAGAAGAAAGGCTAACAGGGGGAAACGTCTCAAGCGTATATCGTTCTGAAAATACTGTTCGGCGAGAGTTAAAGCCAGGCAGTGAAAAGATTCATAAGCTATTGCAACATTTAGAAAACAAAGGATTTCATTATGCTCCAAAGTTTTTAGGTGTAGATGAAAAGGATAGAGAGATTTTATCCTTTATTGAAGGAGAAGCTGGCAATTATCCTTTAAAAGAATATATGCGATCTAATGATGTATTAAAAGAAATAGCAAAGATGCTCCGCCTTTACCATGATGCTGTAAGTGATTTTCCGTTATTAGATGATTGGAAACCGATGGATCATACTCCAAATAACATTGAGGTTTTATGTCACAATGATTTTGCCATATATAACATTATTTTTAATAATGAGAAGCCAGTAGGGATTATTGATTTCGATGTTGCTGCTCCTGGTCCAAGACTATGGGATATCGCTTATACACTTTATACTTGTGTGCCTTTAAGTAGAGTATATTATACAGAATCCGGTGAAGCCGTTCATTATGACTCATCGCAACATGCAGATCGTATTAAAGAGAGAATGAATTTGTTCGTTCAGTCCTATGATAAAAATATGAATGAAGATTACTTAGGAATGGTGTTACTTCGATTAGAAGGATTATGTACATATATGAAACGAAAAGCGCAAGAAGGCGACTTGAATTTCCAAAGAATGATCGATGAAGGACATCTAGAGCATTATGAGAAAGATATAAAGTTTATTCGTGATCATAGGGCTGAGTGGAGTTGATTTAGTAATAAAGAAAAGGGAGTATCGTTTTTTGCCGACAACTCCATCTCTCTTTTCGAATCGTTTAGAAAATAACAAGGGGCACCTTTCAAAAAAGGTGCCCCTTCCTTTTATTTCGTAAACTGTGCTTCTTCCGTAGATCCTTTTAACGCTGTCGTTGATGAAGTTCCGCCTGTAATCACTTGTGCTACTTCATCAAAGTAACCTGTTCCTACTTCGCGTTGATGACGTGTTGCAGAGTAGCCATGTTTTTCAGCTGCGAATTCTGCTTGTTGTAGTTCAGAGTATGCTGCCATGCCGCGCTCTTTATAGCCACGTGCTAGTTCAAACATACCGTAATTTAATGAATGGAATCCAGCAAGTGTTACGAATTGGAACTTGTAACCGTAAGATGCGATTTCCTTTTGGAAGCTTGCAATTGTTTTTTCATCTAGTTTTTGTTTCCAGTTGAATGAAGGTGAGCAGTTATATGCAAGTAGCTTCCCTGGATGCTCCTTATGAATTGCGTCCGCAAATCGTTTTGCATCTTCTAAATTTGGTTCTGACGTTTCACACCAAACGAGGTCTGCGTACGGTGCATACGCTAAACCGCGCGCAATTGCTTGATCAAGACCTGCATTCGTACGGTAAAATCCTTCTGGTGTTCTTTCTCCTGTAATAAATGCTTTATCAACAGGATCGATATCGCTCGTAATTAAATCAGCTGCATCCGCATCTGTTCTTGCAACGATAATTGTCGGCACTCCCATTACATCTGCTGCAAGGCGTGCAGAAATTAAATTGCGTACTGCTGTTTGCGTTGGTAGTAGTACTTTTCCACCTAAATGGCCACATTTTTTCTCTGAAGATAATTGATCTTCAAAATGCACACCTGATGCACCTGCTTCAATCATACCTTTCATCAGTTCGAATACATTTAATTGCCCACCAAATCCAGCTTCTGCATCTGCTACAATCGGTACGAAATAGTCTGTATCATCGCTTCCTTCCATATGCTGAATTTGGTCCGCACGTTGAAGCGTTTGATTAATTCGTTTTACTACAGCAGGTACGCTGTTCGCTGGATATAAACTTTGGTCTGGATACATATGTCCAGAAAGGTTTGCATCAGCTGCTACTTGCCAACCACTTAAGTAAATCGCTTTTAACCCAGCTTTTACTTGTTGCATCGCTTGGTTTCCTGTTAATGCGCCAAGTGCGTTAATATAGTCTTCTGTATGAAGCGATGTCCAAAGCTTCTCAGCACCGCGACGCGCTAACGTATGTTCAATGTCAATTGACCCGCGCAGGCGAATTACATCTTCTGCCGAATATGGACGTGTGATCCCTTTCCAACGCTCATCTAATTCCCAGCTTTCTTGCAACTTCTCGATTCTTTCGTTTTTCATTTGTTCCATCCCCTTTTCGTTTTTTATAAAATTTCATAACCCGGTAATGTTAAAAATGGTACGAATTCATCATTTCGAACGAGATTTGTAAACAACGTTGTCGCCTCTTGGAATCTCCCTTTCTTAAAGGCTTCCTTACCAATCTCTCTTTCTATTTTTGCTAATTCTTCTTCTTTTAGCTCTTCCATTAATTCAAGCGTAATATTACGACCATCATTTAGTTTTCCACCTTCATGACGAATCCATTGCCATACTTGTGCTCTTGAAATTTCAGCTGTTGCCGCATCTTCCATTAAGTTATAAATGGGTGCTGCTCCCCGTCCGCTTAACCAAGATGCAATATATTGAATACCTACGCTAATATTCATGCGAAGGCCCTCTTCTGTAATCGTTCCCACCGGTACCTCTAGTAAATCGTTTTCTGTTACACATATTTCTTCACGTTTTCTAAAAATTTGATTTGGTGTTTTCATAATGTGGTTAAACACTTCCATTGCAACCGGTACAAGTCCAGGGTGGGCGACCCAAGTCCCGTCATGACCGTCTAAAGCTTCGCGTTCCTTATCAGCACGCACTTTTTCAAAAGCTGCTTCATTTGCTTCTGGATTATTTTTAATCGGAATTTGTGCCGCCATTCCTCCAATTGCTGGTGCATTACGGCGGTGACATGTTTGAATTACTTTCAAAGAATACGAACGCATAAATGGCGCCGTCATCGTGACTTGTGCTCTATCTGGTAGTAAGAATTTATTATGATTACGGAAACTCTTTAAAAAGCTAAAAATATAATCCCATCTTCCGCAATTTAAGCCAGCAGAATGATCTTTTAGCTCATATAAAATTTCATCCATTTCAAACGAAGCGTGAATCGTTTCTAGTAACACAGTTGATTTAATCGTTCCATTTGGAATGCCGATATATTTTTGAGCAAATACGAATACATCATTCCATAATCTCGCTTCTAAATAACTTTCCATTTTCGGTAAGTAAAAGTATGGGCCGCTCCCTTTTGCTAAAAGAGCTTTCGCATTATGGAAAAAATACAAGCCGAAATCTACTAAACTACCCGACATATTTTTCCCATCAACTTGCATATGCTTTTCCTCTAAATGCCATCCTCTTGGACGTACAATGAGTACAGCTGTTTTCTCATTTAATCTATATTCTTTCCCTTTATCATTTTTATGTGAAATCGTTCCCTTTACTGCATCTCGTAAATTGATTTGCCCTTCAACTGCGTTTTCCCAAGTTGGTGAATTCGAATCTTCAAAATCCGCCATAAAAAGATGCGCTCCTGAATTTAAAGCGTTAATGACCATCTTTCTATCTACCGGTCCAGTAATCTCTACGCGGCGATCCTCTAAGTCTTTTGGCAGCTTGGCAATTGTCCAATCCGCTTCACGTATATGTTTTGTTTCTTCTAGAAACTTCGGAAACTCCCCTGCATCAATTCTCTTTTGTTTTTCTACACGTTTTTGTAAAAGTTCTATGCGGCGCTCATTAAAATTCTCATGTAGTTCCTTCAAAAAACTAAGCACCTCAGGTGTCAATATTTCGTTGTACGCTGGTAACATTTCTCCGGGCAGTGTAACCCGTGAAGTTTGCGTCGACATATTAGCATCCCCTTCTTAAACTGTTTTATAACAGATTTGATTTTATGTTTTATATTATATAACAAATCTTCAGAAAAGGAAGTTTTTTTTGAAAATTCATTTCATTTTTTTTTTCAAAACGCCATTCTTTCGCGCTTTATTTCATACAAAAAAGGCCGCTGTTATACAACAACGACCTTTTTGTATTATTTTTAAATTTCACTTTGACTAGTTAAACTTTATTACTGCCCTTGTTCCATATCATGCAATATTGCTCTATGTAAAAACTGTGCGTATTGTTCTCTCGTTACCTTCATAGACGGACCGAATTTACCTTCTCCGATTCCTATTGTAATACCATTTGTTTGTACTGCACTAATTGCATTCGTTGCCCATGAATTTGCTGAAACATCATTAAAGTTATGAGATCCCTTTGCCTGTAAGTCAAAAGCATTCGTAAGAACTTGTGCCATTTCTGCACGCGTTAACGTCGCCTTCGGTCTAAAGTTTCCATTCTCGTCTCCCTGGAAAATTCCCATTTCCGTTAAAGCCAATATCTCCTCGATAAAGCTTGTTGAATTTTCATCAATATCTCCATATGGGTTTTCATATTCATCTTGTTCTTCCATATCAAACACACGGTAAATTAAAGCTGCAACTTGCTCACGTGTTACATTATCCCCAAAACCGAATATTCCATCGCCATATCCTAAAATAATTTCTTGTTCCGCTAATTCATGAATTGCCTCATATGCCCAATGCCCTTTTGGTACATCTTTAAATACAATTGTATTTGTTTTTTGCAACGGTGCACTTTCCGCTTTTACACTGTTACTCTCTGCTGAGAATAACACCCCACCCATAATTGTTAATGCTGTAGCTGTTTTTAATAATTTTTTGCTCATCAAATTATCTCCCCAATATGTATATGTTTTTTTAAAAATATACAGAATAAATGGTATAGTGACAATATATTTTTCGACACATTTCGTGACGGTTTTGTGAATCATATTACACATCATGTCTTTTTCATCGGGTTGATTATAAAGCTTGTGTATAACCATAAAAATACATAAATTCGAATAATAATTCTTTTTAAACAAACAAAAAAGCACAAATATTTCTATTTGTGCTTTCATATTTCACTCTACTTCCAATCCTCTTTCAAATGATAATTAATAATCGCATTATTAATAAACTGAGCATATTGTTCTCTAGGTACAGGGCGATTTAATTCATACATGTCATTCCCAGTTCCTCTCACAACATTATTAGATTGTAACGCACTAATTGCATCTTCTGCCCAGTGGCCTTTTGGAATATCTTTAAATGTATGTTTTTGTTTCGTTTCAAAATTAAATGCTCGTTTTAAAATGACAGACATTTCCGCTCTAGAGATTGGTGCTTTCGGCCTAAAATTCCCTTGGCCATCCCCTGAAAAAACACCACGTTTTGTTAACGCCAAAATTTCCTTTTTAAAAGTTGTTGTACTATCAGAAACATCTTTATATGGATTCGCTACTGGCCCTTCTTCTTTTATCTCAAGTGTTCTGTAAATAGTCCCAGCTACTTGTTCACGTGTTATAAGATCGCCAACACCATACTTCCCGTTTCCATACCCTAATATAATTTTATGATATGCTAAGTCCATAATAGCATCATATGCCCAAAATCCGTATGGAACATCTTCAAACACAATCATTTGTGGATACTCTTCTGCTTTTACAGGCGTCACATTCGTCCCTGCAAATATACCTCCTGCCATTGTCGCAATCATCATTACACCCAATATTTTTTTCTTCATTGTCCTCTCTCCCTATTTCATTCAAATAAAATGAACTTCATTGTTTCAGGAGTATTATTTTTTGGTGAATGTAAGATAAAATGTAAATCTTCTAGAAGAAATATTTCCACTACCTTTCTGCTTTATACTCCCTTCTTTCTTTTTCAAAAAGGAAGTTGTCACATCTAAGGTGTTATATACTAAAACATTCTACAATCTCTTTATAAACTCCTTTTCACTTTATAACTTCCCTTTATTGGCACCTAAAGGAGATACCTAGTGGAGGCTACTATATTCATGGTTTATATTTCAGAGGTAGCATTCCCCTTCACTGATAACTCGCTTTCGCTGAATTTTGAGGTGGAGGTCTTACTGCCCAGCAAATAGCGGGATAAAAAAATCATCCTTTTTTCTTAAAAGAGGATGATTTTTTATATTTATTAACACTCAAATATGCTACTACTTTTGAAGAGTAAATTGGGCAACTATTTGTTTTAGTTTTCCTGCTGCGTTATGCATATGTTCAATTGAAACCGAAATCTCTTGAACAGATTTTTCTTGCTGTTGAATAGACTCTTTTACCCTATCAGTTCGGTCAGATGATCTTTGGGAAATTTGAGCCATGTCTTCTGCAGAAGCCGAGATTTCCTCACTACTCGCTGCAATTTCATCTGTAGACATAGATACCGTTTGAATTTGCTCAGATACTTGTTGTACTTTTTCTGTAATTGTTCCAAATACTTTTTCGGTATGCATTACTACTTGTGTACCTGCCTGTACCTCATTATCTACCTTCCCCATCATATGTACCGTATGGTTCGTT
The DNA here is from genome assembly GCF_056158125.1 of Bacillus sp. EB V-12. Taxonomy (NCBI): domain Bacteria; kingdom Bacillati; phylum Bacillota; class Bacilli; order Caryophanales; family Bacillaceae; genus Bacillus; species Bacillus sp. EB V-12. The sequence continues at coordinate 377,936 of NZ_JBUXJL010000002.1, read as the reverse complement.
GTTCCCATAACTTGAGTAATAAGATTCTCAATTTGTTTTGCAGAATCACTAGATTGTTCTGCTAATTTCCGCACTTCATCTGCCACAATTGCAAATCCTCTACCACTTTCACCAGCACGTGCAGCCTCAATTGCGGCGTTTAATGCTAATAAGTTAATCTGGGAGGTAATACCTTGCATAACATCAATGATTTTAACAATTTCTTCTGATTGTTCTTTCATAGTCTCTACTTGTTTCACACCACTATGTACCGAATTTTGGATTGTATCCATCTGTTGAATCATTTGTTTCATTAATTTGTTACCATTCTCTGCATCTAATGCTGATTGAGCAGATAATTCATTTACAGAGGACGATGTATTGACTATACTCTGCATTCCTTGTGTCAACTCTTCCATCGCACCCGCAGTTTGTTCCATTGCTTGCATTTGACTCTCTGCACCATTTGCAACTTCTTCAATATCCATAGTGATTTTCTTTGCTGCACTACTAGATACTTCTGATGCAGATACTACTCCGTCTGCATGTTGAAATAAAAGCTGAATATTATTCTCTACTTCTTGCATATTTGTTCTTAGCCCTGCAATCATCTCGTTAAAATTACTTACTAATACACCTAATTCATCTTTAGCATTATAATCACCATGTACGGTTAAATCTCCTTCTTTCGCTCTTTCCATCATACGACTAACCGTTTGTAAAGGAGCAACTATAAGCTTGCTAATAATATAACTTACTATACATATAACGATTGTAGTAACTACTACAAGTATGATAAAGGTAATAACGGAACGATCAATCATTTTTTGAGAATCTTTAAATACTTGGTCAGCTAAATTTGAAACATACGATTCTAGATCCACTGCATAACCGGCTAACTCTATTCCCTTCGGTTTTAATTCCTTCTGAAATTCATTTACCATTTGTGGCTCGTTTGTTGCCTTTGCCTTTTCAAATAATTTTTTATATGTATCTTTATAACTTGGCAAAGATTTCTTCATCTTCTGAAACAGTTCATCCTCTTGCTTACTTAAATTAAAACCATCATCATATTCTTTTAATAAAGAATCATATTTTTTAAGATCCTTTTCAATATTATCAATTATTCCCTCTTTATTTGCCACTTCATTTTGTGATACCGTAATTAATTCTAGTAGGTTATATTCTAGTGAATTTTGTGTGCGAAGCATTCCTTCTAATAAAATTGCAGAATATTGATAATCATCTACTACAACCTCTGTATCATGCTTAATCTTATTAATAGAACTAATTGCTACACTGCTTATAATTACCATACCTAAAACTGCTAATGAAATAAGCGACAATAATTTATATTTCACTTTTAAATTTTGTAAAAAATACATTTTTCCACCTTTATTCCTTTATATATAGATTTTTAGAATTTTATAGCTTATTATTTACAAAATCACAATAAAAAGCAATGATAAATATTCCCAATATGAAACTTATATCTCTATAAAAAAAGAAGTAGCTATCATGCTACTCCTTTTTGCTTTGTTTCTCATATTGTTCAAACGTATGAATTCTTTCAAAAATTGGTGGGTGCGTGTATAAGAAAAATTTTACTAACGCAGGCGGATTTACTTGGCTTAAACTTGTTTTTGATAAATATTGAAAAGTTTTCACACCAGATTTCCCATCCTTCGTCATATTTAAAGCATATTGATCTGCCGCTCTTTCTTCTATACGTGAAACGTAGTTTGTTGCTGGTTGTGCTGCAAAAGAGAGGACAGAAGAAATTAAGAAAAATAAAGGTAAAATGGAGAAACATGCTACTTTTGAAATTTGCAATGTATCTCCCCATTTGCGAATACACATATTTATAATACGACTAATTAAAAACATACCTATAAACGATAGCAATACATAACTTGCAACGCCAAAATATATATGCTTCATAACATAATGCCCCATTTCATGGGCCATGATAAATAAAATCTCTTTATCTTTTAACTGCTTAAGTGTTGTATCCCACATTACAATACGGGCGTTAGGGCCAATTCCTGTTACGTAAGCATTTAATGCATTCGTTTTTTCTGACATATTTACTTCATATACGTGTTTAGCAGGAATGTCCGCTTTGTCTGCTATCGCTAAAATTTTCGTTTCTAATTCTTTATTTTTCAGCGTCGAGAAGTCGTTATACAGTGGATCAATAACGACAGGCTGTATGAATGTTAAAAAGATTGTAAATGGAACAGAGAGCGCCCATCCTGCGAGCCACCATCTCTTCGGAAATTTACGGATAAGCCATAATAGAACGGTAACTACGATTAACATAGTCGCATAACTTTCCCAAAAACCGATAACATGATCTTTTATCCAGCTTTGTGTACTTTGTGTTGAAATGCCGTAATCAACGGACACTTTCCGGCCAATCCATTGCATCGGTAAGGCAAGCACTGTTGTCAGTAATGATAAATAAAAGAAATAAATCGCAACTTGCAAAACACTTATTTTAGTCGTTTCCTTCGACCATTTCTCAAACTTTCTTGAAATACCTAGCACAAGTACAAATAATAAAATAATCCATTCAAGAGGCGTCGCTAAAAAGTATAGTAAATTTTTCACGCGCGAATAATCTTGGCTTAGCGTAAGCTCTCTCGTACTCATAAACGTTTCTGGATCTGCACTCGTTCCCTTATACATGTCCGGAATAAGTTCATGATTCCATCCAAATAAATACCAATATATAAGTAACGCAAATCCAACGTACAAAAAAAGCGACCAACCGATAACCTTCCTCACGCTATTCCCTCCTCTATGCTGCCTGTCTATTATTATTGTAAGTTCGTACACGCTAAATTAGAACAAGCTTATTATGTGAATTGCTCTGGATCTTTTTATTTACATAAAAAAACTCTTCTACATAAGAAGAGTTTTACCTATCTTTAAACACTTTCTTCGGTTCACAATCCGTAATAAGGATCACACTTACAAACCAACACGTACCCTACTTGCTTTTTAGATAAAATAAAAAGCCTCTTTAAGGAAGTACATCTATTAATAAACTAAAATCTTGTAAAGAGAAAGAACTATATTTCATAATACCTTGTACAGCTAAAAGTAAAACAAGACCGATCACACACATATAGTTAACGCTTTCTTCATTCTTTTTTTCAGTAACCACTCCACCACTTATACATAAAATCCCTAGCAAATGGAGCGCTAAATACATGAAAAAATAAGCTTCCTCCCAGCGCAAAATAACATTCACTGTCGTTATTAACACTAGACTAAGTAAAATCAAATAAAAAAACTTATTTGATGATATCGTTTCATTCATATAATTTTATACATCCCTTTCAAATTTCGAATTAATGATGTTTCAAAGCTATAAAGTAAATGATTGTTTTTATACCATAAAACAAAAGGAAAGCCACCATTACTTTCTCGAATACTTTATGAATCCACATATACTTCTCTTCATTCTTTCTGAAGATGCGCTTCATCATTTCTTCTACAATTAGACCAAATATTAGTAAAACCCCGAACACAATAAGAAGAGAAATAATATTTTCTTTTAAATGAGTACTAGAAAATAAGTAATACTCTGGAAACACAATCGTATCTACTACAGGTTGAAGCCAATGACAAACGCTTTTATCACACATATCTGTAATAGACGTAGAATCTATAATGTCTTTTAATATTTTTTCAACCGTCTTCTTCATCTTATTTACTCCCGACTACATCTGAAAAGCTCTTTTCCTGCTCTGCATATATAACCGGCACTTCTTTACTCCAATATTTGCGATTAACAAATAAAAAGATAAGTACTAAGTTTAATCCTGTTATAAAAATAATAAGTCCAGGAAAGAATGTCGTATAATTTGAGAAATCGGCAAAACTCATAATTTTTTCTCTACTTATTAGAAAAGACGCACCTATTACAAATGCATTGTTTAACATATGTATTGCAATTGGCATGAGTAAACTTTTCGTACGAATATATACGATTGACAATACGATGCTGAATATGGCTGCACCGAGGAAATCAACATGTAACAACGCAAACAATATTGCTACAACGATGGTCGCTATGCTCGTTCCCCATTTTGTTGCAAAACGTTGAAGTAAAAATCCGCGAAAAACAAATTCCCCGATAATTGGTGCGATGAATACGACCCTAATGACTTGAGATACATATCCCCCAGTACTATCTACAATTGGTTCATGCAGGGCGTTCATAATAAAGTCCGGTGTAATCCATGCAAAACTATACATATACAAAATAAGATACCCGTAACTAAACATGCATAACATAACCGTAATGTATAAAACTTGTACCAAGTTAAATGTTTCATTTTTATTAACAAATAATGAAAATGAAATGTGGTGCTTTCTATACTCATAAGAAATCCATACCATCGGAAGGATATAGAATATAAGAATATTTATAAAAGAAGAATTTTGTATATGAAATATACTTGTTAGCAAATCGCCACTACTTCTCGCTATTAAAATTAATAGTGCAAATACAATTAAAAAATATCTAGCTCGCATCACTTGAAACGGGTTCACACTCATCTCCTCCCCTATGTTACTTTTATCATATCATTTGATTCTTAATTTTTTGCGAAAGAAAACCTTAAAATTTCCTTAAAAATTCCATAAGTTACAAAATGATGATATGATATTCGAGGAAATTAGGAGGGATGTTTATGTACCAAGCAAATATTTTACTCGTTGATGATGAAACAGCAATTTTACAATTACTAACTACCATTCTTGAAAAAGAAGGCTTTTCTCATATTACAACTGCAACATCAGCTGAAATGGCTTTATCTCTAACTAAGCAAAACAATTACGATTTAATTATTTTAGATGTAATGCTTCCTGGACAATCTGGTTTTGATATTTGTCCAATCATTCGCCAACAAACAGATTGTCCAATTTTCTTCCTATCAGCAAAAGCATCTGATTTAGATAAAATATCCGGATTTTCATACGGTGCAGATGATTATATTACGAAACCATTTAATCCATTAGAAGTAGTAGCACGCATGAAAGCACAGCTTCGGAGACATATGAAACAAACCGTACCACACGAACAAAAATCACACTCGATTTCATTTGGAAGATTTGAAATTGATCAGCACTCTGCAGAACTAACAGTAGATGGGCACATTGTCGAATGCTCCGCTCAACTCTTTCAACTACTACTCTTCTTTTGCGAGAATCCGAACTACGTATTTTCGAAAGAGGAAATATACGAAAAAGTTTGGGGAGCACCTGCCTATAATGGCGATGACAACACTGTTATGGTCCACATTCGAAAACTACGTGAAAAAATTGAACATGATCCAAGTAAACCAGAATATATAAAAACCGTTCGCGGGCTTGGTTATAAGTTCGTTACAAAGTAGGGTGACGATATGAATTTTAATAAACGACTTATTATTCAATTTATCATGCAACACGTTTTTGTTTTAGTTACATTACTTATCGCTGTAGTTGCTGCTTTTACTTATTTAATTTTTCTTCTTACTAGTACTTTATACGAACCTAATATTCCAGATTCTGATAGTTTTACAATTTCAAGATACATCTCTTCAGAAGATGGGCATATTTCGTTACAATCTGAAGTGCAAGATTTAATAAAGGAGAAAAATGATTGGCTCCAAGTTGTAGATGAAAACGGAAAAATCCTCTACCACTTTAATACACCAAATGATGTTCCGAATGCTTATACGAAGACATCTTTAGTCGCATATATACAACATCATATCGAAAGTAATTATAAATTTACATATTGGGAAATTGAATTAGAAGAAAAGAAAGTACTTGTTATTTATGGTGGTATGTTAAAAAGCAATGCGTTACTGACAGCAATTCAAAAGGATCACTCCTCTTTAACGATGGATTCGTTCACATTAACAGATCAAGAAAAACAGTTACTGTCTAAAGAAAAAGCAGCACTTCAAATATTTAATCAAAATGGCGAAGAGGTTTTTGCCTATCCAGCTGGAAAGAAAAAAACATTTTCAGCGATACAAATTGCCCTTAATGAAAAAGAGCCGTGGAATCATAAAGAAAATACGTCTAGCTTTTACGATGCAAATAGTGGCAACCTTCTCGTTGTAACTGCAAAAAATGAGCACTACTATCCAGATGACGAAATTGAAGATGTATTTACTAAGAAGTTTCTCATTGGATGCGGATTAATCCTTCTTATCGTATTTGTTTATTTAGTCATTCTTTCTATTTGGTACGGTAATAAATTCGGGAAACCGTTATTACATGCGATGCGCTGGCTTAAAAATATCGCTGGTGGAAAGTATGAAGAACCTATTAGTAAAAAAGGAAAACCTGTCAGGTTCCGGCGATCTGGTAAAGAAAAATGGTCATTTCGTTTGTTTAGAGATGTAACAAGTTCACTAGAACACCTTTCTATTACACTCAAAAAAAATGATGCGATGAGGCAAGTACTCCAGCAAACACGAGAAGAATGGATTACCGGTCTAACACACGACTTAAAAACACCACTTAGCTCTATATATGGCTACGCATTATTACTCGAATCGAATCAATATAACTGGACTGATCGTGATATTCAACAATTTGGTAGTGTTATGAAAGAGAAATCTCAATATATGACGACATTAATTGATGATTTAAGCTTAACGTATCAATTAAAAAATAACAGCCTTCCTGCCCAACACGTAAACGTTGAAATCAATCAGTTCGTTCAAAAAGTGTTATTGCAATTTATTAATAATCCAACACTTCAAAATCAAAATATTGAATTCGTACCGAGCTCAAATAAAATTCAATATTTCATTGAAGAAAAATGGTTCCAGCGTATTATCGAAAACTTACTAGTAAATGCTGTAAAACATAATAACGAAACAACTACTGTCATCGTAAAATTATCACAAAACGCTAATTCCTTTACACTCTCCATTTCAGATGACGGAAAAGGAATGGATGAAAAAACGAAAGAACTTCTATTTGAACGATATTACCGCGGAACAAACACAGAAGAAAGCAACATCGGAACTGGACTTGGCCTAGCCATTACAAAACAGCTCGTTCATGCTCATAACGGAACAATTTCCGTTGATAGTGCACTCGGAAAAGGAACGACGATTATTCTTGTATTTCCGTTTCGTTCGTAGGAAAGACGCTATGTGGCGTCTTTTTTCTTTTCTGGGAGAATTTCGCGGTAATTGAAATTATGCGAATCGTTTTTTTGAGGTGTTTTAACGGTATATGAAATTATATCGGCGATTTTTTGAATATATCGGCGCAACTCGAATTATATCAGCGATTTTCTAGATATATCGACTTACCGACAAAAACCGACAATACTAACCTACTTCCCTACTATACAAAGTAAAAGTAAAAATAAAACTATTAACAAATACATTTCTAAACTGTTATACTATAAATAGAAGTATAAACTAACTAAGTTTTGCATAAAATGAAGTAGACGAGGTGCTTCCAACACCCCGTCACTGCAACTAATTACCGCAAGGTGGAAGGTTGCAACTAAAGCTTATTTGCGCTTAGAAGACTTCCCACGCTTCGCAGGCAGACGGGTGGTCTTCTTTTTGCGCTTTTTTGCCGTTAATTTCTTAAATCCAAAAACTATACCTTCTCTAGCTATAGTTTTTGTAATTTCCAACAAAATTTGCAAAAGAAATTCCATACGATTACACCTCCTTTCTTCACAAAATGAAGAAAGGGCATAACCTTCCACCCGCAATATTTAATTGCTACTTTATTTTACCATTTTCATATGTATTACAGATAAAACAATACAAATTTAACAATCCACTTATAAAAAAAGCGAACCATCTCCCAATGATTCGCTCTTACCCTATTATTTTTTCTTCACCGGTATCCAAAGCTCTACTTGTGCAAACTCACTCTTATCTTCGTGGCAACGCTCATCGTATAATTCAAACTCTGTAACTCCGCAATGTTCATAGCCTGAATGCGGAAACCATTCTGAGAATACTGCATTCCAAGTTTGGTGGATAGACGATACCATTTCTTCATGAGGAACTTTCGGCGTTGTAAATACTGCATATGTTGCTGCCGGGAAAGTACGCTTTGCAATTTCATTTGGTACATTTTCAAAGTCTGTAACTTCCATTCCGATAATATAAGTGAAGTCTCCTGTTTCTAAATTAAAATCAGTACATAATCCAAGCTCTACCCATTGGCTCGTATCTTTACGATTCGGAATCGTCGTTCCAAGATCTTTTTGTAAATATTCTTGCCAAAATGCTGGAATGTCTTGATGGTTTTTCCCTTCTTTACTTGTCGTCTTCAGTTCATAACCCGCCACTAAAAATTCTGGTTTATTTACAATACGATATTCCATTTGTATGCCTCCTAAATACGGATTTAATTTTCTTTGCTTTACATTTACTCTGTAATACATCGGTGTTTCGATTTCTTGTTTTCGATATTCACTCGGTGTCATTTGAAATAATTTTTTAAAGGCTCTCGTGAACGTTTCGTGAGATTGAAAGCCATGTTCAAACGCGATATCAATAACTTTTTCATCCGTATGAGAAAGTTGATAAGCTGCCCGGGCTAACCTCCTCTTTCGAACATACTCCATTACCGTATCACCTACTAACGCCTGAAATACACGATGAAAATGAGACTCAGAAAAACCTGCAACCCGCGCTAAATTACGCAGCGTTTGTTTTTCCATTACATCTTCCTCAATATAATCAATTGACCTTTGAATTTGTGTTTCATAGCTTTCCATCTCTGTTCACCCGCCTTATATGTATTATGATAAAAGAGAACGCAATCCAATTCTTGACGTTTTTTACTATAATTCCATAAAAAATTGTAACTTTTTTATATGTATTTCGTTGTTATGTATGAAGGGAGGGAAATGTAGTGAAACGTAAACAATCATTAGAAGAAATTTACTCAGAGCATATGCAAGATTTATTTCGCTATCTTCTCTCCCTAACCGGAGATTCCCACTATGCGGAAGATCTCATGCAAGAAACATTTTACCGAATGCTCGTCCATATTGACTATTATAAAGGAGAAGAAATTAGGCCGTGGTTATTTACAATTGCCTACAATGCCTTTATCGATTGGTATCGAAAAGAAAAAAAGTATAAAACAACTACAGTGGAAGAATTCCATTTACCAAACGTGCCAAGTACAGAACATGAATATTTCGTAAAACATGAGATTGCTAGTTGGTTAGACAGTTTATACGCTCTTCCGCTCGAAAGACGAAATGTCCTACTACTACGAGATTACTATGGATTCTCCTATAAGGAAATAGCAGAAATGACTGGTCTCTCATTAGCGAAAGTGAAAATTGAATTACACAGGGGACGGAAAGACATAAAAAGCATAAAGGAGTGATACGGATGGGTTGTACAGAATTTAAAAAACTATGGAAGAAGTATGAAAATGGAACGCTCACGCATGATGAACAAGAACTGTTAGAAAGTCATATTGAGTCATGTGAAGAGTGTGAAGCTTACTTAGATGAGCTGTTAACAAAAACAGAACCAATTAAGAAAAAGTTACCCCCAAAAAATCTTAAAATTCCTTTTTGGAGAATTAAGTGGAAACATCGTTTACAAACGTTTGGTTTTATATTATCAATTTGCATCGTTATCTATATAATCGGCGGGGTATTATCAGCCTTTTATTTTCAAGCTAATAATGATAAAAGGCTAGAAGAAATTAGAGAGGTTCCTTCGCTTGCACTTGAAGCAACGATCCCAAATAGCCGTGTTATGGGAGGTGGAACAAGTGTAGAAGCTTTTTTCCGTACGAATAGCCAATTTGATTTAGTACGAACCGTCGGTAAAAAAGAAATGCCCCTCGGTACAATAGAAACAAAAAGCTTCTTATCATCTGTAGATGTTACGAAGCGAACTTGGATGAATCCGTTCTATCAACCAAAACTCTTCTTTGTTCATCCAAAAACAGAGCAGGGTGATTATTTAAAAGATTCATCAAAAAAAGTATGGGATACACTTGCAAAAGTACATGATGGGACCGTTGCAGAAGTAGCAATTTCTTTTGATAAAGCTTACACTTTAAAAGAATTAGAACCGCTTCTATATAGCATATTCGAGGCACAAGAACTCCCTCCAACTCCTTTATGGTACGCTTTAGATACAGGACAAGAAAGAAAAAATGTAGATGACTATATCCTACATGGCGGAGAAGCTATAGGGTTTCCAGAACATGTAAGATTCCTCGATAATGAAACTGACGGGCGGAAAACGCAAGAAGACAAAGTAACCGAAATGATGCGCGTCCTTTCTATCCATAAAAAAACGGTAAGCAAAATAGCAGCGCTTTCTGAGAAAGAACTAAACTTAGATAAACGTTATCAATATGTAAAGGACAACGGTGTAAAAGTATACGGAATTGTTATTACTGGTCCATCGAAAGAGTTATTAAAATTACAAAACTCCCCGCACGTACGTTATGCGACTCTTGGAGATATTGAGATTTGGAATTGGTTTGATCATTAATAAAAAAGAAGTAGCGCTCTAAAAACGATGCGCTACTTCTTTTTTAATTCGAAATCACTTTCACATACATCCCTCTCACCGCTTTTTCATAAGCAATATCACTTATCTGTCTTATGTTTTCTGACACAACAGATGACTGAACGATTTTCCCTTCACGAAGTAACGGCGGATCAATAAGACGCACTTTATTTTTCTGATGTAAATCATAATCGTTTCTATCTTCTTTTACCTTTACATTTGGATGAACTTTGCTTAATAAAGCTTCTACTTCGGGGTCATTACATTGCTGCAATTTCGAAATAAGCTCCTCATCTTCAAGAAGAAAATCATCTGCATGAATAACCTTTTTATGAAGAGATAACTTTAACGTTTTCGCTAACATATCGTTTCCGTAAATATTCATTGGTTTCATAAAGAAATCAATTACTTCTTTGTAATACGTTTCTGTAAACCATTCTGCCATTTCGACACTTTGAACAACCATTTTCCCCTCTACTGCAATAATATCCTCTAAAAATCTATGAACCTCTTCTAAAGAAATATATCCGTATGTATACATATCTCGTAACGTATAATCTACTCGATCTGCGCATAATTCGGGCGCTGACCTTTCCAGTAATGTCCACTTCAAATCATCTAATAAAATATCTTCATAGTTATAACCATGCTTCGCAAGGATCGCTGGAATTTCTGAGTTTTTCACAACAGAACTAAATATCTCCTCATGATAACTTTCATCTTCATTATCAAAAACGTAATCAATCACATGGGAAAAAGCAGTATGTGATACGTCATGCAGTAAACTAGCAATCTGTTCTTTTACTGAACCACCTAGTTTTTTAACTAATAACATAACACCAACTGAATGATCAAAGCGCGTTACATTCCATTTCTCGTTCATTAAGTAACTTGCGCCATTTTGATGAATGCCTTTTAGCCTTTGCATAGACTTACTTGAAATTAATTCTTCTACTACTTGATCCACTTCAAATTCTCCGTATAGTACATCTGATATGATCACTTACAATCCCCCTTTATTTTAATCGAGTCTTATAATCTTATCTCTTTTATGAAATTAGCACCAACATAAATATTTATTGTTATTTGTTTTTATTGAAAAAATAGAGAGCCATCAGCTCTCTATTTCATAACCCCTATTCAAATGTAACTTCTACCTGCACAATCTCCGACCTACTTCCAAGTCTAAGCGGTGGTCCCCAAAATCCAAATCCAGAAGAAACAATTGCGTGGAACGCGCCTTTTTGTGCGTATCCCCAGTCTAGCTCGTACATTCTTCTCGTTACAATATGATTGGGCGCCATTTGTCCGCGGTGCGTATGACCGGATAATAATAAATCTACACCTGCCGCTGCTGCTTGTTTCAACTCAAATGGCTGGTGATCCATTGCGATAACAGGCATCGATTTATCTACCGTACTCATTAATTGTTCAAAGCTTTGACGATCTCGCTCTGTTTTATCTCTTCTTCCAACGAGATAAAAGTCATCTTCAATTGTAATTACTTCATCTAAAAGAATACGAATATCAATCTTATCCATCTCTTGTAAAAACTCTGGAACCGCTCTGCCGTAGTATTCATGGTTTCCTAATACGCCATATACGCCTAATGGTGCTTTCATTTGTTTCATGATTGGTCCCATATTCTTTTGAATGAACACACCTGGATGATCATCGATAATATCACCTGGCAGTAAAATAATATCAGGTTCCATCTCATTTACATGACGAACAAGTCTTTTTAAATGCGAAACGCCAGACAGTTTACCGAAATGCATATCAGAAGCCATCGCAATGCGTAAACTTTTACGCCCCTCTACCTTTTTCGGTATGTGCACCTCGTACTTTCTTACTACCGGACTATACGCATTAAATACTCCATACGCAAAGATAAAGATAAATGCAGCTATCACAGCCGCCCCTGTCCAAATAATTGCCGCTTCTTTCTCTACTGAAAACTGTAAAAGAAAGACCATAATATTAGCTAATGGCAACAACATAAGCGCGTATTGTATGACCGCGAACCAAATTGAACCGATCGTTCGTAGAAATGGCAAAAACTTAAACACTTGCACGAGAATGTACGCATATGAAATAAATGCGACTATAAAAGCATAATATCCCCAAGATTCCCAGCCAAATACCGCATGAAGCCAAACCCATCCGTTCCAGCCGATGTAAAACATAAGTAGTGTGTATATAATTAATATGGTAAATATATTGAGATAACGAAGATTCTTCACAGCCAGCCTCCTTATTGATTTCTTTTATTATAACTTGTTATGCACTTATAACGTAAATATTAAGCGCTTCAATCTTCATAATAAGAACATTGATAAACATATTATCTTAAAATTTTTAAGAACGGCTGTAATGGACATTTTTGAGTCTTAAGTGTTGGATGAAATTCTATTATCTTTATCGTTCAAAACTCACCTATGCAATTATGCATAACCATCCATTCCGTTTTATTTTCATGTTACGATATAAATGTAATACGACATATATCGACAAAGATAAAAGGAAGTGATTGTATGAAACGTTCTAAAACATACTTAAAGTGTTTAGCATTATCCGCTGTTTTTGCTAGTAGCGCTGTAACTCTTTCAACACCTGCTGCTTACGCTCAAACGACGTCACAAGTTGTAACAGATATCGGGCAAAATGCAAAAACACATACGAGCTATAATACATTTAATAATGATCAAGCTGATAATATGACAATGTCTTTAAAGGTAACTTTTATCGATGACCCGAGCGCTGATAAACAGATTGCCGTTATTAATACAACTGGTAGTTTTCTAAAAGCAAATCCTACTATAAGTGATGCACCTATTGATAACTACCCAATCCCTGGCGCTAGTGCAACATTACGTTATCCTTCACAATATGATGTTGCATTTAACCTTCAAGATAACAGCGCTCGTTTCTTTAACGTAGCACCTACAAATGCTGTAGAAGAAACGACTGTAACATCTAGCGTATCTTATCAACTTGGTGGCTCTGTTAAAGCTTCTGTAACGCCTAATGGCCCTAGCGGTGAAGCTGGTGCAACTGGTCAAGTCACTTGGTCTGACTCTGTAAGCTATAAACAAACTAGTTATAAAACAAATTTAATTGACCAAACAAACAAAAACGTAAAGTGGAACGTATTCTTTAACGGATATAACAATCAAAACTGGGGTATTTACACACGTGACTCCTATCATTCTTTATATGGAAACCAACTGTTCATGTACTCTCGCACATACCTATATGAATCTGATGCAAAAGGTAATTTAATACCGATGGATCAACTTCCAGCATTAACAAATAGCGGTTTCTCTCCTGGTATGATTGCTGTTGTTATCTCTGAAAAAAATACAGATCAATCTAACTTACAAGTCGCTTATACAAAACACGCCGACGACTACCAACTTCGTCCAGGCTACACATTCGGAACTGCAAACTGGGTTGGAAACAACGTAAAAGACGTTGATCAAAAAACATTTAATAAATTGTTCACACTAGATTGGAAGAATAAAAAATTAGTAGAGAAAAAATAAAGAAAACCGAACCGCCACTTAGATGACGGTTCGGTTTTTATTTAAATTACAAAATCCTCCGGAATAAACACTTTCACTTCTTTCGGCTGTACGTATACGAAATCACCCGCTTGAATGTTCAGCTGCTTGAACTGTTCTTTCGTAATTTCTGCTTCTAAATATTCATCTGTTCCGTCTCGTTTTAATTCTACATATACGACATTTCCGACTGCGTGAGAATAAGATACTTTTGCCGGGATTGCATCTATGCTTTGTTTCGTACGAGATATTGATAAGTCATGCGGCCTTACGTAGGCTATTCCGTCTACGTTGGAAACGTGCTTATGCTCTGGTGCTTCTAGTTCGATCGATCCTACATTTAGCTTTCCTTTATGAACGCGGCCGTGAAATAAATTTACATTTCCTAAAAAGTCATATACAAACGGACTTGCTGGGTTTTCATATACTTCTTCCGGTGTTCCCATTTGTTCAATGCAACCTTCATTCATTACAACGATGCGGTCTGCAACGTCTAACGCCTCTTCTTGATCATGTGTCACGAATACGCTCGTAATTTGAAATTCGTCATGTAATTTTCGGAGCCATCTGCGTAATTCTTTTCTCACCTTTGCATCAAGTGCACCGAACGGTTCATCGAGTAATAAAATTTTCGGTTCGACTGCAAGTGCCCGGGCTAGTGCAATACGTTGACGTTGTCCACCAGATAATTGCGCTGGATAACGTTTAGCAAAGCCATCCATTTTTACGAGCTTTAATAATTCTGTTACCTTTTCTTCTATTGCTTCTGCTGACGGTCTTAAGCTTTTCTTTCTTACTTTTAAACCGAAAGCGACATTCTCAAATACATTCATATGCTTAAAGAGCGCATAGTGCTGGAAGACGAAACCGACTTGCCTGTTTTTCACGTGAATGTCTGTTAGATCTTCCCCATCAAATGAAATAGAGCCTCCATCCGCTTCTTCTAATCCTGCAATAATGCGTAATAACGTCGTTTTCCCAGAACCTGACGGGCCTAATAAGGCAACAAGTTCACCTTTTGGAATATCCAAATGAATGTCTGTTAGTGCTTGAAATGTACCATATTGCTTTGATACACCTTGAATTTGAATACTCACCGTAATCCCCCTCTTATTGTCATTTTTCCATTCGCCATTCAATCCAGTTTTTTATAACGAGTGTAAACACTGCAATTAATGACATTAACGTCGCTACTGCAAATGCTGCTGAAAATTGATATTCATTGTACAAAATTTCAATATGGAGCGGCATCGTATTCGTAATACCGCGCACGTGACCTGATACGACAGAAACGGCTCCAAACTCACCGATAGCACGGGCATTACATAGAATCATGCCGTATAAAAGACCCCATTTTATATTTGGAAGCGTAACGCGCCAAAACATTTTCCAGCCACTTGCGCCAAGTGATAAAGCTGCCTCTTCTTCACTTTTCCCTTGCGCCTGCATAATCGGAATTAATTCACGTGCAACGAACGGGAAGGTTACAAAGATTGTTGCGATAATAATGCCTGGTACAGAGAAAATGAGTTTCACTCCATGTTCAAGTAACCATTCGCCAAGAGCACCCCTCGGTGTGAAAAGTAAAACGAATACTAATCCTGCGATAACTGGTGACACAGCAAACGGCAGTTCAATAAGAGAGAGTAATACTTGTTTTCCTTTAAACTGAAACTTTGTAATAAGCCACGCGGCCGCTACCCCAAATATCGTATTAAGAGGCACAACGATTAACGCAACGAGTAGCGTTAACCTAATTGCTGAAAATGCTTCTTGATCTGTAATAGCGGCAATGTATACATCCATCCCTCTTTCAAAGGCTTTTAGAAAAATAGTTATGAGTGGCAGTAATAGAAAGAGAGATAAAAATAAAACTGTAATCGTAATTAATATGCCTGATACAAGCTTAGATTCTTTTTTAGCTGATACGCTTTTTACTATGTTCTTTTCTAATACTGTTGGTTCCATTTTCTCTCCTCCTATTCACTTTTTAGTTCATGCCTTCTACTCCAGCTTTGAATCATATTAATAAGGAGAAGGAAAAGGAGAGAAATAATAAGCATCACGGTCGCTACAGCTGTTGCCCCCGCATAATCATATTGTTCTAGTTTCGTCATAATCATCAGTGGCGCAATTTCTGTTTTCATCGGCATATTACCTGCGATGAAAACGACAGATCCGTATTCTCCTAATGCTCTTGCAAATGCGAGTGAAAAACCTGCAAGAAGAGCGGGAAAGATCTCTGGTAAAATGATTTTCACAAATATTTGCAAGCGGGATGCACCTAAACTCGAAGCCGCCTCTTCTACTTCTTTATCAATATTTTGCAGCACTGGTTGCACCATTCGAACGACAAATGGTAAACCGATAAAAGTAAGCGCAACGATAATTCCGAGCGGTGTAAAAGCTACTTTTATATGAAACAGACTAAATATTTTCCCAATCCATCCATTTTCCGCATAAAGCGTTGTAAGTGTAATACCAGCTACAGCTGTCGGAAGTGCAAACGGTAAATCAATGAGTCCATCTAATAGTCGTTTCCCTGGAAACTTGTAGCGTACGAGCACCCAAGCTATTAATAAACCGAAAATGGCATTTACAATAGCAGCTGCAAATGAAGTTGTAAAACTAACTTGATAGGAATGCAACACACGCTCGTTCGTTATAACCCCAGCGAACTTCTTCCAACCTAACTGTGAAGTTTGAATAAATACGATAGAAAGTGGTATAAGTACGAATAAGCTCATGTACAACATTGTAAATCCAAGCGATAATCCAAACCCTGGTAAAACACGCTTCTTCCTCATCCTCTTTCACCTCATCCCCCTTTAGCAGTACGCATTATTTTTGATAAATTTTATCGAATACGCCGCCGTCATTAAAGTGTTTTTCTTGTGCTTTTTTCCAGCCACCAAATAGTTCATCTACTGTAAATAATTGAACTTTCGGAAATTGGGATGCATATTTTTCTGCTACTTTTTCATTGCGCGGGCGATAAAAGTTTTTCGCCGCAATTTCCTGCCCTTTTTCTGAGTACAAATATTCCAGGTATCCTTCTGCTACTTTTTTCGTTCCTTTTTTATCAACGACTTTATCTACAACCGCTACTGGTGGTTCTGCAAGTACACTAATAGAAGGGGTTACAATTTCAAATTTATCTTTTCCAAGCTCTTTTTGAGATAATAACGCTTCATTTTCCCACGCGATTAATACGTCTCCAATTCCTTTTTCAACAAATGTTGTCGTTGCTCCGCGCGCTCCTGAATCTAATACTTCTACGTTTTTATAAATTTGGCTAACAAACTCTTTCGCCTTATCTTCACTATTATTATATTTTTTCAATGCGTATCCCCACGCCGCTAAATAGTTCCAACGTGCTCCGCCTGATGTTTTTGGGTTTGGTGTAATGACAGACACACCTTTTTTCGTTAAGTCATCCCAGTCTTTAATTCCTTTCGGGTTTCCTTTTCGAACAAGAAATACAATTGTTGACGTGTATGGAGTGGAATTATTCGCAAGTCGCTTCTGCCAATCTTCTGCTAATTGTTTTTTCTTACTAATCGCATCAATATCATAAGCAAGTGCTAGTGTAACAACGTCTGCTTCTAAGCCATCAATAACAGAGCGCGCTTGACTTCCAGATCCCCCGTGTGATTGTTTTACATTTACTGTTTGCCCATGCTTCTCTTTCCAATACTTCGCAAAATCTTTATTAAAATCTTGATATAACTCCCTAGTTGGATCATAAGAAACATTTAAAAGCTCAACTGTTTTTTTATCTCCACTTCCTTCAGAATTACTAGTGGATGTTGCCGAACCACACCCTGATAAAAGTACAACTGCTGATAATAAAACACCTGTACTTTTCATAAACGCTGTCTTACCCCACTTTTTCATCGTTAAGCCCCCTTAGTTTATACAATAGAAAAAGGCACACAATATATTCACAAATGTGAACATTGTGCGCCTTCAGTTTATCTGATTAGCTTCTAATGTATTCTATTCGATTTCTTTTCATTTTAATTCTGTAATTCATATGTGTCAACTTGGATTTTAAATTTTCTTACTAAACTAAAATATTGGCATACTTCGAGCCCAATGATTTTTCAAATCAGCAAATTCTTTTGGTAACTTACTATTTTCATTCCATTCTAATTTATATGCATTTACTAACACCGTAGCCATTGATTCACGGTTCATTACTCCATTTTGATTAAAATTACCGTTCTTATCATTTTCAGAGTTCATCCATAATTTCACAAATAAGATATTGCACTCGCCGTAACCGTTAATCCCTTCTGTTCTATGTATATCTCCTCCTTGTTGGTCATATGAAGCTTTAAATATATGGCACCACAGCTTAATCAATACATAAAAAATGAGGCAACCACCTTCAAAGATGGTTGCCTCATTTTTACACTTGCATCGCTTTCTCTCTCAATGCTCTTCTTAACAACTTACCAGTCGTATTCTTCGGTAATTCTATTAAAAACTCAATGCTTTTCGGCACTTTATATTTCGCTAAATGTAACGTACAGTAATGCATTAGTTCTTCTTCTGTTACGTTCGTTTGTTTCAGAACGACGTAAGCTCGCACTGCTTCTCCTAAGTTTTCATCAGGAACACCGATTACAACAACTTCCGCTACTGATTCGTGCGTATATAATACTTCTTCTACTTCACGAGGGTATACGTTATAACCGCCAACTAAGACGATATCTTTTTTACGATCAACGATATAGAAGTAACCTTCTTCATCCATTTTCGCCAAGTCACCTGTATATAGCCAGCCGTCTTTCAATGTCGCAGCTGTATCTTCTGGTGCATTATAGTATCCTTTCATAACGTTAGGTCCGCGAACGATTAATTCGCCGACTGCGCCGACAGGTACTTCTTCCCCAAGTTCATTTACAATTTTATTTTCTACATGCCAAATATTTGTGCCAATCGACCCTGGTTTACGAGGACGATCTAGCGGATTGAAACAAGTAACTGGTGATGCTTCTGATAAACCGTATCCTTCTGAAACAATAACGTTAAAACGTTTTTCAAAGTTTTGTAGAAGAGCAACAGGCATCGATGCGCCACCGGAAATACAAAGACGAAGCGTCTTCACATCTTCTGCGCTTGCTTCTTCAAATAAATATAAATAATTGTACATCGTCGGTACGCCAGCAAAGATCGTTGGTTCGTACGTACGACAAATACGGAATACTTCTTTCGGACTAAATTTCGGTAACATTAAAATCGTTGCCCCGTTCACAATCGGTGCATTTACCGCAACTGTTAAACAGAATACATGGAACATAGGCAGTGCCGCAACAACACGGTCATCAGCCGTATATTGTAAATACGAAGCCACATCGCTCGCATTACTATATAAATTTTTATGTGTAAGCATAGCGCCTTTCGGTTTTCCAGTTGTACCCGAAGTGTATAGGATAACCGCTACATCTTCTTCATCTAGTTCAGGACCTTCGTAAGTTGTATCTCCAGTCCCCACAAAACTAGTAAACGTTTTCATTTTTTCGGTTTCTGTATGGTTAAAATCTGATGAGGTTTCGCATATGATGATGTTTTCTAATGAAGGAAGTCTTGTTGTAAGAGATTGTATAACAGGTAGAAGGACGTCGAGTACGATGATTGTTTTTACATCTCCATTTTGTAAAATATAATGCATTTCGTCTGCTGTATAAATTGGATTAACTGGAATAACAGTTGCTCCGGCTTTCATTGTTCCGTATAAACCGACCAAAAAATGTGGTGAGTTCCCAACAACTAATGCGACATTGTCCCCTTTTCCAATGCCCATTTCTGCTAAATTGCTAGAAAACCTTGTGACCATTTTGTTTAATTGGTCATATGAGACCGACTGATCCATAAATATATAAGCCGGTTTATCCCCCTTCTTTTTTGCCGTTTCAGCCAAAGATTGAACGAGATTCACAAAAACCCCACCTTTATAAAATTTAGAATATTTAAAAATTCTAAATTAATTATATTAAAAGAAAATTAAAGTGGCAAGTGATATTCTATTAACTGCATATAGACAGACCACCTTCTCTTAGTTTACTTTGGAAAAATAAGGGGATTTTATTTGTAAGTAATTTATGAAACTAGACCAGAAATCATTTTAGGATAATATGCATTCATCTTTTCTCTAAGTTTATTAAGTTCCTCTTTATTTAACGTCGTATGCTCGCCGTGCAAGTTAAGAGCGTCCGCTCCATCTTCATGAAAATACACCGTAACATATAACATCGGTAACCCTTTGTTGTTTTCATCTATTGATAAGACGACATCTGGCGTTTTATTAACAGTGCTGAATGTTTCATTTCTTTTCCACTTCTTATTTTGAAACATGTCTTGTATATCATGTATCTTTCGTTTGTGATCTGTATGCGTAAAATATATAACATTATCCTCAGCCGGTTTTCCGATAGACAAAATTGTACGACTTGAGGGCAATCCACTGTTACACGCTGTCATTCCGATGACGAAGCTGAGTAATAATACAACGTACATCACCCTTTTCATTTCGATTCGCCTCCTTTTGAATATATATATTCCTTTATAAGAGGCAGATGTCCTGTGATTTTATGTTTTGCGGTAAATGAAATTATATGAGCGATTTTTCAGTTATATCGACTTACCGACAAAACCTGACAATCTACGCAAAAAGAAAGAGGCTGCCAGTTACGGCAGCCTCCCTTACTTTTAGAAGAACAAATGTAAGAAATCTTCTGTTGTAATATTACCGAAGTAGCGTTTAATATCTACGCCTTCTAAAGCTGCAGTAAATGCATCTTTATCAAATTGTATACCTGTTAGACGCTCTTCAATATCATGAACATCTAGTGAACCGAAGAAGTCGCCGTAAATTTTACATTCTGTTACTGTTCCTTTTTTCACTTCAAGACGAACATCAACTTGTCCAACTGGGAAGCGGTGTGAATGTTGTAAGTTGAACTTCGGTGATTTTCCGTAGTTCCAATCCCAATTTTGGTAACGTTCTTCAGAAAGTTTATGGATTGCTTTCCAATCCTCTTCTGTTAATTCATACGTTGGGATTTCTGTTTCTCCTTCGAAAATTGTTTCTAGAAGAAGTTGTCTAAACTCCTCTGTCGTCATTTCTTCGTTTAGGAACTCTGTAATGTTCGCAACGCGGCTACGGATTGACTTAATTCCTTTTGATTGAATCTTATCCATTTTTACTTTTAACGCTGATACGACGTGATCGATTTCAGAGTCAAATAGTAACGTACCGTGGCTGAACATACGACCTTTCGTTGCGAACTGTGCGTTACCTGAAATTTTTCTACCTTCAGCTAAAATGTCGTTACGACCACTTAGTTCTGCATTTACGCCTAATTTACTAAGCGCTTTCGTTACAGGCTCTGTGAATTTTTTGAAGTTGCTGAAACTGTCTCCATCATCTTTCGTAATAAAACTGAAGTTTAAGTTTCCTAAATCATGATATACTGCGCCTCCGCCTGATAGACGACGAACGACATGAATACCTTTTTCTTTTACGTAATCTGCATTAATTTCTTCTACTGTGTTTTGGTTTTTACCAATGATAATCGAAGGCTCATTAATGTAAAACAGTAAATATGTTTCGTTAATATCTAAATTCTTCACACAATATTCTTCAATCGCTAAGTTTATTCTAGGATCTGTAATTCCTTTATTATCAATAAATAACATCGTATCACCTCATGAGTTCCATACGTAGCCACTATGCGCTAGCGTAATGTGACCACTGAAAATTTGTTTTGCTTCTGTTACTAAATCAGATGGGTTGCCTGTATGCGGTAAGTGCGTTAATAAAAGTTCTTTTACATTCGCATCTTTTGCAATACTTGCTACTTCTGTACTATTCATATGTCCTGCTTTTGCAGCCTCTTGATGTGCATACATATTACACTCACAAATGAAAAGATCAGCATCTTTTGTGAATGGAATGAATTCAGGAATATAACTTGAATCAGCGCTGTATACTACAGCATCATCTCCAGCTGTAATACGCATCGCAAAGCATGTAACAGGATGAACAGTTTTTAAGAATGAAATCGAGAACGGTCCAACTTGAAGTGTTTCTTCTGGATTGTACGCGATTCCTTTCGTATGCGGTTCATGCGTTAAAGAGTTGAATCCATTCTCATCAAATGTATGACCGTATATTGGTAGTTCTGGTAGTTGCCTTGTTGTCGCACTCGTAATTAGTCTCGCATATTGCAATACCCCAATGTCTGCAACATGATCGTGATGATAGTGCGACAGTACAACTGCATCTATATCAGACGGTGTTATATATTTTTGAAGCTGTGCTAGTACACCACTACCACAGTCTACAAGTAAACGAAAACCATCGTGTTCAAACAAATACCCCGACGTTGCTTCTCCCGCTTCTGGAAAGCCGCCCCAAAAGCCGACAACAGTCATTTTCATATGTATCCATCCTTTCTAAAACCGAGTAGAAATGCATGTTTTGCTTACATCCTACATTGTTAACTATAATCCATTTCCTAAACTTTTTCATTAATTTTCAATTTTGTTATAAAACAGTTGTTGACTTTTATTTTTTGTACTAATACAATGATAGTAAGAAATGGAAATGGAGGGATTGACATGATCGATCAACCAATGGAGTTTTTCAGAAATTTACCGACGAAAACTTGTGCACACTGCGGGAAAGAAATTGATGAGCAGCACGAAGCATACCATAACAAATGTGATGATTGCGTTCACGAAGAATAGTAGTTTGTGAACAGAAAAAAACCTAGCAGACATAGTCTACTAGGCTAATAACATCTTATCCTTCATCGTTGAACCTTTCACCAAGAGCTCCAGTTCAAACTCATACAATTCTTTTTTTCGATAATTTTTCGTATGAATTTTATCCATCATTAGGTCGACAACTTTTCGGGCCATTTCATCAATTGGCTGTTCAATTGTCGTAATACCTGGTTCTGTAATCTGCGATAATATTTGATTATCAAAACCGATAACAGCGAGATCATCTGGAATGCTCCAGTTATGGCGTTTCGCCTCTGAGATAATTCCAGCTGCTACCTCATCGCCTCCTGCCAAAATCGCGGTAGGATTTTTTTTGTCCTTTAATACTTCATGGAATATTCGTTTTCCATCTTCCCAAGAGAAAGCGTTTTCAAGAAAGTCAATCGCTTCTACTTGGCGGCTCTTCTCAGTTATTGCACGTAAAAAGCCCATTTTTCGCTGCTGGCTAACGACTTTGGTTTCGTTACCACGGCAAAAAATAAGATTACGATATCCTTGATCTAACACATGCTTCGCAGCTATGTATGCTCCTTGCGCATGATCAAATTTCACTGTTGGAATATTTGCTTCCTCAATATATTCATTACACAACACGATTGGACCGTGCTGTAAGTATGGCTCTACATCTTCCCACGGATTTTCTAGTGAACATAGAATAATCCCATCTACTTGTTTCGTAGATAATAATTGTAAATACTCCATCTCTTTTTCCGGTAAATACCTTGTTTGACAAATAATCAGTTTATATTTATGTTCAGAAGCAGCAATCTCGATTGCTTCGATAAATCTACTGAAGAAAGGATTTGTAATCCTTGGAACGAGCACCGCAATTGTTTCCGTTTTTTGTTTACGAAGCCTTCTCGCCGCAGAATTAGGAACGAAGCCTAAATGCTTCATTGCTAATTGAACCCTTTTTTTCTTCTCATCTGAAACATATGGATGATTATTAATCACCCTAGAAACCGTTGTCCTTGATAACCCCGCTAATTTCGCCACGTCCTCTATAGTCGACACGAAATTCTCCCCCTTTGCATGAAAACGTTTTCTTAAATTGATTATATAGTATATTATTGGAAACTGCAATATCGGTTGTTATGATTTTACTATATTAATATTATACATAGGTAAAAGTCTGTTAATGCAGGGGAATTTATACTGCTTTTAGAAGTTTACAGTAGGTATATTTATAAAAATTTGAAGGTGATATTCCATGAATCGGACAGATCGTTTATTAGCTATATTAATTGAATTACAAAGAAGACAAACTGTTACAGCACAAAGCTTGGCTAAAAAATTCGAAACTAGTATAAGAACTATTTATCGAGATATGGATGCACTTAACGAATCGGGTGTTCCTATTTATTCAATGCCTGGCTACGGCTATTCATTAATGGATGGTTATTTCTTACCACCCATTCAGCTTACGCCTGAAGAGGCTGTTACTCTTTTATTAGGCGGTGATTATATCGAGAAAACTTTCACTTCTTCTTTTTCTGTACATGCACGATCAGCAAAAGAGAAACTTGAAATTGTTCTCCCTGCTGATCAACAAAAGAAAGCCCGGGAATTACGAGGAACTTTTCGTTTTCTTTCTCCTATATTTTCGCAGCAACAACCTGAACAAAAAAAACTTGAAAACCAACTGATTCTGTTGCAAGAATCTATACAAAAAGAACAAGCTGTCTCTTTTTCTTATCGTAAACCGAGGGAAAATACAAAAATGCAGCGGACCGTCCATCCTTACGGCTTAGTCAATATTTCGGGAATTTGGTACATCGTTGCACATTGCTTACTTCGAAAACAAATACGCAATTTTCGTTTAGATCGTATGGATACGTTACAGCAAGAACAAGAATTCTTTACAAAGCCAAAAGACTTTTCTTTACAAAACTATAAACCTGAAAGCAATCGGACTGTTACGGTTCATTTACTATTTCCATCACATATTGCGCATAAGATTATTGAATCACGCTACTTTTTTATAGATTCATACGAGCATAGAGATAGCAGTTTTCACGTTTTTTTGAAATCAAGAAACATAGACGAAGTATTTCAGTGGGTATTGAGCTGGGGAAGCCAAGTGAAAGTACTTGAGCCAAAAATTCTTTCTGAGAAAATTCGTGATGAAGCAAAAAAAATGTTAAAACTTTAATTTCACTACTGACATAATGTTGTCAGTAGCCATCCTTTATATTAGGTATTAACAAATACATTTTTATAAAAAGGAGTTAACACTATGAAGAAATTTGAGGAGTTAGCAACGTATTACATAGAGGAATTAGAAAAGTACTCTATAGAGCAATTTAGGATGAAGCCTTCTAGTGAGGAATGGTCTCTTGGTCAAATGTATAATCATTTAATTGCCTCCACATACATGCAGTTAAATGCAATCACAAAATGTAAAATAGAAACACCATCAATAACTAACATAAAAACAGAGATGGGTGAAAAAGTATATAAACTTGGTGCTTTCCCAAATATACAAATTAAAGTACCAAATCATCCTGGATATACACCTGAAAATCCAGCCACCAAAGAAGAAATGCAGAAACAATTTCTAGAATTAATTACAATTGTAAAAAATACAGAGCTAACACTTTCTTCTATTCCAAGTGATTGTAAAGTCGAACATCCTGGGCTTGGTTACTTAAATGCAATAGAATGGTTTCAACTTATTTCTATGCATTTTGCTCATCATCTTCGTCAGAAAGAAAGATTGGAACTTAAGATTCGCTAAATTTTAACATTTTCACCAAAAAGAGACTGCCAATATTGGCAGTCTCTTCACTAAAATATGTACCGCCTATACAATTACTCATAAATTCCCACTTTCTATCAATAGAATACTTCTCTTTTTTATTCAATATAAAACCCCATCAATACGTCATCTCCATATGATCCATCTTCATATTTAATTTGCTTTCGTTGTCTACCTTCTTCTACAAAGCCCATACGTTTGTACACTTTAATTGCCCGATCATTAACAGAAACTACACCTAAACAAATTTTTTCTAAACCTTTCTGCCCTTTCGCCCATCTAATAAGAAATTCAATTAATTTCGTGCCTATGCCTTGATTACAATACGCCTCTTTAATCCCCATTCCCATTGTGCCTGCGTGTTGTAACCGTTCTAGTTCATATCGGTTGAAAATTAAAAAGCCAACTACCTTCCCATCTACTTCATACACGATATAAAGATTACCTTTCTCATTACTTTTCCGTATCTTTTCTCTTTCTGCATTCATATCATTCGGTAACTTCTTTGGGGATACTATGAAAAATTTTGTAGTAGTTTCCGATAATATAATTTCTTTTCTAATATTCATAATTGCTTCTGCATCAGTCTCTTTTACTAACCGTATCATTGAATCACCTCGTACTTTTTCTTTTTAAAAATAATATTACAACTATAAAACGGCCAATATGCAATATTACATATTGAGAATCTTTTTACTCTTGATACAATATTCATATATCAAAATAAAAGGAATGTATACAATGAATCCAATCTTAACAGCTGCAAAACAACTATTACATAAAGAAGAAAAAATTTTATCTACTTTAAAATGTTCACTTACTGGCTATACGATTACGCATAAAGTCCCGTATCCTGGCATGTTACTTGCTACTAATCAAAGACTTCTCTTTTTTAGCCAATATAAAAATACATTCATTGCCGAATTTGATTATGAAGAAATTCTATCCATAGAAACGAAGAGAAGAATCTTTGACAAAAAAATAATATTTTACTATGAAGATGAATATATAACGCTTGGATACATTACAAGTTCGAATGTTGAAGCGTTCATAGACTTACTACAAAGAAACAGCAAGACTAGCACAGGCTTATAATCAGCGGGGATCCCCTCGCTGATTCATTATTTTAACTCCTCCCACTTCTTCCAAACTTCTCTCCCGTTTATACAGTACATATTATCCTCTCTATTCATAAACCCCTGTACAATAAATTCACGTCTAATTGTACAAAAATCATCATGATATTGTTTTATAAATGTATTAATTTCTTTTTCTGTATATTGATTTTCAGCATTTAACTTGCTAATTAAATGCTCTAACAATACTAGTTTTTTCTTCTTTTGACCTGGAATCGATTTTAAACGATCCTCTTTATCGAAAAAGTTACGAATGGTCGTATCCCGGAATTTCATTTCACTTTCAGTCATTTTGTTATCCTCCATCACTTTTTTTCTTTATCTTTTCACTTAAAATATCAATAAAGTAATATCCACTCATTAACACATAATAGAACGTAAGTATTCCAAATGCATCTTTCATACTTGTATATACTTCTTTATCAAACAATATAGGTGAAAGGGCATAAACAAGAAAGATTATTAGCGGATTTACGATAAAATAATAAGTAAGATTGCCTTTCATCATATCAACTCCTCTACCCTATGTTTCTCTGTAAATTGTTGTAATTCCTTTTCTTTCGTTTCTATAGCTTTTAGAAAGATTTATAGATGAACTAAGGAAAAGATGCCCTCTATTAAAATAAAAAAGCACCAAAAAGGTGCTTTTTTCTAAGCTTCAATCGATTGATTTTCCGCAATATTTCTAAATTGTCGTTTGTGCATCCAAGTTAAGGATGCAATTGTTCCAAGTGATAATACAACAATGAAAATCATGAGCACCCCTACGTTTTGCCACATGAAGTCAAAGTCTCCGCTTGATACGACTGCTTTCAGTCCTGATACAGAATATGTCATCGGTAACCAAGCATTGAATGGTTGTAAAAACTTCGGAATCAACTCTAACGGGAATGTTCCAGCACTTGTTGTAAGCTGCATAATTAATGTGATGATGGCGATAAAACGGCCTGCATCACCGAATGCTGTTACTAAACATTGAATTAATGCGATAAACGCTAAGCTTGTAACGATGCTAAAGAGTATGAAATACGGAATACTTTGTACTTCTACACCTAATCCGAACAGTAATATAACATCTGCTACTACAGCTTGAATAATACCGACTGATAGTAATACGCCGAACTTACTAATAAACCAACTAAACCCTGATTTTGGAACGCCGACTGTATCGCGTAATGGGTATACGATCGATAATAATAATGCCCCAACGAATAAACCGAGTGATAAGAAATACGGCGTAAATCCAGTTCCGTAGTTAGGAACTTCCGCCATTTTCTCTGTCTTCACTTTTACAGGACTTGCAAACATATCGTACGTTTTATCAGTTCCTTTTACTTCACCAGTTTTCTCTGCCCCTTCGCCAAGCTTCTCAGCAAGTTCACCTGAACCGTCGTTTACTTTTACGAGGCCATCTGTTACTTTGCCTGATCCGTCTGCTAGTTTATTTACTCCATCGATTAGCTGGGTTGAGCCTGTTGACATTTTATTTAGACCACCATTTAGATCGCCCAGACCTGTTGTTACTTGATTTGAGCCATCTGCTAATTGATTTACGCCACCTGCCATTTGGTTTGCCCCTACAGATAATGTTCCTAAACCACCTGTTACTTGACCAGACCCATCTGCTAATTTGGATACTCCTACAGATAATGTTCCTAAACCGCCTGTTACTTGACCAGATCCATCTGCTAATTTGGATACTCCTACAGATAATGTTCCTAAACCACCTGTTACTTGACCAGACCCATCTGCTAATTGATTTACTCCTGCAGATAATTGACCTAATCCTGCTGTCACTTTTCCAGAGCCGCTTTGTAATTGCGTTACGCCATCAATTAATTGAACTGATCCATCTTTTAATTTATCGGCACCTATTTTTGCATTATCTAACCCCTCACCAAATCCATGAAACTTACTAACAAATTCATTTTGTGCATTCGTTAGTTTCTGAATACCACCTGCTAGAATTTTCATCCCTTCTGGATTTGGTAATTTGTTTTGCAGTCCATTTGTTGTTTGATGTATTTCGCCTTTTACTTGTTTTACTTCTTCATTTAATTTATTTGTTCCACCTGCTACTCCGGTAGCTTTTTGCTGAACTGTCCCTGTACTTTTTACAGCACTTGCTATGAATGGTTGTAACTGCTCTTGATATTCTTTTGGTAAACTTTCAATTTGCTTTTGTAAATTTACTACCTCTTGCGCTGCATTTTTTGCATCTCCTGCTGTTGATTGCGTAAGTTCATTTAACTGATTTACATTCGCCCCAGCCGCATCTATTTTCTCATTTACTGTATTCAATATAGAAGGAATTTTCGACTGTATTTCCTCTAAGCCTGCAGCAGACTTTTGTACGTTACTATTTAAATCTTGTAATCCCTTTTGAATTTCTTGAGACGCTTTTTCTAATTGATTTTGTCCTTCAACAAGTTCTCCTATACCATTTGATAGATCAGTTGTTCCTGTTTTTAATTCACCGGATTTACTTACTAATTGGTTCAAACCACCGGTCACTTTCTCAGATCCATCACGTAATTCACCTGTTTTGCTATTTAACGTATTTAAACCGTCTGTTACTTTGCCCGAGCCGTCTACTAATTTCCCTATACCTGTATTACTATTTAATGCATGTAAACCATCTGTTACTTTGCCTGATCCATCTACTAGTTTCCCAATACCTGCATTGCTATTTAATACATGTAAACCATCTGTTACTTTGCCTGATCCATCTACTAATTTCCCAATACCTATCTGCATTTCACCGGTTTTGTTATTTAGCGTATTTAAACCATCTGTTACTTTGCCTGATCCATCTACTAACTTATTAGATCCATCTGCTAGTTTCCCTACTCCATCCTTCATCTCCCCAGACTTCCCTTGAAGTGTATGAAGGCCATCCGTCACTTTACTTGAACCATCATGCAGCTCACTTGATCCGTCGTGTAGTTTACTTGCTCCTTCCGCCCCATCTGCTAATCCTTTTGAGACGTCTTGAATGGAATCAAACATTTTCTCTGCATATGTTTTCGTTAACGTGCTTGATACTTCAGTTTTAATCTTTTCAATGGCTGTTCCTCCAATTTGTGAAGATAAGAAGTTTAAACTTTCGTTTGGAATGTACTCTAAGTTTAATGGCTTTGGATTGTCTTTTAGTAACGTTGTAGCGTTACTTGAGAAGTCATCTGGAATGCGCACTAACATGTAATACTTTCTACCTTCCATTCCTTTCTTTGCTTCTTTTTCACTTACGAACTCCCATTTAAAACTTTTATTATCTTTTAAATTATCAACGAGCCCTTTTCCGACCTCAATTGGTTTCCCATCAAATACTGCGCCTTTATCTAAATTGACTACTGCAACTGGTAAGTCATCTAACTGTTTATACGGATCCCAAAAGGCCCACAAAAACATCCCTGCATATAAAATCGGTACGAATAAGACCGCAATAATTGGAATTAATATTTTTTTACTTTTTATAATTTCCGTGAACTCTTTCCGAAGTAACTGATTCCCTTTCATAATTTCTCCCCCTTTTATAAAATGACCAAAATGTTCATATAGTCATTTTCACCCAAACAAAAAGGCTATACTTGTTCATACATATGCCTTATTCCCGAATTTATTACTATGCAACTTTTTCTCATTATGATTATATTTTTCTATATCCCCCCTTAACTTAAATATATGACCACATTGTCCATTCGGTCATTTTTTTATAAAATTAAAAGGATTATCTTAGTTTGACAATCCTTTTAGTAAATAAAGTTCAAATAACTCTGCAATTTTTTCTTTTTCTAGCGGTTCATGATTTTTTTCCCAATCAAAAATAAGCGATACATATAGACGAAGCATAATAAATGCTGTAATTTCTGGATCACATTTGCTAATTTCACCTTTTTCAATCGCAATCTTTAAATACGATTGAATAACAGAAACGATTTCCACATCAACTTGCTGCATAACTTCTTGTACTTCTTTCGTTCCCATATCGCGCTCTTCTTGAATTAATTTAATCATGAGCTGATGTTCTTTTCTAAATTCCAAGATGCTATATAATGCTCTATGTACATTTTCAAAAAATGAAACATCTGAACGAATTGCACTTTCTGCAACTTGCTTCATTTCTGTAATTAAATTAGAAATAATTTCACCAAATAGCTCTTCTTTATTTTTGAAAAAAGTATAAATCGTTCCTTTTCCTACATTCGCTAACTTCGCTACTTGATCCATCGTTGTTGCTTTATAACCGAACGCTGAAAAAGACTTTGTTGCAGCCTCAATAATAGAACGTTTTCGATCTATTGCCACATCATCACCTCCAAAAATGACCAATTGGATAATATAGTCAATCAGTACATCTTTGATATTACCACACGCTTACATTCTATACAAGTTCTCTTTTTATTATTTCCAGTATAAAAAAATTCCAGTCAGTGTATATCATACTTTCCATAGTTTATCAAAAAGTATACTTGTATGGAAAGCTAGAATATATTCGTAAATAATTGCTGACTAGATCCCACTAGAAATTTAATAAAATAGACAGTGTTCTTAAAACCAAAGGTTTAAGAACACTGTCTATTATTTTGACATAGAAAGTAATATTTTCTCCATTTCTTTCTTAGTTAGCTCATCATCGATTATCTCTTCGTATATCTTTGTATCTCTTGTAAAAATATCATTCACTATGACAATTTGATAATCACTATTCTTACCTTGTGCTGGTACAAACATTTTAAGGCCTCTTAACTTCCCCTCTCCATGAGAAGATTTATTATATACCATTTCTTTCCCATCTAAACTATAACTTTCTAGATTCTCTACTCCAGGCATCATATAGTGTAGCGGATCCTTAGTGCCATTACCATTACCATCCATATACATCCTTGACTGATAAATCGTAAAACCATATTTTCCTTTTGTATATTCTGATTTAATAACTAATTCTACGTCTCTTCCAAAATATGAGTCAGCCCACTCTCTCTTTAACTCATAACCTTCAGGTATATAAGTCGGCTGCTTAATTTGATACGGTACATGTTTTTTTGCTTCTTCCATAGTATATGTTAAAGACTTCTGCAATTTATCATCAAAAGGTTTTAATTTCTTCTGAATAGTAGCTAGTCTTTCTTGATCAGCTTTCTTCAAGCGTTCAGGTTTATATTCCTTTGTATCTCCATCATAATTCTCAGGCACATTTTTCTTAACCATTGCTTTTTTCTGAATTTCGCTAGCCTCTTTAAATAATTGGACATATTGTTCAAATTCTTCTTTTGTAAAATTCTTTTCTGCCAAATACAAAAAATCTGTATCTCTTTTATATGATTTTATCGACATACCCCATTCTCTACTTGCATTCTCTGGTGTACCATATACTGTTTCTATCGCTTTTTCAAATGCAGGTTTATATTGCTTGTTTTCTACAACCTTTTCCTTTTGTCTTTCATCTCCCTCAGTTATCCTTGCATTTAATAAAAATCCGCCTGCTATAGCTGCTATAGCAATAATCCCAAGTAAAGAAAGACGATACGATTTCTTTTGGAATTTTTTAATCATAATGATTCTCCTTTTTAGTGTTCGTTTATTTCTACTTAAATTTGCTAGGCTTGGTACTTGATAGGAATAGTGTTGTAGAAGGGTAATAATTGTATGTCCGTATGCAATTTGTTCCTCTTTATCTATAAAAGTAAGTGCATATGCATCACAGGCTAATTCTTGATCTTCTCGCATACAAAAATAGGCGTACCAAAGAATCGGATTGAACCAATTTAATAGGATTAAACTGTACATAATCCAATTTACAGCTACATCGTTTCTCTTAATATGAGCTAACTCATGGTAAAAGACATATTGTAATTGTTGTTCATTTAATACTTTCATATGTTTTTTTGATAGTAATACTTTCGGGCGAAAGAAACTAAAAACCGTTGGACTTGCAATCTTTCCTGCAAGACGTAATGAAACTGCCTTCTTCATTTTCATAGACTGCTTACAGCGATTAAACACTGTAGTGACCTGTTCGTCCGTAATATCCGGTTGTTTCTTTATGTAAGAATATAAACGTCTATTTGTAAGAAACGTGATGGCTGCTACTATGATTACCCCAGCTAGCCACACATACAAAGCAAGTTTGTATAAAGAAAATGTAGTCTGTTTTTCCGAACTGACTTTTACTTCCGGTTCGCTAGTTTTTGTCACCATTTTAGAATTTGATTCCAATTCCACTTTTCGGTCGCTTTCTATGTTCACTATATTCTCAGTAGCCGGCATATTTTTTGGAATAACTTCCGATACGCTAGAACTATAAGAAAGTAATGAGTAAATGCTATAAGAGCTATCTGGCGACCACGGTAAAAGGAGTCTTATCATTAATACGATCCACAGCATATATTGCCACCGGGGGGTTAATTTATTTCTAAATAGAACTTTTATACATAAAATAAATCCGACTAATATGCTAGCCATAAGTGACGTTTCTATAAGCCAATCAAAAAAATGAGGAAGGTATACATTTATAAGCGTGTTTATCATTTTTATCGATCCTTCCTCTTATTCTCCTCTGTCTTCTCATCTAAAATGCGTTTTAATTCATTAATATCTTCTGAAGATAATTTCTCCTCTTTTAAGAAATTAACAAGTAATGGCTTAAACGCTGCACCGCAAAAACGTTTTAGTAAAGATTTCGTTTCCACTTGCAAATAATTATCTTGTGATACTAACGGATAATAAGCGTACATACGCCCTTTATCTTGATGGTAAGAAACGGCTTCCTTTTGTACTAATCGATTAATTAATGTGCGGATTGTTTTCGGTTTCCAGTCCATTGCATCTTCCAGTTCTTCTATAATTTCATTCGCTGTTTGCGGAGAACTCGACCAAAGTACTTTCATAATTTCTAATTCCGCTTCAGATATTTTAGGTAATTGATTTGTCATCGTATGTTTCACTCCTAAGTATTACATTTGTAATCTATAATTAAGATTACAAATGTAATACTTAATTGTCAACCATATTTTAGAAAAATTAATTTCAGCTAAACCTTACTTCACAACAACAAAATTCCTCTTTTTCAAATAATCAAATAAAAAAACAAGAAAATCTTTACAATTAATAGTAATATAGAAAATAGACAAGTTTATCAAAATAGTGGAGGCTTTTTCAGTCATGATGCGTGCGCTTCGTTTAAATATAAAGCAAGCTTTTTGTAATCGTGTTTCTTTAATTATTATGTTTAGTGGATTTGTTCTTATTTGTATTTATCATTATTATTATGTAATTCGTTATTTAGGAGACGCTGCGAATGGACCTATATCGACGGATATTAAATGGATTGGATTTCGTGGAAATGAAATGGATGTTTATTTATTATTAATGCCAGTTATTGCAAGTCTTCCCTTTAGTACAAGTTATAACTCGGATAAGTCCGATGGTTTTAAACCGTTTGTCAGTAAAGAAATTTCTTTATTTTCTTATTCAGTAACGAAATATATCGTTACATTTTTTTGCGGCGGACTTCTTTATACATTTCCATTCATCTTATCGTTATTATTTTGCAAATTAACCATTCCAGACGGAGTACCAACGGCTGGTTCAGGCATTATAAATGATAACGGGATGTTCGCAAACTTATATGAAACTTCTCCCATCACTTACATTGCTGTATATATCGGAATTAATTTTTTATTTGCAGGTTTGATGGCTCTTTTAGGACTTGCTGCATCTGCATGGTCCCAAAAGGACTATATGGCGCTTCTATTTCCATTTGCAACTACCTCTATTCCTTACGTCCTGCTAAATACGGTACTCCCTACAATAGGCGGAGCACCTATTCATTTATATGATCCAAGGCAGCCGCTGCATGGCATGTCACCATATATTTTGACAATACAATGTGCCTTCTTCCTCTTCGTTAGCTTAATCATGTATATACAAGGAGTAAAACGTGATAGAAAAAAATATAGAAGAAGGTTGCAAAAAAGAGAGCGGTGCAGAAAAGCGTTTCAAGTATAATAAAACCCTAATTTCCTTACTATATTGGAAATTAGGGTTTTATTTACTATTCACTTACGGTGTACCTGCCAATCCCCATAAAATAACAACCGCTACAAAATAAATCGCTTTAATCGCTATTACTAAACATAATGAAACAATTGCATATTTACTTAATTCTCTTCTTGCACCTATTAAAGTGAAAATAACCGCCAAACTAAATGTTATATAAGAAGCTGCTGTATGTATTAAGTTATACGTAATATCTAGATTGCTTGTAAGTCCTGTTATATCAGCTACAAACTGAAGCATGATGATCGTACTAAAAAAAATTGCAAACTGATTCATTACCTTTCCATTTATTTGTAACTGCATTGTTGTCCCCCTTATTAAAAACTAAATATTCAATCAATTTTATCATTAGATTACAAAAAAAGGAATCATCTCTTTATACTATTCTATAACGATGCAAACAAAGAACGCTTAGTCACCTAAGCGTTCCTTTCTTTAAGAAGCTTTCTTCAAATCAATTTGAGCAAGTACTGGGTCATGGTCGCTTACACGTCCGTGCTCTTTCATTATATTTGAGTTTAAGTGCACTGGATCTACAATTGTGTGTGGTGCGATATTATTTGTTACTAAAATATGATCTAACACTTGTGCATTTCCTTCGTGAATGTACGTGTAACGATTCTCTTTTGGCACTGTGTTTAACATATCTTTTAAGATTGTTCCCTCTAGTGTTTTTAGTGGTTTAGAGAATTCGAAATCGTTCATATCACCTAACACGACAACTGGTGCATTCGTATTCTTTTTCTGAATTCCTTGCACGAAATGATTTACTTCTTGTGCTAACTGAATTCGTTTGTCTTCACTTTTTAATACGAGCGGCTGCACTTTTCCAAATGGCGTTGCATCTCCTAGTTTTGAGTTTAAGTGATTTGCAACGACAACAATGTTTTGTCCTTGGAACGTAAATTCTGCCGCTAACGGTTTACGTGTACTTTCAAATAATGGATTTTCGTCTCCAATACGAACAACATTTTTATCAAGTAACTTTGGTACCGGCGCTAATTTCACGCGTGATGGATTATAGAAGAAGCCGACGCGAATATTCGCTCCTGGTGCTCCTCCGTCTTGATTATTGTTTGGAGCGATTTCTACATACTCATACTTCGGTCCACGAATTTCTAGAACTGCATCAATGATACGTTTTGCGCTTAATGACGCATCTGTTGTACCGTCATTAATTGATCCGTTATTATCTTGCATTTCCTCTACACCGATAATATCTGGCATTTTTAAGTTGTATTTAATAGAATACGCTAACGCTTTTACCTTTTCATCTGTTGTTTCTTTTTTATTCGCTGAGAAGTTTTCAATGTTATATGTAGCAACCGTTAACTTATCAAGACGTGGCTGAATATTTGCGCCTACTTGCTTAAATCCACCATCCACTACAGCTGGCAGTTCTGTTATTGGCGAAATACGGAAAGAACCGTAATCATATCCTACTACCCCTGTTATATCTCCAGTGAAAGTATCTCCTACTTTTGCTACATAATCACGAGGTACTTTTACAGAAAGGCGCTCTGGGTTTAATTGATTTTCATCTAATAGAGGTGTGCCATATTGTGTTACTACTTTATCTCCACCATTTTTTACTGTTACATATAAATTTCCGTTTTTCTGAGGTGTAATAATTTTTGGTGTTGGCATCGTAACACGCATACCTTCTATACTTTCATAAAAGTCGATTGCATCTTCATTTGGATCAAATAAACCGAATGCATCATTATCAATAATCTGGTCTGGGATTTTCACACCGTTTTCCCCAAGTACAATCGGTGCCGGCAAAGATTGATCTTTTGCGATTACAGCAACGCGACTCGCCTTAATTTCTGTCGTCGTTAAGTCTGTTTCAAATCGCTCTGCATATCCTGGTCCAACATATTCTTCTACTACTCCATCAACTTGAATAAGATCTCCTACTGCTACATTCGCATCTTTTTTATATACGTACATACCTTCTGAAGTAGCTGGATCATTATCTGGCTGATTATCTTCTATATAAAAGCCGTTTTTATCAAGCGCTGTGACAACGCCTTCCACATTGTTTACTTTCTTCCCGTTGTAAGGAGACATATGTGATTTTCCTTGAATGTCATGAATACGAACCTGTTCATTATTTACGATAATAAATGAAAATGTCGAAATTGCTGAAGAAGTAAGTCCTTCTTTTTCTGCGATTGCTTTCACTACACTATTTTCATTCACTATAATTTGTCCATTATAACGAACACTTTTATTAGTAGGATTAGAGCCATCTAACGTATAGTAGATTGTTGCGCCTTCTGTATTCGTCGTTAATGTTACCGCTGTTCCTTTAGCAACTTCTCCGCCGTTCGGTGAAGCTACTACATCGCTAACACGATTCTGTCCTTCACCTTGAAACTTATAAGCTGTTACTGATTTTAGGCCTGGGTTACTAAAATATAATTCAAGAGTCCCAATCAAACTAACTTTCTTCCCGATATTTTCAGGGTGATCTTTTACATTCACTGCCGTTCTCACATCACCTTTTGGCAACTGAACGGGCATGATTTTGTCTGGATTCTTTTCGTTTGGTGAATCTGCAATTGCTACGTTTGTATCATCAAACTTAGCTGGATCCTTCGTATATTTAGAAGAACTTTGCGTATATCCAACAATATATCCTTCCACAATCCCCTTCGTTTTCCCTTGCTGCTTAAATACTTGAATTGCTTTTTCTACTGACATAGAAGCAGTTTCTTCTGCTTGCGCTAAAGTTCCAATAAATGAAAGCAATAGCAAGAATGATAAAAAGACACTTAACAATTTCTTCACAGCCATTTTCCTCTCTCTATTTCATATTTTCTCAGCATTTCTATCATAACAAATGATTCGTTATATAGAACTATTTTTCGACAAATTTTACAAAAGATTTATTTAATTTACAAGCTTTCAAACTATAATACAAAATAATAATTTTACACCTTCTACAAATGCACTCTATAATGTTAGAGAGAGAGAAAACAGAAAATATCGACATTTGATTGGCATGTAAAATGGATTCATTTGAATAGGAGTGATTGGATGGAAGTGCAAACAGAAACATACCGCGCAGCTATGAATGGAACATTAGAACGTCATTTTTCAGATATGATTGCCGTTATACCAACTAGAATTACAATTGAGCAGTTAAAACAACGGCTAGAAAATATCGCTACTAAAGTTGATGAGTTAAAAATTGTTTATAGTGATGAGACAAGCCTTATTGTTGAGTTACATATGGATGAAACAATCATACCGTATGAACTGCATATTGATGAGGCGAATGACCCAGAAGAATATAAAATGTACAATAGACAAGATTCTACAATCGTAGATCGGAATTTTGAAGATGCGGCTTTCGGTACTGAAATTTTCACTCGTACGCTATTTGTAGGCGATGTACTCGACTGCTTTTTCCAGCAAATACAATTTTTATGGAACCTCGCCCCAGATTTGTTATTTGTAATCGATTCAAGTGCAGCAATGAAAGTGATATCTAGAAACTATATTGAATATCACGTTGAAAATGAATTATTACCTGACATTCCTGACTTATACGTTATTCATTCCGTTTATGAAGACGATAAAGAAGGCGAGCCTACGCAATATTGGTTTCATACACACGGCCTTTTAAGAGCGGGCGTAACTGAAATAGAGTTAATTATTCCAAATCGCATTTCTTCCTACTACGGCATTGGCGATCTCTTTCAAACATTTGCTAATAATGCCGTTGAGAATGGACAAGTCCCTATGAATGAGCCTATGGTTATCGCGCATAGTCAGCAAGGTTCTATACATACAGTCGCTGTTCCGTGGGAAAAAGGATTATCTTATATAGGGCATAAAACGAGTATGGACCAATTATCTTCAATCGAGGATGAAGAAGTGAAATTACAACCAATAGATGCACAAAATACATTCTTAGGCGGAATGGATGCCCGAGATGAATACCATCAATCTCCATCCGTTCTCTTATTCAAATTTAATACTTCAGAAGAATATATTGAAAGTTTTTTCAAAGAACACGAGGAAGCTACAGGGCTCATGTTCTATAAAACAAATAGTGAAACCGATCGTATGGCTTATAATGTGAAAAATACTTTCGGGTATTTCAGCAACATTTTTCAAATTGAAAAATCCAATGAAGAGTTTCGTTTTCTCGCTAAGTTTGGTGTTTCCTATGAAGAGGGTAAAAGCGAACATATGTGGTTTGAAATGCAACATATTACAGAAGACCTGATTCAAGGAATACTCATCAATGAACCATATTTTATAGAAGATATGAGTGAAGGAAATAGTTATCATTTAGATTTTGATAACTTAACAGATTGGGTTATTTATGCAGGAGATGCTGTTATAAAGCCAAATAACTTATATATGTTTATTGGCGAATAAGTATTTTATATAATAAACGAAACGCCTTCAATATGATTGAAGGCGTTTCTTATAATTTATTGTGCGATTAATTCAGCATCTATTACTTTCTCCAAATGAGATAATACACGCTTTGCAGCTTCCTCACCTTGATTCATACAGTCTGGAAGTCCAGCACCAGCATAGGAGCTACCTGCCAAGTATATACCTGGCAACTCTTTCTCCATAAATGTTGTGAGCTTTTTCATTCGCTCGTTATGGCCTACTGTATATTGAGGCATCGCTTCTTTCCAGCGACTTACGATTGTAAACTCTGGATCCTCTGTAATATCCATCGTCTTCCTTAAATCTTCTAGTACGAGCTGAACGAGTTCTTCTTCAGTTTGTTCTACAACCGCTTCATCACCAGCACGTCCAACGTAACAGCGAAGGAGTGTTTTTCCTTCTGGCGTTGTATGTGGCCATTTTTTATGCGTCCACGTACATGCTGTAATCGTGTAATCGCTATTTCGTGATACGACAAATCCTGTACCATTAATATCGCGCTGGATTGCAGATTTTTGGAAAGCAAGTGCCACATTCGCAACGGATGTGGATGGAATATTACGGAAGAAACGAAACTGCTTGTACTGAGCAAACATGGACGGCAATACTTTATGCGAAGTTGCCACTACGATGGCGTCCGCTTCTATTTCTTTTCCGTTACTAAGAGTAATCGTATAACCATCACCCTGTTTTGCAACTTTTTCAATGCGAGTTCCCTTTATTATCGTACCTTCATGCATCTTTGCTTCGAGAGATTTTACGATAGATTCTAAACCTGTTTTCACTGTTTGGAACATTCCCTTTTTCGGTTCAGCTTTCTCTTCTTTCGGAGCGAGCGTACGCATACCGAGTGAAATACTGCGATGTTTCTGCTCAATTTGATACATTTGCGGGAATGTTGACATTAAGCTCATTTCATCAATATCCCCTGCATAAATACCCGATAGTAACGGTTCTATTAAGTTTTCAACCACTTCGTTTCCAAGACGATGTCTGAAAAATTGTCCGAGTGATTGGTCAGATACTGGCTTTGACCTCGGCATTAATAGATCAAAGCCAGCTCTTAGTTTACCAATTGGGGAGAACAGCCCGGAAAATAGAAACGGCGTAATTTGCGTTGGAATTCCCATCATTGATCCATTCGGCATTTTATGTAACCGATTGTTTACAAGGATAAATGATTGACCGGCTTGATTATTTACAAGTTCATCGCCAAGACCTAATTCTTTCACTAATCTAGCTGCACTTTCTTTTCGTGCTAAGAAAGAATCTGGTCCGCGCTCAATTGTAAATCCATCTTTTCGAACGGTTTGAATTTTTCCGCCAAGTTTACCCGATGCTTCTATAAGTAATGTATCAATCGGCAAGTTTTTTTCATGAATATTTTTTTGTAAGTTATACATTGCTGTTAATCCAGTGATGCCTCCGCCGACGATCACAACTTTTTTCCTCAAGCAGGCTCCTCCTTTCTTCTTACAGTACAGATTCTTTTTTCTTTAATACAACATCTGTTAAACAATCAATAAATGCCTCCGATGCATTTGGCATTTCTGGACGATAATATTTTGCACCAATTTCATCCGTTACAACTTTACACTCAAAGTCGTTGTCATATAAAACTTCTAAATGTTCCGCAACAAATCCAACTGGTGCATATACGAATGAAGTATAACCGTGCTTTTCATTTAGTTCTCTCGTTAAATCTTGTACATCTGGACCAATCCAAGGATCTGGTGTGTTTCCTGCACTTTGCCAGCCTACTGCATAGTTTGCTACTTCAGCTCCGCGCGCGATATAATCCGCTGTTTCATTTAATTGATCTGGATATGGATCGCCCATTGCAATAATTTTCTCTGGTAAGCTATGTGCAGATACGATTAATACTGCTTTTTCACGCTCTGCATCTGACATACCGTTATATATACCTTTCACTGCATCAACCCAGTACTGGATGAATTTCGGCTCTTTATACCAGCTATCAATGCCGTGAATTGTTAAGTTTCCAAGTTTCTCAGCTTCTTCTTGTGCTCGTCCAACGTACGATTTCACGCTAAACGTAGAATAATGAGGTGCAAGAACAAGTGCGATTGCATCTTGTATTCCGTCGTTATGCATATCTTTCACCGCATCTTCAATAAACGGTTCAATATGTTTTAAGCCAAGATACATATGGTACTCTACTTCATCTTGTACTTCATTTAAACGCTTCTCTAACTTCTTAGCTTGCTCTAATGTAATAGTAGCTAAAGGAGAAATACCACCAATTGCACGGTAACGCTCTGTTAAATCTTCCAGCATTTCAGGACTTGGCTTTCTTCCTCTGCGAATATGTGTATAGTAACGTTCAATATCTTCTTCTTTATATGGCGTTCCGTATGCCATTACAAGCAAACCAATTTTCTTTTTCATACAGCAATGCTCCTTTACTTCGCTAACTGCCCTTTAGAGTATTCATGAATAAATGTAGTTAAACGTTTTAATGTATCTGGATTTACTTCTGGGAATACACCGTGACCTAGATTAAAGATATAACCCGGCTGTTTCATCCCTTGATCTAAAATACCTTTTACATGTTCTTCAATAACAGACCATGGTGCAAGTAAGAATGAAGGGTCCATATTACCTTGTACCGCCTTATGAACGCCCCGTGCACGTGCTTCTTCAATCGGTAAGCGCCAATCTAAGCCGACTACATCAAGCGGTAAGTCGTGCCACTCATTCACTAAGTGTGCAGCTCCTACGCCGTGCATAATCATTGGAACACCCATCTTACGAACTTCTGCAAAAATACGCTCCATTGCTGGTTTAATAAATACGCGATAATCCGCTACATTTACTGTTCCAACCCAAGAATCGAAAATTTGAACTACTTTTGCTCCTGCGTTAATTTGCGCTTTTAAA
This sequence comes from Bacillus sp. EB V-12, assembly GCF_056158125.1. NCBI lineage: Bacteria > Bacillati > Bacillota > Bacilli > Caryophanales > Bacillaceae > Bacillus > Bacillus sp. EB V-12. Next base: position 335,773 of record NZ_JBUXJL010000002.1, on the reverse strand, counting down.
TATGTAATAACCATATCTGCTAGTTTATCCATTAAAGCAAACCAAGCTTTTGGCTCTGCATACATGAACGCTTTCGTATTATGGTAGTTACGAGATGGACCGCCTTCAATCATATAGCTCGCTAATGTAAATGGAGCTCCTGAAAAACCGATTAACGGTACGTCTAACATTTCTGTCGTTAATAAACGAATTGTATCTAGTATGTACGGTACGTCATCTTCTGGATTGATTTCCCCTAGTTTTTCTACATCTTGTAAAGAACGGATTGGGTTATCGATAACTGGGCCAATACCTGATTTAATTTCTACATCCACACCAATTGCAGGTAGTGGTGACATAATATCTTTATAAAGAATTGCTGCGTCTACGTTATATTGATCAACCGGCAACTTTGTCACGTAAGCACACAACTCTGGATTGTGTGTAATTTCAAATAAAGAATACTTTTCTTTTATCTTTCTATATTCCGGCTGCGAACGACCTGCCTGACGCATATACCATGCTGGTACATAATCAGTACGTTCCCCCCTACATGCTTTTAAAAATGTCTCATTTATAGTTCTTACCAAGACCCTTGCTCCCTTCCTTACCAATGCTTCGAATACGTTCGATATTTATCTTTTTTTACTATACAGCTTGTAAAAACAAAATGCATAATATTATGTACGTTGTTCATTAAATTGACACAAACATTCGTAAAAACGCTTACTATTTTCACAACATTCTTATTATAACACAGAGAAAAACTATGGTTTAGCTACTTTTGACTTTTCTCCTTCACGATTCGTTTGTGTATTATATGGTACAACGTAAAAGCTCGGTTTTGAAAATATGTTAATGAACTTTTCCTCATATTCCCCAGCACCATTTACAGTGCTAACATGCGTATGAATTCCATTCTCCACTCTATAGATTCGGTACATAATTCTGTTATCTGGAAGTGGTGTCCAGCTTAATTTTGCTTTAAATAAACCGAAAGGGCTAAATGATAATTTCATTTTTACATCTTCAATTTTGCGCAGCCGAATCGGAGCGCCGATTGTTTCCACACCTTCAGGCTTCATAAACTTCTCTTTATGTTCTACATTAGCCTTCGTTAAAATTTTCTTAAACAATTTTGTCGCAGATGCACTTTCTCCTTGCAACTGATGCTCCTTATCCGTACGGTCATAACCAATCCAAACAGCGCCTACTAAGTTCGGTGTATAACCAACGAACCACATATCTCTTGCTCCCTTATCGTCATTTGGCAATGAAGTTGTACCCGTTTTTCCAGCTAACGCACCGTTATATACACCAACTCTTGCTGTTCCTTCCTTCACAACTCCTTCTAACATTTTCGTCATATACCATGCTGTCTGCTTCGAGAAGATTTTTGTCTCTACTTTTGGAGATTCCCCAATGACTGCACCGTGTCTATTTAATACTTTATCAATAACGTGCGGCTCGATAATATTTCCATTTGCTAAAAATGAACGATACATTTTTACAAGATCAAATGTTGAAACGCCATTTTTCAATCCGCCAAGCGCTGTACTTAAACCAGCATCTGCAATATGAACATTTCCTTTTTCTAAATATTGCTTTCCTTCTTCTACCCCTAACTCATTTAATAAAGAAACTGCCGGTACATTTGCCGACTCTAAAATCGCATCATACATCGTCATTTCTTTTGAATACTCATGATTATAATTTCGAGGTTCATACCCTTCAAAAGAATTTCTTTCATTCATTAATAAAGAATACGGATTATACTTTTTCGTTTCTAGTGCTGGTGCATAAACGATAAGTGGTTTTAAAACAGATCCAGGCTGCCTTTTGGCAAAAACACGATTAAATCCTCTCGGGACGTACTTTCTTCCCCCAATCGCCGCTTTAATCCCTCCCGTACGATTATCCATTAATAAGAAAGCACCTTGCGCCCCCTCTTCTTTCCCAGGGAAATTCCTTGCATCTTGAAACTGGTTATATGCTACCTTTTGAATCTTTTCATCCATAGGTACGACAAACGTATATCCTCCGCGAAGTACTTCTTGATGAGACAACCCGTATAAACGAGCGGCTTCATCTATGACCATATCAATATACGGCATATATGCAAGCTCATTCTCATCTAAATTTTTATATAGAGCAATTGTCTTCCCTTGATAACGAACGCTTTCTTCTGCAGTCAAATAGCCTTGTTTATGCATAAGTGACAACACTAGATCACGGCGTTCCTTACTCTTCTCTGCAGAATAGTACGGTGAATATCCGTTTGGTGACTTCGGAAGGCCTGCAAGCATTGCCCCTTCCTCTACTGTTAAATCCTCAACATTTTTATTAAAATACAACTTTGCTGCCGCTTGAATACCGTAAGCCCCATGACCAAAATAAATATGATTCATATACATTTCAAGAATTTGTTGCTTCGTATATTTTTGCTCTAATTGAAGAGAAATTGCGACTTCCTTCAATTTGCGCGTAAATGTTTTTTCACGAGTTAAAAAGACGTTTTTAGCGAGTTGCTGCGTAATGGTACTACCGCCCTCTACCTTCTCTCTAGCTAACGTATCTTTATAAAGAGCACGGAATATAGACGGATAATCAATCCCTTGATGCTCATAAAAACGAGAATCTTCCACCGCAACAAACGCCTGCTGCACATACTTCGGAATTTGCTCGATTGGTACGAGCTCTCTATTTTCTACGTATAATTTCGTAATTTCTTTCCCTTTCTGGTCAACGATACGTGATGAAGAGTGGAAAACGAGCTGCTTTTCATCCATCATATAGCCACCAGCTAACACGATAAGTTTATAGATTACAATCGCTACTACGAACGTTGCGACGCCGCCTAATAAAGTCCACTTTACTTTCTTCATACATCGTCCTTCTTTCCAAATGATGGTACATTTATTATTTGAAAAAGAAGTATCTTTATGTATATAATCTTCGAAGTTTTTTAAGAGAGTTGATATAATAGAAACAAACTATTAAGGGGGGCATTAAAATGAAGGCTATTATTTCATACGAAACACCTCTAGAACAAGCACATTTCACTGCAAAAAATGATGAAAAAAATATGTTTTATAAAGAAAATACAGAAGAATCTGTAGAAGGTTCACTTCAATATGATGTACTAGATGCTGTCGGTGAATTTAAAGGACAACCTGGCTATATCGTTTGTAACAACATTTCTGTCACAGACGAAGGTCGCCCTGTATTTGAAAACCGTTTTAAAAACCGCGCAGGCCTTATTGAAAACGAACCAGGATTCCAAGCGATCCGTGTTCTACGCCCATTAAGTAACGATACATACGTCATCTTAACGATGTGGGAAACAGAGCAAAACTTTAAAGACTGGACAGAATCACGTTCATTCGAAAACGCTCATAAAAAACGTCCCACGCAAGCAGAAGGACAAGCTCAAGCGCATCCACATGCGGAACAGCAAAAGAGTATTTTCTCTCGTCCATCTTTTGTGACTACTTTTGATGTGTTAGTTTAATTAAAACATAATACAACACTAACAGTACGTGAAATTATATTAACGATTTTCCGAATATATCTATCATATCTTTGAATATATCAACGATTTTCCGAATATATCTATCACATCTTGAAATATATCAACGATTCGACTAAAGATATCAATTTAATGACAAAAAGGAAACACCATTACACACCGGTGTTTCCTTTTTCTTTGTACCAATTATATATACGAAGTGAATCTTTTTTTCTCATATGCTTTACTTCATAACCCCGCCCAGCTACCGCTACAAGAGTTGTACATAATTCATCTTTTCTTTGAAAATACGATTGATTATAACCTACTGCTTGAACATGTCTTCTTCGCATTATTCCTGTATATTTCGAAAAATTACGATATACAACCGTTAGTTGATTTTCTCTTAATTCATAACCGCCACTTTTATATCTAGCATACGCAAATAACGAAAACACGATAAATAACGGTAAAATAAAAAACAACGCAATATATTGTTTAAAATATATACTCACGCTGGCAATTAGAACTGTGAGTATGATACTTATTAACCAGCCCATAATGAAATAACGACGCAACGCTGTTTTTGGTAAGTGAACGATCTCCGCTTCGATTTCATATGGTAACTCTAAATATGTGATCAGGTGCTGTACATCTTTTTTCTTCATAAATGGATGCAACATTACTTCGTTACTTGCTGCTCCAATACTTTGAATTGCTTCCACTTCAACAGCACAATAGCCAAACGGCTGGCGAAGCATACCTTCTTTTACAGTAATCGCTTGAATGCGGTGCAATTTTAAGACAAACTCTTTCTTTTCAAATAATCCTTGAACGATACGAATCTCTTCCCCTTTTCGCTCAATTTTAAAGTTTGCATATTTCAACACATATCCAGCCGTGGAAATAATCCACGAAATTCCCATTAAAATTAATGCAATTACAATTAGTTTATAAACACCGTTTCCCATCACATACGCTTCTACTTTACTTGTGAATCCTTCAGGAAGAACAAAATCAAACTTTGTGTAAAGAAGTACTAGTCCAGAGAACACTAGTCCGAACCGACCAGATGTAATCGCTGCGGCTAAAACCTCTTTCGCTGTTAACTGATAAACCGTCTTGCTTTCTTCCTCTTCTATTTCTTCTTTTACAGTAGTTTCTTTCTTATGTAATAAAGAAATTAAATGTTTTGCCTCGTCTTCTTTAATACCAGCCAACATCACTTCTGGTTCATTACCACCACCGGCTACTTCTATATTTAACTTCATAAGTCCGAGCATTTGATAAATGATGTTAGAAGACGTACTAATATTTTGCACACGTTCTTTATTTAAACAGCTTTCCTTCTTTACAAAAACACCGTGCTTTATATGTAAAATATTATTCTCAATCCAGTACACTTTAAAATACCATTTAATTGCTGAAAAAATAGCCATGATGAATAAAACAACCAGAAGAAAAAGATAAAATAAATACCAAGGTTCCACTTGTTCATCAGGTTTAAATAAAACAAGAATAATAAGTGGCAACAAACTCGCAATCCTAATACCTAACAATATCGTAATCGGATGTTGCCTCTTATACATCCTTATCACTCACTTTCGCAAGTTCTCCAATTTGTCTTTTCAGCTGTTCTGCTTCTTCTTTCGTTAAACCTGGAATACTATGAGAAGTTGCGGCTGTTGAAATATGTAATTCTGCTAAATTATACTTTCTCATGATCGGCCCTTGCTCAATCGTTACGTGCTGCACACGGATCATCGGAATAAGTACGCGTTTTACAACGAACATTCCCTTTTGAATCTCAATCTCTTCTTCATTTAATCTGTAACTATAATAGCGCTGACGTAAATTTGGAAACACAAAATAATCAAGTGGAATAAATGTAATAGCTCCTGTTACTAATAGTCCAAACAACCAGCCCCACCAGTTAAAGTTAATCATAAAAAAGAAATACGCAATTACGACTGTTAGTATAACTGCCGTCCCAATTAAAGCGTGAATTCGCCACACTTTCAGCATATTAGAATGAATCTCCCTTTCTAACGGCTGCATCTCATCACTCCAATTCTATGAATTTATTACTTATATATTATCAAAAAATAAGATTTAATATACATTTTTGTAAATTTATAGTCAAATAAAAATAGTTGAATCAAAAGCATATTAAAGAAACACACACCTCAGTTTTGAAAATTATGTATTATAAATATGAATTATATTGAACTAAAATAAACCTTACATGATTCATGTAAGGTTTATCGTTTTATACACAATATATTTCATTATTGTTGAGATATACTAGCATCGCTTTCAATTCGCTTTTCTTTTTGGCTCAGTTTTTTATCTTTAGATTTTTTTAATGTTAAAGTCATGCCAATAAAAATAAAAAGAATTCCTGTTATTTGCATTAAAGTTGGACGGAATCCAGTAAGTACAGTATCTAATAATATTGCCACTGCCGGATCTAAAAAAACTAATATTGAGATTGTTTTTGTAGATAAATAGCGTAAACTATCAAAAAACAGATAATATACTATCCCTGTGTGAATAAAACCAGTAGCTATAATATATGTCCAATTACTTTGAGTGAGGCCACTAAAAGCATCTAAATCTATAAATGGTATTAAAAGAAATATCCCCAAGAATGTTTGTAAAAATGTCATTGCATACGCACTCATTTTGTTAATCCCTTTACCAAATAAAGTTGTAAATGCATAAAAGAGAGCTGCAAGAAATCCCCATATCATACCTGAAGACATTAATGAACCGAAAGAGAAGCTTCCATCGATACCAGCAATTAATAAAGCTCCTGCAAAACACACAATTATTGAAATGATAGATATGAATGTTAATTTTTCTTTAAAGACGATACTTCCAATTAACAGTACAATTACTGGTGCAAGATGATAAACTGAGATAGCAATTGTAACTGACATATTTTCAAAGGCTTTAAATAAGAAAACCCAATTAAATACTAAGAAAAAGCCACATATTAAAACTTGAATAACTTCTTTTCGTTCCCATTTATCTTGTTTATATTGCCCTGTAAGCAACCAGCATACACTTAAAAATATTGTCGCAAAAATACACCTTACAAACACTAATTCAAACGAAGGTAAGTTTGTTTGAACCGAAAAAAAGCCAACTGATCCAAAGATAACCATTGATGCTATCATCTTTAAGGCCGGTACCGTTTTCTCTTGCTTAAAACTCTTTTGAAGCAAATTAATCCCCCTCCAATAAAAACTCGGTTTATAGTGAGAAAAACACCAGCCTAAAAAAAGGACAGGTGCTTTTCCTCAAAAACACTCAATTATAAATTTTTTCCAGCAGTCCAACCACCATCAATTACAAAATTAGAACCAGTAATAAAGCGGGCCTGATCAGAAATCAAGTAATCAATACATGAAACAATATCCTGCGGCAACCCCCAAGTATCTAAAGATTGATTACTTTTTATCATAGACATCAAGGCTTTATTACTAAAGTATTCTTCTGTAAGTTCAGTTCTAATAACACCGGGAGAAATACTATTTACCCTTATATTTTGCTTACCAAATTCCATAGCCATCTGTTTAGTCAATCCGATTAAAGCATGCTTTGATGCAACATAAGCAGCTCGCTCTGGTTCAGCCATTAATCCAGAAACCGATGCTATATTCACAATACAACCTTTTATTTTCGATTCACACCATCGCTTAGCTACTTCCCTAGAAAGGATAAATGGGGCTACTAAATTTACATCAATTACTTTTTTAAACATATCATCGGATAAATGTAAAACAGGTGTTATCTCTCGAATACCAGCTGCATTTATTAATATATCAGGAGAAAGCTTTTCTAAATCTAATTGAGTAAAAAGATTATGAATCGCTTCGCTATTACTTAAATCAATTTGCACTACTTTCAAAGGCATATCTGTTTTCATATAATCTATTAAATTATTATTATGAATATCAAGCGCTATTACATGAAATGATTTTTCTAAAAAGTATTTTATACAAGCATGACCTATACCGCTATTGGCTCCAGAAATCATAATTATTTTATTCTCTCTCATTTTGTCTCCTTATAAGAAAATGTTACTAATAAAATATCACGAAAAGCCTCCGTACTACATTCTGTTCCAAGTGGCGTTACGGCATGGAAGACCTTTTGTCCAAATACTAAAGTTTCTAAAGGCTCCTTCAAACTTATAAACTGATTAATTTCCCGAGGAGAATTAGCTATTAAATTATCTCCACCAATAGCTGTATTACTTAAATTCATAAGGTGTAAAAATACTACTGGTTCATCATCTTTATGTAACCAAATAGGTGAACTAAAAGATGGTCTTTCTTTAGTAGCTTTATATCTTACTTGATGTAAACCTATAATTAAGTCTTTACTTGTATCTATTATATTTGTTTTAAATGCAAATTCAGTATCGAAACGCACGATATTCTGAATTAAAGGATTGCATAAAAAGCTATCATTTATGCCATTGAACTGTCTAACTTTCCCGCCATCGTCATAGTTATATTCTTTAGATTGGAAGTAATCATTACTATTATCTAAAATATAATCTGGTGAATCAACATACTTTATATACCTTGAATAAGATCTAGCACGGCATTCACCGTACGCATCATCTTCCAAATTATAATAATCTAACTGTGCTTGTGTTAATAAACGATGATTCTCTTCCTCTTGTAAAAAGATTTCATTTGAGATTTCAAGGAATCCTTTAGATTCAAATTCATGTACCTTTTCTTCTATGCTAAACCCATTCATTTTACTAAGAACAAATGTCATTATAAAAACCTCCACACTATTGTATTTTTCTATCTCACCCTATGTTAGAAATGCAATAAGTAACCGAGATTCTTGCTTAATAAAATTTTAAATTATGATATTCAATTAATACACCAAATGAAATATATGTAATTCATTAAAATTATTTATTAAGCAATATTATATATCCTTTTGGTTATTTTTTCTAATTATCTGAAGATTTATCAACATTAGTCTTAATATTCGAAATTAAAGAAATGGATTTTTCAGAAAGATAAAACTGCGCGTATTGCAATTATTTATGTATATAACTTTTTTAAAAATTATATTTTAAATATAGCTAGTTTTTTATAAATTTTTTGATATAATTACATACGGGAAAAGGGAAGAATTTTGTCTTCCCTTGTGTTTTTATTTGCATCTAGTACTTTTGCTAGATGCTTTTTTTTATGCTAAAAAAGGTATCCTCAAATACTTTGAGGATACCTTTTCACCTTTATTATCTCTGCTGTTTTCTACCTAATACGAGTAACCCAAAACTCATCATTACAAGAAGTGCTCCCATATATGGTTCCACAGGCATTTTCTGCCCTGTCTTCGGTAATTCTTTTTCAGGTTTCTCTGGATTCGGTGTCCCTGGCTTTTCTGGATCTGGTGTTCCAGGTTTTTCTGGATTCGGTGTTCCAGGTTTTTCTGGATCTGGTGTTCCAGGTTTTTCTGGATTCGGTGTTCCAGGCTTCTCCGGATCCGGTGTTCCAGGTTTTTCTGGATCTGGTGTTCCAGGTTTTTCTGGATTCGGTGTTCCAGGCTTTTCTGGATCTGGTGTTTCTGGACCTGGTGGTGCTAAATGATTCAATTTGTTTAATACTTCTAATTGAACTGCATTTATCATTCCATTTGTAATTTCAAATGGAATTGGATTAGTTAATTTTTCATATCCTTTTGGTGCTTCTACTTCTACTAGTGTGTAGTTACCTACAGATAGATCTGTGATTTTTGCCTTTCCATCTTTATCTGTTGTTACTTTCACTACTACTTTTCCCTTTTCATCATGAACTTCAAACACAGCTCCTGATAAGACTTCCTTGCTTTCAGCGGCCATTTTTGTAATCTCCACTGAACCTTTGTCTAACTGTTCGTTCTCTACTTTCAATGATAAGACTTTTGTCATACCTTTTGTAATTTCGAATGATACTGGTTCCGTTAACTTTTTGTAACCTGGTAAGCTCTTCGTCTCTACTAATTTGTATTTTCCTACTGATAGATCTGAAACGTTTGCTTTTCCTTCTTTATCCGTCGTTACTTTCGCAACTACTTTGCCTTTTGAGTCACGTACTTCAAATACAACATTTTCTAATGGTGCTTTACTGTCTTTATCTATTTTTGTGATTTCTACATTCCCCGTATCTACCATTTCATTTTCTACAGTGAACGCTAAAGATTTTGTCATACCTTTTGTAATTTCAAATGGTACAGGCTTTTCTATTTTTTTGTAGCCTGGTAAACTCTCTACTTCTACTAGCTTGTACTTTCCTACTGATAAATCTGAAACTGTTGCTTTTCCAGCTTTATCTGTCGTTACTTTCGTTACTACCTTGCCTTTGTCGTCTTGTACTTCAAAGACTACACCTGCTAACGGTGCCTTATTATCTTTATCTATTTTTGTAATTTCTACATTTCCCGTATCTACCATTTCATTTTCTATTTTTAATGATAGAACTTCTGTCATACCTTTTGTAATTTCAAACGATACTGGTTCTGTTAATTGTTTGTAACCTGGTAAACTTTCTTTCTCTACTAATTTGTACTTTCCTACTGATAGATCTGAGATTTTTGCTTTACCATTTTTATCTGTTTTTACTTCTGTTACTACTTTTCCTTTGTCGTCTTGTACTTCGAAGACTACGCCTTCTAATACTTTTTGACTATCTTTATCTACTTTTGTGATTTCTACTGAACCTTTGTCTAACTGTTCATTCTCTACTTTTAATGATAAGACTTCTGTCATACCCTTTTTAATTTCGAATGATACTGGCTCTGCTAGCTTTTTGTAGCCTGGTAAGCTTTCTACTTCTACTAGTTTGTAATTTCCTACAGATAGATCTGAAATTTTCGCTTTTCCTTCTTTATCTGTTGTTACTTTTGTTACTACTTTGCCTTGCTCATCTTGCACTTCGAATGTTACGCCTTTTAATAACGCGCCACTTTCTTTGTCCACTTTTGTAATTTCTACTGAGCCTTTATCTACTAATTCGTTCTCTACTTTTAGTGATAAAACTTCTGTCATGCCTTTTTTAATTTCAAACGATACTGGTTTTGCTAGTTTTTTATATCCTGGTAAGCTTTCTACCTCTACTAGCTTATATTTTCCTACTGATAAATCTGAAATTGTTGCTTTTCCTTCTTTATCTGTCGTTATTTTTGTTACTACTTTATCTTTTTCATCTTGCACTTCGAATGTTACGCCCGCTAATACTGCGCCACTTTCTTTGTCCACTTTTGTAATCTCTACTGAACCTTTATCTAACAGTTCGTTCTCTACTTTCAATGATAAAACTTTCGTCATACCTTTTGTAATTTCGAATGATACTGGTTCCGTTAACTTTTTGTAACCTGGTAAGCTCTTCGTCTCTACTAATTTATATTTTCCTACAGATAGATCTGAAACGTTTGCTTTTCCTTCTTTATCTGTCGTTACTTCTGCTACTACTTTGCCTTTGTCGTCTTGTACTTCGAAGACTACGCCTTCTAATACTTTTTGACTATCTTTATCTACTTTTGTAATTTCTACTGAACCTTTATCTACTAGTTCATTCTCTACTTTTAATGATAAGACTTCTGTCATACCTTTTTTGATTTCGAATGATACTGGTTCTGTTAATTGTTTGTAGCCTGGTAAGCTTTCTTTCTCTACTAATTTGTACTTTCCTACAGATAAGTCTGAGATTTTTGCTTTACCATTTTTATCTGTTTTTACTTCTGTTACTACTTTTCCCGCTTCATCTTGGATTTCAAAGACTACGCCTTCTAATGCTTTTTGACCATCTTTATCTACTTTTGTAATTTCTACTGAACCTTTATCTACTAGCTCATTCTCTACTTTTAGTGATAAAACTTCTGTCATACCTTTTTTGATTTCGAATGATACTGGTTTCGCTAGTTTTTTATATCCTGGTAAGCTTTCTACCTCTACTAGCTTATATTTTCCTACTGGTAAATCTGAAATTGTTGCTTTTCCTTCTTTATCTGTCGTTACTTTTGTTACTACTTTGCCTTTTTCATCTTGCACTTCGAATGTTACGCCCGCTAATACTGCGCCACTTTCTTTGTCTACTTTTGTAATTTCTACTGAACCTTTATCTAACAGTTCGTTCTCTACTTTCAATGATAAAACTTTCGTCATACCTTTTTTGATTTCGAATGATACTGGTTCCGTTAATTTTTTGTAACCTGGTAAACTCTTCGTCTCTACTAATTTGTATTTTCCTACTGATAGATCTGAAACGTTTGCTTTTCCATCTTTATCTGTCGTTACTTCTGTTACTACTTTGCCTTGCTCATCTTGAACTTCGAAGACTACGCCTTCTAATACTTTTTGACTATTTTTATCTACTTTTGTTACTTCCACATTTCCCTTGTCTAACATTTCGTTTTCTACTGTTAAAGCAAGAGATTTTGTCATACCTTTTTCAATTTGGAAAGTAATCGGATCTACTAATTGTTTATATCCTTTTGGTGCTTTTACTTCTACTACCTTGTATGTGCCGACTGATAAATTAGTAACTTGTGCTTGTCCTTTTTTATCTGTCGTTATTTTAGCGACTACTTGTCCTGCTTCATCTTGAATTTCAAAGACTGCATCAGCTAAAGCATCTTTATTTTCTTTATCTACTTTTGTAATTTCTACATTTCCTGTATCCACTAATTCATTTTCTACAGTCAATTGTAATGCTGTTACTCTACCCTTTTCAATTTCGAATGAAATTGGCTTTTCTAGTGGTTTGTATCCTGCCGGTGTTTCTACTTCTACCAACTCATACTTTCCAATAGATAAATCTGAAACGTTTGCTTTTCCTTCTTTATCCGTTTTTACTTTCGCAACTACTTTTCCTTTTGAATCACGTACTTCAAATACAACATTTTCTAATGGAGCTTTACTATCTTTATCTATTTTTGTTATCTCTATATTCCCTGTATCCACCATTTCATTTTCTACTTTCAATGATAGGACCTCGGTCATGCCTTTTTTAATTTCAAATGATACTGGTTTTTCTAACTTTTTATAACCAGGTAAACTTTCTACCTCTACTAATTCATACTTTCCTACAGGTAAATCTGAAACATTTGCTTTTCCTTCTTTATCTGTCGTTACTTTCGTAACTTCCTTACCCTTTTCATCTTGTACGATGAATGTTACTCCCGCTAACGGTGCTTTATTATCTTTATCTATCTTTGTTATCTCTATATTTCCCGTATCTACCATTTCATTTTCTATTTTTAATGATAAGATCTCGGTCATACCTTTTGTAATTTCAAACGATACTGGCTCTGTTAATTTCTTATAGCCTGGTAAACTTTCTTTCTCTACTAATTTGTACTTTCCTACTGATAGATCTGAGATTTTTGCTTTACCATCTTTATCTGTTTTTACTTCCTTTACTACTGTTCCAGCTTCATCTTGCACGTCAAAGACTACGCCTTTTAATGCTTTTTTGCTGTCTTTATCTATTTTTGTAATTTCTACTGAACCTTTATCTAACTGTTCATTTTCTACTTTCAACGATAGGACTGTTGTCATACCTTTTGTAATTTCGAATGATACTGAATCTGTTAGCTTTTTGTAGCCTGGTAAACTTTTCGTCTCTACTAATTTGTACTTCCCTACTGATAAATCAGAGATTTTTGCTTTACCATCTTTATCTGTTTTTACTTCTGTTACTACTTTGCCTTGCTCATCTTGCACTTCGAAGACTACGCCTTCTAGTACTTTTTGGCTATCTTTATCTATTTTTATAATTTCTACTGAGCCTTTGTCTAACTGCTCATTTTCTACTTTTATTGCTAAAGATTTTGTCATACCTTTTTTTATTTCAAATGGTACTGGTTCTGTTAGCTTTTTATAACCTGGTAAGCTTTTCGTCTCTACTAATTTGTACTTTCCTACTGATAGATCTGAAACGTTTGCTTTTCCATCTTTATCTGTTACTACTTTTCTTACTACTCCATCTTTCTCATCTTGGACTTCAAATTCGACACCCGCTAATACTGCCCCGTTCTCTTTGTCCACTTTTGTAATTTCTATATTACCTTTGTCAACCATTGCATTTTCCACTTGTATTGGGAATATGCCGTCCCCTGTTACATTTACTTCGAACTCTGCTTCTTTTAATTGGTAGCCTTCAGGCGCTTTCGTTTCTTTTAAAATATATTTCCCTGGTGCTAACGGTTTAGAGATTGCCTTACCATCTTTATCTGTAATAATATGTTCGACTACTACACCGTCTTTTACTATATCAAACTCTGCATTTGCTAATGGTTTTTCACCATTTTCCGAATCAATTTTCTTTACTTCAATTTGACCCTTTTGCATAGTATTTTTAATTTCAATTGTTTTTGTTTCTCCAGCTTGAAGTGTAACCTCTACTGGTTCTTTTAATTTTTGATATCCTTCTGGTGCTACTGTTTCATATACTTTATACGTCCCAGGAGCTAAAGGTTGAGGTACTGAAAAACCTTTTTCGTCCGTTTTCAGTTTTGCAACAACTTCATTTGCACTATTTCGAACTTCAAATTCGGCACCTTTTAACCCTTTGTTCAGATTCTCAGAATCTATTTTATGAATCGATACTGTACCGTCTTTTGGAGCTTCAGGCGGCGTAATAGTTACTTCTTTTGATGTTAATGTTTTATCATCAAAATGTAATTCCGCTTTATTAGGAATCTTCTTATCTACGTAAGAAGATAAGTCTGCATTATTTTTAATTTTCGCCTTGATACTAAGATTAATTATCTGGTCTTCATATGACTTATAGTCAAAATTCTCACCAAACGTAAATGTTACTTCACTTCTTTGCTTATCTATCTTTAACGTCCCTTTAGAAGTAATATCTTGGCCATTTTGATCATATACTTTTGCCTCTAATACTTCTAAAACATCTTCTAAATCATCACGAATTACCATTGATGTGTATTTAGGAGGATCGTTTGGTATATGTGTACCAACTTGGTATTGAATCACTTGATCCATTTGTGTTAGCTGCTCATTCTCTACAAGCTTGCCATTCTCATCAACTATATTTTTTTCAATACTAGGTGGATTATCGTCACCTGAACCGGTTCCCCCTCCACCACTTACGAATACTTGTCCTACTTTTTCTTCAGTTTTAATATTTTTACCTTCTAATTTCACAGTATTTTTATGAGGCTTTGCAGAAGGATTAGTAATCTTTGTTTTATATCTTAAAATATAACCTTTTGAACTGTCTGGAAACTCAATTGTAAATCCAGCCTTTGTTGCATTAATTTTAATGTTAGATAAATCTGCTGGCTTAATATTTGTTGGTGCATAACCATCTTCAAATACAGCCTCTTCTAATACTACGCTGTCTGTAATTAACTCATGCCCAGGTCCTAATGTATCTGTTAATTTAAGATCTTGCATTTCTGTTCCAGTTGCATTTACATATACAAGCCAATCAGCAATCGAAGGATCTTCTTGATTATAAGAACCCCATTTCAATAGATTATCTGTATTGGGCTGTGGCTTCGGTCTCTCTGTCGTATTACTTACATTTACTTCTTTATTGACGATTTGACCATCAACGTTAAATTCTAATGGAATTTCTTTAACACCATCATATGCTTCTAGACCAAAGTAGAATTCTACGAATAAAGAACCTTTAATGTTATTCTTTCCTTCTACGTAATCCCCCATAGTACACGTTAATAGACCCTTTTTCATCTCACATGTACCAACTATTTTTCCTTCAGTATCTTTTAAAGGAAAACTCATATTCATAAGGTCTTTTCGAAACTCTTTTGGCATATCAATTGTGAATTGATCTCCACTTTTTATTTTTTCTTTAGCTGACCACTTCACTTCTACTTTCATACCATCTGAGGCTTGATACGGTTCAGATGTCGTGCCATCAGTACGGGAAATATTAATTTCGTCCACTGGACTTTTCATCACAGCAGCTTGAATAACTGGAGCCCACACATTCAGCACTGAAAATAATACTAGAAAAACTAATGAAACCATTGAAATATGTCTTTTAGTACTTTTCATTTGCATAGTTCCCTCCTATTTTTTATATTTATATAACAAAAAAAGACCGTCCGGTTGCATCAAAAATGTGCAACCAGACGATCTTAGTAACCAATATGTATTACCGTAGACTCTAAGCTTTGCGGCCTATCCTTTCGAATAGTGTGCTAAAAATATCTTTTATTCTTTTTTTGTTTCATTTTCCTCTTAAACCAAATATTACTATACCGTCTGGACGGTTATAATTCAATACTCTATAAAATTGTTCTATTTTTCTAATAAAAAAAATAATTCACCACTACATTAAAGAAGCAACGGTGAATTATTTTTACATTATATAGTTCGTATATTCTATTTATATGAATTCCTAATAAGAGCTTGAATCACTTTTTCTCTTAACTCAGGGCTTAGTCTTCCAACCCCTAAATATTCCGAATACCATAATCCATCTGCTGCTAATCTAATAATTGTTGCACAAACTGCATCTATCTCATCGTTTTCTATATTCTTTTGCAGTTGCTGAAATGATTGTTGTAATGGCTCAAGTAATTCAGGTTTTAACATGAATGCTGCCATCATACTACTAGATAACTCTTCTGTTCTTCTCTCATTATTTAATCTTTCCTCTACAAAAGAGCGAACCCATCTCCCTTTCTTCTCTGCGTCTTCCGCTACTTTATTGTAAATGGCTCCCTCATAATCCTCTACCCCTCTGACTATCATACCTTCTATTAAAGCTTCTTTATTTGAAAAGTGATACAATAATCCACCTTTACTTACACCCGCCTCTTTTGCCACTGCTTCTAAGGTTAATTTAGCAACCCCTTTACATTGCACAATTTGAGAAGCGGCCGCCAAAATCTTTTGCCGCGTTATGCTTATACTCATTCCTTTTTAAAACCCCATTTCTACTAAATTTATATAAATACGAATCTTATTTTTAATATTGTTGATTACTACTAAGTATTTTCTTTATACAACAAAAGCTTCATTACCTTTGAATTTTTAGTTACTTATTCTATTAAAAATTTCCATATCATTCAATATGATAACATTAAATACACAAAGCTGACTATACATCTATACTTTTGTATTTATTGAAAATATATCCATTAATAAAATTTACCGATTTATTCCTTCTTATTACTTTAAGACAGCAGTAATTCTTTCAGTACTAAATAAAAAATGTTATTACTCCCATTAAATTGAGTAATAACATTCTACTTAACAAATTCGCTGCCAACTAGCATCCTTCACATCTTCACTAGTCGGTTTTCTAACTGATCCAATAAAGTGAAACTTTATATCCGCAACATGGACAGGTGTATTTCATTTTGTCACTCCATTATTAACTTGTTTTCCCATATATTCCGACTCACAAAGAATGTAACAGCACAAATCATAGTTATCCCCATGAAAAATGTATTAGAATCTTCATATGTAGTTGGAATGCCTACCGTTACGAAAACAATACTAAAAGCTAAAAGTAGATATAATAATAAAGATATAATATAGCTGAGTTTAAATCGTAAAATGATACCTCTAAACAATAGCTCACCAAGTAGACAGCCACCTAAAATAATAGGTACTCCGAAATACAATGTAAGGACTCCCATTTGCGCAGTAGATTGAATTATCTTTCCAATTATGTTCGGCGAAACCAGCTCACTATTGTTTCCCATCCTATCATATAAATCAAGTGCTGTTGCTGAAATAAAGAAACTTAATATAGAAAATGAATACGGTATTAAAAATTTGCTCACTCTCATTCACCTCGCTTGTTTCTTTACATATATTATTCATTATTTTCGCATAAAAAAATAGCCCGTCTTCCGCGAAAGGCGAGCCGTTCCACTTAATTCTCATTTAACTTCTTCTTATACCAATCCTGCATTCTCTCCGCATCTTCTACTCTCGTATGCTCTATTTTGTAACTAGATGATGCACTCGAAAACTTATACGTACATAAATCCGCACGGCGCTGGAAATATGATTGTGTCTTCTCCATTGATTGGACGTGTCTTCTTCTAATAAGTCCTGTATATTTTCCGACGCTACGATAGACAAGTGTAATTTGTTCTCCGTTAACACTGTAACCATTTGTTTTAAATGTTGCGTATCCAAGTGTAAAGATAAGGATTGCGAGCGGTAGTAATGCCCACATGATGTAATACTTTTCAAAGTATATGCCTATTCCAGTAAGCGGGATTGCGAGCATAGCGAAAAAGATGAAACTATCAATGAGATAGCGGCGCAATGCTGCTTTTGGTAACGAAGTAATATTTGCATTCAGTTCGTATGGTAATTGTAAATGCGCGAGTAACTGTTGCACTCGATCTTTTCGAATGATAGGATGCAGTGTAACTTTTTCTTTTTCGTCACCCGTTCCCTTACTTTGAATGACTTCTACTTGCACAGCACAATAACCGAACGGTTGGCGTAAAATACCTTCTTTTATCGTAATCCCTTGAATACGGTGCAATTTTAGTACGAGTTCTTTTTTCTCCAGTAATCCTTGCGAAATACGGACTTCGTCATTTCTTCGATTCACTGTGAAATCTCCATGTTTTAGCGCATAACCAATTGTCGATATAATCCACGAAAGGACGAGCAAAATAGCTATCATCAAAATCCAGCCATATATATCATGTTCCATTACATACGACTTTACGCTATTCTCTATCCATTTCGGAATGTACTCATCTACTTGGTGATACACAAAAAAGATTAATGAGAATAATAATCCAAATTGACCAGATGTAACAGAGGCTATTAAAATCTCTTTCCACGTTAATTTGTATTCTCTCGCTTGTTTTTCCTCTGTAATAATTTCTTTTACTTCTACTTCTTCTAATGTTTTTTCTACTTTCAATTCTGAAGCCGACTCATTTAACATTGCGATAAGCTCTGTCGCTTCTTCTACCGTAATTCCAGCTAAGCTAACTTCTGCTTCATCGCCTCCGCCAGCTGTTTCAATCTGAATTTTTTTCAAACCGAGCATTTGATATAGTACGTTAGAACTTGTATTAATCGTTTGAACACGTTCTTTATTTAAGTAGCTCTCCTTTTTCACAAAGAGACCTTGTTTCACATGTAATACGTTATTTTCAACCCAGTA
Source organism: Bacillus sp. EB V-12 (assembly GCF_056158125.1). Lineage (NCBI taxonomy): Bacteria > Bacillati > Bacillota > Bacilli > Caryophanales > Bacillaceae > Bacillus > Bacillus sp. EB V-12. The sequence continues at coordinate 317,122 of NZ_JBUXJL010000002.1, read as the reverse complement.
TGTTGTGTAATACCATTTTTCAAACGCTGAAAAGACGGTGAGTAAACCGAATGCAGCGGGAATTAAATACCAAAACGGGAACTTTCCGTTTAAGCTAAACATGAAAATAATGAGTGGTATAAAGTCTGTTATTTTTAACTCTAATAACATCGTGATTGGATGCTGCCTTTTATACATCCTCATCACTCACTTTCGCTAATTCTGCGATTTTCGTTTTCAACATTTCAGCTTCATACATCGTTAAACCTGGGATGCTATGAGAAGTTGCTGCTGTTGAAATGTGTAATTCTGCTAATCCGTATTTTCTCATAATTGGCCCTTGTTCAATCGTTACGTGCTGTACACGAATCATCGGCACTAATACGCGCTTAACAACGAAAAGGCCATGCTGAATTTCAAGTTCTTCTTCATTTAGTTGGTAGCTGTAATAACGTTGACGTAGTTTCGGAAACGTAAAGTAATCAAACGGTGTATATACGATTGTTAATCCGATGAGCACATAGAAAATCCAAGCCCACCAATTAAACTTAATCATAAAGAAAAGATATGCAAAAATGACTATAATACTGATTCCTAGCTCAATTAAAGAACGCGCTTTCCACACCTTGACCATGTCAGGGTGAATTTCATTTTTCAATGAATCCATGTAACCACTCCAAATCTAGTAATCTAATATATGAATACTCTCAATCTATATTTTACGTAACTTTACAGAAAATTGGAATTTAATCTTCTTTCTTCTCAGGAATAAAATATCCGAACCAAAGTAGCCAAATGAAACCGATTAACTTCATCCAATTTCCATCCGCTTGAAAAGCTTCAATCATACCTGGTATTTTATAAACCCCAATAAATCCAAGAAAACCGAGCCACCAGTTTTTTTGCATTTTCATTTTTACTCCTCCTTCATTACGTTTTTCACATTTCGAATCCAAATTTCTTTATACTTTAACTGGAATCCCATGAGCATATAGTTGCTCATATTATCGATCACGAGCGCTAGCGTATGAGCATTTTCTTCCGTTTCATGTTGTGACACAACGCCCAGTCTCGCGCCTTTCTTCAATAAATCATGGAAACCACGCAAAAAATCCTCTTGTATTTCAAATAAACGTTTCTGATACTTTTCATTTCGCGATGCAGTTACGATAAATTCATTGATAACGCGTAGTATTCCTTCTTGCCCTTCATACTCAGAGAGCATATGTAAACCATCTGCGATTAGCTTTTCTGCAAAGTTTTCTTTCGTATACCGCTCTTCATTAAAGTATTTTGTAAAATGATAATCAGAAAAAATCTCTTCAAATAAAAAATCAACTAACGCTTCTTTAGAAGAAAAATGATAGTAAATAGCCGGTTTTGAAATACCTACCTCTTTCGCAATCATGGAAAGACTCATCTTCTCAATGCCGTGTTCTGCCATAAGTTTAAATGATGCCTCTACAATGTTCTGCGATGTTTGTAAATTCTTCGTCATACTGTACCTCACTTATTTTTACTTACCGTTCGGTAAGTAAATTATAAAACAAAACGAAATGATTTTCAATTTAGTTAGCACTACAGAAGGTATTTATCGGAAAATACAGAAAGTTATAAAGTAAAAGCAACATATAAGAATAAGGAGGATATCATATGGGACTTGGTGGTAATGGCGGCGGTGAAGCGGGACAAGCTGGTAAGAGCGGATTTTCATTAATCATTGTACTTTTTATCGTATTGATTATAGCTGGAATTAGCTATATCGGACTTAGCTTCTAAGAAAAGGCGTCCTACATTACATATGTAGGACGCCTTGTTTTTAATCTCTATTCAGCAATCGCATACGATAACAATTCATCGTCACTTCTCCAAGCCTTTGCAGTAATTGATAGTTCGCATATGCGCCGACTGGGGCACCGATTACTGGTACGAGCTGAAGCATTTTCGCTAAATCAATATAGTCTCGGTACTCTGTTTGGAACTTTTCCCAGTCCATATGATTTTCTTTTTCTGTATCCCACGTTTCGATTGCTTTCCATATTTCTTTTCGGTGATCGTCACTTGAAAAGGCAAGTTGGAAAACGTGAAGGATAAAAAGACGCTCTTCTTGTTTACTCGTATCAAATCCGTACAATGTCGCTGCATCGAATAAAAATTTAATTTTAATTGTAAGTAAAAGCGGAAAGTCAGCAAGACCGAGGAGAATACCACCAGCTCCAGTCCCTGCTCCTTCTGCCGCTGCTATTTTTTTGTACTCATCCATTTTTTTACGAACTTCATCGTCACGTCTTTGCAGTGACCATGTCGTCTCTTTTAGTTTCGGCTTTATAAAGTTTGACCCGGCGCTAATCGTTTGCACCATCATACGAATCGTCTCTGTTAGTACCTTTTGTACTTTCGCCGGAATGAGCTGTTGCACCTTCGTCTGCACTTTTTTGGAGAACCGTGTCATCATAGAAGAATCTTTCATGAATGTAGCTTTCCACTGCTCCAATTCTTTTATAACCTTCTCTTCGTATGTAATCATAGGTTCATTCCTTTCAATTTAAACGCTCAATGCGCTTCGCCCCGTATTGGTAAACGAAACCGATACTAAATAATATGCTTACGATAAGTAAAATTCCTGTCATCATGAAATCTTTCGTTGCTAGTGCAAATATAACTGTAAAGATTACGCTTCCGATGATTAGAATCGCGTTTAATAAAGCAAGAAAATCTTTCTTCTTCTCTTCTCCCCCTACTGGATACAAATCAAGCCAAATTTTCATGCGATGATGTTTCCATAAAGTTAATAGCTGATAACCGATTAAGTATAGGAAGATAAGGCTTACGATAAATCGTCCATATAAAAATGGAATGAAGTAAAGAATTACTCCGCCAAGAGCGAGCAGACGCACATATAATCCAAAATAATTACCAGATCTTAAAAATGTTCTCGTATATAAGTATAAATATGTACGCTTTTCGCCTATCATCGACAGAATGAAATCTAGCCATTTTCTGCGGGCTACTCTTTCTTTTAATGCTGGTACATCAACGAACATGTTCGCAATGCGGTACAGTAGCATCATCTTCTTACCTTCTTCGGAAATTAAATACTCCCAGTTTAGTGGCTTTCCTTTGACCATTTGATGCATGATAGCAAGGTATAACACCATGAGAAGGACGATTCCACCAATGAAAAGAACTGAAGTACGTTCTACAAGGAAATATACAAATAAACCGTTTAGGATAAAACGAATAAACCAATCAGCCCTTTGTATATTTTGATCTGTTAAAAATGACTTTTCCCACGCTACAAATAAATTCCACGCTTTTACAATGACAAATGCGAGTACGATCCATATGTAGCCAGCTCCTGTTTGCTTCATTTGTTGGAAGTATAACGGAGCAAGCGCGGCTGCTACGATTGCGATTATGTATAACTGAATCATAAATGTAAAAAGAAATGCCTTTGTGAAGTAAGGTTTTAACTTTTCTTCAACTGGCAGTAAGTAAACGAGATCCGCTTCTTTTAATAATGTTTGAATGGATCCAGCCGTTAACACGAGTCCAATTAATACTGCCATTACGAGCGCAGTTGGAAACGAAGTTGTTAACGTTTGTAACCATTGCTGGTAATAATACGCTCCCGCACCGATGATGAACACGAAAATAAATTTCAAATGATCATTAAATACGTATTTACTATATGTACGAACTTCTTTTAGAAAGTGACGAAATCGTTCTTTCCATAACGCTGTGCTATTCATAATCTTCTTCCTTTGTTAGCGCGATGTAAATATCATCTAACGTTGCACCTGGCATATTAAACTGTGATTGCAGTTCAGATAGCGTTCCCTTCGCTCTTACTTCACCTTGATGCAAAATAATGAACGAATCACAATAACGCTCTGCCGTCGCTAAAATATGTGTGCTCATTAAAATACCGGCACCACTCTTTTTCATTTGGTCCATCATTTGAAGAAGGGATTGAATCGCTAACGGATCTAATCCAACGAAAGGTTCATCTACTATGTAAAGAGATGGCTCCACTAAAAATGCGCTCATAATCATTACTTTTTGTTTCATCCCTTTTGAGAAATGAGATGGAAACCATTTTAAACGATTTTTCATACGAAACTCTTGTAGTAGTTGTCCTACACGTTCTTCATATTGTTTTTCATCCACGCCGTACGCCATAGCTGTTAATTTCAAATGCTCTTCTAACGTTAATTCATCATATAATACCGGCGTTTCCGGAATAAATGAAAAGCTAGAACGGTACGCTGTCATATCATCACGAATTGTTTTCCCATTAATTGTGACAGTTCCTTTTTTCGGTTCCATTAAACCGATAATATGTTTAATCGTCGTACTTTTACCAGCTCCATTTAAACCGATTAAGCCGACAAGTTCGCCTTTATTAACAGAGAACGAAACGTCTTTTAATACAGGTCGTTTCGTATATCCTCCTGTAACATTTTCCACACGCAATAACTCGCTCATACGACACCACTTTCTTCATTAGTATTCATTCTATATTCATCTTACCAAAAATTATGCTGTACTACATAGTATCCATGTACTCAAAAAAATTTTTTAAATTTATTAGCATATAATTTCCCGAAAGCGGACATCATAATTATTGAAGAAGGAACACATTGAAAAAGCAACCACCAATTGATGAGTACAACAACATAGTGAAGTCATCATGAAATGGGGTGTCCAAGTTGGACAATGAAATTTACACATAACCAGATCATTTGTTTCATTTTCGAAACGGGGTGTCTCTGAAAGAGCATATACTGTTTTAAAAAATAAACAATTTCATTTTAAAAAAGATTGCAATTCATTTCACTTGAAAATGGGGTGTCTGCGGCAGAAACTTTAGCCGATTTACCGTGCATTTCTTAAATAAATGAGGTGTCTGCGAAACGTAAATTACGATAATGCTTTTTCAATCCCTCTTCAGAAAACAGGAAGCTGAGTCAGCTTCCTGTTTTTCGTGTTTGTTCTCTTATGTAATTATGGTAAAATACGGCTAAGGATATTTGAAAGGATGAGATCAATGAATCATACAGCAGACAATTGTATTTTTTGTAAAATCATTGACGGGCAAATCCCTTGCTCAAAAGTATACGAAGATGAACATGTGCTTGCATTTTTAGATATTAGTCAAGTAACAAAAGGACATACTCTTGTTATTCCGAAAGTTCACAAACAAGACATTTTTGCGTTAACGCCAGAAATCGCATCACACATTTTTTCTGTCGTTCCAAAAATCGCAAATGCGATTAAAGCAGAGTTTAATCCAGTTGGCTTTAACCTACTTAACAATAACGGTGAAAAAGCTGGACAAACTGTGTTCCACTTCCACCTTCATTTAATTCCACGCTACGGTGAAAAAGATGGTTTCGGTGCTGTTTGGAAATCACACCAAAATGAATACACTATGGAAAATTTACAAAACATCGCAAGTACAATTGCAAATAGTGTGAAATAATGACACTATAAGAAGGCGTAATACATAACAAGCCACTTCCCTGAAGTCATCAAATTCCGCATGGCTTGTTTCTTTACTTAAAATGCTCAGGGATGATTGTTTGTGCATAGCACATATAAGAAAGATATGCATATTTTCCCATCATGAATACGAACAAAAAATAAGGAGGTCTCCTTTTATGTCAAAAGCTAAATCCTTTATTACAGGTGTTATTTGCGGCGGAGCAGTTGCTGGACTAGCTGTTCTTTTCTCAACTCCTTCTTCTGGTAAAGACATGCGCGGCAAGTTAAAAGAAAAAGGAAATGATATTAAAAAGACTTTAGCTGATATTACAGCTGATACGAAATTATTAAAACGTCAAATCGTTGAAACTGCTTCAGAAGGTAAAGAAGTGTTCCAAGAATTAAAAGACGATATGCACGATACACTTTCTAACTGGAAGCAGGATATTTCTCAAAACAAGCGCCATATTGAGAAAGAAATTTTGGACATCCAAAAGTCAATTGAGAAACTACAAGAAGCTGTTCCAGAAAAAGCGTAAACAAATTCCTGCTTAGTTTTTTGCATATAACAAATATTTTTTATATAAATTGACCTTGACACGGCATGTCGTATAGATATGCCGTGTTTTTATGCATTTACAATATATGTTATCACTTAACATGTAAGGACAACGTATGTATTCACGACTCATAAAACGCTTCCATAGTTATGCATGATTTGTATAGAATGTCATTTTTCCGAAAAATTTTCACAATTCTCACAAAAAGACTTTATTAATTTTTATTTTACTGGCATAATAGATAGTAATGAAAAAAGAATGTTAAAGTGGGTGAGTAAATGAAAAGTGGAGAAAAAGATTACTCGGTAAAAGAAGCGATGATTTTCAGCCAACGCATTGCTCAATTATCGAAAGCGTTATGGAAATGTGTAGAGAAAGATTGGCAGCAGTGGATTAAACCTTACGATTTAAATATTAATGAACATCATATTTTAACAATCGCTTATCATTTAAAAGGGGCTTCTATTTCTGAGATTGCTAAGTTTGGAGTTATGCACGTATCAACGGCGTTTAACTTCTCTAAAAAGCTAGAAGAACGTGGCTATCTTGTATTCTCAAAAAAGGAAGATGATAAACGAAATACGTACATTGAAATTACAGACAAAGGGGAAGAATTACTACTTCGCTTAATGGAGGAGTATGATCCTGAAAATAATTCAGTGTTTAATGGGGCTCTTGCACTTCGTAATTTTTATGGGAAGTTCCCAGAAAATATCGAACTGATTGCAATCCTGCGTAATATTTACGGACAAGACTTTATCGATATTTTTGAGAAATCATTAGAAGATATTGAAGAGAACTTTACAGAATCCGATCAAAAGTTAGTTAAGAAATAATCTATTTATTTTTTCGCAATCATGCTTAAGAATTCATTCATAAGCGGCTTAAATAAACCTTGTTTTGCTAGCGCTTCCGCAGTTTCGTGTACTTCGAGCTGATGTGGAAGCGCTTTTTCAAATTGATCTAACAGCGCATCGAACAAAAGAAGCCCTTCTGCTTTCTCCACTACATATTGCTCGTTCAGTTTTTCACAAAGATTTAGTATACGTTCAATATCTTTTTTACGAGCTTTTTTCTTTATGATCAAAGAATAAAATGGACACTTCTCTTCATCAATCATTTTAAATAGTAGGTCTACATAGTATTCAGCTTGTTCTAATCTTCTAACAACGTCCATTTTCTCCCTCACTTTCTAACACAAAGTCTTCTATTTCTGAATTTTGTAACACGAACAAAATATCGTGTGATACAATATATGTATATGTATTTTAGCCAAAAGGAGGTCTCGCCTCATGACACTTATAACAGTTGTTTTTGTCGCATTCGCACTTCTTGTTATATTTTACACGAATTTCATGACACATACACTGTGTGAACGAAAACAAATAGCTGCGAGCCGCCAGCCCGGTGTCTTTCGGGTTATTAATGTATGTATAACAATTTTATTAATTTCTAGTTATATAGAAATTATATTTCATGGAAAGTGAGGAAGGAAAGCCCCTTCCTCACTTTTTTCCTCTATAAGCAAATTATACCTACAATAACCAATAAAATAAACAGTACAAGTAATAAAATAAGTTGAGAATTCATCCCCATCCCCTCCTCTATTCTGTATATGCGGCATACGCCCAATATGGCACACTTTCAAAATCTGACACGTGCTGGTTAATTTTTCTTTATCAATATGAAAACGGTTCGAAATATGATATATTAAATTTTGTACATATTGCTTATACTATAGAACAAAACATTCATCAAAACTTTATCCTCAGCCTCGGTAAGCCCTGTTAAGCGCGCTTTACCAATATAAAAAAGCAAAAGTATCAGTGAGACTTAATCGGGCTCTTATGAATCAAAATTCATTGGTGTAGGATAAATTAAAAATACATAATAGTAGGAGTGTTTATCGAATGAAGAAAGCTATGCTTGCCTTAGCCGCAACAAGTGTAATCGCATTATCAGCATGTGGAACATCATCATCAGACAAAATTGTTACATCTAAAGCTGGTGACATTACAAAAGAAGAATTCTACGATCAAATGAAGACACAAGCTGGTAAACAAGTACTAAACAACATGGTTATGGAAAAAGTACTTATTAAAAACTACAAAGTTGAAGACAAAGATGTAGACAAAAAGTTCGATGAAATGAAAAAACAATACGGTGATCAATTCGATACACTATTAAAACAACAAGGTATTAAAGAAGAAACTATAAAAACTGGTGTGCGTGCTCAATTAGCTCAAGAAAAAGCTATCGAGAAAACAATCACTGATAAAGAACTAAAAGAAAACTACAAGCCTGAAATTAAAGCAAGCCACATTCTTGTAAAAGATGAAGCTACTGCGAAAAAGGTAAAAGAAGAACTTGGACAAGGTAAATCTTTCGAAGAGTTAGCGAAACAATACTCTGAAGATACTGGTTCAAAAGAAAAAGGCGGAGACCTTGGCTACTTTACTGCTGGTAAAATGGTTAAAGAATTCGAAGATGCTGCTTACAAGCTGAAAAAAGATGAAGTAAGCGAACCTGTGAAATCACAATTCGGTTACCACATCATTAAAGTAACAGACATTAAAGAACAAAAACCATTTGATGAAGTAAAAGGCGACATCAAAAAAGATCTAGTTCAAAAGAAAGCACAAGATGCTGCATTCATGAACGATCTTATGATGAAAGAAATCAAAAAAGCTGACGTAAAAGTTGACGATAAAGATTTAAAAGATCTTTTCGAAGAGAAAAAAGCTGACGATAAAAAAGAAGAAAAGAAATAATGAAGTAAAAAAAGCTTGGGCTTCGGCCCGAGCTTTTTTATGTATCCTCTTCGTTAATGAAAGTTTATTTTTTCATTCGTTTAACTAAAACCATCTTTTATGCATTTCACTTAAAAACATTTCTGTAATTTTAAATCCAGAATTTTCTCCTATAATAGAGTCAATCCCGCAATGCGGACAAACTGCTGTGTTATCATCATCCCACCACTCTGTAATTTTTTCTGGATGGAAAATTTCTAAACAATAGAAACAACCACATATAACATCCTTTTCTAAGTGCTTTCTATTACGAGAACAAAAACGATGCGCTTCCTCAAAATATTTTTGCATCAGTATCCCCCTATTCCTGATTTTCTTCTTTGCTTTACTTACATTCTCCTCAATAAAATTGCAATTCTTCCTTAAAGAAAAACACAAAAAAACCTTGATCCACGCCACGCAGAACCAAGGTTTATCTTATTATCATTGATTAAATTCAAAAACTATGTTAAATTAGTACAGAAACACGTTTTCTAAAACGAAAGGAACGTATTTATCCGTATCTTAATTGTACACCAAAACACATCTTCAGTCAACCTCTATTTTTCACTTTTAAAGGAGTGCTACCGTATGAACAAAAAACTTGATTTAGAGCAAAAAAGATTGGATACCGTAATCGAAACGATTAAGGAGCAAATTGATAAACTGGAAAACGAAACTGGCAGACGCCGGGCAGAAGTAATCAATATTCGTAAACACTTTTGGGATGATGTGAAAGTGAACACGGATACTTTTGATGATTATCTTGAAACAGTTATCAACTTAAGACAACAAGCTCAGTCACTAGCTGTTACACAAATTACTCATAAGCACACCTTTAATCGACTTGCCGCACTAAAACGCATGCATAAAGCACCTTATTTTGGACGAATTGATTTCAAAGAAGAAGGAGAATCTGCTGCGGATCAAATTTATATCGGTGTTGCTACACTTACGGATGCTAGCGGAGAAAACTTTCTTATATATGACTGGCGCGCACCTATTTCGAGTGTATACTACGATTATCCACCAGGACCAGCTGAGTACAGTACACCAGGAGGCGTAATCCACGGTAATGTGGAGAAAAAATTACAATACATTATTCAAAATGGCGAGATTGATTCTATGTTCGATACGAGCCTTACAATTGGCGATGAAATCTTGCAACAAGCGCTCGGAAAAGGTACGAACAAACATATGCAAAGTATCGTCGCTACAATTCAGCGTGAACAAAATGAAATTATTCGTCACGATGAAGGCCGACTCCTTATCGTGCAAGGAGCTGCTGGTAGTGGTAAAACGTCAGCTGCCCTGCAGCGAATCGCCTACTTACTATATAAATATCGCGAATGGCTAAAAGCGGATCAAATTATTCTCTTCTCCCCTAACTCTATGTTCAATAGCTACGTTTCTAACGTACTACCTGAACTCGGTGAAGAAAATATGCAGCAAGTGACATTCCAAGAATATTTAAATCATAGACTGAGCAAGTCATTTGACGTTGAAGACCCTTATGAGCAATTAGAATATATGCTAACTGAAACAAATAGCCCTACCTATAAAACGAGAAATGCTAGCATCCGATTTAAAGCATCTACTCAATTTTTCGAGATGATTAGAGCTTACAGACAATCTCTTGAATCTTCAGGCATGCTATTTAGAGGAATGAAATTTAGAGGGAAACTAATTGCCTCAGCTAAAGAAATCACAGAGCAATTTTATAATACTGACTCCTCCCTCCGCTTCCATAGTCGAATTGAGAAGTTAACGGATTGGCTAAATAAGCAAATAGATGCACTTGAAAAAGCAGAACTGAAAAAACCTTGGGTAGAAGAGGAAATTGAATTACTTAGTAAAGATGAATACCAAAAGGCTTATAAATATTTACAGAAAAAAGGCGAGTTTGACGACAACTCCTTTCAAGACTTTGAGAAAGAAACAAGAGTACTTGGGCGTATGATTGTCCGTAAAAAAATGAAGCCGCTTCGTAAAGGCGTTCAAACACTGCGCTTTATCAATTTCACAGGCATATATAAACAGCTCTTCACAGATGCATCATGGGTTACTGGAGAAAAACCGAAAGAGTGGGATGACATTTGCTCATTAACAGTAAACATGCTTGATGAAGGAAAGCTATATTACGAGGATGCGACTCCATTTTTACTTTTAAAAGAATTAATTGAAGGCTTCCAAACGAACAGATCGATTAAACACGTACTCGTAGACGAAGCACAGGATTACTCGCCGTTTCAGTTCGAGTTTTTAAAACGTCTCTTCCCTGCTGCAAGAATGACGGTACTCGGAGACTTTAACCAAGCGATATTTGCCCATGCGAGTGAAACGGTGAATTTCGATACACTTACGAATTTATACGGGCCAGACGAAACAAACGGCATTAACTTAACTCGTAGCTATCGCTCAACAAAACCGATTATTGAATTTACACGTGCTCTCGTACCGGAAGGGAAGAACATTCACGCCTTTGAACGTGACGGCGAGAAACCTACAGTGACGAAAGTATCAAATGAAAGCGAACTGCACGAACATATTACTGCCAAAGTTGCTGAACTACAAAAAGAGCAGCACAATACGATCGCAATTATATGTAAATCTGCAGCTGAGAGCGCCGCTGCCTACGAAGCACTTACTCATATCGAGAATATTAAACTTGTGAAAAGTAACTCAGCCGAGTATGAGCAAGGCATTGTCGTGATCCCCGCTTACTTAGCGAAAGGTATCGAATTTGATGCTGTTATTATTTACGATGCTTCTAAAGATGTGTACAGCGATGAGAGCGTTCGTAGATTGTTCTACACTGCTTGTACGCGCGCAATGCATGAATTGCACCTTTATAGCGTTGGCGAGGTTAGTCCTTTTGTGCTTGGGGCTGATTCGGAGAGTTTTGAGCTTATAACGAAAACACCTTGATAATCATCAAGGTGTTTTTCTCATTCTAAAAGGAATATCTTTACGTCGATATACACTTAACACAATTCCCATTATAAATGCATGAAACAGAGTTGGTATCAATCCGTAGCTAATAAAAGGTAATGATATAGAAACACGTGGTAATATCCCGAGGGTCATGCCAACGTTACAAATAAAATGGATTACAAAAAGAGTCACTCCGCCAACGAGAAGCAATTTACCATAACCATCATTTATTTTATAAGCTATGTTCATTATTCTTACTGCAAAAAGAGAAAGAATCACGACAAGAACTAGCGCAAGTACATATCCATAATAGTAAGTCAAACTTGCAAATACAAAATCAGTATGGGCAGCACGGATAGACTTTATATTTCCATATGTACCAAACCAACCTGCTGAAGACATCGCCTCTTTTAAACGTAAATACCATAGATCATGCTCTGGGTTTAACATTCCTAAAACTCTGGCCATACGGTATTCTTTTACAGCAGACCAGGAAAGTAGATCCCTAATAATCAATGGTACAATAGGTAAAATCGTAATGAGCCATGCCGTTTTCTTTCCTAACTTACTCCACCAAAGCATAACAAATACCATCGTAATGTAGATGAAAATGGGTAAAAGAATTGATATAGTTGAAAATAAATATAAAGAAAATACGTACAACATGAGAAGATGTATAAACTTTAACCTACTATTATTGAAAAACGAAGCCCAAGCTAAAAAGAAGAATGGTATCGTCATTAAACAGTCAATTTTGATGGGGCCAATTTTTATTATCGCTTCCCCAATCACGTAACCAGTCGGAAAACATTTTATAGCTAACAAGATAAGTATTCCAATTGTATAAAACAGCCACCCGAGTCTTTCTAGCTTCCGGTAATCAAGCAGCATCATCCCAACAGCTGTTGCAATGCCGAGAATTACAAAAATTACTTTGTCCATTAGTAAATCGTTCGTATGCCCAAGAGCGATTATTGGTAAAAACCCTAACCCCATAGCAGCTACTAATAAAATAAGTAAGAACCAATCCACCTTTGGCTTATGAAGTTTGTTAAGTTCCCGGCCAAGTTTAATCGGACTCCCCATTTGTTCAACAGCCTTATCTTCAGCAACTTCCTCACTTAATCCTTTATCCATCCACATATTCTTCGCCTGTTTCAAGTGAAAATTTAGTTCAGCTGCTACTAAGTCCTTCGCTTCTTTTGATTTAATATGGTTCGTAACTTCTTTTAAAAAACGCTCCCCTTTTTTGTTCAATTTTTTCTCACTCCTGTACTAAGCCTTTTAATATAAATCGTGCCTTCGTAGCATTCTTCTCTGCCTTTCGCAGCATCTTGTTTCCTTTATCATTTAATTGATAATATTTAGCTCCTGCGTGATCCCAGCTAGATTGGATAAAGCGATTCCGTTCTAAACGATGTAATAAAGTGTATAGAGACCCTTCATCACCTTCGAATTTTTGAATCCCTCTCCCTCTTAGCAACTGCATCAGTTCATAACCTGTTTTTTCATTCATAAGAAGTTGTAACACTGCTAAAAGGATATCTTCTTCCTTTTCGGACGATTGCTTAATTTTTTCGCGCACCTGCTTCTGGTGTTGATCAGAAAAACTCAAATGTTTAAACGTTGTGTTCTCCATTGATTTTCGCAAGCCTTTTAATCGATCTTCCATTTGATTATTCCTCCAATCCTTCCTTCAAAAGTTCCTTCGCTTTTTTTAGTCTTGTCTTTATCGTGTTTTCTTTCACATCTATTACTGTAGCAATCTCTTTAATTGATAATTCCTCATAATAAAATAGATAAATGACTTCTCGATATTTTATCGGTAAATTCATTACCGCAGAAGCCAGTTCACGATCCTCCGCATTTTGAATGACAGTTTGTTCCACACTTTCTTTTTGACTCTCCATATACGTAAAGTCACCCTCTGTAACGATAACTTTTTTGTTATACCAACTTTTTATATAGTCCTTACATTGATTGATCGCAATTCTCCATAACCACGTTTTCACATTCGATTTCCCTTTATATGTATGAAGAGATTTATAGCATTTCACAAATATATCTTGCGTTACATCCTCCGCAACCTCTTTATTATTCACATACGAATACACAAGCTGCAGGACTTCTTGTCCATACTTGTTCATTATTTCGTCGATAAGGTCCTCCTTATCTTCTATTTCAAACGCTTCTATCGTTAATTCATCCACATCATTTCCTCCTTCCCATATATTAGACGACGCACTGTATGGAAAAGTTTTATAAATACATAAAAAAATACGGATGGTAATGTCCATACCGTTTTTTTATGAATATTTATTTACTTCTTGTCCCCTGACACTAATGTTCTGCTTAAAAACAGGAATTTTCATCCATATATCTTGTTCCCTATTTTAAAACATAATACAATGAATACGTAACTTAATAAGCTATAACTAGTAGGTGTGGCAATCATCTCTTCCATTTTGAAAAAAGGGGGAGGTGATAATATAATCGCGATGTTTGTAATTAAATTAGTGTATGGTATCCTAACCGGAGCTGGCGTTGTCATCGGTAGAAGATACGTCGGTCCGTGGCTAATTTCTGTATACAAAAAAGCGAGAACCACCCTGCTTCGTGGAAAAGGTAAGGGCGGTTCTCGGCTAAAACGTTAATGTAATTGTCTTATAACCGCACCTACTACCACCACAATAGCAAGTTAGGTTACACAAGGCAGAAGTTTCTCAGGCTTCTGTCTTTTTTATTTTATGCAAAATTCACACTAAATACTCTATCATCATTGTAACACATTTTATTTATTTTTAGTCAAGAGAAAAAACCACCTAAAGGCTCCCCCTTCAGGTGGTTCTCTATCTTACGCTAACGCAGCTGCCTGTTCTTGTTGTTCTAGACTTTTTCTAGTTCAGCTGTGCCGCTCTCATCATTTATAGCACCAATAAAGACGGATTATGTACCCGCTTCATAACAGGATGAATAAACAAGGAACAACGCCTATTACGAATATAAAAAATCCCCTCACTACATAGCACCTATGTTTTCAGCGATACTCTATTACCATCAAACTAAATTTGTATAATTTAAACTACAGAATAGCAAGTTAATTTTCAAATATGTTCTTGCGCATTATCCTAAATTTATTATCTATTTGTATCATGCTTATAAATAAAAGATATCCTACCGACGCACCGAGCATATTTATAGCAATCCGCCACACATCAAAAACATCAGACAAAGTTAGTAAATGTAATATCTCCCAAACAAGAAAGGTCATAACATACCACTTACGAGCTTTCTTATAATTAGTCACTTTATTAATGAGCACTGGAACGAAAAATCCGAATGGAACTACTAATATTATATGTTGTAAAACGCTTAACCAATAAGTTGAGTTTCCCCAAGGACCTGGATGTGCAATAAAATCTTTAACTTGCCAAAGTGTTATTCCAAAAAGTTGTAATAACGTTTCTAAATCAGATATATGTAAAAATTGCTGCCAAAATTCAATGGGATGATAGACAGTCCCACCTGTCAAACTGCGAACAGATTCAAATGTAGAAGTTGAAATAAACGTTCCTAAAAAGACAATAAAACAAATGATTATATAAGGAATACATAAAATTTTTGATAATACCTTTAATGGCCTAGGAACTTCGTATACCGATTTATTAATCTCTACGCCAATAACTTTTGATTCTCCAAAACTTTGAATCGCTTTATAAATCGCTTCTTTTTCATTCATACCTTGTTCCATATATTCTTCTTTCAAACTGTTCAAGTGATCATACATTTCTAGAAATAACTCATCCTGTTCAATATCACTAAGTTCTGAATAGGCTAAAATAGACTTAATATACTCGTCAAATTCACTCATAAATAACTCCTTTCTGACAAGCTTGAATTAATGCTGTTACACTCTCCCAAGAATTCACTTTCTTCTGCAATTCTTTTTTCCCTTTATCTGTAATAGTATAGAATTTCCTTTTCATCCCATTCTCAGATTCATTCCAATAAGATTCAAGAAACTCCTTTTTCTCTAATCTCTTTAAAGCAGGATACAAAGTTCCCTGCCCCATACTATACAAATCTTCACTTGCATCCTTTAAACTTTGAGCTATTTCATATCCATATGTATCACGTTTTGCAATGATAGAAAGTAATAAAATATCTATACTTCCCTTCAAGATTTCTTTGTCCAACAATACCACCACCTTATATACATCGTATAACAACATATGTCGTTATACAATATAGTTAGAAGAATATTCCATAAAAAAAAGAACCACCTAAAGGCTCCCCTTCAGGTGGTTCTCTATTTTACGCTAACGCAGCTGCCTGTTCTTGTTGATCTACAGGAATGACAGCGTCTGTTAATGCTTTTTCTAATTCAGCTGTGTATTTCATTTGCTCTTCTTTGCTCCAGCCTAGTTTCGCAGCCATGTAGTTAATTACTGCTTCTTTCCACTCGTATACCCAGTGGATGTTGAAGAATACAGCGCCTCTGCGGCGTACGAAGAAGTCGACTGGTTTTGCTGTCATTTCGTAATCCATTGCATATACAAGTGGGATTAGAACGTCTAGCGGCATGTTGTATTCTTTCGCTTCGTCTTTATGTTTTTTCGCTAAGTCAAATAGTACGTCAACGTTAGAGCCGTAGAATTTCGCGAATTCTTCTGCTTGTGCTGTCGTTAAACCATATTTCGTACCTTCGCCAGCTTTTTTCGCAACGAATGCTGGGAATCCGTGTGAACCATCTACATGTCCACCAGAGATTGGCATATGTTTCGTTGTACTCTTCGGATATGCACTATGGCCTTCTTTTTGTAGTAAGTTCGTTACGTAATCTACTACCATTTCAGCCATTTTGCGGTATCCTGTTAATTTACCACCTGCGATTGTAATTAAACCAGATTCAGAAGTCCAAATTTCATCTTTACGAGAAATTTCAGATGCACTCTTACCTTCTTCATAAATTAACGGACGTACACCAGCCCAGCTTGATTCGATGTCTTTTTCCGTAATTTTTACGCTCGGGAACATGTAGTTAATCGCATTAATGATGTATGTGCGATCTTCTGTTGTCATTTGTGGTACAGCTGCGTCTTTATCGTAGAACGTATCTGTTGTACCTACATATGTTTTTCCGCCGCGAGGAATCGCGAACACCATACGTTTATCTGGTGTATCGAAGTAAATCGCTTGACCTAACGGGAAACGTTTTTGATCAATTACTAAGTGAACACCTTTTGATAACTGAAGTACTTTTCCTTTTTTCGAGTTATCTTTTTCACGAAGTGTATCTACCCAAGGACCAGCTGCGTTTACAATTTTCTTACCGTAAACTTCGTATACTTCACCGTCTAGTAAATCGATTACACGTACACCGCATACTTTTCCATCTTTATATAAGAAACTGTCTACTTTTGCGTAGTTAACAGCTTTTGCGCCGTGCTCAATTGCTTCTTTCATTACTTCAATTGTAAGACGCGCATCGTCTGTACGATATTCTACGTAGTAACCGCCGCCTTTTAATCCTTCTTTTTTTACAAGAGGCTCTTTGTTTAGCGTTTCTTCACGGTTAAACATCTTTCTGCGCTCGCTTCGTTTTACACCTGCTAAGAAGTCGTATACACGAAGACCAATTGATGTACTAAATGATCCGAACGTACCGCCTGTATGGAACGGAAGTAACATCCACTCTGGTGTTGTTACATGGGGACCGTTCTCATATACGATCGCACGCTCTTTACCCACCTCTGCTACCATTTTCACTTCAAGTTGTTTTAAATAACGTAGACCACCGTGTACAAGCTTCGTTGAACGACTTGATGTACCTGCTGCAAAGTCCTGCATTTCAAACACAATTGTTGATAACCCGCGTGTTGCTCCATCTAATGCAATACCAGAACCAGTAATACCTCCACCAATTACGATCACATCTAACTCTTGTTTATTTACTCCGTTTAATACGTCTTTACGTTGTTTACTTGAAAATTTCATGGTAATTCCTCCCTTTGATAACGAAAAAAGAGACCACAAACTCCGCTATAGATTTCGCCTCTATAGCGCGTTGTGGTCTCTCCAAATCTCCTACCGAATTATTAACTTGTCACCATTATAACACTGTTTATGATTATTTGAAAGCTTTTGTTGCTTCAATTGCTTTTTTCCATCCAGCATATAGCTCTTCGCTTGTTTTCGCTTCCATCGTTGGTTCAAAGCGTTTGTCCATATGCCACTGTTCTTTAATTTCATCTTGGTTTTTCCAATATCCAACCGCAAGACCAGCTAAGTATGCTGCACCTAGAGCCGTTGTTTCGTTGATTACTGGACGCTCTACAGGAACATCTAAAATATCACTTTGGAACTTCATTAAGAAGTTATTTTTAACTGCTCCGCCATCAACGCGTAATGTTTTCAGCTCAATACCTGAATCTGCTTCCATTGCGCATAATACATCTTTCGTTTGGTAAGCTAAAGATTCTAGCGTTGCACGAATGAAATGCTCTTTCGTCGTACCGCGCGTTACACCAAACATAGCGCCGCGTACTTCACTATCCCAGTAAGGTGTTCCTAGTCCAACGAATGCTGGTACAACGTATACACCGTCAGTTGATTCAACGCGATTTGCGTACACTTCACTCTCACTTGCATCTTTAAACATGCGCATTCCGTCACGTAACCATTGAATTGCAGAACCTGCTACGAAAATACTTCCTTCTAATGCGTAGTTTACTTTACCATCTATTCCCCATGCAATTGTTGTTAATAGGCCGTGCTCAGAAGCTACTGCTTTTTCACCAGTGTTCATTAACATGAAACAACCAGTTCCGTAAGTATTTTTCGCCATACCTTCACCGAAACAAGCTTGTCCAAATAATGCTGCTTGTTGGTCACCAGCTACACCTGCAATCGGTACATTTTGGCCGAAGAAGTGGTAATCAATTGTTTCTCCATATATTTCAGATGATGGACGCACTTCTGGAAGCATGCTCTTTGGTACTGTTAACATTTCTAGAAGCTCATCATCCCACTGTAAGTCGTGAATGTTAAACATTAACGTACGTGATGCGTTTGAGTAATCTGTTACGTGTGCTTTACCACCAGATAGTTTCCATACAAGCCACGAATCAATTGTTCCGAATAATAGATCGCCGTTTTCTGCTTTTTCTCTTGCACCTTCAACGTTATCTAAAATCCATTTTACTTTCGTACCAGAGAAGTATGCATCAATTAAAAGACCTGTTTTTTCGCGAACCATTTCGCTATAACCTTTTTCTTTTAACTCATCACAAATTTCAGCTGTTTGGCGAGATTGCCATACGATTGCGTTGTAAATTGGTTTACTAGTTGTTTTATCCCATACAACCGTTGTTTCACGTTGGTTCGTAATACCGATACCTGCGATTTGTTCTGGTTTTACATCTGCTTCGCTTAAGCAAGTTGCGATAACTGCTAAAATAGATCCCCAAATTTCTTGTGCATTATGCTCTACCCAGCCTGGCTTTGGAAAATGTTGTGTAAACTCTTTTTGAGCTGAATGAACAATTTCACCTTTTTTATTGAACAGAATTGCGCGTGAGCTTGTTGTTCCTTGGTCTAATGAAAGAATATATTTTTTCATATCGGTTTCCCCCTTATGCTACTTTTCTACTATTTGTATTGCTTCCGCTTTTTTTACTTGTCATATAAGAGATTGCTAGTACAATCACAGTTGCGATAATCACATAAATAAGTGCTGAATTTTGTTTTCCTTCAAATACAACTTGATGGAATAAACCTGCAAGTGATCCACCTAAAATTGGACCAACTACTGGAATCCATGCATACTTCCAGTTTGAACCGCCTTTTCCTGCAATCGGAAGGAAGAAGTGTGCAATACGCGGACCTAAATCACGCGCTGGGTTAATTGCGTATCCTGTTGTCCCACCTAATGATAAACCAATACTTACAATTAAGAAACCTACGATAAATGGATTTAATCCATCTGCAAATTTATTTGCACCAATTGCTAATATACCAAATACTAAAACGAATGTTCCAATCATTTCACTTAAAAGGTTTGCAAATGTGTTCGGAATTGCTGGACCTGTTGCAAATACACCTAACTTTGTTCCTGGATCTTCTGTTTCTTTCCAGTGTGGTAAGTAATGTAAATATACGATAACTGCCCCGATAATTGCCCCAATCATTTGTGCTACGATATAACCTGGTACGTCACTCCATGGGAACGCTCCCTTAAATGCTAATCCTATCGTTAAAGCTGGATTCAAATGTGCCCCACTAATTGATCCAACCGCATACGCTGCAACCGCTACTGCTAAGCCCCAGCCCATTGTAATAACAATCCAACCTGAATCTTTCGCAAACGATTTCTTTAAACTTACACCAGCACAAACGCCGCCACCAAGTACGATTAACAACGCAGTCCCTATTAACTCTCCTAAAAATGCTGACATAGTATCCCTCCACAATCAATTTAAACGCTTCCAAATGTGATAGAGGTAAAATGAATGGCCATTCGTTTTTGTCAAAAGAAAAAGACCCACAGCTTTGCACGCTTCTATATAAATTTATATAGAAACAATGAAATGTGGATCTCTACTTTTCTCCGTCACGTTTATTAACTTGTCTATAATGTTAACCTCTTATGAAAGCGGTGTCAACAGAATTTTTTCACATTTTCGTCACTTTTTTTGGTAATGTTTCCATAGTTCACGTTTTGATGTCGTAATTGCTGTCGCACCAGCGTTTAAAGCTCTTTCCACATCTTCTACAGTACGAATAAAACCACCTGCTAAAATCGGTACACCAGTACGCTCTTTCACTTCAGCGATAACATCCGTTAATGCTCCAGGAAGTACCTCAATATAATCCGGTTTCGTCTTATCTAAAAGATTGCAGCTCTTCTCCATCGCACTCGAATCGATTAAAAAGATGCGTTGTATTGCCACAACACCTTTTTGCTTCGCCTTCATAATAACGCTCGCCTTTGTTGAAAGTAACCCGTACGGTCTAAACTCCTGACATAAATATTCCGTCGCATGCCCATCACTCTGCAAACCATGAATTAAATCCACATGTAAAAACACCTTTTTACAATATTGCTTCGCAAGCGATATAACACTCTTCAATTGGCCGACATGAATATCTAAAATAACGATATATTCATACGAACTATGTAATAGCTTTTCCAAATCTTTAATTTGCCTCACTGCCGGCAAAATTTTCTGTTCATGAAATTCCATTCTATACGTCCCCTTCTTTATGTCATCCTATCCTTTATAGTACACAATTTAAGTGAAAAGAACAGCTAGTGTCGGGGATTTCTTTCAAATCTTTCTCTTATCTATATATTTTCTTCAACTTATCAGAACCTATACCACCTATAATCATGAATACAAGGGGCAAAAGATTCATTACATATGGCGCATCTGCTACAATTGTAATACTTGCTCCTGCAAACTTATTTAGCATCCATACAACGATTTTGATAAGAAACAAAAATACTCCAAGCGTGAATAGACTATCGAAAAACAACTTCCATTTTGGATATGCTAATTGTTTACTATCTTCAATTATTTTCTGCGTCAATTCTTCATCACTCCTTAGCAGTTCATCAATTGTAATACCGAACAGATCACTTAAATGAATAATAATTTCAATGCTCGGATAGTTCTTTCCCGTCTCCCATTTCGAAACAGATTGCCTGCTCACATGAAGTTTTTCAGCCAAATCATTTTGCGACCAATTTCTTTTTTCCCTTTCTTCTTTTAAACGCTCACTAAAAATCATACTGTGTTTATCACCTCTCTATGCCCATTATGTTCAAATAAATGATGAAGAGTAAAGCGAGTTATCGTTGCATTTCCTGCACAACTTATACGTTACAGCTTATAATGGCGCTCTTTTATATGTATCTTCCCTATACTATGCTCCAATAATAATTTCCCGAACAATAATACAAGGGACGGATACTAATAAAGTGAAACTTTAATCAGCCCTCACTAATCGGGCTTTTACGGACAGCCCGCGCCCCACCTAACTTCTTTGATTCCGCTGAATTTTGAGGTGGGTCTTACTGCCCGACAAATAGCGGGATAAAGACTAGATTAGGCATAAAAAATACGCCATCCCTTCTTATCAGTCTCCAGAAAGAATAACGCAAATTTTCATTTTTACTCATCATTTTTCGGACTATATGAAAACCCCGGGTATTTCACAACAGGCCACTTCTTCTTACGCAGAGAATCCATTACTTGCGGGCCAACATGTATATTACTCTCCACTATTTCTTTAGGAGTCAGTGCCATCCATTGATTTAACGATACATCTTCAAAACGATTGCTTCTGAACATCTCTAAAAACCATAATGTTTCGGTACCTGTATTTTGAATATAATGCCCCGTCGCAAACGGTACATATCCGACATCGCCAGCTCTATAATCAAATGTACGAGCGGTACCATTTCCAAGAAACACAGTCATTCTCGCTTCCCCTGTCAAATAATATTGCCATTCATCATTATTCGGGTGCCAATGAAGTTCTCTCATTCCACCAGGCTCAACCTCAACGAGCGCTGCTGCGATTGTTTTGGAAATAGGGAAATTTGTGGAATCTACAATTCGAACGCTACCACCAGGCGTCTTAATCGGCTTTTGTTTTAACAATTCATGTTTAAATGTTAAAGGAACTTCTCCTTTCGGTGATTGAACTTCCTGACTTTCAAGGGAACCTGGCACCTCTCCTTGATAAATATAAACTTGATCTGAAGGGATAGAACGAAAAGCACTCTCAGGTACTCCAAAATTAGCCGACAACACCTCTTTTGGCGTATGCGCAAACCAATCAGAAATAGCTAAAGTAGATAAATCAGAAAAATGTCCATCATCGAAAACGAGTAGAAATTCACAATGTTCCAACCCTTGAATGGAATGCGGAATACCAGGCGGAAAATACCAAAGATCACCTGGTCCAACATCAGCAATAAAATTCCGTCCATTTTGATCAACAGCCGTTATGCGTGCCCGTCCTAAAAGCATATACGCCCATTCCGCTTCTTTATGCCAATGTAGTTCTCGTACTCCACCGGCCGTTAAACTCATATTTACTCCGGCAATCGTCGTCGAAACCGGTAGTTCCCGAGCAGTAATCTCCCGAGACCACCCGCCTTGTTTCAAAATCATAGAAGTGTCCGAGAATGAAAACTTCAAGTTAGGAACTAACCCTGCATCCGTTATAGGCGGAACAAGCATATTCGGATTTTGAATATCCCGCATAACATTACGAGGTCCAGAATCAATCGCACCTGCTCCGTCGCTGCGGATTGGTTGTGGCACATTCCTTCCTGCTTCATTAACAGTACGTTTCTTCATGATTACACTCCTTTTTCATCCGGTTATGAAGTAAAAAGCCTCCATCATAGTGTATGAAT
Organism: Bacillus sp. EB V-12; assembly: GCF_056158125.1. Classification (NCBI taxonomy): domain Bacteria; kingdom Bacillati; phylum Bacillota; class Bacilli; order Caryophanales; family Bacillaceae; genus Bacillus; species Bacillus sp. EB V-12. The sequence continues at coordinate 293,942 of NZ_JBUXJL010000002.1, read as the reverse complement.
TGGGCTTTGAATGGTTACTTTTACTATAGATTCGGCAATTTTCGCTCTAACAGTCTACTACCCATTACTATTTAAAACAGAAGATGGACAACAAAAACTTTAAGTAAAATGCAAAAAACGCCCTCTGTTTCAGAAAGGTTAACAGAGGGCGTTTTCTTTTTTTTACGTAAAGTGTCCAAAAATCTTTCCTTTGTCATACTGATTACACCCTTTTTTAGAGGCCAATATTAACACTCTCTTTTTAAAATTCCATATCAAAATCCCTTATATTATTAACAGCGACAAAAAGGAATACCATTCTATCCAAATAGAACAGCATTCCTTTTTATAAACAGTATTTAAAAATTATTATTTAAGGTATTTCCCCAAATCATCTAAGTTTCTCGTATGATTTAGAATGATTACATACTCAACTTCAACTTCTGTTACTACCATTTCTAGTACTTGATGGACTTCAATATAATCATTTTCATATTCTTTTGCCGAAGATACAATCTCTTCTAAGGTTCTTACAAATGTTTCAGCACTCCAGTCTTTTGTTGACAACGCCACATAGGTTTGAAATTTTTTTGTATTCATGTTAGTTCTTTAAGTACAATGGGAATTGTGTACTTCTTGATGAGTCAGAATGATTGATTATAACCCTATGATGACTTGTTGATGAATCAGAAGTGCTTACATTACCATCAAATTGTTTAGCATAAGTTGTTGTTCTGTTACCCTTGTTATCCGTTTGACTCCACTTATTTTCATAATTATGCATTGTTTCCTCCCTTAACTTCTTCACGTCAACATCTCGACCATACTGAGTTTTGCTAGAAGTAGATTTTTCTTTTTGATTATATTTATGTCTATTATAAGCGTGTTCGTTAATAAAGTTAGATTTATTTGTTCCACCATTTAATTTATATGGTACCTTTGGACTCGAACCTTTCCCTGGTTTCCCTGGTTTTTTCTTTTTAACTAGAGAATCAACTAGGTTGTCATGTGTAGTGACTTCTTTTACGGAGGTTATATTCCCTCTAGCATCTGTTCGAACAGATAGATCAATTGATTCCTCTATACCTTGTGTATTTTTCCAATAAAAAGTTACCTGATTGTCAGTGTTTTTTGTAAATGTATCTTGAATTTGATTTAGTTGATACATATCAATTTTTTCAGATGTAACTTTATCTAAACTAATTTGTTTTGGACTGAAATTTTCTTCAGTAGCGGCGGATACAGCTCCTGTGAATAAAAGGCTTAAACTTAGTGTGGCGGCCGTTGTTAAATTAAGAAATTTACTTTTTTTCATAATACATCCCTCCTGATAATGTTAAAACTATATATTATATTATTTAAATATAAATTACTCTCTAGTAAAAATCAATTACATTTTCATTTTTACGTTAATCTATTTGATTATCTAAAAATACATATACTCAAGAAAACCAAAGTACATATAAAAACAGGCCATAATATAGATTTTTTCTATATTATGGCCTGTTTTTGTTTCCATTCGCATATGCACATTGGCTTTTTGTGATAGCTAACAGCATCCATTTGGTTCTTCCTCTACTAAATGAGATGCTTTTAAAACGATCCTATAATTCTTCAATATTACTACTTCATAATTGATCTAAATTCACTATAAAAAATGAAGTTAGGGTTTCTTTTCTATATGTAGTAAAAATATATTAAGTAGCAGGTGAGTTTGAAATAAAATCACGATATTAACAATGTAACTGGAACTGCAGCAGCTATTAGTTTCTTCACTTTCATACCTCATACTCCTTAAAGTAATTTACTCTTAGTTGGTTTTGCTACCGATACTCTTCGCTGCTTCTTCAAACAGTTTTGAACCTTCTTGTGCTTTACTTAATGATTGATGCATTTTACTCTCGTCTTCTTGGTCTAATGCATCAAAGAGAAGTTGGAAACAATCCGCATACAGTTCCATCGATTGCTTTATCTTCACTTGTTCTCCCTGTAATTCAGGAGGTGCTTGTAGATTCTTCAGTTTCGTTGCAGTTGCCTTTGCTCCACCTAAACTCAGTTGTACTTCACTTTTCTTTTGTTTGTATGATTTTACGTCTGAATCTGCTATTCCTTCAATTAATTTCATTGTATTTTCAATTTGAGTAGCACTATTTATGATTTCTGCCTTGTACCTTTCAACATCTGAACCAGTTACCTTGCCAGTTGAAGAACTAGAAGAAGTTGAATTATTTGAAGAGGAACTTTGTTGACTACTTGATGAACTACTATTTGTACCTTCACCTTTCGCTACAGATAAGCTATCCTCTTTCTTGCTATCAGTTGACTTACTCTCTTTTTCAGTAGCCTTACTCTCTTTCTCTACCTTTTGCGTTTCTTCTTTCTTTGGTTCAGCTTTCTTACCATCAGTTTCAATTGTAATACAACCACTCAATAACATAACTGGTAACGCCAAACTTACTAATTTCTTTGCTTTCATGATTACTAATACCCCTTTATTTGTAAAATGTAGTGCAAACAAGTTAATATACTTAACTAATAAATTTCCCCCGAGTAATTTATTAAAATCTACTATCCATAGATTTCCTGTATATTCATAATCTTTCCATATATATCATTTTACAAAGAATTACATATTTGGTCAAAGGGATTTATGTAGTTCTTAAAAGGAAATTTTAATCGCAAAGAAAAGAAGCTAACAATAAATTGTTAACTTCTCAGCTTAAGGAAAAAATAGTATCTTTCCTTATCTTCTAATATCTAGGTTGTGATTGAATATTTGTAAGATGAACATCGTACATATCAATGATTTCAAGAAATCTATCAGCTTCACGGAAAACATGGTCTGCCAATAATGGATGAATGATGCTCTTTATTTTACATTGCTCAATTAAATCACGTGCTGTTTTCTTAAAATCCCGAAGAGATGCAACTGACACGCGATTTTGATCTAAAAATTGATCTAAAAGAGGAGCTGTTTGGGATTGTGGTTTCATAGATTCTAAGTCAATTGCTTGATACATCAATTCATCAAAATCATTGCTAAAATTCCGTGCTGTATCTACAAGCTTTCTTTCTGATGGATCAAGAAGATGGCCAATAAATTTAGCATGGTCTGCCATAATCCTTAAAAAGAAAACATTTTCTTTAATAATAGCATCAGGAAGAGCATCTAATTTACCTTCATTTAATTGTATTAAACGTTTTCTAAAATAATCAGCTTCCCTACTTGTATGGTCAACTAAAAGTGGAAAGTTATTTTGTCCTGGCAATTTACATGTGAGAATTAATCCTAAAATTTTTCGTTTAAATCCCCAAATATTAGTTGCGGCTTGTTGTACTTCTGCATTAAACCTTTTGATTTGCTCAGGATCTGTTTCATTTGTATAGGAATGCGCTATTTGTTCAATATGTTCAAACAACCGATAAAATTGATTCGCCTCTTCAATTAATTGAGTATCCTCACATCTAAATCCCAATCGAAGAAAAAAAGAATGCTCCTTCATGATTCTAGACCAAAAACGAATTTCATTTAATGAACGCTCAACAAACATTACAGACGTAACGCCTGTATCAGGATGTAATGAAGTTTCATCCCTATGCATTGTTAATCCCCCCCAGTAAAATCCCCGCTAGTTCCATTCTTATGAGGAAAAATATATATAAATGCCATCAATAAAAGTTTATGATGACTCTCTTATACATGTAAAATTAAACTAATATAACCTTAGCTTGATGAACATATACTGCTCCCCCAGAAGAAAAAAGCTACCACCTAGATGTAAAATCCTACTAGGTGGTAGCCTTTCAAAATTTCTATTAAAGCAATACCGAATCTTTATCACTATCCTGATTACGTTTCTCGCGCTCTTCTTCTAAGCGCTTCATATACACTTCGCCTTCTTTTTCGATAAACTCATTATCCATATCTTGCTCTTTTTTCGAAGTATATAAAACCATGTAGCCACTTAGTACAATCCCGACAATTACAAGATAAACCCACCATGGTAAAGTTTCCAAATCACTTCATTCCTTTCCTTAGACAAGCCTTATTAGTTTCACTTTATGAGGAAAGAAGTGGATTTATGCTTAAAATTTTTATTGTGGATGCTTCGCGAAAAATGCTTGTACATATTCCATAAACTCAATTGGTTCTTGACGAAACGGTGCGTGGTATCCTTTTTCAATAATGTGGAACGTGCTATTCGCAAATAGCTCATGATACAGTTCACCATTTTTCCAAGAAACACTTTTATCGTGTCGTCCCCATATAATTAAAGTCGGTACCTTAATTTTATCAGCTTCCATCGCAATGCGGCGCTCTCTCATTTTCGTAAGCTGATCATAATGCTCTTTATCATCACGACTATTTTTCACTTCACTTTTATTATACTTCGCAATCTCAGTTACAGTTTGTAAGTCCGTCGATAGCGGTGGTACTTCATAACTTTCTTTTTGCTGGAAAGACTCTATCCCTGTAGAATCCGCCAAGATGAGATGCGTCACTGCATCCGGATATAAATACGCTAAATTAAGGGACATCTCTCCGCCCATTGAATGGCCGAGCACCGCAAACTGATCGTATCCGAGCTTCTTCATTAACTTATAATATAAATTCACTTGCGCAGGAAACGAATACTGAAAATCAACTGGCTTAGAAGAACGCCCAAACCCTAAAATATCAACCGCAATAATCGTATGGTCTCGCACTAGTTCCGGATAAATATCACTAAACCCATCAGAAGAACCACCAAACCCATGCAACATGAGTAACGGGGGTTTCCCCTCACCAATTTGCTTAAAATAAATCGTCTGCCCGTCAATTTGCGCCATACTCTCTTTCGTATTCAGCTTCATCATAACAGTATCTTTCACTTCGCCAACCTTCGCAATCGGCTTCTCAACGAAGTTACAAACAATTAACAAAACGAGCACAATACCGCTAATCATATAAAACTTAAACCTTTTCAAAGTTCCCGTCTCCTTTCTCTTGTTGCTATTTAAAAGTTTTTACATTTTTTGGTTATTTTATGTTCTCTTTTTAATTGTAACCGCAACAGTTACAATTAAACTAAAAAAATATAACTCATTTCTATTACTAATGGTTGTTCTGTAACTATTATAGTTACACATTTAAAGTAAGTCAATTCTTTTCTCTACATGGCCTGAAAATAGAAAAAGGGACTTCATGTTGAAATCCCTTTCTTTGTTACTATAGTTGGCTTACTCCGCCGTCGCCTTTATTATCTGCTGGTGCTCCGCCTGTGTCGCCAATGTTAATGTAGTCTGGTCTTGCTGGTGCTCCGCCACCATCCCCTTTATTAAGTGCAACTGAATTAAAATCATGAAATCCTAGAGATAAAGTAAATGCGAACCCTATTACCGTTAATACAATTTTTTTCATTATTTTAACGCTCCTTTTATCATTTGTTTTTTTCTTGCTTCTTTACTCATATGATAATATTCGCTAGATTTTTCATGATTTTTTTCATAATAAAATTTATCTGCTAAGCGTTCCGTATACTCTTGAATACAATCAAATAATTCTTCTTTTTCAAAATAAGAAATCGCATCTAAAATAACATTTTCAAACTCACCAGTAGTCGCATTCATTTTATTTAAAATCATGAATCGGTATTGATACTCTTGATTTTTTAACTGATTACAAATACGTAACCCTTTATTTATTAACGACTCTGCTTTTTCTAATTCATTTAGTTTTAGGTATTCGTCTGATTCCAAGTATAGTGCTCGAAAATGATTAGGAGATTTCTTTGTTACTTCTGATAAGTGACGGATAGCTAACTCAGATAAATTTTGATTCGCGTACAATAAACCTAAATTATTTCTAACCATTAATATATATTTTTCATGATTAACTTGTTGGAAAACATTCAATGCTGTATTAAACGTTTCTTCAGCGAACTCGAATTGTTGTAAATCAATATAACACAACCCTAACATATTTTCGCACAACGCAAGATTAATTTCATAACCTGGTTGTTTAAAAAAAACCTCTTTTGCTGTTTTTATTTGATCAATCGCTAACATTTGTTGATATGATTGGTTATAAAGATATCCATAACGATAATTAAACTCCGCATGTTCTATCGGATCGGCAATATATTTCAATAACTTCTCAGCTTGCTCATACTGTTCTTTCGCTTCGTTATAATTTGAAATTAATGTGCAATGAAACCCTTTAAAGAAGTGATAATAATAAGCTAAAAAGCCCTCTGTTGGAATTTCGAAAGATTCCACTTTATCAAAACTATCTTCTCTAACTGAAATCCAATCAACTAATGCATCATATCTAAAATTCAACAACGCATGATAAAGCAATACCTCCTGATCCACATCCAACCCACTAATCTTACTTTCAATCTCCTCTTTCATTTCTGTGGCCTTCTCTATGTTTTGCTGCAACATTACACGATACCAATCATCTAAAGAATGTTTCATTTGCTCCCGCGTTACTACATCTGCTCCCATACACTCGCATCCCCTTTTCTCCAAAATTACAAAATTAGGATTTTTATACAATTATCAAAATTGTATATTACCACTCCTTTTCTATGCATTGAAAAACAATTATCAGAAAATTAAATATTTAAATTAATTATACCAAAGTTTTCCTTTTTGATAACTTGAGAAACAATTGTCAGAAAACTTACTAGAATAAATAAAAAAGCAAGTAGTTCCAGCAATCCGCTAAAACTACTTGCTCTATTTTTACTCTTTAATAAATTCCTTCGTACTTCTCACTGTATCAATTGGACGAACTAATTTTTCAATTTCTTCACGTTTTGGCTCTAGGAATGGAGGTAAAGATAATTTTTCACCAAGTGTTTCGTATGGCTCATCTCCCATAAATCCTGGGCCGTCTGTTGCAAATTCAAATAAGATTTGTGGTGCAACTCTTGCGTATAATGACTCGAAGAAGTGACGATCTACATAACCCGATGAAGGAAGCCCTACGCTACTGATTCTCTCAATCCATTCTTCTAATACAGCGCGATCTTCTACGCGGAATGCCGCATGGTGCACTGTACCAAAACCTTGTTGTGCTTCAGGAAGAACTGTATTATGTTCTACGATGACAGATGCACCGTTTCCACCTTTATTCACTTCAAATAAATAGAATTCTCCTTCTTGCGCAACCTCTTTAAATAATAAAACTTTTTCTAACACTTCTTTGAAGAAATTAAAGTTTGCAATACGGATGAATACAGGCCCTAAACCAGTAATTGCATATTCTAATGGAACTGGTCCGTTTTGCCATGGTGTACCTGATTCGATCCCTTTATCAAGTTCATCTGAGATTAATTGATAGCGTTGGTCATCAAAGTCAACGAAAGAAAGAGTTTTCTTACCAAATTGCTCTTTAATTCCTGTATGTTCTACTTCAAGACGGTCAAAACGTTTTACCCAATATGCTAACGCTGCATCAGTCGGAACACGGAATGAAGTTTTTGAAATTTCATTTGTACCGTGTACTCCTTTTGGAATACCTGGGAAGTCAAAGAATGTCATATCTGTTCCGGCACTACCTTTATCATCTGCAAAGAATAGATGATACGTTTGAATGTCATCTTGGTTTACTGTTTTCTTAACTAAACGCATCCCTAAAACGTGAGTGAAAAACTCATAATTCTTTTCTGCACTACTTGTAATTGCTGTAACGTGGTGAATTCCTTTTAATTGGTTCATTTTATATTCCTCCAGTGGTTTTAAATTTTATTTTCTCTTCTATTACTTCTCTTCAATAGGTGCTAAATTCGCTTCAATTTCTGCTCGCTGACCTTCTAAGAATGGTGGTAAATCAAGTTTTTCTCCTAAATGTTCCACATCTCCATCAACTGTAAATCCTGGGCCATCTGTCGCAATTTCAAATAGGATTCCGTTTGATTCGCGGAAATATAAGCTTTTAAAATAGAAACGGTCGATGATTCCTGAAGAATGGAAGCCTCTTTGTTTCACCTGTTCTTCCCAATAAGCAAGCTCTGCATCGTTTTTCACGCGAATTGCTAAATGGTGAATGCTACCTCGGCCCGGTTTTTCAGTAGGACCATCTAAATATTTCACAACGATTTCTCCAAAAGCCTCTCCTTTAATGGACTGGAAAATTGCTTCTTGATCATTTCGGCTAACCTCTGTATAACCGAACATCTCTGTAAGTGTGCTCGCCATTTTATCAAGTCTACGCACTGTCATTTCTACAGAACCCATTCCTTGAATTTGATGCTTTGCAGGAACTTCTGATTTCTCCCAAGTTTCCCAGTGCTCTACTTTTTCTCCGTTTGAAACGAGTAGTACTAAGCGAAGACCTTCAGCATCCTCAAATTGCAAAGCAGGACGATTTGCATATGTTGTCATTTCACTATGTTTCACATCAAATTTTTCAAAGCGTTCTTTCCAGTAATGCAAGCTATCCTCTGAAGGAACAAGTAATCCAATTCGAGTAATCGCATTCGTACCGCGATATGTTCTTCCTACTAATGGAATTTCAAAAAATGATAATTCCGTACCTGGACTTCCTGTTTTATCTCCATAAAATAAGTGGTACATTGACGGATCATCTTGATTTACTGTCATTTTCACACGACGTAAGCCAAGCACGTTTTTATAAAAGTGATTATTTTCATTTGCATTTTTCGTAACCATTGAAATGTGATGATGCCCTTTAATTTCATACATTGGTTATTCCTCCGTTTCGTTTTACTAGTCAAGTGACAACTAAAAAAATAACATTTCCCACAACTAATATGGTTTTTAGCTTTTCAATTTATTCTTAATTATGTTTTTGTAAATTCATCTTAGTTTTTACTGTATAAGTTACTTTGTTTTTAATCGAAAACAACTGAGTGTATGTTTTTCATATGACTCAATCGCTTTCGTTACTATCACTTTACACCTCAAGTGATTAAAAAGCAAGTGATTTATCTCAAATTCGAGATATTTTTTGTATCATATTATTTACTTCCTATAAAAACAGCCTCACTAAGCATATTAAAACTTAATGAGGCCACTTTATTCACACTTTTAATTATGGAACGACGGCTTATAGAACGAACGATTATCAAGTGCGAAGACACGCTCTGTATATTCGCCTGGTTTTGTGCGTCCTAATGCGCGGTCCATCATGTTCATTTTTGCATCTAAGTTATCGATGTAATGCAGAATTTCTGCTTCTTTTACTAATGGTGGTTTTGGACTACCCCATTCTGCTTTTCCGTGGTGAGAAAGGACGATGTGTTGAAGAATTAATACTTCTTCTGCATCGATTTGCAATTCGTCTGCCGCTTTACCAATTTCGTTCACCATAATCGAAATATGGCCTAGTAAGTTTCCTTCTAACGTATACGTTGTAGAAATTGGGCCAGATAATTCAATTACTTTACCAAGGTCATGTAAAATAACACCTGCATATAGTAAGTCTTTATCTAATGATGGGTATAGATTTGAGATAGCTTTCGCTAAATCAAGCATTGATACGACGTGATAAGCTAGTCCAGATACGAACTCGTGATGGTTTTTTGTCGCTGCTGGATAGTCTAAAAATTCATTTTGATGCTTATTTAATAAATGTCTTGTTAGACGCTGAATGTTCGGGTTTCTCATTTCAAATATGTATTGCGTAATTTTCTCAACCATATCTTCTTTTTTCACTGGTGCTTTTTCTACGAAGTCTGAGATGTCTGTTACTTCATTTTCATTCGCAACACGGATTTGTTTCACACGTAATTGAATACGTCCTTTGTAGTTTAAAATATCTCCAGCTACTTTCACGATTGTTTCCGCTACATATTGTTTCTCAACTTCTGGTGATACGTCCCATAACTTCGCTTCAATATCTCCACTTGGATCTTGTAAGATTACTGTTAAAAATGGCTTTCCATTGCTTGCGATACCTTTTGTCGCTGTTTTAATTAACAAGAAAATATCGACTTGTTCACCAACTTCATACTCTGCAATTTTCTTTTTCATTCGAATTCCTCCACCAAATCAGTTACTTTTAGTATAGCACACTACAACTCATTTTCTTTACGCATATGTGTTAATTTTATAATCTGTTTTTCTGTAAAATACGCGAGTAAATGCGCATGACATGTAAAGAATATGACTTGTCTATCCTTTGCAATTTCCTTTATAAGTTCAATCGTTCGATTCGTCCTTACCGCGTCAAAGTGCACGAAACTATCATCAATAATAAATGGATAATCATGCTCAAATGTTTTTGCTAGTGCAAATCTCAGCGATAAATACAACTGCTCCGCTGTCGCTTGGCTTAGTTCATGACTGTAAAAACGCATACCATCGTTACGCTCTACAATAAACGGCTCTGACTCTGACGGTGAAAAGATTTTACTATATCGTCCGCCTGTTAAATAGACGAAATACTCTTCTGACTTTTGTAAAATACGAGGAAGATGTACTTCATGATAATATTGCTTCGTTTTCGTTAACACCGTTTTTGCGGCCGCATAAGCAGCCCACTTCTTCACTTGTTCACGCACTTGCGCTTTTTTCATTTCCCATTCATGCATTAAATCACCGTACGTACTACCTTCTTCTAAATTCGCAATTTCCATACGATGTTTCGCAATACGCTCTGTCAGTTCTTTCTCTTGCGCCAGACAGTTTTGCACGACTGTCATTTCTCTCTTTAATTTCTCTTCATAACCGTCAGCTTCATAATGTTCAGCTAATGATAAACTCGTTAAACGCTGTTCTAACAGATCAATTTGCGGCAATAAACGCCCCACTTGTTTCTCTGCATCTTCACGTTTTTCCGCCAGTTTACCTGCTTCTAAAAACATCTCTTCATCTGTAGACGCTGCAATATGCCATAAACCATCTCGTTCTATTAGTAATTGCTTTAATTGTTCTTGCATAAACTCATATTCTTCTTGCCATTCCGCCAGTTTTTCTTTTAACTGCTTACAAGTTTGGCGCTTCTCTTTCTCATTTTGCATACGGCTTTGTGCCTCGTGTAGCTTACTATACTCCGCACTACCGATAACAGTTTCTAGTTTATGTTCAAATTGCGAAATCATTTCATATAATGAAGATTTTCGCGTACCTTGCTTCTCTAACTCCCGATATAATTGCTGCATTTTTTCAATACGCTCAAACGCCGGCAATATGTGTGCATACGTATAAAATTCAGGAAACATATAGCGCGTTTTATATGCATCGACTTGTTCTCCCGCCTGGAACGTTTCTCTCTCCCATTCCTCATACGATGAAACGACTTTATCATACGCTCGCTCCAACTGCTGTAACTTATAAGACTCACGCTCAAATAATTTACGTATCTCTTCATCTTTTTCTAACTGATAGCGTACAGACATCGCTTCTTCACTTTGTCTCCCGCCGGCACTTTGCTGAAGTGTAAGGAGCTCTTCTTGTAATCCACTTGATGGATCTTTATATAAAACAAGGGCGAGAACAATCCCTACAAATACGATGACACTAATAAATAAGAGCGGGCGATTGTCTATCAATAAGCTTGTGAATAAAATGCCTGTATTAATAAGGAGTAACAGAAGACAAACTCTTTGCCACTGCTTTTTCTTTTGCTTAGCTGCTCCTGTTTTCTCTTCATACTTGCGCTTCATTCTCTCTGCGCCCATACCGATAAACGCCGCATCTTGGAACGATTTCTCTTTCTCAACTAACACATTTCTCTCTTCATCCACTAACATTTGTTTCTTAATCTGTCTTATATTTTCTTCTTGTTCTTCTAATTGCTCTTGCGCTACTTTAAAACGATCATCGAGCTGTGCTTTTTGCGTTTCTAATTCGCGCGCCTTTTGCACTGTTTGCGTAATTAACTCTTTCGTTGCCAAACTCATATCAAATGAAAGAACTGTTTCCTTTTCAAAAGTAGTACCAATTTGTTGTTCTAGTTCTGCGATTTCTTCTTTTATATTCGTAATATTCCCGCTCATATCACGCATTTCTTGGCGTGCATTTTCGTAAGACATATGCTGCATACGAAGTTCTTCTACATAACTTTCTTTTTGTAAAAACTCTTCATCTATTTGAATCGAAGCAATTTCCGATTGCACTGTCTCAATTTTCTTGTGGAGCGAATCAACTTGTAATTGAAGCGGCTCCATTTTCGCCTTAATTGCTTCATAACGCGCCATTCCGTTTACAGGAAACTGCCCGCTCTCGTTCTCTAACACTTTCTCATGCGCACGTTTTTCAATAACGAGTGGCTCAAGCGCTGCTAATATTTCATAATCTTGCTTTCGCTTTTCTGCACTCTCTTTTTCCCCGCGAACAGAAGCAAGCTTCTCTTCACTTTCTTTTAACTGCTCTACTTGTTTTTCATACGTGCCAATTTTTCCTTGCCACTCTTTCATCTTCTCTTCAAGTTTCTTCATCTCTTGCAATGACACGTTAATTTCTGGTTTACGACCACTCGGCTTGAAGCGCTGGTCCATTTCTTTTTCTAGCTTTTTATCTAACTGCAATAGCGCATCACTTCCGACTGCACTTGCCGAAAATAAATAATTGCCAATATCCGCTTCGCCTAGCTGATGAATATTTTGAAGACCATGCATATCAAATGAAAAGACAGATTCAAATAAACTTTCATTCATCCCGCTTAATATATCGTTTAAAATTTCTTCTTCGCCCGTTTTCCCGTCTTCAAAATAAACGGTCACCTCGCCAGCTGCCGTCTTTGGCAATCGCTCAATTTTCAAACGACCGTACTGCCCTGTTTGCACAGTCATCGCGCCGCCATACTTCCCGCCTTCTTTCGGCTCATAACGGCGCTGTCCTCTCGTCGGAAAACCGAATAAAATACTTTTCATAAATGAGCGAATTGTCGATTTCCCCGCTTCATTTTCACCATATAACACCGTCAGCAAGGAAAGATCCATTTCCACATTTTCTAATTTTCCGTACCCATAAATATGGAGTTTTTCAATTCTCATTTTTTATCCCTCTCTTGCTGGAATAATTGCTCTAAAATAATATTTTCTGCTTCCTTTTGAATCTCTTTCTTCTCTTCTTCTGTAAAAGATTCAATACTATTACGCGCTACAAGAGATGTCCAAATAGTGCGCAATACTCCGTCCATATTGCTGAAAGCTTCTAACTCCTTTAGCACACTACCTACGAAATGATTTTCCGCTTTCAAACGTTCGATTTCCGCAAAAGAAACCGTCTCATTTTTCCACTTCATCGCATATACAAAATCTTTTCGCTCTTCGCCAGATGCTAAAATGTGAAAAATCTCTTCCACGCGCTTTTCGTCACGCAAATAAGGTGAAAGTGGACCTTGTCCTGTGAATACGACAGTTAATAGCGTACCTTCCTCTTCTCTTCGGCATTCATTCATCGCAGTAGATAGGCTCGTCATAAGTTCATCAACAGTTTCAAGTCTATCAATACAAACTTCGATTTCATCCCATACAACATCTGCCGTATGGAAAAATGAACACTGCGTTCCTTGTTTCGTAAGTTCAATAAGGTACGCACCCTTCTCGCCTGTTTCCTTACGATGACGACCTTGTATGTTCCCTGGATAAATAATGCATGGTTCTTCTGATAAAATTTCACGTTTATGTATATGGCCAAGAGCCCAATAATCAAACTGTTTTTCTTTCAACTCACGAATTTGAAACGGTGCATAGCGATTATGCTCTGCATCTCCTTCCACACTTCCGTGAAGCATGCCAATATGAAAAGGCGCATCACTCATTTTCGTATACTGCGCTGTCATATTATCCGTTACCGCTTGCTGCAAATAACTAAAACCATAAATAGAAGCTAATAGCTCACCATTTTTATAAAATGATTTCTCTTCTACATAAGGCTCAGTAAATACATGAACATTTTCCGGAAACTCAATTGCTGCCCAGCTTCCTCCTAAATGATCATGGTTACCGTGAATAATAAAAACAGGGATATCGTACTGCGAAAGTCTCTTCATTTGCTCACGCACAAACACTTGCGCCCTCAAACTTCTCGTCTCCGCATCATACAAATCCCCAGCTAGTAATACGAAATCAACGCGCTCTTGAATTGCTTTATCAACAATACGCTCAAATGATTCAAACGTACTTTGCTTCATTCTCTCCCAAACAGACTGCGCAACATTCATCTCCATCCCTTTAAACGGACTATCCAAATGCAAATCAGCCGCATGTATAAACTTTACTTGTTTCACAAATAACGATCCTTCCTATCTTTCAAAAGTTTCATTTTATCAAAATTAAAATCGCTGAAAACTAATAATCATCGAGAATAAAAATATTCTCGATGATTAAAGTTTCATTCTATTTTACCACGCAATGTCATATATTTCTTTGCATATTGTAGCATTTTATGTCAAAATAATTATAAGATTCTGATTTTAATTATTGGAGGGAATTTTCATGGGAGTATACGTTCTAACAGTCTTTGAAAAAGATGGTTCAAAAGCATTAGACGAATCATTCGAGGCGGCAACTGAAAAAGAAGCAAAAGCAAAAGGTGAATCTATCTTACAAGAAAAAGGATTGTATGAAAAAACACATCGCTGTACATCTACTGCAGGTAAGCTCGTTTTATTCCAGCGCTAAAAAAAGAAGCGTCATCCGCTTCTTTTTCACTCTACTATATCTTCGTCACACCACGTAAACACCACATCTAGAATGCGATTACCGATACGTACGCGTTTATTCCATTTACCTGTTTGGATCTGATGTTGCAATTCAGCTTTCATCTTTTCCGTCCAGTCGTGAATCGTTTCACTACCGTCGTACGGATATACGCTCGGAAACTCTTTCTGCAGTAGATGCAAGCTCTCTGCATCAAAATGAAAATGGAAGAAGTAGTTTGCTGTAAGCGATGGTTCTTGCAATCGTAAAAAATGATCATCAATTTGCTTTCTATTTCGATAGAAAGTAAAGATATTCACTTTACCGCTAGTAATTTGGTCAATTTGAATTTCGTGCTTCTCTATAATCACGTCTTGTCCACCTCGTTGTATACTATCTTTAGTATATATGTCTTTTGCAACAAAGTTAACCATTTTCGCGCGAAATTCATTTCCTTCATTAATAATTCCTGTACCTCCATATGCAATCAGAATAAATAAAAACAAAGTTGAAGGGGAGCGATCACATGTATTTCGGAAGCAAAGGTTGGTATGTAAAAGAACTTAAAAAATTAGGTATCCGTACTTATGAAGGTAAAAAACTAGAATCTTATCGTACGCATGTGTTATCTAGTTTACTTGAGAGAATGAAGAGAGCTTCGGCTTAATAGAATAGCAAGAAGTAAACCTGAATATTGGTAAATGATAAAAAACACCTCCTAAATTCGCATACTAAGTATGCAAATTAAATGGAGGTGTTTTTATTAGTCTCACTTTTTCAGGGGCGCTTCAGTTTTCATAAAATATTTTTTGTTTCCGCTGAAACGGATAAGTTTTAATCTCAGTTGCATCTAAATTTTCATGGAATAAATGAATAGCTATAATTTGTCTACAATCGTAAGTATGGTAATAATATGTTCCAGACTCCATACACATTGCACTTGTATAGATCGTATTATCTAATATACCGTCTTCTGTTATTACTGCCCCCTTAGGAACCTCACAGTTTGATAAAATATGAAAAATAGCCGATATCCCCTCTTCTTCGTTCTCTATACTTTGAATGTTTTGTTTGCCATATGCTGCCCGTACAAATCTTGATGGCGGAGTGAAATCTCCAGGAAGCCCCATCGTTCCTGAACCTTGGCCAAAAGCACTTAATGGTACATCTCCCCACTCCGTTGGCGCAAATGGCTGCGATTTAAGACCAATATATTGTCTTAAATTTTGTAAATGCCAATTAAACTCGGGACTATTAGTCATCACTCCTATTGGATTGTCATACACTTTTATTCCATCAGCTGTCGGCTCAAGTACAATACACGCTCCCGATTTATCTGCTAAAATCCAATGTAGCGGTGGCGTAATTCCTAAAACTGGTAATGGCACATCTATAAAGGCAATGTTATCAATAGATTTTCTTACCTCTTCAACAGAATTGAACTGCGTGAGGCTCCAAGTCACAAAATCAAATGGCGCTACATTCGTTTTATCGCTATCTATATGATTACTATAAGTAGCGAATCCTGGGAAATAGAGAGTTGCACATGTCATACCAGTTTCATTTACTCCGTCCGCCATCATGACCCTTCCTCCAAAATTAATTCCCATTCCGACAACAGCCTTTTTCGCTCGGATCGTTTCACCAGTTATATTGTTCCACTGATAACGCCGAGGAATGATTATTACTTCTTGATTCATATCTAATGTGAAATCCATTGTTCTCCCAAAAAGATGCTGGAAATTTTTTGTTTGTAACGTCAAACTAGTACACATGAAGAAATCCCCCCCATTTCATAGTTATATACACATTTTATAAAATTCTGATAAATACGTAAATTAAAAACCCTATTTATCACTAACAAAATAACCACCCAAACTAAAAATGCTATAATAAACCCAATGAAACTAAGGGGGCAAATTACTTTGCTTGGAACATGCATTCAATTTCATAAGTTTGGCAATCCAAAAGACGTATTACAAGTTGAATATAAAAATATAGAACCACTGAAAGATAATGAAGTTTTCGTTCGTATGCTAGTTAGACCGATTAATCCATCTGACTTAATTCCAATAACCGGAGCGTACGCACATAGAATCCCTTTACCTAACATACCTGGTTATGAAGGTGTTGGTATTGTAGAAGATGTAGGAGCTTTTGTTTCTAGAGACCTTATCGGTAAACGTGTGTTACCGTTACGCGGGGAAGGTACTTGGCAAGAATATGTGAAGACATCAGCTGATTTTGTAGTCCCTATTCCCGATTCTATTGATGATTTTACCGCGGCACAAATGTATATTAATCCCCTTACGGCTTGGGTTACATGTACGGAAACGCTAAACTTACAACGGAATGATGTTTTGTTAGTGAATGCTTGTGGATCCGCTATCGGGCATCTTTTTGCGCAGTTATCGCAAATTTTAAATTTCCAACTCATTGCCGTGATAAGAAATAGTAAACATACAGACGAATTACTTCAGCTTGGCGCTCATCATGTAATTGATACTTCGACTGCCCCGCTTTATGAAACCGTTATGACATTAACGAACGGGCTCGGCGCGGATGCTGCAATTGATTCTATCGGGGGACCGGATGGAAATGAATTAGCTTTCTCCTTACGTCCCAATGGGCACTTTTTAACTATAGGACTTCTGTCAGGAATACAAGTAAACTGGGCAGAGATTGTCACGAAAGCAAAAGTGCACGCGAACATATTTCATTTACGACATTGGAATAAAGAAGTGTCACCTTATAAATGGCAAGACACGTTTCGTCATTTAATTCGCTTAGTAGAAAATGAGCAATTACGTTTTATGAAAGTCCATTCTACGTATGAATTAGCGGATGTGAAAGCGGCAGTTGATGTTGTACAGTCCGCTGAGAAAACGAAAGGGAAAGTGTTTTTGACAAGTTATTAACTACAATTGAAGAAGCCTTTTTGATTGGTCTTTTAAATAGACTAGATAGTACGTTCAGGAATACCTAATTGTAAGTATCTGGTATAATCATGTTAAAAGGTGAAAGGAGACTCTAACATGTGGTTACTCAAAGCAATTGCGCCTGTTTTAATAGTCGGGGGAATTGTAGTCTATGTAATTGGAAGGCTTAAACATAAATATGACAACGGCACATTAGGTAAGAAAAAATCAAAAGAGGCTCAACTGTTATTAGACAGTTTAATACCTATAGGAATGCTTGTTGGCTGTATGATCGGTTTGATTTTCGGTATATTTTTCCCGAACTTCGCCCTGCTTTCAGTTAGTTTAGGAGCTGGAATAGGCTATTTATTTGGATATTTCGCCTATGAATTTTACAGCAAGACAGGAAACAATTTTTCCTAATCCAAAAGGAATAAGCGGGACAGTACATAGTAATCATATGAAATATGTAACTGTCCTTTATTTTTGCATCAATGTTATCACCTTACCTTTCGCCTACTATACACCTCTTTTATTGATTTTTCTCTCCTCCCCTTTTTGCATATCCGCTTTTTTATTTTCATTGGATCTATATCCAAAGTAAAGTAGCGCACATGTAATAATAGAACCTACAATGTATCCTAAAAAACATCCTAACCAAAACATAGTGTAACCGCCTCCATTCATAATAAATTTTATGTAATATAACTCTTTACATACTCCATCGTTTATTTCTATTAACTATACACTTTCTAAAATTATTCATACCACTAATTCTCTTCGTACCTCAAATAGCAATTTTATTATTTGTCATAAAGTTAACACCTTCTTCAAATACAAAAAATTCCATTTACTTGCTTTTTCTCAAGAAATAATATACTACATTTGAAATAAGCGAGCGAGTACGTCGGCTCTTCTCTATTTTAACTTTAGTCATGAACAAAAGAAAAATAAAAAACCCCCTCAAAGCATAAACTTCAAGGGGTGAGCCTGTTTTTTATTTACTTATATACGTACAGCTGTACCACTTACAGCAACCATTAACATTCCATCACGAACTACTTCGTAATCTACGTCAACACCAACGATAGCGTTCGCACCTTTTTGTTTTGCAAGTTCTTTCATTTCGTCCATTGCGATATCACGAGCTTCTTTTAGCTTACTTTCATAAGAACCAGCACGACCACCGACAACATCACGAACAGAAGCGAATAAATCGCGGACAATATTTGCACCCATAATAGCTTCACCATTTACAATATCGATATACTCAATAATTTCTTTACCTTGAATTCCAGACGTTGTTGTTACAATCATGACTGACACTCTCCTAATAAGTTGTAGTTTTAATTAGCTTTCTTATGTCTTTATTATGACATGGAACAAACAACTAATCTATTGAATTACCTTACAGGAATGTGACAGTTTTGTAAGAATAAAATGCCTATTATGTTTAATAAAGCGCTTTAACATTAGGATACATAAACGACTCTTTATTTTCTTTCCAGTCCTTTTCTACTTCTTTGAAAGTTGGTCGTCCTAATTTTTCATTGTTCTCATGTTTACGAAACCATTTCTTCACATACTGGTCTCCATTTTTATTTTGAACTGTGCAAAGGAAACTATTACTACTATCCTTTAATATTTTTACAATCACGAATAGACACCTCTTCCCTTTTAAATAACAGAATAGAACTTGATCTTTTACTATAAGCCCTTCCTCTCTTATAGTCATACGACTCCTCGGCCGCGCCAAAGTTGTAAGATCAAAAAATGATATTCACTTTGTTTACATTTTATTTAAAGAAATCAGAGTTATAGGCATTATGCTTATCAAATATTTTATAGATTTCTAACTTATCATCTAATTTTGCATCTACTAAAATTAATATATTGCCATCGTAAATATATTCTTCATACTTTTTAGCATGTTCTTCTGGAATTCCTAACCCTATAAATGCTCCTATTAAACTTCCAGCTCCCCCGCCAATACCGGCTCCTCCAATAGCTGCTGCGATCGGTCCTGCTGCTACGATTGGACCCATTCCAGAAACAGCAAGTATACCAAGACCTGTTAATAAACCACCGAGTCCGCCTGCTACTCCTCCTGCCACAAGCCCTGTTGCTGAAAAGATATCTGCTTTATGTGTAGTTTCATGATTTACTTTTTCACCCGATTTTTCTTCAAGGTGTTCAATTTCCTTCTGATCTTTTGCAATAGCTGAAATGTTATCTGCTGAGTATCCTTTATCATTTAATTCATTAATAACGAGTGCCGCATCATCAATTGTTCTAAAAACACCTACTATTTTTCTATCTACATTCATAACTATTAACCTCCTAAAGTTTTATATAATATATTTTTATTTTTCTTCATTTCTGTATACACTAATTTTCTTATTAACATAACCATTTATGAAAAAAGCGAATAGTAAAAGCACTACAAGTGAACTACTTAACAAGTAAATTAAATCAAATGTAATATTAATCATCATTTCATTCATGTATACCAGGCTCCTTTTTATTTAAAGTAAAAGTATATTTTGATAGACTAATCTACTAAACATAGACATCTTACAATTCATCTTCAGTCAATCTCTTTGTAGTATATGTATACCCTTCCTAACCTTTTCTAAACGTAAAAAACTATAATTATATTTTTTCTTATTTATATGTTTAACATTTTTTAAAACGGGTATGTTTATATTGTTATGCTTACTATATGGAAAGGAATATTACGATGAACGCCATTCACTCTACTACTATTTCTTATAATGAAACACCTACAATAACTCAAATTCATCATTTTTATGCTTTAATGACAACATTTCAAACGAATGTATTTATAAGTAAACACGGAACACTTACTTCTATTAAAAACTTAAGCACTCTAGTATCCTTTTTCCTTACTGTAAAAAAGAGAGATCTTGTATTATTTATTTTTGAAGGAATAGATGCAAAAAGAGCTTTAAGAACACTCTTCCCTTCTTAAAAGTTTTGTTATCCCCTATTCCCTCGATTGTTACTTTTCATATATAGTTTTATATTTCAAAATGATTTCCTCTATTAAAAAAGAACCCCCTAATACAATAGGGGGATTTCTAGTTTAGCCTTATGAAAACTGATATAATATATATTACGTTTTTCATTCTTTAAAATAGAAAAGTTTTAATAACCTTGAAGGTAGGAATTTTTAATGAACTCGAAAGCAAAATTTAGTATTCGCTACAAAATTATGGCTGGTTATTTAGTTATCATTTTGTTCTTACTTGTTTCTTTCATTATGTTGAACAATGAGATTTCTAATTTACAAAAATCTCGTAATTTTATTATTGATCACGATTTTAAAGTTCTCAATTTAACAAATCAAGTGGAGAAAGATTTACTAACAATTGAAAATAAAGCGAAAGGGTTTATCATTTCTAATAATCCAAATTACGTACAATCTCTTAATTCTGCGGAAAAGGATTACGAAAAGCATTATCAAGATCTTTTCTCATTATTAGAGGATAACCCATCTCAGCAAGAAAAATTAAAACAGATTAACGAAAATATTATTAGTTGGATAAATAAAGAGATTCACCCACTCATTGCAAATAATAATAGTAATAATGTACAAACAATCGACACGACTCAAATTCAGTCATTACAGTCACAGGTAACTAACTTCCGTAGCACTGAGGAGCAATTAACGAAAAAAAGAGCAGCACAATTAGATACTGAAAATAATAAATTAGAGATTTGGTTATACAGTTTATTGTTCTTACTTTCTTGTATTTCTATTATCATTTCACTCTATATTTCGAATTCCATTACAAAAACGATTAAAAATGTAATTCAAGTTATTAAATCCATTTCTTCTAAAGAAAAAATCACGGAAAGAATTCATGTAAACACACGTGATGAAATAAAAGATCTTGCTCATACAACGAATCACCTACTAGACGAAATATCGAAAAGAGAGTGGTTACAAACGGAGCTTGCAGAATTAATTTTAATGTATCAAGGTGTATCTTCTATTGAGATGTTAGGTAAAAAAATTCTTAGTGGAATTATACAAAAAACGCAAACTTCTTGCGGTGCATTTTATGTACGTGAAGAATATGAAGAAACTGTCTACTATGTGAAAAAAGCTTCTTTCGCCGATCAAGGTGCTGATATTGGGAAACAATCCATTCAAATGGGTGAAGGTTTCATTGGACAGTCTGCCTTAGAAAAGAAAAGTTTTATTCTCAGGGATATACCCGAAGAGTTTCGTTATGTCACTAGCGGAGTATTAGAAATACGTCCTAAAAATTTACTAGTCATCCCTATCTTATTTGAGGATGAAGTGATCGCAGTAATGGAGTTAGTAAGTGTAACTGAGATTTCAGATTTACATCAAGATTTAATTCAACAAACCGTTGATAATCTAGGTTTAACAATCCATAGCATTATGGGACGTATGCGAATTCAAACTCTTTTACATGAATCACAAGCAATGACAGAAGAGTTACAAGTTCAATCAGAAGAATTGCAAACGCAAGCGGAAGAACTACAAATGCAAGCAGAAGAATTACGAACAACGAATGAACAATTAGAGTCTAGAACTGAAGAGGCTGAGCAGAAGACAGCTGACTTACAAATTACTAAATTAGAATTAGAAGAAAAAGCAAGCGAGTTGTTACGCAGCTCAAAATACAAATCTGAGTTCCTAGCAAATATGTCACATGAATTACGCACACCGTTAAATAGTATTTTACTATTATCTGAAATGTTAAGAGAAAATCATGATAACAATTTATCCGACGATGAAATTGAATTAGCAACTGTCATTCATTCATCAGGGAAAGACTTACTTACTTTAATTAATGACATACTAGATTTATCTAAAGTAGAAGCAGGCAAACTAGACATCATTTTTGAGGCAACGAACATAAGTGACATGGCAGCCAATATGCATCAAAACTTTTTACATATAGCTGCACAAAAAAATGTCGAATTTACTATTGAGGACAGTGATACGATTCCTGATCTGTTTTATACAGATGCAAAACGGATTGAGCAAATTATTAAAAACTTATTATCCAATGCATTTAAATTCACAGAAAAAGGATCCGTTTCTTTACATTTTGATTCGATAGAAACAACCAATTTGAGTCATGATATGCAGTCTATAAGTAAAGATTGGATTACAATTTCAGTAAAAGATACTGGTATTGGTATCGCTAAAGAACAGCATCAACTTATTTTCGAAGCCTTTCAACAGGCAGATGGAGCAACGATTCGAAAGTATGGTGGTACAGGATTAGGTTTATCTATTTGTAAAGAGTTTGCGAGATTATTAGGTGGTTGGATTACGTTAGAGAGTAATGTAGGAGAAGGTAGTACTTTCACGGTATATATTCCTAACCTTCCAAATGGATTACATGATATACAGTTATCCAATTTAGAAGTCGCAGCAACGATAGAAGATGTTATTCCTGCTGAAGTTGTTGAAGAAACTATCGTTACTCCAGAAACAAATAACGTCTTCCAAGAGAAAACAATTTTAATTGTCGATGATGATCATCGAAATATATTTGCGTTACAAAATGCATTAAAAAAACAAAATGCCAACATTATTACTGCCCAAAACGGCATAGAGTGTTTAGAAATACTACAAAGCAATACAAATATTGACCTTATTTTAATGGATATTATGATGCCTAATATGGACGGTTATGAAACGATGGAAAATATCCGAATGAACTTAGGGTTAAATGAAATACCTATTATCGCATTAACTGCTAAAGCAATGCCAAATGATAAGGAAAAATGTTTATCTGCTGGCGCTTCAGATTATATAAGTAAACCATTAAATCTACATCAACTCTATTCGGTAATGAGTGTATGGTTAATAAAATAAGTGAGGTTTAGTTGGAGTGGAAAATAAGTATTATAATTTTGATCCATCAGTAGATACGGATGAGCGCACGAACTTAGAAATTGAATTACTATTGGAAGCGGTATTTAAACTATCAGGATTTGATTTTCGCCAATATGCTCGCACATCTATTTATAGAAGGATTTGTAATCGAATGCAGCTCTCTAATATCCCAACCATTTCAAAATTAATTGAAAAAGTAATTCACGAGGAAGGGGTTTTAGAACAGTTATTAAATGATTTCTCAATTAATGTAACTGAGATGTTCCGTAACCCTGCCTTTTTTAAAGCGCTTAGAGAGCATGTTATTCCTGAATTAAAAAAGCATCCCGAAATTAGAATTTGGCATGCTGGATGCGCAACTGGTGAAGAAGTATTATCAATGTCCATCTTACTTCACGAAGAAGGATTAAGTGAAAAGTCGGTTATTTACGCAACAGATATGAATACAAATGTGTTAGAAAAAGCAAAACAAGGTATCCTCCCGTTAAATAAAATGCAAACTTATACGAAAAACTATTTACAAGCTGGCGGTACACAAGCGTTTTCTAACTATTATTCAACAGATAATCGTTTTGCTTATTTTAATCCATCACTTTTACAAAACATTATTTTTGCACAGCATAATTTAGTAACCGATCAATCTTTTAACGAGTTTCATATTATACTTTGTCGTAACGTTTTAATTTACTTTACAAGTAAACTTCAAAATCAAGTGCAGCAACTATTTTATGAAAGCTTAGGTCACAATGGTTTTCTATGTTTAGGGAATAAAGAAACTCTTCGTTTTTCAAATATAATGCCGCATTATACTCAATTTAATCCTAGCGAACAAATTTATCAAAAAATACAATAAAAAGCGTATGAAATCCTCTGTTTGGATTTCATACGCTTTTTATTTCGCATTCGTTTGTATCATAATGAGACACATATCATCTGATTGCGCTTTCTTTTGTTCTTCCTTGTAAAACCCTTCTATCTCGCCTTCTAAATCTCCCCATTTTCTTTCTGTAAAAGTACGTAATTTCTCTTCAGCCTCAAATTCATCATTTGCAATTGCTTCAAGAACACCATCTGTAAACAATAGTATTTGAGCGTTCTTCTCAAAAGGTATAACTGTCTTTTTAACTTTTATTTCATCAAAAAATCCTACCGCACAACTCCCGCGATCTAGTTCAACTACATTTGTTTCATCAACTAAAACATATCCAGAAGGATGCCCTGCATTTACATATTCAACTGTTCTATCTTCTGTATTAACAACTAAGTATATGGCCGTAAAATAATAGGGAATATTATCATTTTCATTATGTAAAAGGGTCATATATTTATTTAATTCTTTAATAACAAGTTCTGGATCAATTAAACATTTAATCGTTTCACGTAATACAGACGAAATAAACATGCAAACTAATGAAGCAGATACACCATGTCCCATCACATCTAATAATATAATACCGTAGCGATTTTCATCGATTTTATACCAATAATACATATCTCCAGCTAGTTTAAATGAAGGTAAGTAACTTGCTTCAATTTTTATATGATCTTCTCGTAATGGGCTACTTAATAAGTTTCTTTGTACTTGCGTAGCTAAATCTAGTTCATTCCGAAGATTTTCTTCTTGTTCTTTATGCCAATTTAATTCCGATTTCAAGCGTAACGCTACACGCATACGTGCTAATAGTTCAACTTTATTTATAGGTTTCGTAATATAATCCATTGCCCCCATATCAAGAGCTTCGGCCAATTTATTTGCATCCTCTAAAGCTGTAACAAAAATAATAGGGATATCTTTAAACTTCTCCTCTTTTTGTAATCGCCTACAAACTTCAAGTCCATCAATTTCAGGCATCATAATATCTAATAATATTAAATCAATTTCATTATGCCTGGAAGAATCTTTTCCAAACTGTATGTATTCGAAGAGCTCTTGTGCAGAATTGAGCGATACAAGATCATGATATCCGGCTTGTTTTAAAATCTTCTCAATTACAAATATGTTAACCGGATTATCATCAACAATTAAAATGGACACAAGTTATTTCCCCTTTTCTTATTTAAAATGTAAATCTATTATTATTTTCTATTTTTCTAGTATTACATACTCAGTTACAAAATGAAAATTTCTTACTCAAACATATTTATACAACAAAAGAACAAACCCCCAGAAATAGGAATTTGTTCTTTCACTCTATAAATTTCTACTTTTAATTTAACACCATTACTTTATCATTTAAAAGACGATCTAATTCTTCCATATGATTAGTTTCATCTGCAATCATATCTTCTAGCTTTACAACTAACTCTGTCATATTTAATTTCGCTGCCTGTTCTTTTCTCGTTTCATAACGCTTAATTGTTTCATATTCTGATTGTCTAGCGTATTCTAACATTTCTCTAACATCTTCTACTTGTTTCACTGATAAAGGGATCGTAGTAGGTGTACCACCTAGCGTCTTAATTTTCTCCGCTAAATATAGGGCATGTCCTTGTTCATCACTAATTTCAGATTCAAAGAAAGGCTTTAACACTTGTCTATATATACCAGAAACTGTAGCTGCATTATGGTTATACATAATGATTGCTGCGTATTCTCCTGCTAAATCTTCATTCAATCCTTCGATTAGTTCTTTCACATCGTGTGACATTTTCATATCTCCTCCTATACTTAATAAGTACCCCTTTTCTCATGTTTTAAACATCATTATTTTAAATTTTTATGTATCTAAAAATGCGGCTTGCTTCAATTTACTTATCGCTTGTCTTTTAATACGAGAAACGTGCATTTGTGAAATACCTAACCGTTCCCCTGTATCTTTTTGATTTAAATTTTCTCCAAATATATAATGAATAACACTCTTTTCCGTGTCATTTAATACGTTAAAAATATCCTTTAAAACGAGACGCCTTTCTGTCTCTTCATATCCTTGCTCTACTTCACCTACAGATTCAATTCTCGCTACCGAACTACCATCAGATGCATTTTCAACTACATCATCTAAGGAAGATACTCGATAATTATTTTTAGCATCCATAATCTCTAGAACTTCCTCTTCCGATAGTCCTAAATGATTTGCGATTTCTATAATCTTCGGCGAACGTTGCAGGTGATCTGTTAACTCCTCTATCGCAAGTTTAATTTTTCCGCCTAAATCTTTAATTCGCCTTGGAACGTGAATGCCCCAAGTTTTATCGCGTAAATACTTCTTTATTTCCCCTACTATCGTAGGTATTGCAAAAGGCTCAAAAGCATTCCCTATCGAATAATCATACCTTCTTATTGCACCTAAGAGCCCTAACATGCCTACTTGTATAATATCCTCATGCATCGGCCCGCCTTTTGAATAGCGATATGCAATGGAATATACGAGATTTTTATAATGATCAACTAACCTTTCCTGCGCTTCATTACATTGGTTTTGTTGGAAGTCTGCAATTAGTTTAATAACGTCTTCTTTAGTAAGATTCGTAGGTTGAGATTGGATTTCCATCATTCTCCACCTGCTCTCTTTGTATATATTTTGTCATTAAAACCGTCATGCCCTCATCATGCATGATTTGTATATCATCCATTAACGTATTGATTAAATATAAACCTAAACCATTTTCCGGCAAATGTTCTACTGGTTTACTAATATCATACGGACCAACTTTTCTTTTTAAGTTATTAAAATCAAAGCTAACCCCATTATCCGCAACCATAATTTCTAATCGATCTTCATATAGCCCAAAGACAATTGTAATTTCTCCAACGTCTTCTTTGTATGCATGTTGTACAATGTTTGTACACGCCTCACTAATAGCAATTTTCATATCTTCTATATCGTCATAAGCAAAGCCTATTCGATTCGCAACACCAGCCATTGTTAAACGAATAATAGCCACATATTCTGCCTTTGCAGGAATTTTCATTTCTATCTTTTCAAATCTCTCCATCATCCCTAGTCACCTTCTTTCTACTTTTTCAAAATCAGAATTCAAATTTAATATTTCCGTTAATCCTGTAATATCGAATAATCTTTTTAATCTTTTAGATACACCGATAAACTCTAGTTTTCCATCATTTTTCTTAACCGCTTTTAATAGAGCTATAAAAACACCTAAACCAGTACTATCCATATAATCTACGTTATGAAAATCTACTACAATCTGAACCTCTTTTTCGCTTGTAATAGGCATTACCTTATTTTTCAAATCTGATGCCGTATACGCATCAATTTCACCATTAAGTTGTACCGTATAACCTACATCATTTTGCAAAATATTTATTTCCAAATTCATCATTTCCGCCCCCTTATCTCGAACTTTTACTATTTAATTACCCATAAAAATTAGTTTTAAACATATTTTTTTATTTTCATTATAAATAAATTTTCTACACCTTTCTCGGCTTAACACGTAAAAAATACTACCAAATGTTTAAACCTTATAAATTTGTGTATATATAATGTATAAACATTATTTTTAGGGGGATCTATCTATGGAAGAGCACAACTTTAAAAAGGGAGATTTTGTTCAATTTTCTTATCGACACGATCATGCTACAAAATTAGTTGGTTCCATTATTAACATACTAACGAATACAATTGTAGTTGATATAAGTAATAGCGAGGACTTATCTCATATAGAACCAAGGCAAGTCGTAAGAATAAATAATTGTAAAAAGGTAACGATGGCTTAATACATAATAGAAAGTGTAATGTTAATGAGTGGGGGGTTCTTCATCCTCCACTCATTCCTATGTAAAATACATAAAAAAGCATCCAAATTAGTTTAATTGGATGCTTTTTTATGTATTTTTATCAGTTCATTAACTTTATAACTATATATAATAAACTTAAGATTACTATTTATTATCATACTTACGCTTTCCGCAGCATTCTAGAGAAGAATGTAACGATTAAAATAAAGACGATTGCACCTAATAACGCTGGAAGAACAAAAATGCCTCCCCATTCAGGACCCCAATGACCAAATAACGCACTACCTACCCAAGATCCGATTAATCCGGCAATCACGTTTCCAACTATACCTAACGGAAAGTCTTTTCCTGTAATCATTCCAGCTAACGCACCAATAAGTCCACCTACAATACACGTAATAATAAGTCCCACAATTAAACCTCCTATATTCGTTTTATATTGAATTCATCAAGCTTTAGTATGTAACTAAAGCTTGATGAACATATATTATTCTTTATTATCCAATTCATCACTTATCTTTTGTTTCACTTTTCCGACTTTTTCTTTTATCGTTCCCTTCGTTTTTTCCCACTTACCTTCATTTTTCAACTCTCTATCTTCTGTAACTTCACCAATTCCTTCTTTTACTTGTCCTTTTTTCTTTTCAACTTTACCTTTAACTTGTTCTTTTAGTCCGTTCTCACTCATATTTACAATCTCCTTTTCGTAATAGATTTATAGATTTAAAGGATACAAATTTAAATAGAATACATGCATCTTCTTTCTTGTAACCATTCACCGACTCTTTCTAAATCCTTAACGAATAACAAGATTTTCCCTTCATCCAGTTTTTCTTCATAAAAGTTCGCTTCTTCCTCATTAAGCCCTAACTCTTGCATTTTATTTCTTAACTGATCTCCTGTTTTTTGAAAGACGTTAATAATGCTTGTCCCAAGTCCCTCCTCTTTTATCCCAATTGTATTCACGTCTGCATTGTCCGCAATTCTATCTGTCCTATCTTTCTCATGCGTTAATACGTAAATATCTTTTTGGTCTATTCCTTTTTTCACGAGATCATTCGCCGCATTCATGACCTCTTTCTCCGTAATAAATTCATATACAAAAGGTTTACTATACTTCGTTTCCATCTTTAACTTCCTCCTTTAAAATGAATTATTTGTTATATTATATGTAGTACACCTATTTTCGAAATGTTAAACATAAAATATGAAAAAAGTTATGTGAATTTTGATTTTAATAGAGAATGAACATCATCATTTACCACTTTAAAACATCTTCTCCTTACAATAACTACCTAAATTAACAGAAAATTGTTATAATTAAACTTGAGGAGGGATACTATGAAAAAAATCATATCTATATGCGCTCTAACCGCTCTATCTTTCAATTTAATAGGTTGTACAAGCACCTCGGCTACAGATAAAGCTTCACAAGTTAAGCAAGAACATAAACAAAATACCTTTCAATTAAATTCTGCTAATATTACAGACATTGAAATACTGAAAACAACAAATCATACTACTTCCAAATCTCAAACAGACAACGAAAAAATGATACAATCTATCGTTTCAGCAGTCCAAAAAGGCACTCCTAAACAAATCACACTAGATCAAAAAAAGAGAGAATCTGCACATTCTACTATTACTGTTACTCTACG
Source organism: Bacillus sp. EB V-12 (assembly GCF_056158125.1). Lineage (NCBI taxonomy): Bacteria > Bacillati > Bacillota > Bacilli > Caryophanales > Bacillaceae > Bacillus > Bacillus sp. EB V-12. The sequence continues at coordinate 264,177 of NZ_JBUXJL010000002.1, read as the reverse complement.
AGTATCATCTGGATCAACATTCATAGCTTCAACAGTAAGAAATAACGTAGCGGAATGTCTACGTAATACACCCGTTGATAAAGTTTCATTATGATGTTCAAAGCATTTTTTTGGAGGGTGACCATAGCCATAACTCATACCAATTCCCCCCTTTCATTTACAATTAAGGACAAGTATTCCTTATAATATATAATGCTATTATTCTTTTATTGAAAGGTATAAAAGCGGATTTCTATCTATATTATTAGATATTTTATTTTTCATTTATTCGCTCTTAAATAATAAAGTGAAACTTTAATCAGCCCTCACCAATCCGGGTCTTACTACCCGACAAATAGCGGCATAAATCTATTTTAAAAAGGACCTGCTCCATTCATTCGTAAAAGAATAAAGTAAATGGAATCCGTTAAAACACATGAGTGACCTCTTGGTTTTCCCTTCCTATTAAAAGGAGGAACTGTTATGGGCTTTGGTGGTAGTTGTGGCGGCTGTGGCTTTGCTGGAGGATTTGCTTTATTAGTTGTATTGTTTATTTTATTAATCATCGTTGGAGCTGCTTGCTTCTGCTAAAAACTATCGAAAGGACACTCACGTGAGTGTCCTTTCTTCATGAAAAAGCCCCATGCAATGTGCAGAGGCCATGCTTATCAACTTAAGAATTCAGAATTACCCCAAAACGAGAAAATGAGCTTTTTTGTTATAAGTTAGCACAAAATTTCGTTCTGGAGGTACGATAAAATTTTAGCTTGATGACAATGGGACTGAACCCCTAATACTTTATTTTAATAATGACTCTTTTCATGAAACAAAACTCAGTTATCAGTCTAAACCATTTTTTAGATCTAACAATAACAAGTGTGCTTCTTTACCTTTCAGATAGTCTCTATTATTCTAATTTCTTCATTTCCTTCAGCCGTTCTATATCCTTTTCTGAAGCATTTTGTATTTTATACAGTTCATAGCTACCCTTTATCTCATCTATCACTACAAATTCAACTTCATTCCGAACATAGCTTTTGGTTTTCCCCTTTTTATAACCAATAACATTATCTAATATAGTTTTTCCACTATCTTTTTTATATAAATTATAGCTAACAGGTGGACGGCCAATTACATACTTATTATCAGAAAATCCGACTATATCATCCCTCCCTAATCCTGTCGAAACACTCAAAACAAAAATAATCTGAAATATAGAATAAACAACAATACCGCATAAGAAAAAAAATAGGATTGATTTAAAAAATAACTTTAAAAGTATCTTGCCCAAAAAACATTCCCTCCCATTTCATCTCGGGATAGCAAGAACAAAACGTGAATTTTGTGCGCTAAGGAACCGAAATTTTTAGATTGTTGAACTCAATCCCCCATTAGTTCCATAAGAAAAAGAGTTACCGCAGTAACCCTATTTTTTATAATACACGTCATTGGGAGAAGCAATGGATGAATAAATTCAATCTATGAAATTTCCCACAATCTTTTAACCTCCACCAATTCCTGTCCATTGAATTCCATCCTATATATATCTGGTTTTGATGTCTGTAGTAAAAAATTCAAGTCATACTTACTGTCATAATACCCCATCATCAAAGTCATTATAGCTCCATGAGTGCCTAATACTACTTTCTGTCCTCGATAGGTGTTTAATAATTCTTTTAAGACTTTTATAGCACGTTTCTGACAGTCGACATTAGACTCTCCCCCCATTAAAGCAAAGTCGGGGTCTAAGAATGACTTTTTTATCAAAGGGAATAATTCTTTATCCGAAATTCGTTCCTCTTCAGCAATAAAAATCCTCTCTTTTAAGTCCTCAAATACTAAAACTTCTTGTCCTATTTGCTTTGCTAACTGCTGAACAGTTAGAATTGAACGATTGTATGGACTTGAGATAACAACGTCGATTCCCTCACCTTGTAATGCATCCGTTATTCGTTGAACATCTAATTTTCCTTTTTCAGTTAATCCTCTTGTTTTTTCTTTTCCAAACTTTGGTGAATCCCCGTGTCTCACCATATATATGAAAGTTTTCATAATTACCTCCATTTTTTCAGTTTTCTGTATAATCACCAACTTATATTAGCATATATATCCAATACAGTCTCCCAAAAAATAACAGAAAACTACAAATTCGAAACAGACCATTATCGTAATGTAAAACAGGAGCGATTAGAGTGCCAACTATATAGAAATATAATCACTATTTACCTATGTTCCTCTACAATGTTTAAAATGCGCCAAATTCTAAAAAAAAACTAATTGAATATAAAGCGATAGGTATGATACAAGATCATCCATTTCTCTTATATCAAGTCATACAAAAAGGACTCCTAGAGATTACAAATCTGCTGATTCGCTTGTTATACCTTCTACAGAACAACGGGCGGAAATCTCATCGATATGAGAAGAAGACTGTCTTTGATATCATGGGTGTTATCTATGAAAATAGTGGATTGAGAAAGCAAAAGAAAGCTGCATAAGTAAAAAAATGAAACCCGCTAGGGTCTATTTCGTATGCTTATTTTTAATGAAAACACATATTTTAAGAATTTCTTCGTTTATGTAAATGCAAGTTTATTTTATTTTTAAGCTTAATTTGATGGTTATGTGCGCAGAGATTCAATTGTAACTAATACTTTAATGATGTAGTATTACATTCGCCCCCAAAATGAACTTCGATACTATAAAAAATATAAAGTGTTCATTTAGGTACGGACTTAAAATCTTAGCTGGATAGCAATAACAGGAGATCCTATTCCAGACAAACTAATAAACATCTCAATAATTGCTATTGCAGCAAAGCATATATAGAAAATAGGTGTTAATGTTGAAAATCAATAAAAAATTTGAACCATTAATTTTTAATATCCTTATGATTTTAGGCATATCTAGTATTATCTCTTTCGTCATGGTTTCAATGAATGTTGGATATACAGCTTTATTTCTCAAATCATGGATGAAAACATGGGGAATTGCTTTCGTACTTGCATTTTTAGCTTCTAAATTATTACCCTTTGTAGTTAAAAAGATAATGAAAATCTTCACTTTTGTTGAGAATGATGCTTAAGAATAAAGTGATGTACTGCGTAGGTTCATTCCAATTAAAAAAGTTTATTATCACAAAAACTTAACCTAGTAAAATGTTTCAAATCGAAGGAAGACACCTTAAAGGTTGTCTTTTCTTTATAAGTAAAAAAAGCCCGCCTATTTCCGTAGGCGGGCTTTATCTTTATTACACAATACGAAAGTATACTCTCTTTTCCACTGAAATTTCATGTAATTATACATATTCATAAAAAGGTATATAGTAGACTATAAACTATGGGTACGCTCTATAAAGCTGATTCTTTTGAAAGGTGTCATTATAGACCCTAGCTAATTAGATGCCCATCTATCCCAAGAGTTTAAGCTTTCAGGGGATCCATCCTATTATCTTCTCTCTTCATACAATCGATTTGCTTTATACGAGCAAACGAAAAACATACATGTCGCAACGGGGATAAATGTCAAAAAAAGTCCTCTCATTAATGCAAATGGCGTTTCAAATAAGAATGACCATAGAAATGATGCACCTTGCTTATCCCATAATCCTGGCGTCAAGTATAGTTCTTTCGGATTTACAAAGGCTCCTAAATTCATTGTATTACTATACACAAATAAAAATAATATCGGCAAATAACAGATCGCTAATTCTAAAAATGTTTTAGATAGACGCTTATACTTCCCTGCTCGTGACATTGGATCTGAAAAAATGTCATCTTCACTTTCTTCATTTACCTTTTTAAAATAGTACGTACCTGACCAACGATTACCGGCTATATGCTCCCAACCACTATCTTCAAATAACGTGCAGTAATTAATAAATTCACTTTTTCTACTAAATACTCTATGGTCTATTCTAATCGTCGCATCTTCCGGCTCTGTATATCTAAATGTATAACCAAATGTAGTGCTTTTCAGTTGATAGCCTTTCCAAGCCATCTCTTCTAACCATTTTTCCTCTTTCTCAAAATCTAAAAAGAATTTCAATCTCCACATCATCGTTTCCCCCTAACTATACGCGTAATAAACTCTTTGTAACCGCAATAATATGCTGCATTCTCATAAAATCTAAATGCAATACTTCTTTCCCGCGTTCCGTAATGACATACACTTTTCTTCGTTTATCTTCACTTTTTACCGATTCAATTAACCCTTGTTTTAATAAATTTTCAACCGCACCATACAATGTACCCGCTGCGATTTTCACTTGATGATTACTCAGTTCCTCCACCTTTTGCATAATTAAATATCCATGAGCTGGCTCTAATAAAGCTAAAAGAACGTAATACGTTGTTTCCGTTAATGGTAAATTTTTATCTCTATTCATAAAGACCTCCAATGTAACGATAAATATATAGTTAAACTGTATAGTTTAACTATATACAGTTAGACTGTATATGTCAAATGTAGGAATAACTTTATAACCCAAAACAAAAACGCTACCTTTTTAAAAGATAGCGTTTTTGTTTTACCCTTGCTTATTCTTCGCCTTCATTTGCTCTTCATAAACAAACTTCGCGGTCATAAAGTCGTTAGAAAAATCTTTCAATGCATTCTTCATTACATTTAATTCTTCTTGTGATTTAATTTCAATACTGTTTAAGAAATCAAATGCTTTTGATTGTTCCTCCGCAACAAAGTTTTGTGTCATATAATCATCTTGGAAGTCTTTCTTCGCCTTTTCTTTTACTTTATTCATTGCCTCTGTTTTGTTTATGCTTTTCATTGGATTTTCGAATGCTCCAGTAGGTTGTTCTGGTTTTGGCTCTTCTTTCTTTTCCGGCTGTTGCGCTGGTGCTGGTTGTTGTGGTTCCTGCTTTGGTTGTTCTTGTTGAACCGGCTGCTGCGCTACTTGTTGCTCTTTTTTCGCTAACTCATCTTTTAACTTCTTCACTTGCTCATCAAGAGATTTTTTTTCAGTTTCTAACACACTCATATCACTTTTCAACTTTTGCGTTTCTTCAAAATGTTCATCTACTAATTTATTATATTCTTTCTCAGAGTACATTTTTTCACTAGTTGATGTCGTTTTCTCTTTCATAACAACTACATTAATAATTACAAATAAGGCTACAATTCCTATTAACGCACCGAAAATCTTCTTTTTGTTCATGATTAATCCTCCAAAATGTAAAATTTCAAAAATTATCATAACAGACCAATTCGCTTTCCCCTGTCATATTTTGTCGAATCAATACAATAAAAAAAAGCATCTGAAACAGATGCTTTTTCTCATTCTTAATACGTAAACGTAATCGTCACTAAAGAATACCCTTCTTTCGCATTATAAGGCTCCGCTTTATAAGAAACTCGATTTGCCCCTTGCGGATAATCGATTTCGCCAATTGCCTTTTTCACATCTTGCAGTGCACCATTCATTGATTGCTTGTATAGCACTTCAATTTTCTCTGGTTTTGCACTATAGCGTTGCTGCATTTTATTTTTTAATTCGGTATAGTTATTTGCGATATATTCATTTCCTAAATAGTTTAACTTTGTATCTTTTAATATTTGTTGATATGCAGGCGTTTTCGTACTACCTGCCGCAATTTTGTTTGTCAGTGTACTATAATAATTCGTTGTAGCTTGCGGGTAGTCTCCGCGGTTCCACTCATGATTTCTTGCGATTTGTTCATCTGATAAATTGAAATACGAATACGTGACGCGGCCCTGCTCATCTGGCACTGGATCATCGAATGTTGTATCAAGGTGATACCATTTGTTTTCGATTTTCACTAAATTCCAAGCATGAGGTTGTCCGTCCCCAGTTCCTGTCACAAAATGATTTTCAATTCCTGCTTCTTTTAATAATTGATAAGTTAATAGTGCGTAACCTTGGCAAACCGCAGAACGATTTACAAGTGCTTCATATGCTGTGTAAGCTTTATAAGACGTATCATAAGAAACATGCTTTACTACGTAATCATGAATCGCCTTCACTTTTTCGTGATCATCCATTCCAACTTGAGTAATAGAAGAAACGATTGCTTTCGCTTGTTTCATGACATATTCCGTCTGTTCTTTCGTTTCACGATATGTAATCTTAAGCGTAAACGTATAATTTCCAGGTGATCCAGAAAGTCCATATGAAACATTCGATCTATTATTATTTGTATACTCATTTTTACTTGCAACTTCTTTATATGCGTTAAAAAGTGTATTCATCACTTCTTCTGTATTATTATTTTTCGTTTTATATGGAAGTGTAATATTTGTCTCGTATGTATTAATACGCTTTTGTACTTCCTCTTTAAAAGCTGTTAATAATGCCGCATCTCCTGTGTCTTTCACATCGGCATTTTTATATTTCAAAGTTTTATATAAAAACTGCGCATACTGTTCACGTGTTACTGTGCCATACGGTTCAAAATTCCCGTTCCCTGTGCCATCTGCGATTCCATTTGACTGCACCGCACTAATTGCATTTTCTGCCCAAAATGGATTTGGAACATCCTTAAAGGTATGTTTTTGTTTTGCCGCAAGATGGAAAGCATTTGTAAGAATTTGTGCCATTTCCGCACGACTCACAGAAGCTTTCGGTCTAAATTGGCCATTTTCATCACCTTTAAAAACTCCTAAATTCGTTAAAGTTAACACCTCTTCTGGGAACATTGTAGAACTTTGATTAATATCACCGTAAGGATTTTTAAACGTAGATCCATCCTTTAATACGTAACGAGTTCCACCATTACTAAACGAACCGCCTTGTTTATTTGGTACTAACACTCGATAAATTAAAGCCGCAACTTGCTCCCTTGTCGCAACATCTCCAAAACCAAATATCCCATTTCCATAACCGGAAATAATATTCTTACTCGCTAAATCTTTAATCGCAGGATATGACCAATGTGATGTCGGCACATCAGAAAAAACACCCACTTCAGCAGCTTTTACATCGCTGCCATTTGTATATAACAACGCACCACCAATCAGTGATAATGATGTAATTGATTTTAATAGTTTTGTATACATAATGTCTTCTCCCAATACGCTCTCTATTTTTGTTGGTTTATGTCGAAAAATCTAAAAATATGACAAAATATATTATACAATTAAAAGTTTTTGAGGGATATATTGAATTTTAAAATATGCAAAAATTCATATTAATATATTTTTCCGTATTAATATTATGTTGTTTTGCTTGTGAATATATATAAGTAGTCAAGTCAACACAAATAATAAAAAGACAGCTATCCATAGATAGCTGTCTTTTTATTGAATCCAATTTAATTATTTTGAAAATCTAGCATACCCCAAGAAGTGCTTTTGAGTGTATGAACTATTTATCTTACTTTTAATTACACCTGTTGTTTCGTCAGCAGCATGAATATATTCACCATTCCCTAAATATATTCCTAAATGAGAAGGACCCGCTTTATATGTATTCTGTAAGAATACTAAATCTCCTGGTTGAGGATCACTTATTTTTGTAACCATTCCCCAGTATCCTGCAACACTTGTTCTCACAATGTTATATCCATTATTTTTAAATACGTAATAAATAAAGCCACTACAATCAAATCCATTTGGTCCTGTCCCAGCTTCAACATACGGCTTTCCAAGTTGTTTTAAAGCTAAATCAATTACTCCAGAAGAACCAGAATCTGTTTGGTTTAGGTTCATCCACTTGTCGCCTTCCCATGTTTTAATCTTCAACCATCCACTAGTTGTCCCATCTATTACTCTAAAATTCTGCGGACTATATAATGCTCCAGCGTTTGCTTTGCCTGAACTAAATGAAGGCTCGTTATACGCATAGAATGCTTTTTCTATGAACCTTTCTTCTCCATCTAGATTCAGCCATTTCTCGCCTTCCCATGTTTTAACCTTTAACCATCCATTAGGTGTCCCATCCACAACTCTAAAATTCTGCGGATTATATAATGCTCCAGCGTTTGCTTTGCCTGCATTAAATGAAGCTTCGTTATACGCATAGAATGCTTTGTTTATGAATCTTTCTTCTCCATCTGGATTGATCCACTTATAACCTTCATAAGTACTTACTTTCATCCAGCCATTTTCTTTTTTTTCTACTACTCCCCAATTTTGTGGGTTAAATGGTGCTCCATAATTTGCTTTCTTTGCATTAAATGAAGGCTCATTATATGCATAAATCGTTTTGTTGACGGTAATTTGTTCAGCCGCAGGATTCATCCATTTTTCGCCTTCCCACGTCTTAAATTTAAGCCAACCATCTGTTGTTCCATCTACTATTCTAAATGTTTGTCGCCCGTACTTCGCTCCAGCATTCGCAACCTTTGATGAGAGAGAAGGTTCATCATATCCATAGAAATCTCCCATGACACGTTCTTCCCCATTTAAGTTAATCCAAACTGGACCTTCCCATGTTTCAATCTTCCACCAGCCATTATCTCTTTTTTCCACGACTCCTACATTTTGAGCACCATACTCTGATCCGCCATTTGTTTTAGCTGAATTAAAAGATGGCTCCTTATACCCATAGAATGATTGATTCACGGATTCTGAATTACTAGCAGCGTGAGTTACTATACTAAATGTCGAGATAGATAGAATTAAAAACAATAAAATTCCTATACTTTTCTTAAACATAAAAATATCCTCCCTTTTATTTTGTCTAATATATAATCTTCAAAGCTAAGAATAGATATATCCTATTTCATTATTCTAATTTTTACTTTTTTACGTCCCCATTCACGTGCTTGCTTTTCTGTAGGGAATAGAACATCAATTTTATTGCCTTTAATAGCTCCACCTGTATCTCCAGCAATTGCTTCACCGTATCCTTCAACCCAAACTTTCGTTCCTAGTTTAATAACTTTAGGATCAACTGCAATTAACTTGATGTTAGGATTTTTTCCTATGTCTATTCCAGCTGCCGTAATTCTTTCATGTGGTGGACTACCTTCTACGCTGTATGCAGTAGCTTCCACGTAGAATTCTACGCCTATATCTTCCGCATTTAAATTAATCCACTTGTCACCTTCCCATGTTTTAATCTTTAACCATCCACTAGTTGTCCCATCTATTATTCTAAAATTCTGTGGACTATATAATGCTCCAGCGTTTGCTTTTCCTGAACTAAATGAAGGTTCATTATACGCATAGAATGATTTATTTATAAACCTTTCTTCTCCATCTAGATTCATCCATTTCTCGCCTTCCCATGTTTTAACCTTTAACCATCCACTAGTTGTCCCATCCACAACTCTAAAGTTCTGTGGACTATATAATGCTCCAGCGTTTGCTTTTGCTGCATTAAATGAGGCTTCGTTATACGCATAGAATGATTTGTTTATGAATTTTTCTTCTCCATCTGGATTGATCCACTTATAACCTTCATAAGTACTTACTTTCATCCAGCCATTTTCTTTTTTTTCTACTACTCCCCAATTTTGTGGGTTAAATGGTGCTCCATAATTTGCTTTCTTTGCATTAAATGAAGGCTCATTATATGCATAGATTGTTTTGTTGACGGTAATTTGTTCAGCCGCAGGATTCATCCATTTTTCGCCTTCCCACGTCTTAAATTTAAGCCAACCATCTGTTGTTCCATCTACTATTCTAAATGTTTGTCGCCCGTACTTCGCTCCAGCATTCGCAACCTTTGATGAGAGAGAAGGTTCATCATATCCATAGAAATCTCCCATGACACGTTCTTCCCCATTTAAGTTAATCCAAACTGGACCTTCCCATGTTTCAATCTTCCACCAGCCATTATCTCTTTTTTCCACGACTCCTACATTTTGAGCACCATACTCTGATCCGCCATTTGTTTTAGCTGAATTAAAAGATGGCTCCTTATACCCATAGAATGATTGATTCACGGATTCTGAATTACTAGCAGCGTGAGTTACTATACTAAATGTCGAGATAGATAGAATTAAAAACAATAAAATTCCTATACTTTTCTTAAACATAAAAATATCCTCCCTTTTATTTTGTCTAATATATAATCTTCAAAGCTAAGAATAGATATATCCTATTTCATTATTCTAATTTTTACTTTTTTACGTCCCCATTCACGTGCTTGCTTTTCTGTAGGGAATAGAACATCAATTTTATTGCCTTTAATAGCTCCACCTGTATCTCCAGCAATTGCTTCACCGTATCCTTCAACCCAAACTTTCGTTCCTAGTTTAATAACTTTAGGATCAACTGCAATTAACTTGATGTTAGGATTTTTTCCTATGTCTATTCCAGCTGCCGTAATTCTTTCATGTGGTGGACTACCTTCTACGCTGTATGCAGTAGCTTCCACGTAGAATTCTACGCCTATATCTTCCGCATTTAAATTAATCCACTTGTCACCTTCCCATGTTTTAATCTTTAACCATCCACTAGTTGTCCCATCTATTATTCTAAAATTCTGTGGACTATATAATGCTCCAGCGTTTGCTTTTCCTGAACTAAATGAAGGTTCATTATACGCATAGAATGATTTATTTATAAACCTTTCTTCTCCATCTAGATTCATCCATTTCTCGCCTTCCCATGTTTTAACCTTTAACCATCCACTAGTTGTCCCATCCACAACTCTAAAGTTCTGTGGACTATATAATGCTCCAGCGTTTGCTTTTGCTGCATTAAATGAGGCTTCGTTATACGCATAGAATGATTTGTTTATGAATTTTTCTTCTCCATCTGGATTGATCCACTTATAACCTTCATAAGTACTTACTTTCATCCAGCCATTTTCTTTTTTTTCTACTACTCCCCAATTTTGTGGGTTAAATGGTGCTCCATAATTTGCTTTCTTTGCATTAAATGAAGGCTCATTATATGCATAGATTGTTTTGTTGACGGTAATTTGTTCAGCCGCAGGATTCATCCATTTTTCGCCTTCCCACGTCTTAAATTTAAGCCAACCATCTGTTGTTCCATCTACTATTCTAAATGTTTGTCGCCCGTACTTCGCTCCAGCATTCGCAACCTTTGATGAGAGAGAAGGTTCATCATATCCATAGAAATCTCCCATGACACGTTCTTCCCCATTTAAGTTAATCCAAACTGGACCTTCCCATGTTTCAATCTTCCACCAGCCATTATCTCTTTTTTCCACGACTCCTACATTTTGAGCACCATACTCTGATCCGCCATTTGTTTTAGCTGAATTAAAAGATGGCTCCTTATACCCATAGAATGATTGATTCACAGATTCTGAACTACTAGCAGCGTGAGTTACTATACTAAATGTAGAAATAGATAAAATGAGAATTAATAGCAATGATACGCCTTTTTTAAACATATAAACTTTTCACCTCTTCCTTTTTTTAACAGTATATTACCATAAGTACATTAACATAAATTTCTTTATTTATCTATAATTTACCATATTAATTGGTAAACAATTTAGATTATTATATTTCTTTTAAACCCTCTCTATTCAAGGCATGATTGGGTTCAATGTAATATGAAATACAAGATATGCAATATTGCATATCTTGTATTTTTTATATTAAATTATTTAATCTATTCTTTTCTTATACATCAGTATCTAATTTTTGCTAGTTGCTCTTCTTTTTAAAATAACTATTTTGTTCACTTTTTTGATACATTTACTAAACATTTCTCTGTTATCTTCATTAAGTTCTTTTCTTTTTATAATGTCGTGCGAGATATACCAACACAGGAAGCCCTAGCCCCCTAATCCTAGGGCTTCTTTTTTAATAAGGATTTTATGCATTTTATTATTCCCACCAACTTTCTAAATTTTATATTCAATATATAATCACATTTAGTTTATAATATATTAATGGAACGTCACGTGTTTCAAATACAACATTTTTTGATGACCTTTAATACATAAAATGTTGTTATCAAGTCGGGGTAAAGCACCTTTGGGTGTCTTTTCTTTTGTACATTATATTCATTAGGGCTCATTTATTTTTTACAAACCCCACCCTTTTGCTTCCGACGGCGATGAGGAGTGATTTTTTTGTTATCTTTGTCTAAAATTTGTTTCCTAAAAACATACGCAGAAACTTTACGTACAATGGTTTTCACAAATTCTTTTAGAAGTTCAAACAAAACTCCATTAGAGATATTTTTATTAATTTTTTCACCACTAGCCGTAAAAATATCCTATAATCTATATATGACAAATCAATGTATTAGGAGTAGATAAAATGCCAGTTACACTCGAACTTATTCTTTTCATTCTTATAGCAATTAGTGCTGTTGGCTATTTAATAAAAGAATTTCAAAAAACTAGGAAACGAACACTTGGAATTTCACTAGAATTTTTAGTTCTTTTCTGGTCAATATGGAGAATATCAACTATTATAATCTAATTTATAAAACATAAATTCCTTCGAATGAAGTGAAACTCTAATCAGCGGGAGTTTTATGGGATAAATTTACCAGTATTTTCACCACAACATTCATGTTAAAATCCTTTGTGAGTACGACATAACTCGACCTTATGAAGCTCCGCAGCTTTTATCGCGGAGCTTTTTTTATTAAAATTAACGCTTTTGTTCACTTTTTTGATACATTTACGAAACATTCATATGTTACGTTATATAAGTCCTTTTTTAAATCTTATTTATTCTAGCAAAAAGTCCTAGTCCCCCTAGGGCTTTTTTGCATTCAAACAATGAGTTGTATTTTTTCTCAATAATCGAAACTACTTAACATAGTAAAATAATAATCGGACTAGCATTCAATACCATATTACAATGGATCAAATCGCAAAAAGGCACCTTAGGGTGTCTTTTTTATAGAGAATCAGTTTAAAAACTAAAAATAAAAGAACCTCAATAAATGAGGTTCAAAAAATCTACTATTTTAAATTACCTTCGTAAAAAGCAACTCCATTTTGAACATGTTTTAAGTACCACGTAATCGTCCCGCCACAAACATTTTCATTAAAACTATTAGCATATACTCCATTTGAGTAATAAAGAGTTCTTTTGAATTTACCATTAGAATACTCATAAGGAATTGAGCATGTTGCTTGCTTCGGAGAGCTCACAGCTTTTTGCGTATCAGCTGAAGCTGCCCCAATTCCTCCTGTTAATGCAATACCTGTTGCCAATAGCCCTACTACTAATTTCTTGAACATAATAAATCCCCCTTTAATAGTTTTTATAGCTTACAACTTAAATGTATCATTTTTGTAATTTATGTAAATATCTTGAACATGTAGAAATATTTATTTAATTATTGGTAATATTAGGATTTTATTTTATCAAATGTAAAATAGAGGGATTAGAGAAGCATGTGAAAATACAGATAGGTTTATATTAAATGAACGTGGTCCAAGTCGGCGAAAGGCACCTTTTGGTGTCTTTTTTGTACAAAAAAAAATCTCACCATCTTATAGAAACGATAAGACCTTTAAAACAATAATTGCAACTATATTAATTTTACATTACATTAAGGTTAGAGAATGTTCTTATATTAATAAAGTGCTAAATAGTAGGTGGAAAAATGGAATTTAACGATTTGGGTATTACCATTAAAGAACTTAGAATTAAAAAAAATATATCACAATCCGAATTATGTCATGGAATATGTTCACAAAGTCAAATTAGCAAGATTGAAAAAGGTATGATTTATCCATCTAGTATATTGTTATATCAATTATCAGAAAGACTTGGTATTGATCCGAATAACATATTTGCACTAACTCAAAACAAAAGATTAAAATATGTAGAAAATGTAAAATACGTAATAAAAGATTGCTTAAAGCAAAAACAATATAAAGAACTTTATGAAATAGTAAAAAAAGAAAAAAACTTGAATAATTTTCAAACAAAAGATGAGAAACAATTTCTAATGTGGCATGAAGCAATTGCTATATTTATGGTGGATAAATCAATAAAAACTGCTTTAGATTTTTTAAATAATGCATTAAAACTCACTTTAACTAATTCTGATTTTTTATCAGAAAGAGAAATAGATATTATGCAAACAATGGCTATATTTTATGCAGAAAATAAAGAATATGAAAAAAGTATTAATATATTCAAAAGATGTTTAACTAATTTTAATAAATTAGATTTTCCTAGAGATAAAGAAATTAAATTAAAACTCATGTTAAATTTAGCAAAATGTTTCGACTTCACATATCAACATGAAGAGGCAATAAAGTATATTGATAAGGGTATCAAATTAGCAATTAATCTAAATACTTTATACTTACTAGGTGAACTATTCTATTTAAAGGGTCAGTGTTTATTAAAAATGAAACAACATAATGTAGAAGATGTTATTTATAACTGGAAAAAAGCATTATTTATATTTGAACTAACAGAAAAAGAATATTATACAAAAATGCTACCAGATGAACTTATTGAAATACAAAATAAAAAACACTCATAATTTCGTAAAAACTACTTACAAAACCCACAGAAAAAATCCCTACAGCTTTTAAACTTAGATCGATAATATTAAAATTAATTTAAGTCGGCGAAAGGCACCTTTAGATGTCTTTTCTTTATTTTTACAAAGACCTGCTCAATTAATTCTTAAAAACATACTGAGAAGCATTGTTTTATTTATCCCATTTTCATTCATGCTATATATAAAATTCTTTAATAAATCCACCTCAAACATACTTATATGCATAGGAGTATGTTTGAGGTGGAACTTCTTCAAATACTAGTTCCTTTTATAAACCGTTTTTTGATGTAGATGACATTATTCTCAATACAATAGAATGAATTATGGGAACATATTTAGCAATATATATCAAAAAACAATATTAAGAACCCCCCTCCACCTTAAGGTAGAAGGGATCTTTAATTTCTATTTCAAACTACCTAAAATTTCTGTAAAGATAACCCCAAGCATATGTGCACCTGCATCTGGATATCCTAAACTTCTTTCACCAACTACCGCTCCTCTGCCGAATGATCTTTCAACGATAGATTATATGCCTTGAAGTGCTGTTTGCAACATTTCAATTCAGATATACGACAGTAAAGAATACATTATCACAGTGTCAGCAAGCAAAAGTGTATTCTGCATTTCTGAAAACAGTAGATGGCAGATTATGACCTACTGAATCTGCTAAGAAAGAATATACAAGAACATCCTTAACATCCTCTCTATTTCCACTAATGATGACATCAAGGAAATCTTCTACTTGGAATTCTGGAGTAAACAACACAATCTTAGTTGTTCTGTTTGGTTCTAAAGAAACAAAAGTACGAGAGATTTCAACTAATTCATTTTGAGTTGGGAAAAAGGTGTTTCGACTTCTCTTAACAGTTACCGTTACATTACTAGTATGGCAACGTGAATCATTGTTTAACATAATGTTGAGAGCAGTTGGAATAATCCCATTTTCAGAAACTGGAACTCGAAACACTCCAGTAGATTTATGAGCCATATAATCACATCCTTCCAAAATAAAATATATTTACAATATATTAAATGCAAAAAACGTTCATTTTGATATGGACAAATTATATGATTAATATATCTATAATAACCCTCGGTATTACTAAGCCAATGTTTTAAAAGATTAACAAATAATTACCTCTGCAAATTTAGAAAATATCTACACTTTTTACAAACATTATTACAATTAGATAAACTAAAGCAATATCCTATTAACAAAGGGACTCCATAATTGGAGTCCCTTTGTTAATTAGCTATTAAAAATGATCAGCATGTGAGTATTGTATAATTTCTTCCTTTTTTAGAGCATGTTGTGTATCACCTGTATTGTTACTAAATGATAATACTATCACTAATCCTAACGTCGCTAATACAAGCTTCTTCATTATTTTAACGCCCCTTTGCTTAGTAATTTTTGTTTCGCTTCGTAACATACATCGAAATAATCACTAACTTTTTCATGCTTATTCAATTTGCGGAAGCGAACCGCTAATACTTCTGCATATTCTTCTACGAAATCCCACAAATCCTGCTTTTCGAAGTAAGAAATACCTTTTTTCACTTCTTCTTCTAAGAGTTCAATTGCTTCATCTTCATTAAGAGAACGTAAAATATTGAAATGATATACATACTCTTCATTTCCTAATTCTATACAAACTGCTAATCCTTTTTCAATAAGTTCTTTTGCAATAATTGTTTCTCTTAGCTTATGGTGTTCACGTGCTTGTAAGAACAATGCTTTAAAATGGGCAGGATTCTTCTCTGTCACTTCTGATAAATGACGAATCGCTAATGTAGATAAGTTTTGAGTTGCATATAATAATCCTAAATTATGCCTTACTACTAAAATCAATTTTTCTACATTATGTTTTTGCAAAAGGTCAATGGAACGATTCAAATGTTCTTCCGCTTTTTCAAATTGCTTTAAGAATATACAAGCTGTCCCTAATGTGTTTTCGCAAGAAGCAACTTTCATCTCATATCCAGCATGTCTTTCAAAGATTTCTTTCGCTTTATTTGCGTATTCAATAGATATTAGCATACTAGACATATGATGATTTAACACCGCATATTTTTGATAAAACTCTGCATGCTCTAATTCGTCAGAAATATGTTCTAATAGGCTCTCAGCTTCTTCATATTGCCTTCTGGCTTCATTATAGTTACTAAACATTAAAGCATGTTCTGCTTTAAAAGAATGATAGTAATAAGCTGTGAGTGTATCTGTCGATTCATCAATTGTATCAATTGCTTCAAAACTATCTTTTCGAATACTCACTCGATCAGTTAGCATTCTATATTTTAGGTCTAGTAAAGAATAATATAATAATAAATTTTGATTTTCTTTTTCTTCTGCATGTTTAATCTGTTCAATTTTTTCATCTATTTCTTTCTTTAATTCAGTTGCTTTTATAATTTGCTGCGACAACATCATTTGATAAAAATCATTAAGTTGTTGCATAACTGCTTCATGCATTAAAATATTTGTGCTCATATCACTACGTCCTCCTCAACTACTTCTATTTACCTGAATATTACCATAATTTTGCAAATTATATAATAGTTCAACCTCTAATTGTAAATTGATAAAAAATTAACAGAATATTCTTAATGGAGAAAGGAGATTGGCTAACAAATGGTTACTGTATAAAAAATAAAAAACTTGTCATATTGCTTGTATCATATTTGATCTTATATATGGTTCTGTTACAAAGTTTGTTAAGTTAATATAAACTCTAGAAAAAATGAATAAAGATCACCACAGCTAAGCTATCTTTAATCCGGACAATAATATAAACATTCTATTAATTCATATTATTAATAAAGAAATACTTAAATATTCCATTTTTTCTAAAAGTGTATTATACTGTAAATTGCCGAGGGATATATTTTAGTATTTTCTGGTAACTATTCAATTTGTTAGGTTGTTATTAGTATTACGGTAACGAAAACCTTATATTTCCCCTTGAAGATAAAGCATTAGCAGCAATTACATCGAGATATCATAATAATAATTATTTTCTTAATAATATCACGGAATTATAATTCAGAAAATTCTAATCATTAACTGATATAAAGTGCTAAATAAAATATTTAGACAATTGAAGTCCAACAACGATTAGAAGATATATATATTAGAAAAGGAATTTTGGGAGATCTTATCCTATATAACTAATACATATAGTGTTGTATCTTTAAATCAATAAATTTTTCGATAAGCTAGTTAATAGATTATTGAATTTAATCTTTTGATAGAGTTAAAAAAATCAACTTTATATTCTAATTTAGAAATTACTAGGTGGTGTCGGTAGTGTTTGAGTACCTTTTAGTTAAAGCTTTATTTACTATTTTCTTAATTAGCCTAATCGTGTTAATCAGTGTAATATGGACTAAAATAGAAAAAATTATGGACGAGACTGTATTTAAAAACGTTTCTGAAAAAACCAGATATATAGTAACTATGATAATTGTTATGGTGGGAGAATTTGTTCTCATAGTCATTACTTCATTAAATTGGAAAGCTTCAATTATTGACACACTCTTTTTTGGTAGTATTATTTTGTTCTGCTGTATATGGCTAATACCTTATTTTGTTAATCAACAACAAAACGTCGCTAAAGTTATGGATAAGCATTTTAGTGGAGGGGTAGATTTAGGTGAAATTCAAGTTCATCGTGCGAAACTTTCTGCATTTAATTTAGGAAGTATTGTATTTTCTATAGTGGGAATTATTATACCTATTTGTTATTATTTTAAATACTTTTTATAACGGTTTATTGGTTCTGTTGGAAATTTTTTTAAAGATATAGTAATAGGTGAGATTACAGATATTTATGTAGAAACAACTTAGATGTATAAGACAATCCATTTGAGCGAAAACAGTAAAATACCCTAAAAAAAAGAGACCATATAAGGTCTCTTTTACTTGTATTAATTTAAAAATGATACTCATTTCCAAAACATCTACCAGGACTTCTTTTTAGCTGCCGCTATTTCTTGTTGAGCCAATACGATAGTACGTTTTGCATCTTGGATTTCTCTTACCATTTCCATAAAGTTATCATCTCTTAATTCTAGCCTTTTTTCTATTCTTTCTTCACGTTCCTTACGATCTTTTATATCATTTTCAATTTATTTATTTCTTTGATCAATGCGATCACCTAATCTTTGTTCCATTTCTAATAATTTTACTTGCTGCACCTTATTAATCTCTTCTATTGTAAATATCCATTCCCCTCTTTTTTTCCTTCTGGCTTATAATATTTTGCTTTTCCTTCTTTAATTAATCCATTCAACACATCACTATTTTTTAATCTATTTAATTTCATGTGTAGATTATCCAGCGTAATCTCCCAACGATCACATGCTTCCCTCGGCGTCATAATTTCATCCAAAGTAAATAACATTCTCTCCATCTCCTATTTCTGTTATTTACAAGTGAAAATCCAGTTTTTCACAGGCTATTTTACAAATTTTTACAGGGGATATGTTATATCGTGTCGAAGACTTAAATTATAACCATATCTTTTTACTTCTATACTTCCATTATCTAGGAACCCACCCAGTATCCAAGACTAAATTTTACCCATACATCATTTTTTTGATGTAGCTCTTGAATATAAAAACTATTTAATTTTCAAGGAACAATTATTAACTTAAAACTTATTATACGAGGAGGGTGTATCATGAAAAAAATATGCTTTGTATTAATTGTCGACGCTGGTATAAATTATGGTTCAATATTTTCTCTACCATTTTTAAGGAATCAGGATGATTTGAAGGAATTTTTTTCCAATCATTATGATATTTCAATTAATTATATTAGGGATAAAAGCTCAGTTGACTATTTGGTAGTTCCCAAACCGTGTCCACCTTTTAATAATGAAAATAATCTTCCAATAATTGAAGTACCAGCAATTTTATTTATGGAAAAGGATTTTGAAAAAATAAAGACTTATATAGACAATTATTTTTCTAATAACTCATAAAGAAAATAAAAGTACAGTAAAAAGAAGTCCGATAAAAAACGAGTGGCGTAGAATATTTCTATTAATCATTCGTTTTTTATTATATTTACATATATTTTTTAAAAGAGGATTATAGACGTTCTGAAAAAAATTAATTATAACAAGAACAGTGTTCGTGCTACTATCTACGGTTATTTTTTGTACTAAGTACCCCTTTAACTAACAAGACAACAAAAAAAGACCACAAGAAGAAACATCTTCTCATGGTCAAATTTCTGTCTATTATAAATACACCTGTCCCGAAAGAATAGATATCGTGAAATAACATGAAATTTTTTGATAAGATATAATGTCTTCTAACCGCTACTAGTAAAAAGGTATAACAAATAAAATCAAGGAATTATCCTTACAGTATAAAATTCGTTTGAATTTTAATTAGCGATTAATAAGCTTCATCATATACAATCAAAACCTCTTTTCAATATAATTTCTTACTAAGAATATCTCCTTTGAAAACCGTTGTAAATGAAGACATAACAAAAAACGAGATTTATGTCCTTCTGTATCACCAAAATCGGTCGTTTTTGGTAATACAAAAAGACACATACTATTATTCTCGAAAACTACAGAAAAATCCCTCCACCTTAAGGCAGAGGGACTTTCCAATTCCTATTTCAAACTACCCGCAATCTCCGTAAAGATAACCCCAAGTGCATGTGCACCTGCATCTGGATATCCTAAGCTTCTTTCGCCAACTGTACCAGCGCGGCCCATGCGAGCTACGATTTCTTTCGTGTACTCTGCTCCTTTGACCGCTGCTTCTGCTCCTTTTTCAAAGGCAGTTTTTACGTCTACTTCGTTTGAGGCGCTATCTAACCAAGAATCTACACATGGAGCAAGTGCGTCAACAAGTGTTTTGTCACCAACTACTGCTCCTCTGCCGAATGATCTTTCACCGATCGATTGGATGCCTTGCAATGCTGCTTGTAACATTTCAGCGAATTCTTTCACTGTTAGCTCACGTTTTTCGCCCGCTGCTTTACTAGCTGCGCGAAATGCTCCGCCCCAAATTGGGCCTGAAGCTCCGCCGCAATGTTCCATAATAATCATGGAGCAACCGTCAAGGAATGATCCGATCGTTACATTCTCTTGTTCCACGATAGAATGCCACTCACGTTTTAATTGCTTAAATCCTTTTGCTACACTCATTCCGAAATCGCCGTCACCAGCATGCGTATCTAACTCACAAAACGGTACTTCATTTTTAATAATAATATCGCTCATTTTATCAACGAGATAAATCATGCTGTTTAATGTAATAACATTATCTTTAATAACAGCGTGCTCTTCCGCTGTTTCTAGTTCAAAGGAAACTTCCTTCTCTTCTGTTTCTTCAAGTACATTTACGTACTCTACACTTTCAACTGGACCGTCTACTTTAAACGCTGGTGTATTACATTCTTTTGATAGTAATGTTTTTAGCTCTTCATCTAACTTCATTACCGTTAAAGACATACCAGCCATATCAATACTTGTCATATAGTTACCGACGAATACTCTATTAATTTTAATGTTTCTTGCAGCTAGTTCTCTCGTAACTGCGTTGTTAAATAAGTAAAGTTCTTGCAGTGGTGTTCCGCCAAAACCGTTAACTAGAAGCGCAATTTCTTCTCCATCTTTTACTCCTAAATCTTTTACAAGATCATTTGTCATACGGTTCGCTAGTTCATCTGCTGACAGCATTTTTTCACGCTTAATTCCTGGTTCGCCGTGAATACCTACGCCGTATTCCATTTCATCTTCCGCAAGTGTGAAAGTAGGTGATCCGCTCGCTGGAACTGTACAAGACGTTAATGCTAAACCGATTGTGCGCACGTTAGCCGCTGCTTTTTCTGCTACAGCTTTCACCGCTCCTAAATCCATACCTTCTTCCGCTGCTGCGCCAGCAATTTTATGAACTAAAATAACGCCCGCAACGCCGCGGCGCCCTACTGTGTACAGGCTATCTTCTACCGCAATATCATCGTCCACCTTTACGTAGTCGACTTCAATTCCATCTTCCGTCGCTAAATGCGCACCGTTTTTGAAATTCATAATATCGCCGCTATAATTTTTAATAATTAATAACGTACCTTTTTTACTAGCTGTCTCTTTAATTGCTTGGTATACCTGAATTTGTGAAGGTGACGCAAACACATCTCCGCACACTGCCGCATCTAACATTCCTTTTCCGACTAATCCTGCATGTGCCGGCTCATGACCACTACCGCCGCCACTAATTAACGTTACTTTGTTTTCGTTCATTTCTTTCTTCTTGATGACTTTATATTTTTTCAAAAGCTCAAGCTCTGGATGAGCCATAACCATTCCGTTGCACATTTCCATTACTAATGTTTCTGGTTTGTTTATAATCTTTTTCATTGTAGTTCTCCCTCAATTCCTTTAATATATTGTGATATATTTGAAATCTTCTTCTTACTAACCATGTTAAAATGAAAGCGTTTTATAGTAAACGGACAAAATGGACAATCTGTCTCAAGACACCGCTCTCATTTATAGATAGGATTTTTATATTACTAACATTCTAGGGATGATTCAGATGACCTCTTCTATAATTTCTAAAAAGATAATCGCAAACTCATTGAAGTATTTAATGGAAACAGAGTCGTTTCATAAAATATCAGTGAGCGATATTATGTTACACTGTCAAATGCGTAGGCAAACTTTTTATTATCATTTTAAAGATAAATTTGAACTATTAAGCTGGATTTATAGAGAAGAAACGAAAGAAAATATTATAGACTTTCTCGATTATGAAAAATGGGAAAACATTTTCGATTTATTATTTGATTACTTTTATGAAAATCAAAAATTTTACCGAAATGCTTTTAAAGTCATTGAGCAAAACTCGTTTAATCACTATTTATTTGAGCATACGAAAAACTTATATATGAAGATTATTGATGAATTATCTGTGAGCTGTGGATTCAGCCTTTCTGATGAGACAAAAAATACGATTGCCTCCTTTTATAGTCACGGCTTCGTTGGAACGATAAAAGATTGGATTGAAAGTAAGTGCGAAGTAGATCCATCCGTTATGTCTTCTCTTATGAAAAATATGATAAACAATCAATTACTACTATTACTTGAGCAATCAGCAAAGTAATTAAAGGGTGGCAAAAGCAATGAAAAAGATTATGAATGATGTACAAAATATCGTTCAAGATATGCTGCACGGCTTTTATTTTGAACATAACGACAAAGTAAATTACGACGAAACAAATAACATCATTTATGTAAAAAATATCGAAAAACTGGAGCAAGACGTCGCTATTATAAGCGGCGGTGGTAGCGGACATGAACCTGCTGATATTGGTTATGTAGGAAAAGGTATGCTTACAGCGGCAGTAAACGGCAATATTTTCACTCCGCCTACAGTGGAACAAATTGTAGCGGCAACTCGCCTTATGCCAAAAGATAAAAGTATACTATTCATCATTAAAAACTTTAAAGATGACGTTGAGAACTTTCTTGCGGCTGAGCAGATCGCTAAAGAAGAAGGAAGAAAAATTGACCATATTATCGTAAATGACGACGTTTCAATTGAAGATGATGCTTCTTTTAATAAAAGAAGACGCGGCGTAGCTGGTACTGTTTTCGTTCAAAAAATACTTGGTGTGGCCGCTCTTGAAGGCCATTCTCTAGAAGAACTAACAACACTTGGCCGCTCTATCACTGAAAACTTACACACATTAGGAGTTGCCCTTTCCCCTGTCAACGATCCAGTAAAAGGAAAAGCTTCATTCACATTAAATGACGATGAAGTGTTTTATGGCGTCGGCATCCATGGCGAAAAAGGTTACCGTAAAGAAGCACTATCCTCTTCTGAAATATTAGCGATCGAACTAATGAACAAACTAAAAAGCATTTATCGCTGGAGAAAAGGAGACAACTTCGCTATCCTCATTAATGGACTCGGCGCAACTCCATTAATGGAACAATACATTTTCGCAAACGACATTCGCCGTTTGTGTGAACTTGAAGGATTGCAAGTGGCATTCGTAAAGGTTGGTACACTGTTAACTTCTTTAGATATGAAGGGTGTTTCGCTTAGTTTGCTTAAGGTAGAGGATTTGGATTGGGTGAAGTGGTTGAAGGAGAATACGGAAACTGCTAGTTGGTAATACAAATAAAGTGAAACTTTAATCAGCCCTCACCAATCGGGCTTTTACGGGCAGACCGATCCTCACCTTGAAATAAACTTTTAGATAACTCAAAATAACAAGCAAAAAGTCCCTTCAAAGTTAAAGGGACTTTTTAGTATATAGAAATTAGCCTAAACCTAAGATTACATCTCTTGAAAGGGGGCATTTTTATGTTATTCAGGTTTATTGAGGAGCTTTTGTTTGAAGCAACTTTAACCCCATACCAATAAAAATCAGTCCTGTTATCTTATTTAGAATCATTCCTACCTTTTGGTTTCCTCTTAATTTTTTTGTAACATATGAAGAGAAATAAGCAACAAATAAACACCATAATAGTCCAGTTACTGTAAAAGTAAGTCCTAAAATGATAAAAGGCATAGGACCTGAAGCCTTTGTATCTATAAATTGCGGAAGAAACGCAATAAAGAATAAAGAGACTTTTGGATTCGTAAGACTTGTTAAAAGCCCTTGTATATATATTTTTCTAATGTTCAATTTATTGGACGAGGCCTGGAAAGCTACATTCGTCTTATCAAGTATCATTTTAATTCCTAAATATACAAGATAGATAACACCTATAACCTTAATAGTGTTAAATAGCACAATGGATTTTGTAAGTATAATAGATAAACCAAAAGCAACCAACAACGTATGAACTAAAGAACCAGTAATAATACCAAACACAGAATACACACCTGCTTTTCTACCTTGTGAAATACTTCTCCCCACAATGTACATGGTGTCTGCACCAGGAATTAAATTCAATAAAATTCCTGTTAGTAAAAACACTTCATAATTAATAATACCGTACATTCTAGCACCTCTATCTATTTTTTTTGGTGCCCTTATTGATATTAAATTAAACAGACGAAAAAAGAAAGTATTTTCTATTTATTCAATAAAATTAGCGAATTTTTGAATCTACAAACGAAATCCAACTATTAAATGATTCAATTACTGAAGAATTCTGCCCTCAATATTACAGCAAATTTACATTAAAAATGTAAATCCTCATTTCCTTTGTATTTTCCTTTATTAAGTCTTTTTCTTATGAATAATTCTGCAACAATTAAATTGGGTACCCACGCTAACCAAGCAATAATAGCGTAACTAAGTTCAAAACGCTCTATTCCAAATAGAACGATAAACAACGGTAGCCAAATTCTTAATGTAACTGCTCCAAAGGTTAAAGAATAATTTCTAATCATCCAATTCCGATGCTCTTTAATTTTTTTATTCTTAACTCCATTTAACGCTTGATATGCTGATGTTAGCCAAAATACAGATAACAAACCAAAACCTAGCTTCGCTACCAATCCTCCCGTAGCATAAGAGGATAGATATAATCCAGAAACGCCGCCTAATAATATACCAACCATATAGATTCTCCCAGCTATTCGATGACGGTTGATATTCCTTTCTCTAAATTTAGTGGATAATGTAAAAGGACCAATTACTAATGCTACTATACTAGTTGTAATATGTATAAATAGCATCATATACCAGAACGCACTTAATTTAGATCCAAACATAAGCTTCACTTTTACAAGCCCTGTTTGAAAACCATCCATAATAAAATATTGGACAACAATATAACCAGATACTAAAAAAGCAAAAAAGGTAAATACAAACCAAATTTTCCTGTTCAAATTTTACTGCCTCCCCATTATATTCACGAAAATTAGATTATATATTTCTTTTCATTCTCGGGAAAAATAGAAAAGCCTTCTTTACTGATTTCTTTAGCACATTGTTTTTATAAACCGAATGACTTACATGCAACGACGAATAAAATATATGATACAAGGCCCTTCTTCATACATAAAAACCCTCAAGTATGTCGTTCTATACTTGAGGGGTTTTTCATTTATTCTCTCTCGTCTCTCATTTTCTTAAATCAATAATTAGCTCATCTGTAATCTGCTCAAGATGGAAAAATCTTTTTATATAATGGATATCAGACCATTTTTCTTCTCCACCAATAATAAATAATTCTTGCGCATCATACATAAATGAAAAGCTTGGATAGAAACTGTCCGCTTTTATTTCAATCCCACCAGTACGATTACTGATAATCTTACAGTCTGCTGAATAGCTTAATAGCGTATAGAGAGAATCTTGTGCTGATTGGAAGAAATACTTCATAAGTGTGGTTATATCATCACTATTGGTAATGCACACTTTAAAAAAGTTCGTATCCTTTTTCTTATTAGTAAAAACTAGCTCAAAATGAAGTTTATTCTCTTCTAAAAACCCTTCAATAAAGTCTCTACATAAATAAGTTTCAAATAACATATACATAGGAAATTTGTTATGTGTACCCATAAATCCTTTAATGATTTCTTCGAATCCTGTATGCTGATTCAAATTCGTTCCCACTCCTATCATAATAGGGTGATTTAAATAAATAGGATACGGTGATAGCCCTTCATCTTTTAACATATACACTCGTTTTTCATCTGTATGAAGAGCTGGTTTAGACTCTTTTAGTAAGTATTGAGATAATTGAACACTTAACACATTTACACCTACCTATCATGTAATACATAAACTGTATCTATTAAGTTAGAAAAAGGATGAACCATTCATATTTTATCGTGTTTGGGTGTGGAGAACGAGAATCATTTTATAAACGAGATCGCACATCTCATTGGAGGATTACAGGTCTTCCAAATAAAGCTGGATGATAAATTAACATCGCCCCTACAAATGAACACACTAAACAAAAAATAGCCTCGTATTTTATAACTAGAGAAGAATTTGTATCCAGCTTTTTTTCCTCTCTTTTATATATCATTTTAAATAATGCTTTATATAATAAATACCCAATAATCGCCCCGAGGGTGTTCGTAAATAAATCATCAATATCTGTAATTCTATTATTTAGTAATTGATTTAACTCAATTGCCAGTGAAAAAAAGAATCCTGCACATACGGTGTTTTTCATTTTTCTAAACTGCGGCCAAATAGTCGGTAATAAAAAACCTAATGGCATAAACAGTACAATATTTAAAAGATACGTCGTACTACCTGCCGTATCAAATAGAGTCAAGTTGATTTGATTTACACGAATCCACGTTTCATATCTACTTATATCCCATACAGTTGCAATCTGCGTCACCTTATACACTAACGAAAGGTAAAATAGAAAAACATACACCCATAGAAAATGCCGAATAGATATATTGTTTTTCGCTTTAAAATAACATCCAATTTGAAATACAATACAAAACATAATTGTAAAAAAATACGTATACAAATAACTCATCAAAACTTCTCTATGCATGTGGAATCCCCTAACTTTACATTTTCCTCTATGACTTTGTCGTTTTTAGTTTCCTTCTTGATGTAACTCATTTATAAGATAGGAGAAACTTTTAAAATAAAGAGTAGGGTAAATATAAAATTTTTCTTAAATTTTATGTTAGTTTTTATTATTACTCTAATTACTAATCCGCTATTCGTTGTTAGGCAACAGTATGCTTAAACTTAGTTTTCACTTTACTCCTTCTCATCCCTCATACTGTAATACCCCAAATTAATAATAACCAAGAAATACCCACTCATAATTCCAGCAGCAAATGTCCACATGAATTCATGGTGTTCAATTTCATACATAATAATTGCGCCGAGAATTGCGGCTGCGAACCGGTTCATCATTCCGAGCATCGGTGCTTTTTCTTTTTTTACAATGCTATCTCCGAACTTTTCAATACGTCTTCCTAAAATCCAGGCGCAGTACATACTTACTAAAAGGCCAATGCTTATCCCTACGAACTGTGCTGAAAAAGGTGTCACAAGCCATCCCAATAACATTACGCCTAGCAAACAATACATTTGTATGTTGAACGATCTTAATGCCATACGAATCATGTTATTCTCCTTTATCTTTCTCATTGTAATTCCGTATCATCAATCCAATCTCCCAGGCTTCAAGCTTTCAGCTATATCTTTTTTAAAATGAGGGAATTTGATTTTGCTCACCATTAAATAAGCGAGTACACATGTACCAAACGCCACGGAAACTGGATTCTTTAAAAAACATAAAATGAGGAGACACATTGCCGCGAATGGGATTGGCATGCCGATAAAGGTCGGGAGTTTGCTTTGCTGCGTGTTAAATCTCGCAAGCCGAAGCATTCCGCAAATACTATAAGCAAGCGCACATATCATCCCGATAGACTGCAAATCTTTTAACGCGACACTATATGCAAGAATAGACGGTGCCACACCAAAAGTAACTAAATCCGCAAATGAGTCCAACTCTCCACCAATTTCCGAAACAGAATCAAGTTTCCGAGCGACCATACCATCTAAAAAGTCAAACAACATACCCGTAATAATAAAAACTGCTCCCAAATAAATATCGTGAACGAAAACAGCGTAAATAGCTAAAAGTCCACATACAAAATTTGCTATCGTAATCATATTTGGTATGTAACTCATAACACGCTTCTCCTCCTTTCTACTAATTGCTTCATCTACGTTCTTACTCATTACAATTAAGATCCTTCTGTTTTTCTTCCAATATCACTTTATTTATTTTCGTTAACGTCTCGGTCATTTGCTCAAGGGCATTTATATCGATTTTAGAAAAATATTTCTCAATTAATACATCATCTAACTCAGACAACCGCTCTATATACTTACTACCGTTTGGACCAAGTGTAAGAAAATACTCCCGTTTATTATTAGGGTTTACTTGTTTTGAAATCATCTTCTGTTTCTCCAATTTAGATAAAACTTGGCTAACGGCACTTTTGGATACATTAAAGGTAGTCGCAATGTGATTTGCTGTCGTGTTTTCATTTAAATTAATATGAAATAGCATGCTCTCTTGCTGTCCTGTAAGACCGAACTCATCTTTTAACTCCTGGAATAGTAAAATGTAGAATTCATTATAAGCTCGGTTCATTTCATTAATCACTTCTTTATACGTTCTAGTCATAGCGTTATTCCTCCATGCTTTTATTTCGTTTCGTTTAATAGTTAAGTTTACTTAACTTAACTATAGTATACCGTTATGTTCGTGTAAAGGGAAATATAACGCTACACTTTACTCACAGTGATACAAAAAAGAAGACACTCTTCTAAAACAAGTTAAGTCCCTTCTTCCTCACTGCTTCCTTCATCCAAATACCCAATTAATCGTTCTGAATAATCAAAAAGAAAACCAATTAAATTCCATATAGACCCATTACTGGTTAAAATGTTATAATGGAATCACCCTACATAGTTACTCATAGCCAGACTGAGGAACTAGCGTCTTATTAAGTAATGCGCATAACTAAAATAAAAAAGACACTTTACGGTGTCTTTTTTATTTATATTCATTGCAATTATCTCTTTTATAAACAAACTCTATCAAACAGTAAAGGAGACTAACAGATGGAACATCCTGTTGCAAGAGAATTACGTTTTATACGGGTATGTCTTATCATTTTGATTATTGTCATTGCATTCTGGGATCGTGAGAAAACTGTGGAAATTACTGATCACGGTAGCGATCCTATTTTAAACACCAGCAATATGATCCAAGTTGGTGAGAATACATTTGCATACAAAGATGAATCGAATCAAATTAAAATATTTAAGTTTAATCCAGATACAAATGAAATAAAATTAATAAAAGAGTTTTATGCTAACGAATATTAATTACATGAATTAAATAATTCAAATCTGTAGAAGACACTTTAAAGTGTCTTTTCTTTATGAACTACAAAGTATGAGGCCCCAAGCCATTAGCTGCAATTACGACTAAGGCTTTTACTATATAAAAAATAAAACATAGTAAGAATAGAATACTCACTTAAATTATTTTTCACTTCACAAACTACATCCAAAAAGTTGGATAACTTCTTTTACTACTCATATTATTAATGAATAAAGCAATAACTACAATAACAACGGAGCCAATTAAAACTGGTGTTACTAAATAACTCCAACTATTTGCCCCTAAAATAACGATAATCGGATCGGCGCCTGCCGGAGGGTGCGTCGTTCTCGTTAACATCATAACGGCTATTGCCATCCCCACCGCTAAAGCAATTGTCCAATATTCATTCCCAAACAAATGATATATTGATAGACCAATGAAAGTTGAAATCAAATGTCCTCCAATAATATTACGCGGCTGAGATAATGGCGCATTCCAAACTCCAAACGCTAATACACAACTCGCACCAAATGGAGCCATTAATAATTCTGTAGAGGTTATGCTCGTTAAATATGTTAAGGTAAGAATTGTTAAAAATCCCCCTAGTAGTCCCGTTAAAGAGTCCTTTACATTTACTTGTAATGGACTTCTTCCTTTCCCTTTCATTTTTGTAAAATATCGTACACTTATTGGTTGAGGGTCTTTTTGCTTAGTTGCTGTTATATTATTCATCGTTCTCCTCCTTTATTTACCAACCATTATAACTCGGCAATAACTAACCTGTAAATATTAATTTTAGAGGTTAGTTATAGAATGCAAAAAAAGAATCAACTATTATAAGTTGATTCTCTAAACTTCCTCAAATTTTCGATCCTGAAATTTTGCTACCTTTTTCCGGTTCCCACATATTTTCATAGAACACCATTTTCGTTTCCCACTCTTATCTATAAATAATAAAACACATTCAGGATTTGAACACCTTTTAAGGGAAATCAGCTTATTTTCTGCTATTAAGGTTAAAGCATCAAATGCAATTAACGATGCGAGTACATCCTCGATTTCTCCAACTGGGATAGATACTAGCTGCTGTTCAATGATTTTATATGTAAATGGTGCCTTCTCAATTTGTTTTTCTAAATACGTAATAAAATCATTAGAAATTTCTTGCTGATCAGCAATTGCCTCAAACTGTTTTCTCAATACTTCTCTTACCTCTAATATGCTAGATGTAACTTGATCCATTCGCTTCTGAATTCCTATAAGTGTTTTTTCATTCCAAAAAGGAAGATTAACCTTTATTACATGTAGCCATTCTAATACATCTTCATCTGTTATTAATAAATCATAACGTTGTCCACGCCTAACTAACTCTGTATTTACTAAATCTAATGAGAGATTTCCCGATATAAGCGGGAATTGTTTTGTTTCCTGCATGTACTCATCACCTTCTCTTTAAATAATCATATTCCAAATTAATACAGAAGTACAACTTTTTTTATAAACTACAAAGTATGAAGATTAAGGCCTTTAGCCATAATTATGACTAAAGGCTTTTGGTATGTAAGTAAATGAAAAAGGAGCTAATTTTATGGAACATAATAAAAATGGAGTGCTTGCTTTAATTGTTTTATTTGTAGGACTAGCATTTTTTGTTAGTGGAATGGTTTATCATTTATGGGGCTCATTTTAATTTCAACTTTTAGACAAATAAATAATTCGAATCGGAAAAACGCACAACATTTTCCCTTTTCCTTCCAAAATTAATGTAATAAGATATAAAATGTAATACATATAAAGACAAATATATAGCACTCATTAAAAGTGCTTCTATTTTGGAAGGAAGAAACAAACGATGAACAAAAAGTTATTAGCATCATTATTATGTAGCACATTCTTGTTTGGAGTATCAGCGTGCAGTTCACATGATGCGCCTGCGAAAAATGAGCAGGCGACTTCTAAAAAAACAGAGAATGACAAACTTAGCAACAAGGATTCGCAAAAAGAACTTCCTACCAATGTAGATTCCTCTGATGTATACATGTCAATGGGATCTGCCGAGTCACTAGATGTTCTAGGGACTGGAGAAGTTAAAGCACAAGGTGTCTTTAAAGTATTAGACATCGCAGTTTATAATCGTAAAGAAGAACCCATTACACTAGATATCAACAACTTTAAATTAATTGATGGATTTGGAAGAAAATATCACATTTCCAATGAATATCAGTCAGTACTTAAAGCTGCAAATATCTCCACATTCAAATTTAATATTGTTAATCCTAATGAAAGTTCGGAAGGAAACATTGTATTTGATGTACCGAAAAACACGCAAGGATTAACTTTAAAAAAATTAATAATGATAAGTTAGATAAAGAACTCCAATTAAAAGTGGAATAGGCCAATAAATACGTCTCCCTTAACATTCTCTACTGACATAAAAAAGTACAGTCTTTTCTACAGCAGACTGTACTTTTTTTATCATTTCACATAACATTCCCTAATTTTTTTGACTAGCTGCTCTCCAATCACGAAAAGATGTTGGGCGTCCAGAAAAAGCTCTTTGCTTTGTAACAGATGGTTTTTCTTCAGGAGTCATTGTTTTTTCTTTAAGAGTCGCTGGTTTTTCTTTAATCGTCACTGATTTTTCTTCAAGAATAGTCACAGTTGTTTGCATTTTCTCTAACTGTTCTTTCAACAATTGTTGTTCAATCTTTAAATCCGTAAGTAAACGTAAAATCATCTCAGAATTAGCCATAAGATCCTCCTTCCCCCAATACACAGAATAAAATACAATATGTAGAAGACAAAATTCCGGTGACAAAAATAAGATCGTCAACTCTTTTTAACTTCCAAAATCCTTTTATTTTTTTAAGGACCTGCTCCATTCACCCTTAAAAACATAAATTAAATTAAATCCATTAATAAATGGTCTTTATGGAAGGAGGAGTTAATATGGGCTATGGAGGTAGTTGTGGTGGTGGCTGTGGTTTCGGCGGCGGATTTGCCTTACTTGTTGTGCTCTTCATCTTATTAATCATCGTTGGCGCTAGCTGTTGGGGCGGCGGATTCGGCTGCTAAGGAGAGGCACTCTTGAGAGTGTCTTTTTTTGATATGTGGCTCGTATACATATTGTTCAAATCTATATATTTTTTAAAAATATAGATTTAAAGCATATTTCTCAATGAATAAAACAATTTAACATGGTAAAATAATAGTTGGATGGGAGTCCAATATATTATTAAAATTAAGATGGTTCAAGTCGAAGGAAGGCACCTTAGGGTGTCTTTTCTTTATGACTTCTATCATCAACAAAGGGTGATACAAACTATTACATATGTTTGTACCACCCTTTATTGATGCGTTTAGACTTCACAGTTGTTGAAGTTTTAGACTTCTCCCTTAGTGTACCCATATTATTAGAACATCCTGTAATCTGTAGACAAAATGTAGCTAATAAAAACAATATTAATAATTTCTTCAATAAATCCTCCTACATGCATAAAACACGATATGTTACAAAACAAACATAACATCAACCCTTTATAAAAACAATATAATCCTCGGTCCTTAAGCTATCTCTTAACATAGGAGTACCGCTACATATTCATCAAGCTAAGATTTTAAAATATCCTTTACTTAAGGAATTTGTAAGTATCAAGTAAGAAAAACGAGAGCTTTGTTTCGTATAATCAAAATATAAAGTGAAGGAAGAAAGATTATTTCTGGGATTAATATGCATGTGACAAGAGAAGAAAGCTACGTTTTTTTAGAATAATAATATGAGTATGTCCAAGTTTTGGAGATTGCTTGCAAATATTTTGAAGTTTTCGCACCAGAATTCTAATTACCATACCTGTTTTGTACCATCACGTATTGGAGGTTAAAACATGAATAAAAAAAAGAAAATACAAAGATCAGTACTTACCTTTCCCCTACTCTTTTCTTTAGGCGTTTCATCTTTCCCGCTTACAACAACTATTCACGCAGATACACGCGAAGAACAATCTGCTGAAAAGAAACTAGTCTCTTTAACGGAGCGTACATCATTATTTTTTGAATATCTCCAGCAAGGTAAGTATGCAGAGGCACTACAGTTGACGTCTACTGCTTTTCAATCCAAGTTTACAGCAACCACATTACAAAACTGGTGGACACAAAGTGGCTGGAGCGGGATAAAAAGCATGGGAACCCCCGTGATAAAAGAACGAAACTTGGTCCATCAGACGGTAGAAATTCCAGCAGCTACCGAAGGAACTACCATACCGCTACTCCTTAAATTCACACCTGGCGGGAAAGTAGATGAAATTGGAGAAAGGCCACCCGAAGAATCTTATACCATCCCACATCCTAGCTATGATCAACCTGACTCCTATCAAGAACGTGAAATCGTCATTGGAAATTCTACCTATCCGTTACCAGCGACATTAACAGTTCCGAAGCATCAGCGTGGTGAAAAGGTACCCGTCGTTGTTCTTGTGCATGGTGCTGGCATCCATGATCGCGATGCTACCTATTTGGGAACAAAAATCTTACGAGACCTTGCGGTGGGCCTTTCATCCAACGGAATTGCAGTGTTGCGCTATGAAAAACGTACCTTAGAACATGCATTAAAGATGAGTGCAGAACCCGTTACGTTAGACCGTGATACTACAGATGATGCTATATATGCAGCAAAATCCGCAGCGCAGCAGGAAGGCATTG
Source organism: Bacillus sp. EB V-12 (assembly GCF_056158125.1). Taxonomy (NCBI): domain Bacteria; kingdom Bacillati; phylum Bacillota; class Bacilli; order Caryophanales; family Bacillaceae; genus Bacillus; species Bacillus sp. EB V-12. The sequence continues at coordinate 230,281 of NZ_JBUXJL010000002.1, read as the reverse complement.
ATCCAAATAATATTTTCATTCTCGGACATAGCCAAGGAGCTGGCACAATGCCGCGTATACTGAGCAAAGCGCCTTCTTCACTTGTTCGAGGAAGTATCTTACTCGCACCACCTGCACGCCCTTTGACTGACATTGCCATTGATCAGTATCAATACCTTGGGAAACCACAGGAAGAAATCGATGAACTAAAAAGACAGGCTGCTTTTATTCAGGATCCTACTTTCAATCCTGATCATCCTCCAGCTGGCTACAATTTTGGATCACCTCATTTTATGTATGATGTTTCTAGGTGGCGTCCAGTTGAAGAGGCAAAATCACGAAAAGAGCCTTTACTCATTCTGCAAGGAGCACGCGATTATCAAGTAACAGTAAAAAATGAATATACAAAATGGCAAGAAGGGCTTGCAAACCGCAGGAATGTTCAGTTCAAAAAATACCCGAAATTGAATCATTTCTTCACGGAGGGTGACGGGGAATTAAGCCTCCCTAGTGAATATGAAATCCCTGCTAATGTTCCCGAGTACGTCATCCAGGACATTATTACATGGGTTAACGAGACAAAAAAATAAGAAAACATCAAAAGCCTTCATGCAATCATTATTGCGTGAAGGCTTTTTGAAACTAGTGATTTAGACATATCTATTATAATTATATTTTTCTACGCACTACATAAAAAGCTAAGGACCCCATCATAACAGGTGCTACGAAATAAAAGAAATGTGAAAAAGAAAAAGTAAAAAGAAAAAGAAATGGTATAAGTGTATAGATAACTGCTAGTCCTATAAATAAAGGAATTCCAAATTGAAACTCTCGACATCGTTTAATTTTCCTATATAAAACTTCCCCAATTAGACAAGCTATAAGAGCTGGTATACTACCATAAGTGACGATAGTTTTTATGAACCCCTGTAAAACGTCTGGGTGAATAAAGCTAGGATTAAAAATATATGAAATTAAGAACCATCCAAAAATAAAAGCAAATAGACTTGCAGCATAACTAACTACAAATTTTATCAAAGTAAGCAACGTAATCATCCTCACAATTCCCTAATATTACCTTCATTTTATCATTTTCTCTTAAAAAGATTCCAAAAGGGTATACTTGCCCTTCAGTTGTCTTTTTTAACGCTTGTTCAAGACGTATTTTTTGATGTTATTTTGTATAAAAAACTTTTGGGAGCAACCTGTTCGAAAAATTGATAAAGAATAAGCGATTGAAGGATGAAAACAGAAGACTACAAGGAAAACTGTATGAACAAATATAATGAAACAAGGCTCTTACTTTGTAGCGGTATCCACGAAGTAAGAGCCTTGTTTTTTCTACTCATTTTTTATATCAGCCTTGATTTTCCGATGGAAAGGCACAGAAAATCTACTACAGAAGGTGTGATACCTCTAGGATTAACAAATTCTTTAAATTTCTGTATATCCCTCTACTTTTGGAATGTGCCTCTAATTCAGCGCGAACTTGTATTGTATCCGGATCCATTTTTTCTAAAGCATGTTCAGAATATTTACGAACATTGATTTCAAGTTTTTAAAACTCATTTATTGTAACTGTAAAATGTGGCTTGAATTTTACTTCGATTGTTTTGTTTTCTACGCCACCTTGGACATATAATGAGTCATTACGGGTATAGATTCGTTTCGCCGAATGCATCTTGGTTTCAAAGATGCGTTTATTTTTATAATACAAATTTAATTCCACAGTTTCCTCGTAATAACACATAATCATTACTAATTCAAAACCTAATTTATCTATTTTATTATATCTATATGCACCTGCACCTGGAATAAAATAATCTTCTGGTTCACTCTCGAATATTTCTAATAATTCATATTCATCATATTGTATATTCAATTTAACAACTCCTTACGTGAATGGGCTCAATCCACTTTATTTATAATATTCACGATTTATTAGGTACAACGGATACAACATCGCCATTATCATTCAATACGACTCTAACATCTTTCCCATCGTATTGCCATAGACCAGGTTTATTTCCGGGTTTTTTAGTAGCATGCTTAATTGTTTCTTCTACTACACTTGGTGTTACACCACGTGGATCAACTTTTTTTAATTCCTCCATGTATTCTTTTGATCCGAATGTGTAACCATTCCTTTCAGCTCTTTCACGTGCACGCTTTGTAAGTTCTGCTCGAACCTGAATTGTATCAGGCGCCATTCTTTCAAGCGCATGTTCAGTATACTTACGCCCATCAATGACGCCGCCAGCTCTTGGCATACTCCATCCAATCTCTTCAGTTACCTTTGATACTTTTCCTAAATCCTTCGCTTTTTGCTCTAACTCTCCATATTTACCAAATACTCGACCAATAACTTTAGGAGTGCCACCTACAACTGTAGAAACAGTTCCCCATACATAATCATTCGGCTCATATTTTCTGTCTGTGAAAAATTCTCTTCCATTATAAATTTGTAAACCTTGTTTAATTTGTCCAACAACTGGAATAAAATCAAGCGCCATAGATCCTAATTCATTCGTTCGCTTTTGTTCTTCCAAATATTCTTTCATTTTTTCAGGTGGTACACCAAAATCCTTAAGACGGGTTGTTAACCCATCCATATTACCAACATTTTTAACAACATTAGACGTATCTATTTTGTAGCCTGAAATTTTATTTTATTAGCAGAATCCATCATATTATTAGCAGCATCTAATCCAGACATAATATCTGTATGTAGTGTTGGAAATGCTTGTTGAGCTTCTGCAACATGCGTTGAAACACTATTAATTAGTCCATTTTTGGTCATATGATAGATAAATTAGATTACAAAGATTGTCAAACCTTTGAATCCCTTGAGCTCAACATAAAGGATTATATAGAGGAGTATAATTATAATCGTTATCAGTGGACATTAAAAAAGATGGCCCCGATCGAATATCGGAACCATCTTTTAAGTGCTTGATTTTTTAGAGCTTTTTTATTAAACTGCCCATTTTATAGGGTACAGTTCACAAAATACCGTAGCTATTTTAAAAGCAACATAAGAATATCGACAGTTCTAAAAACACTGATAGTTAGCTGCCTCATTAACCCGTACTTATAAATAGGAGAAATGATCATTATTATAGATAGGGTTGAAAACCTTATTAAAGTTCACATAAAAAAAGTAGGGGAAGCCCCTACTTTTTTCATTCACTCCTTATTCTAAAATCTCTTTCTTATTACCAATACGTACTTCACCTTCATGATAAAACTCTATTGCATATCCTAGATTTGGAGAATAGAGCCAAGTATCAAAACTTACTGCTGTAACATCATCAATTACCTGTAGTATTTGATGTAAATTCGTTTTTATGATTGGTAAGGATGCTTCATCCCAAATAATATAAATGATATAAGAGTCTAAACCGTATTGTTTATTTAGATATGCTTCTATATCATCCAAATAAACGATATTTTGGAAATCACTGAATTTATCCCAATCAATTCTGGCCCAACTTGTAATTGGAAATGAGTTTTCAAAGCTATCTAAGATTTTTTCTCTCTCTTCACCTTCAAAAACTACTATATTTTCTCCTAATGCCTCGATACATTCGTCTAACAAAGTTGCCATTATATTTATCACCTTACTTGTTTAAATGTTTTAATAGTGATTTAAATAACTCTTCATCACCTTCTATTGGAATTGCATATTTAGTAGATTTACTTCCTTTACCGTTTCTAAAATCGTCTACATTCATATGTAGACCTTTTTCAGGATCATAATCTAATCGCCATCTTGCTTTTTTATCAGCAGTTTGTCTTCCAATTACTTTACCATATCCTGCACTTTTTTTCATTGTTCCAACCATTGGAATAGAGTCGCTACCTAAATTCCCTAAAAGATCCATTGCTTGATTTCTAGCTTGTTCATAGGTTTTGACTTTATCAAGAACAATTTCACCCGATTGAGCACCTTTTGAAACCTTGCCTAGTTTCTGTGCATTTTTCTCAAGATCGCCAAGTTTACCAAATGTACGGCCAATTATTTTTGTTGTACCGCCAGTAACTGCAGCAAGCGTTCCTGTTACAAATTCACTTGGACCATATTTTTCATGAGTAAACATATCCTCGCCCGTAAAGAGCTGGATACCTTGTTTTAGTTCTCCAAATCCAGGAGTAATATCAAGCAGGAATGAAGTTTGTTGAGCAGAACGTTTTTCTTCTTCCAAATACTCCTTCATTTTTTCAGGTGGCACACCAAAATCACGTAACGTGTTTCTTAGTCCATCCATATTCCCTATGTTTTTGGATGCCGCAGGCACATCAATTTTATAACTCGCAATTTTATTAGCAGAATCCATCATATTATTAGCAGCATCTAATCCAGACATAATATCTGTATGTAGTGTTGGAAATGCTTGTTGAGCTTCTGCAACATGCGTTGAGACACTATTAATTAGTCCATCAGCCATTACTGCTTGTTTATGAAGTGATGCCCCAGCTTTTTGTACAGAATCTCCAAACTTATGGAAACTTTGATTTACTACGCGTAAATCACTGGCCATTTGTTTATATTCAGGCAATCTGCTTTTAAAACCTTCATGCATAGCTGTAACTTGTTGTCCGTAGTCCCGAACCCCATCAGCAAATTTACTGATTTCATCTTTTGGTAATGTACCAACCCATTTTTCTGCTGGCTCAACAAATGTGTCATTGATTGTTAGCCAGTAAAGACTTGTTTGGTCAATAAGCGATACCGTTAGATCCGTTACTGCAGTCAAAGTATCAGCATACCATTCGACCAATTGTTTTTTATACGCCGTCATATCGTTAGCATAGTTTTGAAGCTTAATTTTATCTTGTTGTGCTAGGTTTTTACCATTCTGAATTTGTTGAATAATATTACCTGAATCCTGATTCGCTTTATCTAAAACCATTATGCTATCTTTTAGTAGCATTAATTTGTGGATCTTGCCAAAATCCTCATTCATCATCTCTAAAGTAGCGATGGTAGAATTGTATTTTTCTTTTATAGCTGGATCAGCTTCTTTTTCGTAGATTTTATTCACTAAATTCGTCATATCAGAATTTTTTATGGTAGTTAGAAATCCTGATAAGCTTGCTGCAAGTTCACTTGAATCTACTAGAGCCATATCATAATTTTTAGTTTCTTTTGCTTTTTTAAAGCGTTCGGAATATATTTTTACCAAATTTGCAGTAGTTTTTAAATCTGCAATGTCCTGACGAATTGTATCTATTTTATTAGATAGAGATTGATCAAACACGACTGCAAATAATTTTTGCACAACGTATGTTTGACCATTGTAGTTCACCTTAAACCATAGAGGACCGTCTTCCCCTACTACTTCAAGAATTTCATCCTTTCTAACTTTTATTGGGTCAAATCCCCTTACAACTGTTCTGGATTTGTAGATATTTTGGTCGAGGGATTGGATTGTTATCCACCCTTTTACCATTTTACCTGTTCTATCAAATTGGAATTGTTTTCCTTTGTAGGTTACATCGCCTTTTTGAATCACACCGTTATCGTCTGCATAATACCAATGGGTAGTTTGAGAGAACCATCCTTTTTGTGCAGCTCCACTTACCGTATCAAAATAGTAGTCCTTTCCGTCTACGGTATTCCATCCTGAAGCTAGATTACCATTTTTATCGAAGAGATAGGTATCATCCCCTGAACGTAATAATCCAGTATGTTTCACGCCTGGTTTGTCATAATAGTATTTCTTTTCTCCATCTACAACCCAGCCAACCGATTCATTGTTTTTTATACTTGATGTTGCCATGATTGTCCTATATAAGAACACAGAAAATTGCTCTCTTGTGACAAGTCCATTTGGATTAAAATTGCCATCACCAGTACCATTTGTGATTTTATTCCCAGCTAATATTTTGACATATTCGTTAGCCCAATGACCTTTCATATCCGTAAAGTCAAAATTCCCTTTCGGTTTTAAATCGAAGGTTCTGACAAGTACTGCAGCCATTTCAGCACGCGTCATATTATTTTTCGGATTGAATTGTTTCTCTACATTTACGCTAAATATGCCCCGTGCAGTAAGTGCCAAAATTTCCTTTTTAAAATTGCTATCACCAATATCAATAAATGGATTATTGGTACTATCTTGCGGTTTTAAATATCGATACAAGAATGCAGCAAGATGTTCGCGAATAATAGGATCCGTAGCACCGAAATATCCATTTCCGTATCCTGTTATAATCTTATTTTCAGCCATATACATCATTTCTTTATATGCCCAGTGGGTTTTAGGAACGTCAATAAAAGATGATGAATTCACTTGACCATTTTGTTCTGCATACGCTGTTCCTACTGTACTGAATAATAAAATACATATCACAGAACTTAAAAATAATTTCTTAATTGTATTCATAATAGATCTCCTATTCAATTTTTAAAAATATAATTATCAAATTTCTATTCATACTAATATTTCGCATAAGGACAACCTAAGTCATTCTGTCTAAACAATAATTAGTTCATAAGATGTTTCATGTTTTAAATGTAGTAGCCCGTTTATGGAACCTTCTTAATAAACAGTAAAACCAAGTTTTTTAATTTAAAAATCCCTTAGTCTAAAATTCGCATTATGTTGAAGAGATCCATAATAATACTAATCTCCTTTCTCTTTGACGCGGCCTATTTGATTTAAAACTTCGACTTCCTCTGTAAACATTGGTGCATAGGTAGAAAGTAATTAAAATAATGATAATATAAGTCCTATGGTTTTCTTCATACTCGCATCTCCTTATCAATTCGTAAAAAACTTTTTAATTATATATTAGGTTTAATTACTATTAAAATAAAAAAATATAAATATGCATAATTACATATTTACCTTCTCAATAGAGTGTACTCTATTGAGAAGCTTACAAGTTATTGATTTTAAAGGATTTAGAGTTTCTCAAATACACTTATCAAAATCGAAGCGTGGTATTTAATTTCAGAGTGGCCCTTGAAACCCATAATCGTTTCCGTACCCCTATAATGCTATTCATTTTTTTATACATTCCTATCCTGGCGTGGGTTGCAGAGTTTCCGTTTTTTACTGAATTAGCCGAAAAAATCACGCTAAGCAAAAAATATAATAAGCTGTCGATATAGACAGCCCTTTACATAATTATCGTTATTGGAATCAAAATAAACTTACACATCCAAGCTGTTGATGATAGCTAATATTTGATGATCTGTCCATTTGCCATTAATCCTTATATTTTCTTTCGCTATACCTTCTTTTTTAAATCCCACTTTTTCTAATACACGAATAGATGCTAAATTATCAAGCATCGCTCCTGCTTCAATTCTATGTAGCTTTAATTCCCTAAAAGCAAAATCTACAACAAGTTGAAGAGCCTCTGTTGTATAGCCCTTTGCATTATGCTCCTTATCTAAAGTAAATCCCGTATAACAGCTTTGGAGGTCTCCCCTAACAATTTGAGTTAATGAAATGTCTCCAATCAGTTTATCATTTTCTCTTAAAAAGATTCCAAAAGGATATACTTGCCCTTCAGCTGTCTTTTTTAGAGCTTGTTCAAGACGTATTTTTTGATGTTCTTCTGTATAAAAAACTTCTGGGAGCAACGGGCAAACTCGTTGAAAAAATTCGCGATTTCTAATATGTAAGTTAGCTAACTCGTTAGCATCAGCAGTTTTATAAAGCCGAATATAAATGTACTTCCCTACTAGTTTCATAACATCCCTCCAACATTTTTATATGTCTAATGAGGAAAAAATATACCGTATACTATATACAGTTGGATAATATCAGGAATCATTTTGCACGAAAGAAAAGACACTCCATATGAGTGTCTTTTCCAATAGTTTTTAGCAGAAGCAAGAAGCTCCAACGATGATTAATAAAATGAATAACACGACTAATAAAGCAAAGCCTCCCGAGAAGCCACAACCGCCACAACTACCACCATAACCCATAATAGTTCCTCCTTTAGATAAGAGGGGAAAACTAAGGTTCACTCATGTATTTTAATGGATTCGTTTCATCTTATGTTTTTCCGCATTGATTGAGCAGGTCCTTTCGAAAAGTATTCACATATTAACTATATTTTTAAAAATGAATAATTTAACTATATCAATAAATAGATTAAATAATATAATGTATTAATTCTAAAAGAAGGGAGGAATTGCCATGCAAGTAGTTTGTTTTAAAATAGTGAGTGGTCAGTATTTCTTGTTTGTAGAAGGTATTCAAATTCCTGTACCAATTCCAGCAGTTGCTGCAGCTTTATTAATTGGTTTAGGAGTAATTCCACTTTGTTCTTAATGTAAGGAATTCGGATCATTCCTATCTTTCCATTAGAAAAGCCTCAAGTATATGAATACTTGAGGCTTTCTTTATATTAAAGAAAAAACACCTTACAAGGCTTGAAGATCTCCTGATTTAACTAATGCAGCCGTTACATCATCACCGAAAGTATTGAGACAGAATACTTTCTCGTCTACCGTATCCATTACTGTAGCTTCACCTGTCTTGCCACCTTGAAGTTTAATAAAATAGTTATGTTCTTCTAAAATTTTACTAAAATCTCTATTTGCCCATCTTTCAGTAATTGCTAATAGCTCTTCTTTGTTCTTGAAATTGTTTCCGTTTAGAATATTTCTTACTTTCTCTGCATTCTTTTTGGACATAGGGGTTGCTCCCTTTCCTTCACACGCTTTTACTTTTTGATGAGTCATGCTATGCATAGCTGAAATAACTTCTTCTTCAGTAGAAGTTACTGTAATGTGAAGTTGTGCATTTGAACCTTTCACTTCTGCTTCATTCGATAGTATGTCTTCTTTATTAACCTCTGCAAAAACATGGTCCTCACTCTTAAGCGGGACTTCAGCAAACTGTAACATTCCATAAGTCATACCAGTTGCAAGTACTACTCCCCCTATAATAGATGCTAGCCAATACGTTAGCTTCTTGTCCATCTTCATTTCCCCTGTCTTCGTTTAAATATCTTAACTAAAGAATACCATATTTAATTCCTTTTTATTGAAGAGTCTCTAATTTTTACTATAAAAAAACGCGCAAATCGTTTAATGCAAATATAATAACTTCATAATCATGACTATGCCTATTCTCATAACAGAATCTATATACGATGTCACTAAATCATCTGGTGAACTATTAGCGGCAGAACTTATTATAAGAACACACTCTCTCATTATTGGACTTTTAGTTATTAGCACAGCTTTGCATCGTTATTCTCAAAAAGGATAAATATTGTACATACCAATTCTTATGTATGAAGACAACCAAAACAAGTGTTACGAAAAAAATATGAAAAAGACATCTTTGCTAGGGAAAGATGTCTTTTTTATATAAACCTTAATGTTCGTTCTGTAAAACTCTCGCTTCCTTTACTCCTTCTTTCTCCTCTTTTAAGAATAACGATACGATAAATGCAACAATAATAAAGATTAACCCAAGTGCAAATGCACCTTGGAACCCTGAAGTTAAACCGTTTAACTTCTCTACTGGATCCAGTGGATTTGCGGAGCTTTCCATATACTTAGTTGTTCCTGAAGACATTTTCGAAATAAAGATAGCTGTACCAATTGCACCAGCTACTTGTTGCAACGTATTAAACAGTGCGGTTCCATGCGGATATAAATCTGGTGTTAATTGATTTAAACCGTATGTTTGTGCTGTCATGACAAACATAAGTCCAACCATTAATACGCTATGCATAATAATAATTTGTAACATTGATGTATCAGGAGTAATGCCTTTAAATAAGAACATTGCAATCCCTACTAACACAATGCCGGGAACGATAATAACTTTCGGACTAAATTTATCAAATAGTTTACCTGCAATCGGTCCCATTATAGCGCTAATAATACTTCCTGGAAGCATGATGATTCCTGACTTAAAAGCTGTAACGAGTAAAACTGTTTGCAGGAACATCGGTAATAAAGTCATCGTTGAAAATAACGACATCATCACAATGACAATTAATCCAACTGATAATGTAAACATCGGAACTTTAAATGCGCGTAATTCTAAAATTGGATTCTCAATTTTTAATTGTCGAACGACAAAAATACATAATGAGATAAGCCCAACAATTAAAGCGCCATATACTTTCGCATCGGACCATCCTAAATCACCTGATGCACTAAAGCTATACACAAATCCGCCAAATCCTAATGTCGATAAAAGGATAGATGGGTAATCTACTTTTGGCCTTGTTAACTCTGAAACATTTTGAATGTACTTCATCCCAATCATAATGGAAATGATCACGATAGGAATAACAATATAGAATAACCAGCGCCAATTTAATGAATCCACAATTACTCCAGATAATGTAGGACCAATTGCCGGAGCTGCCATCATCACAAGTGCGATTAATCCCATTGTCGCACCACGTTTTTCAGGCGGACAAATAATTAAAATCGTATTCATTAATAACGGTGAAATTAACCCTGTCGCTATAGCTTGGACGATACGGCCGATTAATAAAACAGAAAATGTTGGTGCAAATCCCGCAATTAATGTACCAGCTAAAAACGTTACCATAGCGATCAAAAACATTTGTCTCGTTGTGAGCCATTGCTGAAGTAACGCTGTAATTGGGACTAAAACCCCAACCACCAACATGTAAGCTGTAGAAAGCCATTGAATCGTTGAAGCTGTTACGTCAAATTCTTTCATTAATACTGTTAACGCATTACCAAGTAATGTTTCATTTAATAATGCAACCATTGCTCCTAAAAGTAACGCAATTAAAATGGGGGTATGTTTCAAATTAGAAGTATCAACTTTGCCACTTGCAGGGCTCTTAGTTGTCATATTCATTTACAGATTCTCCTCCTGTTTCTTACTTAAAAAACTTTAAATATACCTAAACACATGTAATATAATATACATATGTAGATTAAAAAGGGAGAATCAATTTTCAACCACTGTATATTTAATCTACAAAAAAGGAGAATTGTAGATGAATGATAACGAAAAACAACTTGATTTACGTATTAGACGTACACATAAATTACTGTGGGATTCCTTATTTGAATTAATGACGCAATCAAAACAGAAATATAGTACGATTACGATTAACCAAATATGTGACCGCGCTATGGTACACCGAACAACCTTTTATAAACACTTTGAAGATAAAGATGCTTTATTAACATTTGGATTTAAACGATACGGCAAGATGATTGCTGAAATACCGGTTTCAGATCGATTAAGTAAACCATTTCAAGTAATGGAACAATTCCTACATCATGAAGAACTCGGTAAAATATTAGAAACGCAAATGTCTGATGAACAATTTATTACCCGTACACATTATTTAAGTCACGAAACGAGAAAACAAGAAATAGAAGCATTAAATCAACTTTGCAAAAACCATACGATACCAAATGATTTAATCATTGAGTTTTATTCAGGGGCAATCACCTCATTAAGCACATGGTGGTTTAAAAATAAAAAAAGCGTTTCTGCTGCTGAAATGGATAGGCACCTCCACCAACTCATTAATCGGGATATTTTTCAGTTTGAAGAGGAATAAGACTACACCTTTTCAATCATTCAATCAAATTGACCACAAAATAGGAATATGATATATTTTCCGTAGAATACTATATAAGTATGACATCAAATAAAATGGCATATAATAAAAAGAAGAGATGCGCTCACATCTCTTCCCTAACTGCTACCGCTTAGGGTGGTGGTTATTATAAGCTATTTCTTTTTGCGGAACCCACCCTTTTGCTTGTGACGGCGCGGAGTGGGTTTTTTGTTGTCCTTATCCAGAAGTTGCTTCCGCAAAAAATACGCTGAAACTTCGCGCACAGTCGCTTTGACAAACTCTTTTACAAGGTCAAACAAAAACTCCATATTATCACCTCCTTTCCTTCCGAATAGAAAGAAGGGATAACCATCCACCCTCACAATATGCAGTTGATTTTATTTTATCAAATGATTGTAAAGGTATTATGTAAACAAAACAAATGAAATTTTACATAGAAAAAAGCCCCTCCAAACTGGGCTTTTTTTTATACATACTATTACTTCCCAATTGTTCTGAAAAAACCGTCGATAAATTTAAGTTACAAATATTCAGAATTAATATTAAAATTAAAAATGGGGATAGGGGTATGGGCTTATAAAATTTATACATAACGAGGGAATAGAAATGAAACTACAATTAAAAGCGGATTTAATGTTACTACTAGTTACATTTTTTTGGGGTGCATCCATCCTACTTACAAAGCTTGGACTTGATGGCATAGAAGAATATAATTTAATTGCATTACGATTTATTATCGCTTTTCTTTTATCAGGTTTAATATTTTACAAACATTTATTCAAAGTTGATTTTAAAACTGTAAAATATGCATTTATACTTGCTTCTGTCTTATTTATCGTTTATATTTTCGCGACTTTCGGTACAAAGTATACGAGTGTTTCTAATGCTGGTTTCTTACTATGTCTCACAGTCATTTTCATTCCAATATTATCAGCTATATTTTTAAAACACATTCCGGAAAAGAAAGTTATAGTAGGAATCATTTTAACGATAATAGGAATCGGCTTATTAACATTAACGAGCGAATTCAAAATCGGTAACGGCGATATATCTTGCATACTGTCTGCCCTATTTTATGCGATCCACGTCATCATTACTGGAAGCGTAACGAAACATGTGAATTCCATTGCACTTGGAGTAGTGCAACTAGGTTTCGTCGGCCTATTTAGTCTTATTTTTTCATTCATTATAGAAACGCCAAAGCTTCCTAGCACAATCAACTCATGGCTCATCATATTAGCTTTAAGCATATTTTGCACCGCAGTCGCATTCATCGTGCAAGTAATTGCCCAGCAATACACTACACCTACCCATACAGGTCTTATTTTTTCATTAGAACCTGTCTTTTCCGCAGGCTTTGCTTTCGTCTTCACAGGTGAAACGCTGACAGGAAAAGGATACTTAGGGGCTACGCTTATATTGCTGAGTGTGCTAATTGCTGAGGTGGATTTTAAGAGTTTGTTGAGGCCTAATTATAAGAAGAATATAGAATAAACATTTCACTATGATCAATAAACATACCCCAGAAAAATATGAGTTTATATTATTTTCATTTTCTTCACTTAGATTTCCTTTTTAGATGCTATCTTCAAATAAGGTAGCATCTAAAAAATGTTAAAAGGAATTTTCTCCCTAGTGTCTTCTTATATTTTATGTAATCTGCATCTTTGACCTTTTCTACATTCTTTAATTACTTACTGAATATAGTCATACAGATTTTTCGCTAACAATAAACAAGTTACTGTAATGAAAAGGGCACGAACATACCCGCTCCCTTTTTTTATAGCGAATTTGGAGCCAACAATCCCTCCAGCAATTTGAGCAATCCCCATTATAAAACCATATGCATAGTTGACTTGCCCTACATACATAAACATCAACAATGCACCAACATTACTTCCTAAATTAAGAAGCTTCGCATTACCTGCTGCTTTTAAAAAATCATACCCAATAAATAAAAGAGAAAACATTAAAAATGAACCTGTTCCAGGACCTAGAAATCCATCATAAAAACCAATAGCAAAAACAAAGAAAGTAAAAATAATGACGTGTCGACCAGACAATTTCTTATGAGTGGAAATACTACCCCAATCCTTTTTGAATATCGTATAAATAGCGACAGCACCAAGCATGATCAGCATTAATGGCTTCAATACTTCTGGATTCATTAAATGAACAGTCCATGCCCCTATTATGGAACCTATGAAAGTGAGCGGAACTAATTTAAACGCCGATTTCAAATCAAGATTACCAGAACGATAAAACACAATATTACTAGTTGCACTTCCCATTGTCGATGCTAGTTTATTCGTAGCTACTGCACTTGCTGGATTCAGTCCTGTAAATAATAAAGCTGGTAAAGCAATGAGTCCACCACCACCTACAACTGAATCAATAAATGCAGCTACAAATCCAAAAACAATCAAAATCATTAATACAGATGGGTCTAAATAAAAATCCATACTATTAACCTCCCCTTTAGTCACTATTCGAATAGTAACTAATAATTTGCTAAATGTAAATAGTTATTGTAACGTTGAAATATAAAGTGAAGGCTAATAATCAGTGGGGGGGTTGTTCACCCCCACTGATTATTAGCCTTCACCAATCGGGCTTTTACGGGCAGCCCGACCCCACCTAACTTCTTTGCTTCCGCTGAATTTTGAGGTGGGGGTCTTACTGCCCGTTAAAGCGGGATAAAAGCAAACATCGGAGGACGAAAAAAGTGGACTACATAGTGCAACAGCTTAAAAAAATTGGTTTCAATGAATATGAAGCTAAATCTTATGTATCTCTTGTTAAACAAGGGCCTGTCACAGCCTACCAAGTGAGTAAAGATTCGGGTGTCCCAAGAGCGCGAATTTATGAGATTTTAGGTAACCTTGTAGAAAAAGGAATTGTCATGAAAGAAGAAATAAATGACACCACCCGCTATTCACCTCTACCTGTTGAAATCTTTTTACAGAAGGCGCAAACAGAATGGCAATCTACTTATGAAGGAATAAGTGATTCATTAAAAAAACTAGAAACTTCCGAGGAAAAAACGGATAATCGAGTAATTACTTTAAAAGACAATCAAACAATCATTAGCTATTGTCAGGCATTAATAAAAAAAGCAGAACGACGTATTGTCATTTCAATGTGGGATGAGATGTATGAAGCATTAAAAGAAGATCTATCTGAAGTAGCTGATAAAGTTTCAATACAAGGTATTACCCTGCATGTTGAAAATCCCATTAAAAATCTAGAAGCCCATCGCATAACACCTTACACAGAAACCTTGTCTACAGAACATTGGTTTATTGTATCGATAGATTCTAAAGAAATGATTTATGGACCGTCACTTGAAGAGCGTAATATTGCTTTTTATACAGATGACCCCGTTCATATATACTTATTAGAGGATTACGTATGGCATGATGTGTTAGTAAATCGACTTGTCCGACGTAGCCAAGATGACTTGCAGCAATGGATTACTGCAGAGAGAAGATCTTTCTTTATGGGGAAATGAGGAACATATTCAAGAGCAAACCAAAAGATTTGCGTATTAAACCTAACAACTTCTCTGTACAAAAATAGCCGACTATTATATAATAAATATTCGGCTATTTTTGTATAAATTTATACAGACGCTGCCATTACCCTAGCGATTAATGAGATAAACGCTTCTCCCACTCTTTCACCTTTTCAATTGTTACATCTAATTTTTTAGCTATTTCTTCTACACTCATTCCTTTAAAGAGCATTCCAGCTGCCGAAAGTGCTTTATCAATTTCTTCTTGCTTCTCTTGTTCATATAAACGACCTACTTTTGTCATCCGTAACCACTCCTTTACCTTTTTCGCGTAGTCTTCATCAATAAATTTATCTGTAGCTACAAGAATCCCAGCAATAACTTGAATTTGTTCTTGCTCATCGGAGATACACTTTGCTACTTCTATCGTTTTTTCAATTAAAATTTGTCTTTTCTCTCTACTATGCATAAGTGGTACAAGTATTAATTTCATGGTTTCTTCATCCGTCAAAGATTTTCCTTCTTCCATTTTTCTAATAATCTTTTGAAGAATGGCATCACCATTGTACTCATTTAGTAAAACCGCTTTAGAATTTAAACGTATACTACATACATCTATTTCTTCTATAGGATTCATTACCTCACTTGTATAAATAACTACGATTCGAATATCCGGTAACTCTTTCCTCTTATTATAGTAACGATACATAATTTGATTCGCATAATCCATATACTTCAAATGGTTTTCGAGGAAACGGGTATTACTTTCATACTCTAACATTAAAATTGAACCATCTTCCATTTCAAATAAAGTATCTGAGCGCCTTTGATCTGCACGAACTCTCGAAAATTCATTTAGCAACAATTCTTTTATTCTTGGATAACCTTTTAACCCATATGCTTCAAGCCCTTTATCCCTATAACATTCACTTAAAAACTTCATCAGAATATCTTTATTATGATAAGAAATATCATTCCCTGCCAATAGCTAATCCCCCTTAACTATTAGTTACCATTTTCTTTATTATATAACTTATAAAATTAGCGTTACAACTTTCGTTCACATGCACATGCTATTTTCAAAACACCTTCCTCTCACTACTTCTCCCTCTCCACAAACCGCCCAAACTCCTTCAAAAACCTCAGCTTAAAACTACCAACAGGTCCGTTTCGATGCTTCGCCACATGAATCTCCGTCATCTCCTTCTGCTTCGTTTCCTTATCGTAATAATCCTCACGATACATAAGCATAATGACATCCGCATCTTGCTCAATTTGTCCCGTCTCTCTTAAATCAGATAAAAGCGGACGCTTATCTTGCCGTGACTCTACAGAACGAGATAACTGTGACAGTGCTACTACACAAACATTTAATTCACGCGCTAATAACTTAAGCTTACGAGAAATCTCACTAATCTCTTGAAATCGATTGCCCTTATGCTTCGAATCGCCTGTAATAAGCTGCAAATAATCTACAATGACTAAAAGCTTTTTATCACCGTGTTTCCTCTTTAACTTACGAGTTTGCATCCAAATATCTTGTACCGTAACGCCTGCATTGTCGTAAATCTCAAATGGCAACTCACCAATCTCCGCAAACGCCTTACTTACCTTCTCCCAATCTTCCATCGCAAAACGATGCTTCGGATTTTTCAGCCTACCTCCTGACACTTCACCTATGCAAGAAGCCATCCTTTTTAACAATTGCTTACTACTCATCTCTAACGAAAACAATCCAACCGCCACTCCAGACTTCGCCGCATGCAATCCAACATTAAGCGCAAACGCAGTCTTCCCCATAGAAGGACGCGCACCAAGAACGACAAAATCACCTTCCTGCAATCCGCACGTCATTTTATTTAACGATGTATAACCAGTCTCAATACCAGTAATCTCCTTCACATCTTGATGAAGCTCCTCATACAAATCAACTAACGCATCCTTCAAATCAAACTCACATACAGAGTCTTTCTCCTCTAACTCACAAAGTGCCGTAATCGTCTCACCGATAACTTTCTCACTCTTCTCCGCAATAAGACGCTCTCCCATCTTGTGCCCGAGAACACCAGCCTGATACATTTTCCAAGCACCTCGAACAAGCCCCTCATAATATGAGAAGTTGCTAGTAGTAGGCACACCATCCATTAACCCTATAAAATACTCCATTCCCCCGATGCCCTTCAAAAAATTCGGGTCCAACCTAGAAGTGAAAGTCACAAGATCAATCGGTTGCCCCTCGCCCTCCATCTTTCGCATTAACTGAAAAATAGACTTATGTACTGGCATCGAAAAATACTGCTCCGTCAAACGGCACTCCTTAATAAGCTCTCCATCAAGTAGTAGAGAACCTAACACCGTCTTCTCCGCCTCCACATTTTGAATACTCATGGCCGCCACCCGCGTTCCGCTAAAAAGCGCTGCAACTCTTCCTCAGATGGTGCATTCTTCTCCCACTCCTCACACCTCGCCAAAAACTCCTCCGTCTCCCCCGTACTAGCAGACGACTCCTTCTTCCTAAAGCTCGCCGTATCCGCCTCAACCTCACACAATTTCGTAAAACCTTTCCCGTGCCAACCTCTCAAAATCCCCTTCACATAAGCAACCGTCCGCTTATTATTCTCAAACGCAATTTGAAGAGCCTTCAGCACAAGCTCCTCTGACAAATCTTCCATCCACGCACTCAGTTCCTCCACCGCA
Organism: Bacillus sp. EB V-12; assembly: GCF_056158125.1. Lineage (NCBI taxonomy): Bacteria > Bacillati > Bacillota > Bacilli > Caryophanales > Bacillaceae > Bacillus > Bacillus sp. EB V-12. The sequence goes on along the minus strand of NZ_JBUXJL010000002.1, from coordinate 212,526 downwards.
AAAGGAGACAAACTACCGAAATGTTGCTCATAAAAAGAAAACACACGACTTCCCGTTTCTTCCTCTACAACCTCTTCTTCTTCCTGTGTCTCCTCACAAATCGGCTCAACATCATCCACAGTCAAATCATCAGGCATACCGAAATGCGCTAAAAGCATCGGAACATTCAGCTCTTCCTCTACGCACTTCTGAAGAAACATATGTACAAACTCCTTATTCTTCACACCCTTAAGCTCACGAAGCACACACTTCTCCACATTCGTATTCGTCACAGGATTATAACGAAGCCAATTCAAAACGAATAGCTCCCGAGTATCCGCATCATAAAGAATCTTCCCATAATCAACAAAGCGCTGCACAAGCTTATCAACAGTCTCCCTGTTATAACCCGTCTCCATCTCAGCTAACCGCTTCGGAAAAGGAAAAATCCCGCACTGCGTCGTCTTCGAACAAGTTAACAAATAAACATAAAAATACCGCTCCTCCGGCGTCAAATCCAAAACAAAATCATCCTGCCAAAAATTCACCTGCACATTACGATACACCGCCATCCTAATTCCTCCCGTCCTCATTCAAAAATGAAAATTCCTCTTTGTACTATATATAGGAAGGAGGGTTGGGTTTTTGGCGTGTTATTTCAAATTTTTTTCGACTACTACTACGGTGTTTGTTGTTGTTTTTGTTTTTGTTATGTTTTTTCTTAGTGATTTATTACTTGGTAGGGGCTTGTAAGGGGCTTATGAGGGGCTAGTTATCGGTTACTTCGATTAAAAATACTCGATCTGAGAAGCCGCCTCTTTCTTCTGCTTTCTTTTTTCGGATGTTGTTGATTTCTTCTAGTGTTGTGCCTTCGTGTTCGGCTAGGGCGTTTATTAGTTCTAGTAGGTCGGATAGTTCTTCTAGTTTATGTTCTTTTGTGTCTGCTTCTAGGTATTCGGTTAGTTCTTCTTCTGTTTTCTTGCAGAGTTCTTTTATGTATTCTTCTTGGGGTAGGATTCTTGTTGTGGGTGTTTTTCCGTTAGCTTTTATTATTTGTGGGATTTTGTTTCGGATTAGTTTGTTGTAGGTTGGCATGTGGGTTTTCCTCCGTTTGGTTTTTCTTTTATTATAATGGAAAAGCAGTTTAACTAGGTGTTAAACTGCTGGATTGCTTCTTTTATATATTTTTCTTCTTCGGTTGTGAAGAGGGTTGGGAATTCGGATAGTGGGAGGTTTGATTTTTGGATTATATCTTCTATATCACTTTGAGGTGTATCAAGGTAGTTCGTTATCTCTTGTATTACATTGAAAAATTCCTTCAGAGTAACTTGAACATCATGATGATTTGGATCCTTCTCTTCTTCCTTATAGTTTTTCAACTTCCCTATTACATCCATAAAACGTTGCTCAAATTCTTCTTTTAAATCCTTATTGTTATAAAACGCTCGAACACTATCCTTTGAAAAGTGTTCCTCTAACCATTCCTTATTTTCTTTCTCCCATATGAAGGTTTGCAGAAATGAAGAAAACAAAGCAACATCCACTCGTTCTTCCTTTTGAAACTTCTTCATCATCTCATCCATATGCGAAAGCACCTTCGCAATTCTTTCTTGCTCCGCCAAAAGCATCTCTCTTTGAAAATTCATTTGTCTTAAAAATTCTTCCGTCTCTATATCACGCTGCAATATAATATTTTGAATTTCCCCAAGCGAAAAACCGAGATGCTTAAACGATTGAATTTGCTGCAGCACATACAAATCATCTTTCGTATATAACCGATGCCCGCCCTCAGTATAATCGCTCGGTTTTAATAAATTAATCTTGTCATAATAACGAAGCGTCCGCACCGAAGCGTCCGCACCGTAACATCCCCAACACTTGCAAACTCACTAATCATCCACGCCATATCATCACCTACTCCGATAACTTCTCTTTCACATACTGAAGCATATGAGAAAAACTCACCTCATTCTGCCTACAATATTGAAACAAACCTACAACAAGCAATAACAAAGGAACATTCCCTCTATAACGATTTTCATACTCACTAATACCATCATAAAAGTACTCATACTTTCTTTTTCGTAAAACGATATAAATCGCAATAAACAACACTGCAATCATAACCAAAAGTCGCTTTCCCCTTATTTCCACTTCTTGTTTCATCACCTATTCTCCTTCCACCACATACTTATCTTCTTTAAATAACGGTATTCGAATGAAATAGCGATATGGTTCGTCGCGTATTACTTTCCACGCTACAAAGATCACTTGAACGACCTCAAAGGCAAACACAGTCCAAAACAAAACATCACTAATACGCGAACTAATATTAAATAGAAGAAAAATTAACAAATGAAAATTGAAAGCCTTTCGGCAATGGTATTTGTACACTTCATTTTTACGTGCCAGTGTAATGTACATGAGTAGTGGTGAAAAGATTCCTATTGCAGCTGAGAGCAATAGCATGATGATGGTGTTTCTTTTTTCTTTTGTGGTGGTTTTCATGAGTGGTTTGGTCCCCCTTTTTGATTTGTCTTCTTTAGGTTAGGGGGTGACGTTGGGGGAGATGCAAGAAATAAACTATAATTAGTTCTGAAAAAATAGACACAATGAAGTATCTTACATACTCCATTGTGTCTATTTACCTCATAAAAAACTAATCATCTATCAAAAAACATTTGAAATACATACTGCAGCCAAAATAACATACATGTAATAAACATCCCAAACGCTATATTTTCATTAAATTTCTTAACAATAAAATTCCATTTAACAACAATATATTGATTCACAACACACCAATAGAGAAGAAATAAAATTGAAATACCGGTCAAAAGAATCATAAAGTTCAACACTCTTCCTCCTTTCAATTTTATGATTCTCTTATTATATCCCCCACTAAACTAAAAGATCAACTATATACATACTCTTTAAACACTAAACTTTTCTCTAATTATGAATTCCCCTCACCTTTATCTATATAAAAATCATTCAAGAATTTTAGAAGACTTGACAAGGAAGACCTTCTATTATTTCTAAGTTTCAACATGATTAACAATACAAAAACCACCTCAAACAAATATACCGTCCAAGGTGGTTTTCATATCACTATTAAATTACTACTTCAATCTATCCTGCAACGCACTAATATTAATGATCACAGGACTACCCGACTTCAACGTACCATCTTTTTGTAACATTGGTCCCGAAGTGATACATTGACCTTTCTTCAATGTTGCAAGTCGTTTTTCCCATTCTTTACGTACAGCTGAATCTTGAGCAAGGTTTGATGCAATAGCACTAATTTCATTTTCTGGTGGCATGAAATACACTTTTTGACTTGAATTCTGTAGTCGTGAAATTTCATCCATTGTAAATTGTCCTTTTAATGATTGTGTTGCATACCAACCTGACCAACCAAATTTTCTTCCTTCAGTTAAAATTTTGGCACTTGGTGATTTTTCTCTATGATCAAGATTTTGCGCTTCATCTAATATAACTGGGAATGGTTTATTTTTGTCTCCATGGTGTAATTGATAGTTCCAAATATCCCATAAGATAAACTCTGTAATCATGAGCTGTACATCTCTATTAAAGCCCGTTAATTGTACAATAAACACTTTACCTTTTTGGTTCAGTATGTCTCCCCAATCATATACAGCATTATGATTAAATGGATTCTTATCAATAAAAGGCTTAATTTGTGATCTTGCTGTTTTAGCCGGCCCAGAAGTATCCTCTTCTAATTCTGCTAATAAATAATTTAAATTCATACCTTCGCCATATTTATCTAAACCGCGCATTACTGCCTCATATATAGCGTTTTGTTGCTGAATGCCTAAATCTTTATATACAGCTGAAAATACACTTTTAATTCTTTCAGCAACATCTGTATTATCTTCATCGATATAAATTCCTTCATCCAATTCTTTTTGATTTCGCTTAAATGGATTTACTGGGAATTTATCTTTTGCTACTAGGAATTGTTCAATATTATCTTGGAGTTTCTCTTTGAATTCCGGTTCTAACTTAGAATTCTTGAATCCATCTGTATAGTCAAATATCATACTAGAAATTCCATTTTGCGCCAGCTCAAGTAGTAAACATTGAATGAAGTAACTCTTACCTTGTCCTGATTTACCCGAAATTAAAATATGTCTATTTGCTAGCTCTGAATTTCCGAATTCCCAATATATTTCTTGAGTCGATCCCTCTACTGTTCCTAACAAAACGCGGATGTCTTTTAATTCTTTTGTTCCTCCTGTTCCTTTTTCTTCCTTTTCTTCTTCAGAATGAGGTACAGTTGGAACGACATTATTGCTAGTTTTTTTTAACACTTGATTAGAATCATGATTCTGATTTAATAATCTATCTGGATTAATATCAGTTCCACCCGAATGGATTTTCATTTTGAGTGCTTCAATTTCTTCGATTACTCCTTCATATCCATCCTCTTCGGTTAATTCCACTAATAAAATATCTTCTTCTATTTTGATGGATCTCCATGATTGTTCCTTTTTGAATGATAAAATTGCTCCTTTTCCGATTTTATCATCCAAATGTCCACTCATTTCGTAATCATCATTTAATAATCTTTTCTTTAGTTCTTCAATTTTCTCATAAGATTTTTCTGGCCAAATGTTGTTTGCAATAAATTTCTCGGCATTTGCTAGCAATAACTGTACAAAGAAGTTTCGGAAAAACTTATGTTTAAATACATGTAAACCATCTTCACTTGTTTTAGAAAGTTGCGTATCAAATAGTTGCTTAGTAGCATTAATTTGCTCTTTTGCTTTTGCAATAGCACTGTCTTGATTTAAGCCGATTTTCACTTCCACTGGATAATAATGCACTGATAATTTATCATCTTGCATTTCTACTCCAATTAACAGTAAATCGTCACTATGTGCACCTTTTCCGCCTAGATTTTTCGCAGAAAATACACCTTCACTTTTCGTTAATTTCACCGCTCCAGCAACACGCAATATTTCTTCTAATGAGATAGGAACCCATAAAATATTCTCATGATCTAAAGCACTTAATATATACTTCACAGCTGAAATAATACTTAACTTTTCTCTTGAGAATTGTCCCTTACTTCCTATAATTCGTAGTAACCACTCACCATTTAAACTATTGAAAGCTCTAATAGCTGTATTAATTTTTTCAGGTGTCGATACAATTTCTTTTTCCGCTAAATACTGTTCAATAACCGCTCGGTATTGTCTTGCTTTATCCGTTACTGTAATTGCATCATACTGGCTTGATGAAGAATATTGATCACTATAATGAATAACCAATAAATTACGTGATGAATCTTGGAAGAAATCTAAACCTACATTAGGTTCAATAAATGTTACCCAATAAGAAGATTCATATAAATGTTCTAAAACTTGTTCATCATAGGTAGATGTTCTCGTAACAATTGTTTCGTTCTTACGATAAGGGTTTGTACCATCGTTATTTAAATTACTTCCTAATTCATTCATTCCTCTAGCGGTTTGAATTAACAAATGTTCATTATTCAATACATTTTTCAATCCAAATCCTGTACGATAATCTACTTCTGTACTTATAGATGATAGAGATGATAACATTCCATTTAAAGATAATCCTGTTTCAATATCTTCCATTGTACTTTTCGCATGCTTCTCATTTGAAATCATTTTATAGAATGAAATATGAGCGTAACCATATTCTTTCGTACCAATAAGTTTATAATAGAAAACATTTTCTCGAATCAGCCTTAATACGTCTACAGCATCGAGATTCTTTGATGCTAACGATAACTCAAAGAACTCCTCAAATTTTTGAACATCATCATATATAGAAAATTTTTCAAAGGCGCTTAGTATATTACTCTCATGATATAAAGCAACCTCTACTGGTATAATTTTGGACGGCCCTTTTTTATCTATCTGCTTCTTAATAAACTGTACTAAACCTCTTACAACTTCTTTATCATTATTTATATTAATCACATTGATTCGTATCGGAGACTTAGATTCTTGTAAAAATAAGTATTGGAAATGTTCCACAAATTGTTGAAGCTTTTCTTCAACTACATTAGCTAAAAATGCATTAGATTCTCCAATCGCAACCTTATGAAGTGGTTCATAAACAGTCCATTCAGGCGCTTCATTTTGAGAAACCGGTCTATACAATTCATCATTCTGTCCATATATATATGGCAATAGATTGTTAGGATGCAGACGATTTAAAATATGCATCTCAACTACTTCGTTTTTAATTTCATCATTAACACTTAACTGATAGGCAACATTAAGCGGATGCAACGGTGTTAGTATGACCCTTTGTTCCTCTTCAATAACTCCCAATTTAAACAGATTCTTTTCTTCTTCTTTTAACATTACATTTTCTTGTATATGAGCAACACTTTCGTTAAAAGCCTTCAAGTATCTTATAGATAGCTCTCTTAATTGATTATCCACAAAACAAAGACTAGGAACCGTATTATTAAACTTATAGTAATTTAATAATTGTTGATACGCATCTCTCAATGATGGGTTCATTAATAATTCAACCTTATTTAGGCCTGATACCCCTCTAACTGCAAAAGCGATTTCATTTTCAATCCATACTCTCTCGTCTTGTAAATAATTTCGAAATCCTTCTCGTGCTGAAAATTCCCTTGCACCTTGTTTTAATTTATTTGTATCAAGGTTATATTCAAAGCTTTCTTGATGTTCTCTTTTTAATTTCCATACCCTTTCTCCTGATACTGGAACAGTCTTTGCAACTTGCTCTCTAATAAGAATAGGAATTAAAGATGTTTCAATTTGAACAGAAAATGATAAGCTATCATCATTCCATGCAGGGGAAGATTCAGAGACTTCAAAACTTCCACCTTGCCAATTTATAATCTGTGCATCTTCCTCAATAAATACTTCTTCTGGCTCATTAGAAATATCTCCAAAAATAATACGTTCTTCAGCTTTATTCATAACTACATTTTTCTTATTTACATTCACTTCATAAATCGTTTGAACCGATTGTAAAAACGCGGCTTCACATTCTACAACAGCAATATGAAACTCATATTTCGACTTAGATTGCATTTTATGCGTATATACAACTTTATGGAATGAAGTCACATTTTGCTTATGCGCTAAACTAACAGTTAGTTTTTTCCCAGATATCCCACAGAAACCCTGTGAATTTTTATGAATGTATTCCTTCTTCAACTTTTCTTCAAATTCAAAGTTCAAGTTGATATCTTCTATCTGTGTAGGATTAAAAACGATAATATGGCGTTTACGTCTCCCAGCCTTTGTCTCAGCTTGTGCTTTTTCCCAATATAGCAGACCTTCTTTTGAATATTTCTTTGGTGATTCGATATATTCTAATGGGCGATCTATCTCAGTCATTTTGTCGTAAGAATCTTTAACAAGAACATAATCTGCTTGCTGCCAATCATCTTTCTTCAGGCGAGAAACACCTTTCTCATCAAATAATTTTTCTAATTGACTCTCTAAATGTTCATACTCATGCATATGTTGAACTTTCTCAAAGAATGAAGCATTTTCTTCTAGCCTTTTTTTCATTTGAGCTGAAGTAAATTGATTTAAATTTTCATCATAGAAAATACCTAGATTAGAATAATCTTCTCTCGCAATCTCTTGTTTTGATAAAAATCCAAGAATTTCTTCATAATCCCAAAGAGATGGTCGCACAATTGTATCATCTAATTTTTTACGTAAATAAAATGAAAGTACTTCCTTCTCTTCTTTATTTAAAGAAGAAGTTTCAATTTCTTCTTTTAATGTTTTTAAAATTGATTTTACATTAAATGGCATACCTTCTTTTTGCAAATCACTGCTTCCACCCTTAATACTGTCCAGTGTCTCATGACATATACTAAGTAAAGCTGTTTTCTCCCAAACATCCTTTTGTTCACCGACTTCATTACGAAGTGTTACTAAAAAGTCCGGAGTAACATTTGCCGATGTAGTCGCAACAACTACTTTCATCTCCTCTGAAACCTTAATAGCAATCGTTTCGTATGGAGTTCCCTGCTTATGCTGATAATAAAACGCCCGCGATAAATCTTGTTCTTTTAATGTGTCATAAAATGCTTGTACTTGTTCATGATTATCAAATTGAAGGTAAAATCGCTCTCCACCTCTAAGATTTTCCGCTTGTAAATAATTTATTAGTTTATCTGAAAGATAATTATAAAATTGGTTTAACATACTGTGCATCACCGCTATCACTTTTTTTGTCTATTAAATTCAGCTTATCAAATAACTGTACAATTTCTTCTTTTGAGTAACGATCGAAGAATAAACCTCTAGCCTCTAAATCTATAAATACCTGCTTCAAAGGTTTTCTTTCCTTTTTTAAACTCAATGCTGTTAGTAGCAATAACATATCTTGACTAATATTAAGCATATAACCAAGTGAACCTCGAGTTTTTAAGAAGTATTTTTTCCCAACCTCTTCTATTGATAAAGAGTATCTATGTCGCGGGCCTTGCATCGTATCTTTTTCATAGGCTTCTTCTATACTACGGAATAAGGATTGTACAAGCGTATCATATTCTAATTCTAAATTTCCTTCATAAGCCCCAAGACCTAAATGTCTTCTATATTCCATAACCCAATCACAAAGCATCTCTAAAAATACTTTTTTATCCTCATCGGATAATTGCTGATATGTTTCCTTTAATTCAGGATAGCCACCTGCTTTTTCTACTCCCATTAGGAAATTTAAATGTTCTAAGCAATTAATATGTAGTAGTAAATGTCTACCTGTATCTTTAATCATTTGATAACCATGAGTATAACCTTTTCTATTCTTACTCGTAGACTCCCAGTCAAGTGTAAAATAAACTTCGTTGTTCTCACTAAAGTTCGCTTTCCCAACTTGTGAAAGCTTTAAAGTCAATTGAGTAATATATAAAAAGTAATAATAACTAAGAAACAAATGATAATGAGTTCTAAAATAATCTTTATGTTCCGCTAAAAATTGAAAATCTTCTTTGAATAGCTTTGAGATAAATGGAATTTGATTAATATAAGGACGGCGTTCTTTTTCGTCGCTCTCCAAATGATTTAATTGTTTTAACACAAGACGTGACATTAAATCTGTTGAATCGCTTTTTCCAAAAATCTCTTCTACTGTTTCTTTTTCACCTAATAAGACGTCTAAAAGGAATCTAGCAATATCTTGTTCTCCTTTTTTATCAGCCTTATCACTTAATGGTAAATATTGAAACAAATGCAAATGAAAAATTTTAATTGTATTGTCACTATCCTGCAGAAAGGTACGTAGTATTTGTTCAAATTGCGACTTATCTTGCTTTGATACATCAACAGATTTACTAATCTCTCCAATAAGTTCTTCTAGATTAACTTCCATTTTTAACTTATTTCCGCTGACTAGACGCGTAAACTCTCCTAATACTCCCTGAAACCCTTTTGCGAATTTTGCCCGCTCTGTTCCTCGGGTAGAGAAAGGTAACAGAGGAGCTTTTTTATTTATTGTATGTTTTAATCCTAACTTTTCTGGTTTAATACTCAGCGAGTTTTTCAAATCCTCTAAATTCTCTCTTACAATCATTTTCTAATCCCTTCTAAACGTAAATTCTTCAAAATCTTCGTCGTATGTTAGTCTAAACATTCCATTTTCATTAGATTGAACAAACAATAGTTCTTTTTCTCTATTTCCTAATTTCATTATCTTATCCACAAATTCAACGAACTGAATACAATCTTCTTTATCCTTTTTATTCGGGCGATAACCTTTTGAAAGTTTGACCATCATTTCATATAATGGATAATCAATTTCTAAATATACAGGAGCTACTTTATCTTCATTGGAAAAAGCAAGTAATATATTTAATTTAAATCGATTTAAAACCTCTGGTTCTACCCCTTTCAAATGTCCTACAAACGGCTTAATTTTAAGAGACTGTGCAACCTGAGTAGTATCATTTGAGTAATCCATAAATACATAATCTGACTTCGGACTTCCGTTCCATAAGAAAATTGATTTTCTCGCTAAATTATACATATCTTTTAGATCAGATCGATTTCCTTTATTAAAAGCATATAAATATTCCATATATTTTTTATAATTTTCATCCCCAAATATTTCACTTAAAACCGGAGATAAAAATAACGACATACGTATTAATGTTTTATTGAATACCTGTCTAGATGAATCACTTAGCTCAAAGAAAGAACCCATCTCTTCTAGCCCTTCTATCCATCCATCAAGTCCATGTAAATTCAAATGCTTTTGGAAAGTATTCTTCATATTTACTGAATTGTTTAGCTCAATTAGCATTTGGTCTACACTATTTGATCGTAGATGAATAGGATCCATTTTAGAAATAACTGCTAGTAAATTTGATTTTTCTTGACCATCAAATAATAAATTCGGTAATAAGGCTTCGGTTTTTTCCATCATATCTGCCCCAAGAAAATCTTCATTGCCATGAGAAGGCACTAAAATATCATAAATAAAATTAAGCATGGAACGTGTCGAAATAATCATCTTATGCTTAACTATTGCTTCAATTAATATACTTAAAACACCATCTCGTATTTGTTGTTGTTGCAATAACTCATAATTCACCATAAAGAATCCATTTATACCACGTTGCTTATCCTTCAAATAAGCTTGATAGAATGGATTTTTTTCTGAATCAACCACAATTCGCTTTAAAATAGATGAAAAGTAATCTGATTTTGGCCCTTCACTAGTTAATTCAAAAGGTTGATAATCACTAAAGCTAATCAAGTGGAAATTACCGCTTTGTTGATTAGTAGCAATTTCATTTGCCTCGAATATTCCTGATTCCTCAATAAATTTTGTTAAAATTTGATAGTGCTCTTTTGCATAATCTGATTCAATAAAGTTATGCAGAACTCCTAGGTTAATAGCTAAAATTAGCTTAAATCTAGAACCATCAATCTCACTATCACTATATGGCTTTAATACTTCCGCTAATGTATCAAGGGAACTCTTTTGTGGATCAAAACTTTCCGTAGCATCATTATGCACCGAAAACTCTTCCATCAATTCAGGATATTTATTTTTCACATACGATAATAAATGTGATTTCCCATCTCCAACGCTACCACACAAGAAAATTAATTGACTTGTATTTTGCCCAGCCGCTGCTGTTAGAGCAGACATCATATCGTTCTGTATCGTTCTTTCAACATGTAAATAATCCTTAAACGAACTAAATTCATTAGGATTTTCAATAGCTTCCTGAGATGATTCTTTCAGCTTCGAGAGTTCTGCTAGTAAATAGCTCTCTCCTTCTCCTAAAATAAAATCATCATACACAAAATTGTTATCTGCTTTTTCTTCATTATCCACAGACTGTTTATCTTCAATTTCTAATCCTACCGCAATCTCAGCATTATTTATTTCTGTTAATTCCTCAGTTTGATTTGATGTATTTTGTTTACTTGCAATCTCAATTAGCATTTTTAACTTTTCTTCTAAACTAGCAGATATCTTTTCTTCTAATTTCTCCACAATATGTACACTACTCTTCGGCTGTGGATGTTTGTATTTCGGGGCAACAAATTCATAACTCCCGTATACCTCCATAAACCACACTGCAATTTGGAATAGATTTTTATGCATTTTAAAAGCACTCTCTACCCCACTTTCAATATGTTCATGTGCCGCTTTATTTCCTAAATAGCGAACAGTATCAAATGAACGTGAAATTTCCTTTGGTAAAATATCTTCTCTTTCTAATTTTTGAATACGCTCTACTTGCTTTAAATATTGTACGTCGTACAGTTCATGCTCTTCCGCAATGCGTTTTGATAATAGCTCTGCAAATATTCTTCCCTTAATTAAAACCGATTGAGGATCTTGATAAAAAACATTTTCAATATCCCTACCCATCTCCGCTAACTCTGGGAATATCTCTTGTAGAAAATCAAATGTATATTTCTCCAATGATGTAACACCTCTTAATCTAAAAATACGTTTCGAATATATTCCATATTATACAATATCTACAGAAGAATTGTTGGCATTAAGAAAAAAGGGAATTAGTGGATTTTCCATTCATAAAAAAATTAAACTGTTCCCACTACTCCATTCTTACTTTTAAAAGATTACATAAAAAAATAACCTGAGTCTTTAACTATAGAACCCAGGTTATCCAACACTATATACTTTTAAATTTTTCACAAAAACATGCTACATTTACTTTCTAAAATAAACTTAACTGTACAACACTATCCATCTTCTCTTCTTCTTTGTTAATCTCTAAAATCCTTTGACCCATTCGCTCCACCAAATCAACCACTAAAGCATTTCCCATACAAAAGTACCTGTTTCTTTGTGGCATACCTGTATTCGTCCAATCCATCGGAAATCCATTTAACAACTCACATTCAACTGGTGTTAAGTATCTTAGTTTTTTTGTGTAAGGATCTTCAATTACATGAGAACTTCTATTACAAGTCCCTTCACTTGTTAACATTGTACGTCCAGGCTTATTTAAATCATCAGGGAAAGCCATTCCTCCCTCAGAGTAGAAATATTTATGACCTGTCGCCTTTGATATTCTTTCTTCTTTTTTAGGCCCTTTAAGGTACTTAAGTTCCTCAAATTCCGTTCTTCCCTTTTTGTTAACCTTATCCATTTTCAAGTAATATGATTCATCTGCAGGACCAAATTTATTATATGCTTTCTGAACAATCTCACCTAAAGTCTTCGGATTTTCAGTTACTGGAACGACTTCTTCAGTATATACTTGTCCATCTATCATCACGCCAGAATTATAGTATTCAGCTTTAAATGTATCAGAAACCTCAATAATATCGACCGGCAACTCAAATTGCCCTCTTTTTTTGTTTTCTTTAGGCGCTTCATGCACATTAAAAATCGGAGCGAAAAATCCATTTTCACATAATATCTCTAACGACTTCATTTCACTTTGAACTGATGCAAAATGAGATTCTTTTAAGTACGCGAAAATAAATACTCTTCGTCTTCTTTGTGAATTCCCATAATCCGCAGCGTTAATAACTCGCCATTCCACTGCGTACCCTGCATCTCTAAAGCTCGCCAGCATAATAGAAAAATCACGACCTCTTTGTTTTGCTGGTGATTTCAATAATCTATCTACATTCTCTAACAAAACAAATCTTGGCTTGCGAGAGTTAACTATGTTCATTATCTCCCAAAAAAGAACACCTTTTTTCCCTTGTATCCCTTTTTCATTTGATATTGTGCGTGCTACTGAATAATCTTGACATGGAAAGCCACCTACCAATAAATCATGCTCAGGTATTTCTGGCCAAACCTCTGCTATATCTTTATTTTCATGTATTCCTTTATTTTCGAATTGAGTAGCATAACAATTAAATGCATGCTGCGCTTTAGTTAAGGGCTCCCATTGATTCCCCCAAATAATCTCAAAATTCTCGTTCGCTTCAAGTCCTAACCTAAAACCCCCCACTCCCGCAAAAAGTTCTACTACTTTCACCATAAATACACGAACATCCCTTCGGTGTTTTATTTCTTTATGCTTCATTATAATAAAAAGTAAGGAAAAGATCAATCCCTCCATTATGAGAGTAAATACTTCTATTCCATAATATAGATTTCGGATTTCCATATCTTATTTAGTAAGAAATCCTCTGATTTTCCTTTACATAATTTTTATCTCTATAAAATTAAAACAGCTTTTTATTATATCACAACTTTTCATTTAACGGTTTCTCAGCAAACTAATTAATATAGAATACGAAAGGGGATTAATATGGTTACATACGCTACACTAGATGAACTAATGTTAAAAGCAAAAAAAGCTGAAGGACAAAAATTTAGTGAAATTGATTCAACCAATAAACTTACAACAGCAAATTCTAAAGGTGAACTTGGTCAGTTAGTCAAAGAAGGATTTTTTGGGTATGAAAGCACCTCAGATGCGGATATTAACTTTACAAACCTTGGAGTTAAACTAAAAGTAACACCTTTTAAGCAAAATAAAAATGGTTCTTTATCTGCTAAAGAACGCTTAGTTTTAAATATCATTAACTACATGGAGGAAGTTAATACATCTTTTGAAGCGTCTAGCTTCTGGGAAAAGAACAAAAAATTATTACTTATGTTTTACGAATGGAAAGCAGATTTAAATCGTCAAGACTTCCATATCGCAAAGAGTGTTCTATTTTCATATCCTGAAGCTGACTTAGAAATAATAAAGCAAGATTGGGAAACAATCGTATCTAAGATTCGTTCTGGAAAAGCACATGAGTTATCTGAAGGCGATACAAATTATTTGGGAGCTTGTACAAAAGGAGCAAATAAAAATTCAATCCGTCCACAACCATTTTCCGAAATACAAGCAATGCAACGAGCGTTTTCATTAAAGCCATCTTATATGACTACATTAGTTCGTAGATATATCAAAAATGAAGAGTTAATAAGCTTCACAACAGCAAACGACTTAAAAGGAAAATCATTAGAGGAATTTCTTCATTCAAAATTCGAACCTTATATAGGTTTGACAGATAAAGAGATTGCTCATTCACTAGAAATAGATTCTAAACCTACTGCAAAAAATTTCATTCCATCACTGGTAAGCTCTTTACTAGGTATTAAAAACACACGTCTTACTAATATTGAAGAATTCGCTAAAGCAAATATAGAATTTAAAACAGTTCGCCTAGAACCAAACGGAAAACCTGAACAAAGCATGTCATTTGAAACGATTGATTTTCATCAATGGACAAATGAATCATGGGAAGAGAGCGAAATTCGAGAACGCTTCTACCAAACCAAATTCTTATTTGTAATTTTTGAATTTAAACAAACAAAAAAAGAAAGCCCAAACCGCGAGCTCTACTTTAAAGGCATTAAACTTTGGAACATGCCTGTCCCTACAATAGAAAAAGAAATACGTGAACTTTGGGAAGAAGTAAACACAGTGGTAAATGAAGGTATTACACTTGAATATAAAACACGTGGTGATAAAACCGTTGAAGTAAATAACCTACCAAAAATGAATTTCAACGGCGTTGCACATATTCGACCAAAAGCTCGTAATGGGGCTGACAAGGTCACTTTACCTGATGGACAGCAGATTACAAAGCAGTGCTATTGGTTGAATAATTCTTATATTGCTTCTGTTGTTGCCAATAACATTAACGAATAATTTACCCTAATCTATAATCTCTATACCATAAAAGAGGCTGTCCCAAAAGGTACTTTTTAGCCAAAATCAAATAGAAAGCGAAAGGCAGAAATGTTGATTTAATAACGTTTCTGCCTTTTCAATTTCATGTGATTTTACTTTGAAAGAGACTTATGAGACAGCCTCTTTGTTGTTTATATAACACATCTTATTGTATGCGTGCTATCCCTCATCATCTCAAACCAATTCCTCCTATCAACTCACCATACCCTAAACTACTCTCCTCCAAAAACCCCCTCGTCTCCCCACTCCCCTTATAAAAACTCTCCCAACCCCGCTCCCTCAAAATCCCCTTCCAACTCTCACTCTCCACCATCCTCTTAATAACACCATCCCAATAAGCAATCTCTTCCTCCGTCATATCTTTTGGGCCCATAATTCCTTTCCAGTGCTGGAATATGACGTTGATTCCTTGTTCTTTCCATGTTGGGATTTCTGGTAGTCGGTCTAGGCGTTTTGGTGCGGATACGGCTAGTATTTTTATTTTGCCGGCTTTGTATTGTTTTTCGGCTTCGGATAGGGTCATGGTTGCGGCGCCTATTTGTTTGTTCGTTAGAGCATTTATGATTTTTCCTTTGTTTTCGTAGACGAAGAATTGTAGTTCGGCTGGGTTTATGCCGAATGCTTTGCTTACTTGTACGAATGATAGGTGATCGTCGTTTCCTAGGCCTGGGGCAACGCCGATTTTGAAGTTTTCCTTGTTTTGTTTTAGTTGTTCCATTAGTTGTTTTGCGTTTTCTATGTTTGATTCTTTTGATACGACAACGACTTCCCAGTCCGATGCTAGTGTCGCGAGTGGTGTGAAGTCTTTATATGTTAGTTTACTGTGGCCTAGTAGATTGTTCGTTATGAGTAAGCTTGAGTTAATCGCCAGTACGTGACCACCTTTTTGTTTCGTATATTTCCATCCGACATCACCGCTGCCACCTACTTTGTTTGTGACAGTGATTGGTTTTGTGAAGATTTTTTCTTCCGTTAGTGTTTTTTGCATCGCCCGTGCTGTTAAGTCCCATCCGGCTCCTTGAACGTTCGGCGCAACGATTTCTACTTTGTCGATGTTCACTTTATTCATATGGGATTTTTCCGAGGAACAACCTGCTATTACTCCTGTCATGATCCATATACATAGTAATAATCGTTTTTTCATATTCCTCGTCCTATTCGGTACTTTCGTTCTGGTCGTCCGATAATGCCGTATGTGTACTCTACTGTGCATTCGTTTGTCGCTACTAAGTATTCTAAATATCTTCTTGCGGTTGTTCTGGAGGCCCCCATTTGTTCTCCCATTTCTTCTATTGTAATGCCCTCTTCGAATCCTTTTATAATTCCTTTCACTTTTTGCAGTGTTAACGGATCAACACCTGTCGGTAAGTTTTTTATGTCTTGTGTTTGCGAAGTCCCGAAGAAGTTATCGATGAGTGCTTGATTTATTTCATTGTTACTATGTAATAGTTGCTTCTTTCTTTTATAATCTTCAATTGTGCGAACAAATTTTTCTAACGTGACTGGTTTTATAAGGTAGTTACTTACGCCGTTTCGAATTGCTTTTTCTAACATGTGGTTTTCATTCGCCGCCGTTACCATAATGACGTCAACGTTTGGAAAGTCAGCATGAATTTGTGGTAATAAGTCAGTTCCAATTCCATCTGGTAAGTAATTATCTAATAGAAGTAAATCGATTTCTTCCTTTTGTAGTAGTTCTATCGTTTCTTTCGCGTTCAATGCTTTTCCAATCACTTTTACGTCCTTTATTTTTGATAAAAACTCTTCCTGAATTTGCGCGACGCGGAAATCATCTTCTGCAATTGCAACCTTCAACATATGCCCATCCCCCTGTTTGTCATGTACTTTCTCTCAATGTTTTTTGGAAGGTAAATTGTAAAAATAGCTCCTCCATTTTTCTCGTTTTGAATTTCAATGGTTCCTTCTAGTAGATCTACCATTTCTTTCACATTCGCTAGTCCGTAACCACGATTATTCCCTTTCGTCGAAAATCCTTTTTGAAAAATGGTACTTATTTTTTCTGCCGGCACTCCTATCCCACTATCTATTACTTCAAATACAATATCGTGCCCAATATCCGTAACGAAGAAGGAAACACTCTTTTCCTCTCGTTCACTCACCGCATCAAATGCATTGTCGATTATGTTTCCAAGAATCGTAATAAGGTGCGAAACTTTTATATGGCCTGGTAACGGATGAAGTGCACTATCTCCTTCAATATGAAAATAAATTTTCTTCTCAGACGCTGTTCCGAGTTTTCCTAATAAAATAGCTTGTACTTTTGCATCATGAATTTGATGGAATAAGATATGGTTTTGGCTTTGATGAATGTTAGATTCTTGCTGGATAAATTCAATCGCCTCTTTGTAATGTCCTAACTGAAGTAATCCTGATAAAACGAAAAGCTTATTTGTAAATTCATGTGTTTGAGCGCGTAAGTCCTCGGAATACTTTCTTACCTCAGATATTGTGTTCACAAGGTTTTGCAGTTCTGTTTTATCTCTAAAACTACATACAACACCTACCGTACTGTTATTTTCGAGTATCGGCGTCATATTTAAAATAAACACCTTATCTTGAAACGCGATTTCTTGATCGTTTTCTAGCACTCTCTCCATATTAAATTCCGGTAAAACTTTTGAAATGTGCTGCTGCATATAATCATCATTTACATGAAGCATTTCTTCTGCTGAGGTGTTCATCATCGTAATAAAACCATTTTGATCAATGGCGATAATCCCTTCTTTTATAGATAGTAGTATTGCGCTTCGTTCCCGGTATAACGCTGCGATTTCATTCGGCTCTAAACCGAGTGTATCTTTCCTGATGCTACGCGCTAAAAGAATGCCACCAACAATGCCGGCTAATAATACTGCTAATGAAAAGAGGATAATTTCTTTCGTTCTACTCAATATGTTAGATTCAATACCTTTTATTAAAAACTCTACTGTCACAACGCCTACTACTTGATCGTAATCTCCGTTATGAACAATAATAGGTGCCTTCGCCATTAAAGCCGGGCCACTTGAACCCTTTCCTTCGAGCGTATAGTATCCGCCAAAAGTGAGCGCTTCATAGTTATACGGGTTGTTACTCTTTGTGCCAATTAACTCCGAATTAGAATGGGAATACATAACCCCAAAGCGATCTTCTATAATGACATAATCTGCACCAGCTTGCTCACGAACTTGTTCCGCAATAGATTGAATCGTACTTTTATGCTCGTTATTTTGAAAAGCATCTTTTATAGCAGGCATAAAAGAAAGCGACTTCGCTGTTTGCAGTGCTAGTTGCTCCACTTGGTGCTTCGTATCAACGGACTGAATGTAAACAAATATTCCCGCTAATAGGAGAACGACAAATAAAATTAACGCGATAATTAAGCTTACTATTTTCGTTTGCAATGACACTTTGCGTGATTTCTTCATATTTCATATCCTTTGATAAAATATTCAAAACTATCAATCTCCTTTTTCTATTATTATGACAAAACTGAAAATGAAGCAACTATTAAAAATATCCATGTACATAAAGTACAAAAAGAATAAAATTGTCATAATATTGAGATTTTAGACAAAGGACAGTACAATTCAACTACAATGAACACGCTTTCATATTATTTTTTTATTTATAAGTACGAGGAGGAATTATTATGGCTCAAGCAAAATCTAATCGAGTCGCCGGCAATATTTTCAAAGGTTCTGTCGGCAATTTAATTGAATGGTACGACTGGTACGTTTACTCTGCTTTCGCTGTTTATTTTTCAGCAGAGTTCTTTCCTAAAGGAGATCCAACGAGTCAATTACTGAACACAGCAGCTATTTTCGCAGTTGGGTTTTTAATGCGCCCTATTGGGAGTTTATTAATGGGACGTTATGCGGATCGGCATGGACGCCGGGCAGCATTAACGCTTTCGATTACGGTTATGGCCGGTGGTTCTTTCATTATTGCCTGTACACCGAGTTACGAAAGTATCGGTATTATGGCACCAATTATTTTAGTTCTTGCTCGTTTACTTCAAGGGTTGTCACTCGGCGGAGAGTATGGAACTTCCGCAACGTATTTATCTGAAATGGCTAGTAGTGGCCGCCGTGGTTTTTATTCAAGTTTCCAATATGTAACGCTCGTTGCTGGACAAATGGTTGCGTTAGGCGTTCAAATTGTTCTTCAGCAATTACTAAGCGAACCAGATATGAAAGCTTGGGGATGGCGCATTCCATTCATTATTGGAGCGATGGGCGCAGTAGTTGTATTATGGCTTCGCCGCACGATGGATGAGTCGGAGCAGTTCTCAAACATAAAATCACAAAAACGCGAAAGTGCAGGAACTGTTCGCGCTCTTATGAAACACCCGAAAGCAGTATTAACGGTAGTCGGTCTAACATTAGGAGGCACTGTTGCATTTTATACGTACACAACATATTTACAAAAGTTCATGGTAAACACAGTCGGCCTTCCGAAAGAAGTTGTAAGCTGGATTAACTTTGTCGCACTACTTATTTTCGTCGTACTTCAACCAATTGCAGGATTATTATCCGATAAAATCGGACGCCGTCCACTATTAATGGCATTCGGTATTCTCGGAACATTACTAACAGCACCGATCTTCTTCTTCATGGAAAAAACGACAGAACCAATCGTAGCATTCTTACTCATGATGGTCGGTCTCATTATCGTTACTGGTTACACTTCCATTAACGCAATTGTAAAAGCAGAACTCTTCCCGACCGAAATTCGCGCACTTGGCGTAGGTTTACCATATGCACTAACCGTTGCGATATTTGGTGGGACAGCCGAGTTCATCGCATTATGGCTAAAGAGTATCGGAATGGAATCACTATTCTACTTCTACGTAGCCGGATGTATCGCGATCAGCTTTATTACGTATTGGCGTATGGATGAGTCATCGAAAACTTCGCAGATTGAGGCGGAGCTTGGTGGTGGAGATAGTTTAGTTAATAATAAATCTAGTTAAAATTATGTATTCTATGTTCTTCGTTAATCTGAACTCGATGAATCTCTTTCTTGGCAGGGTAAAGATGTTGTTGGTGCTTTAGAGGTAAGATTAGGATTTACCATTGATGTAAAGGTAACTGTGAATGGAGCGCCACAATACAAAGTACATAACAGCAAGGATAAAAGATACTATGTATCAGCAATTGAAGCCTATTTGTATGTAAAGTAAGAGGTACAAAAGGGCATCCACTTAAATGATACTTTTTAATTTAAATCAACAAAAGAGACCGCAAATGTTAGGTCTCTTTTGTTGATCATTCTCCATATGTAACTTTCTCTTCACTTACTCCAAGCTAGATAACATGGTTCATTGAAATATTCAACCTTAAAGAAGGCTTGTTCTTCAAAAAATTCATTTCTTGCCCTCAGAATCTAGCAAAGTAGCTATTCAATAAATTTTTTCTCTGAATCCAAAAATTTATAAAACCTATTTAACAAATCTTCCTTCGTAGTTGGGGTATCTTGGGGCATATAAGTAATAAAACTTGTCATCTCTTCAGGATAATCATGTCTATCATAAAACTCTGCAATTCTATTTAATAGTTCATCCTCATCAGTAATCTTTTCTTTTAACTTAGATAAGTAAACGAATCTGAGTTTACTTATCTCATTCTGTAATTCTTCACTATTTTCTTCTAGATTAGGAAAGTGGAAATCTTTAATTTCAAACAAAATTTTATCTAAATCACTAGAATCTATTCCCCAAGCTAGTTCATTAACAAAAGCTTCATCATCACCGGCTTCCATTAGTTCCACCGCATAATCAGAAATGACATTCGGTTCGAAATATTTTTTATTTACACCGGTATAAATAGTTTTCCAATCATACTTAAGACCTTTGTTCTTAAAATCTATTAAATCCATATAATTCTCCTTCTACTTTTTTGGAACTTGATTTGGTTTCCCTGTAACAGTACCATTTTCATTATCTACAACTACCAAGAGACCATTAAATTCCATACCAATAGGAATATTATTCAGTTGATTATCATGTGCGCCTTGGTACCCTTGTAAAGATACATAAAAATCATGCAGTTCAATTCCTGGTATAACAGGATTTAATTCAAAAGCATAACCTAAATAATTACCTCCAAAGTCTAAAAATCAATAAGAATTATAATATTCTTTAATTGAATTATGTAATTGTATCCCCAAATCTTTTTCTATATTAGAAAAATCATGAATTATATTTTTTTCTAACGGTTTCCAGAATACGTACCCCTCTATATCTGGTTCTCCTTCATAGATAAAAGTATCTGCTTCTTCTATCCATAAAGATTTTAGTAATGAACTATTACAATCTTGCCACTCTCAAATTATTTTATCAAAACAATTTTCCATTTCATTTTTCATTTTTCATTTTTTATTTTTTATTTACCGCCTAATGTATGATGTTCAATACATTTCTGAAGCATTTCTACATATCCTGCATCTTTCACCCATGCTCCAATCGCTTTTTTTGCGTTATGAACCCCTCAAAAACCAGGATGTAGTGGCATCGGAACACCAACAGCTTGACCACCACCAATATGGTGATGAACTAATTTAGTTCCACATAATCCTGTAAAATCATATTGTGGAAATTCCCCTCTAAATCCTTAATGATTTAGAGGGGAATTTCCCTATCACATAAGTAATATCATTTCTTATTAAATTTACTGTGTATCAGTTCAAAGAATTTATTTGCACCAAGTGAAATTGCGCCAATAATAAGAACACCAATAATAAAATAAATCTTTTTAAATAAGTTGTAAGGAGATAAAATAGCAACTACAAGAAGTATTATAATTGCAACGAATGTGACTAATTTCCCAACTTTAAATGCTTGCATATCAGCTTTCCTCCTTCTGGATAAAAACAGCCAATATAGTCATACATCACAGGTTCTTTAACCATAAGTTTTTGTTTCCTTCCATAAATCACAATACTTAAAATTCAATAAACCTCTTTAAAAGGTTTCATGTGTTCTACCCCCATCTTCTATATGCTTCCTTAAATAATAGTACCTATGGAGTTCCATAATGAAATGAAACAACATAAACGAAAGCATGGAGTATACACACATTAATACAATTGCTACCATCTTTTGTGTTGCAAAACCAAGACTGATATTAGCAATGAGTTGACCCAATCCTACAAAAGCCACTACTCCAAAACCAGAGTTTTTTTTCGATGATTTTGATTTTTTGATTGATTCCTGAAGTTTTTTAATATGATTTTTATAATAATAATTCAAAGCAAAAATATACAAACCAACCGAAAAAATAAAATAGATAGGAGTTTGTAATCCTAACATTCCATATGCAAACTTTTGGGTTATAACTAATAATCCTACTGAACATACGGTGCCAAATACCCCACGAAATAGAGTGTATTGTAATTGCCGCTTCCTAGGATTTATAACAATCCATATTGCCCATACATTTAAAAAAGCAACTGGTGGAACTATTATGTACATATATATCGGTTGAACAGGATTCGCAAAAGCAGGCAAAAGCACAAATATATCTGCTATCCCAATCACAAGAGTAATTATAGTCGATCTTATATCACTTACAGCGTAAAGAGCCATATAATATTCAAAAACTTTTTTATTAAAATCTGTATTTTTTTTCATGTTAATTAAACCACCCCCGCTACTGTTAACCAAGCTTTTTTGAACCCATTTTCACCATATCCTTAATAATATCATCTTCTCCATCATCATCTAAATCAACATCCCATTTCACACCTTCTGTAAAATATTATTCCCTTCTCGAAAAGAAGATCAACCCATTAATAAGATCTAGGCTTATCAAAAATTTCAAAAAGCCGGAGAGTTTTCTGGTATCGAATCTATTGGGACTCACACCATGTACAAACCTTCGGCTATTGGTTCTATAAATAAACAAAAGATTTCGCTATGTTGTAAGAAATACTCAATCATAGCACCTCATAAATTACACTTAAAATATATTGGTATCAATAAGGAAGAAAAAGTTAATATCTGAGTTACATTTCAAATTTAAAAAATAAAAAGGGCATATCCCTTTCAGAATTGCCCTTTACCTTAAAAGTATATGTCAGCTTATTATTTATTTCTTTTCACAAAATGATGAATCCCTTCAAAGATTACTTCTTTTAAAGCTTCTGGATAATCCGAATAGCCTTCTTTTTCCATAATTATCTCCAACACTTCCCTTAAATTCCCATCAAGTATTATAGTAACTCCTGGCGTTAGTTCACCAGTTTCTTCATTTTTAAATGTTTCTTTTATCATAACTACTTTATTTTCTTCCATGACCTAATCCTCTCTAACTAAATAGTTTTTATTCTCATCTTCCCAATATCTATATTCATAGGGTACTTGTTCATCAAATCGCTGTAAATAACCTCTCCAGTTATTCGGAATATATTCTTCAAAAGATATTGATTCCGGATAATTAGAATAAAAAATTAAACGCTCAAAGTCTATTAGGAAACATGGATTATAATCATAATAGGCTTCTTCTCTATTAGTTCTTATTTCCCTTAAAAATTCTAACCTAATATCTTCTGTAAATCTTTTATATTTTTCTATTCTTTCTAAAAAGTTAGCTATTGTAGTCTCATTTAAAATACTAATGCCTTTTCTTTCCTCTGGATATTCACTAGGAGAATATCCAGCTTGATTATAATCTAAATACCATAAATCCGATTCAGTTATATACCAATTGAGCTTATTTTTATATTTTACACCTACTATAATATTTTCGGCGTATAAAGGCTTAATCATTTAACACGCTCTCCTCTCTTACTTAATAAGTTTAGCATTCCGTCCGTATTCTACCAACCACCGACTAATGGGGTCAGGTAATTCGTATGCAACACCTTCAAATCCATATTTATCAAAAATACCCTTGTCAACAATCTTAGGAGCTGTTCTACCTTGGTTAAGTGGATTAGTTTTATAACCCTTCTGAGAAATCGCATTTTCTCTAATTAAATCATCTAAATACTGTGGTACATCAAATTCCACAATATATGAGTCTGCTCGTTTATTTTTGAAATATGTAGAGTGATCTTTTCCAGTAGATACATTTAAATTATGATCTGCCCTCCATTTACTATTTAAAGAGAGTGTACCATCATCATTAACTAAAATTAACTCTTTACTATCACCACCTTGAACCCTACGATAAGTAACGTTTTCTTCTCCTACACTAGTTCCGCTGACTTTCTTATTAACTTCACTTGTACCTTTAGCTTCATTTACTTTCTCAACAGGTACTTTTTTAGTTTTATTTACAACCTTAGTAGCGTCAGCAGTCATCTTTACACCCTTACCAACTTTTGAAATTTTTCCAATTGGGGTAAGACCAGCTACTACCATCCCACCAGCTAAAAATCGGTCCAAAGTAGACAGTTTTTCTCCAGATGATGGATCAACACCATCCCAAGCCCGACGAATATCATATTCACCACTTATTTCACCAGCTATATCCCTTGCTAGTTTTTTACCATCAAAACCTTTTTCTTCTGATTCCGATGAAAATCTACCATCAATTGCTCCTTCTTCAATTGTACCACTATTTAGAAGGTTATCAGTCTGACGATTTCTATCTTCTGTAATCTCCTGAATTGAAGTTGTCCATTCCATATTCAACCCTTGCGTACTAAATGTACCACTTGCAGGACTAAACCCTTTCCCACTTTGAACTTCCGCAAGACCTGCAGCAATACTAGCTGCTAATTGAAGTGCTGTACTATAATTATTACTAGAGGTCTGATTGAATTGATACAAATGATCCAGCTTTTCTTGCAGTTTTTTCCTCATCACAGTAAAAAGATTCGCCATAGCGTCCATACCTGGGATTGGCATAGCTTGACTGATGGCTTCCATACTTGCTTTCATTCGGTCAATTTCTCGAATTTGTTCTAATATTTCTTGTTCAATTACATCTGTGGAAGCGACTTGTGATTGAAATTGACTTGGAAAAGCATCGTTCTGGCGAATTAACTCTTCACACAGATAAATGATTCCTTGCGCTAAAGGACGAAAGGTTTGTACAAAAAATGATTTTGCACTGCTATAAGTTTGTCCTTGTAGAACAGTATCAATTGCAAAGGCATCAATTGACTGAATGACTTGTTCCATACCTTGAATAGTAGCGTTACATACAGCATTCATACTTTGAGTTTGGCCTTGTACTTCTCCTAAATACATATTTAAGCTCATGCATTGACCTCCCTCGCTAATTGTTGTTGTTGATAGGAAAGGTCGTTTTCTAAATCACTAAGGTTTCGTCTTTCTTTAAGCAACGTTTCTTTTTGGTTTTCTAATTCAAATGTGACTTTTCGTTCAATATGTTGTGCCTCTTGATATGTATTCATAAAAAATTGAGACATTTCTCTATCACCATGCCAAGTTCCTAAAATTCGATCAAACAAACGATGGTTTCGACCTCTCCATTCATAAAAATCTGCTTCCGCTTGCTCCTGAATGTGAATCGCGGATTGATTTCGGTCTTGTTCTTCAAATACACTTCTTAACTTTTGATTTACTTGATTGATTTGTTTTTCAATATCTTGACTCATTATATTCCTCCTACTATTTTACCTTTACGTAGGTTTTCACATTAGCGAAAAGTGTTGTGAAGTTCGTTATCCATTCTCTCAAACTCTTGGGCTACTGAATGAATATTATCGACCGCTTGTTGAAAGGCAGTGGAAAATTGTTTCGTAAAATCTAACATTTGTTGATTCGCTTCTTGTGCTTTGGAATTAACAGATAGTGTTGTACGCGTCGCCTTTGTTATAGAACGATTTGTTGCACTTTGGATTATATTCGAAGCTGTTCTCATCTGCGTAGCAATTTGTTGTGCCGTTTGAAAATTACTTTGAAATTGTCCCATCACTCAAATCCTTTCTCTAATTTTCAGAAGATGCCAAAGAAATCCCAATAAATATATGAAAATTCCCTATTAATATCACTCTTTTTAAACGTGTGTCCAGCTAAGTTGGGCATGCAATCAAATGAGCCATACACTATAAGCTGTATGGCTCATTTGAAATGCCTGTTATATAGAGTATGACAATTTTTATTTCAAACCGAAATTACGTGATAATTCTTCATCATGAGAAGCAACAGCTTCTGCAGTTTTATTAAGCTGCATATTAATTTCTTGTAATAGCTGTGCGAAGTTTTGTACTTTTGGCTTTAATTGATTGAACTGTTGGTCAAAACCTTCAAAAGCACGACCTTCCCATTCTCCTCTTAATTCATTTTGTAAATTTTGTAGTTGACTTAAAATGTCCTCAATTTGATTTGCACCTTGTCCATATTGAGCTGCTTTCGATTTAAGCTCCTCTGGTGACATACGAATTTGTCCAGCCATTTTCATTTCCCCTTTAATACATAATGAGCAAAATATAAATTGGTTAATTTTACTAAATATATTATAATGTATTATTTTGAACTTTAAAACATTTTATCTTTCTATTGAATATTAGAATATTAATATTCAACTTTTTCTTACTTTACAAGATTTTATGCAAAAAAGACCACCAAAAGGCAGTCCCTCAAAACTCAATCCCATCCCGCGCTCCACTACTTTCTCATACAAATAATTCGCAACGATAGTATCTACTACAGCCAAACCAACTGATTTGAAA
Organism: Bacillus sp. EB V-12; assembly: GCF_056158125.1. NCBI lineage: Bacteria > Bacillati > Bacillota > Bacilli > Caryophanales > Bacillaceae > Bacillus > Bacillus sp. EB V-12. The sequence goes on along the minus strand of NZ_JBUXJL010000002.1, from coordinate 185,687 downwards.
ATAGTAATCTCTTCATCATTTTCGTGACCAGCTTTTCCCCCTTATAATTTAACCAATTTCGGCGTGGAGATTGCTAGTTTTATCAAAATTTGAAGATCACCTGTTTCTAGATCCTATTCAATTAAGCAATCCTACAAATGCCTCTTCTTCCTCATCTATAAAACCTACAAATATAATTTCTTCAATAGCATCCTGATTAAATACAAATGTATAATCAGGATCAATATATCCTTCTGGATAAAAACAGCCTATGTAGTCATACATAACCGGTTCTTCAACCATAAGTAGTTGTTTTCTCCCGTAAATTACAACCTTTTTTGTCCCTCCTTTTAACAGAACAATAGAGCCATTTGGTAACAGCTTTTCTTTAGAAAATTGCATAATTCTCCGCCCTTTCTTATACGGCTGATATATTTTTCAAAGATTATTTAAATAGCGCAGAATCTCACTTGCACCATCCTGTCGTTTTCGATTAAGTATTATTTATCCCTATCACCCAAAATAGAAAAAAGATATCTCTGCTATCTAAATGTAATTCCACATTCATGAGATTAACTCTCCCTCCTATTTTTTCTATCCTTTAACCAACTAGAAGAAGAATGCGATTATATACTTGAAATGCAACAAATCCTCTTTAAAAGCCTATACGTATTTTCCCTCCATCTTCTATATGCTTCCGTAAATAATAATACTTATGGAGTTCTATAATCATATAAAACAAAACAAACGAAAACACTGTGCATGCAGACATAAATACAATTGCCCCCATCTGTTGTGTTGCAATGCTAAGAATTATATTAGCAATTAACTGCCCCGATCCCGCTGCAATAGCTGCTACTTTTACACCACCAGTTCCTTTCGATGATTTTGATTTTTTTCTTGGTTCCTGAAGTTTTTCAATATGATTTTTATAAAAATAATACAAAGCAAAACCATACAAACCAAATGAAAGAATAAAATAGATGGGAGTTTGTAATTGTAACACTTCATAAGCATATTTTTGAGTTATAACCAATAATCCGACTGAACATATGGCGCCATATACTCCTCGAAATAGGGTGTATTGTAATTGTCGTTTCCGAGGATTGATAGCAATCCATATCGCCCACAAATTTAAAAAAACAACTGGAGGAGTTACTATATATACATAGAGTAATCGAAAAGGATTCGCAAAAGCGGGCAACAGAATAAATATGTCCGCTCCCACAAGAACAAGGGCAATTATTTGGAATCTTATTTCATTTACAGGATAAAGAGCCATATAATGTGCAAAAGCTTTCTTATTAAAATCTATAATTTTTTTCATATTAATTAAACCACCCCGCTACTGTTGACCAAGTTTTTTTCGCACCCGTTTTCACCATATCTTTAATACTATCATCTTCACCATCACCATCTAAATCAACATCCCATTTCACACCTTCTGTAAAATATGTTAGTCCTACTGAAACAGCAAATCCAGCTGCCGCAACCGCCAGAACTGGTGCTGCTGGGAGGGCAGCAACTGTAAGAGCCGTTGCCCCTACGGTTACTGCTCCTCCTACAACAACATTACCAATAATATCCCCGGCGATTTTATCATTTGATTCATTATTTTTGATATTCTCACTTGTATCCGTATATGAGTCTATAGCCACACTAAACCATCCAAGTTTATCCTTTAAAGCCATTTTAGACGCACTTAGCGCACTTCCATTTTTTATAAGAGCATCTATTTCTTTTATCGTCTTGCTAGCAGTTCCATTTTTCATTTTTGCCGCGACATCATCTACATAATAAATCTTATAATCCCTATACTTTCCATTAATTTTTTTATTGCCCTTAAAACCGGAATATTCTCTTACAAGGACGCGTTGTGCTCTTCTGTCCAAATCGTATGTTACCTTATAACCATTAATTACTTTATGAGCTGTATTCCCTACTACAACTGCACCTGTAAGTGTTCCGAATGTATTCCCCGCTCCATCCAATGGTGCATTCCAATTGAATCCAGTCATACCTAAAAATGACTCTTTTTTGTCTACTTCACCAGATTCAGAATCCTTATTTAACCTTTCAACTTCACGAGCTTTATCTTCTGTAATTGTTTGAATAGGCCCCGTCCAATCCATATTCAATCCTTGCGTACTAAATGTACCGCTGACAACACTAAATCCCTTCCCACTTTGAACTTCCGCAAGACCTGCAGCAATACTAGTTGCTAATTGAAGTGCTGTACTATAATTATTACTAGAGTTCTGATTGAATTGATACAAATGATCCAGCTTTTCTTGCAGTTTTTGCCTCATAACAATAAAAAGATTTACCATAGCATCCATACCCGGCATTGGCATAGCTTGATTGACAGCTTCCATACTTGTTTTCATTCGGTCAATTTCCCGAATTTGTTCTAATATCTCTTGTTCAATTACATCTGTGGAAGCGACTTGTGATTGAAATTGACTTGGAAAAGCACCATTCTGACGGATTAATTCTTCACACAAATAAATAATTCCTTGTGCCAAAGGTCGAAAAGTTTGTACAAAAAATGCTTTTGCACTGCTATATGTTTGCCCCTGTAACACAGTATCAGTTGCAAAAGCATCAATCGACTGAATTGCTTGTTCCATACCTTGAATGGTGGCCGTACATACAGCATTCATACTTTGAGTTTGGTTTTGTACTTCTCCCAAATACATATTTAAACTCATGAATTAGCCTCCTTTACTAATTGTTGTTGTTGATATGAAAGATCATTTTCTAAATCACTAAGATCTCGTTTCTCTTTAAACAATGTTTCTTTTTGGCTTTCCAATTCAAATGTAAGTTTTCGTTCGATGTATTGTGCTTCTTGACGAATATCCATAAAAAACAATGACATTTCTCTATCTTTATGCCAAGTTCCTAAAATACGATCAAACAAACGATGGTTTTGATTCTTCCATACATGAAAATCTTCTTCTACTTTTTCCTGTTTTTGAATCGCAGATTGATTTCGGTCTTGTTCTTCAAATACACTTCGTAACTTTTGATTTACTTGATTAATTTGTTTTTCAATATGTTGACTCATCTTTTTCCTCCTACTATTTTACTTTACGTAGGTTGTCACATTAGCGAAAAGTGTTGTGAAGTTCATTATCCATTCTCTCAAATTCATTAGATACCGAATGAATATTATCAACCGCTTGTTGAAAGGCAGCGGAAAATTGTTTCGTCAAGTCTAAAACTTGCTGATTCGCTTCTTGTGCTTTGAAATTAACAGACAACGTTGTACGCGTCGCCTTTGTTATAGAACGACTGGTTGCACTTTGAATCCTATCAGAGGCTAATCCCATTTTCGTAGCAATTTGTGTTGCTTTTTGTAAATTACTTTGAAATTGTCCCATTCTTTCAAATCCTTTCTATAAATTTTCCAAATGCATTAAAGAAATCTCATTATATATATCCCTATCAATATCACTCGCTGGGCATGCAATCAAATGAGCCATACACTATAAGCTGTATGGCTCATTTGAAATGCTTGTTATATAGAGTATGACAATTTTTATTTCAAACCGAAATTACGTGATAATTCTTCATCATGAGAAGCAACAGCCTCTGCAGTTTTATTAAGCTGCATATTAATCTCTTGTAATAGCTGTGCAAAGTTTTGTACCTTTGGCTTTAATTGATTGAACTGTTGGTCAAAACCTTCAAAAGCACGACCTTCCCATTCTCCTCTTAATTCATTTTGTAAGTTTTGTAGTTGACTTAAAATGTCCTCAATTTGATTTGCACCTTGTCCATATCGAGCCGCTTTCGATTTAAGCTCCTCTGGTGACATACGAATTTGTCCAGCCATTTTCATTTCCCCTTTAATACATAATGAGCAAAATATATATTGGTTAATTTTACTAAACATATTATAATCTATTATTCTGAACTTTCAAACGTTTTATCTTTCTATTGAATATTAGAATATTAATATTCTACTTTTTCTTGCTTTACAAGATTTTATGCAAAAAAGACCACCAAAAGGCAGTCCCTCAAAACTCAATTCTATCCCGCGCTCCACTGCTTTTTCATACAAATAATTCGCAACAATAATATCTACTACAGCCAAACCAACTGATTTAAAAATAGTAATCTCTTCATCATTTTCGTGACCAGCTTTTCCCCCTTATAATTTAACCAATTTCGGCGTGGAGATTGCTAGTTTTATCAAAATTTGAAGACTACCTGTTTCTAGATCCTATTCAATTAAGCAATCCTACAAATACCTCTTCTTCCTCATCTATAAAACCTACAAATATAATTCCTTCAATATCCTCATGATTAAATACAAATGTATCCTTCTGGATAAAAACAGCCAATATAGTCATACATCACAAGTTCTTTAATCCCAAGTTTTTGTTTTCTTCCATAGTTATTTATGTGAATTCAGCTCGTTTTTTTGTTTTGGGCGAAAAAAATTTTTAACTTGATAGCAATGTGGCGCTGCCCCTATTAGGCAAATTCGACAAAGAAAAAACACCCAAAGGTGCCTTCCTCCCACTTGAACCATCTTAATTTTATTGTGTTGTTATTATATAAGAAAAGAAGACATCGCTTAAGATGTCTTCTTTTACTTGTACAATTGGTGTTAAGAAGGTATTTATTGCTTAAAAACCATAAAAAAATATAACAATCATCGAGTAAACCTATTATAGCATCAATAAATAGAGTTTTTATATGCATCTTTACATATATATAGATTTATTTATGTTTTATCTATATAGTTAAATTGTCTGTTTCTTGTTTTAATTCGTTTGTTTATTTTGAGTGCTCCAGCAATGGAGCCTTTTTTTATGCAATAAAATATTTTCTTAGCATTACTTAGTTGGTCTATATTAACTTTACCCTCTTAAATTATATCTATATTTTACCAAATGATTATATAGATAACCAGTTTTTTCTAATAATTTAGTGGATTGATAATTTTAATGTTAGTTGTTAATACTTATAGAAAAATTCATCATGCAATGAAAATTGAGAAATCAAGAATTATAAAAAACTTATAGTATCTTTTGTAAAGGTATATTTTTAATTTGTATATTAATATGTTATAATTTAATTTCTAAAACTACCAAAAAAGGACTGCCAGTAATGGTGGTCCTTTTTTATATTGGTGAGATTGTACTAGTATAATAAAATAGGATTAACTGTATATTGTGAGTGTGATTGGTTATCCCTTCTTTCCATTTGGAAGGAAAGGGGGTGATATACCTATGGAGTTTTTGTTTGAGCTTCTAAAAGAATTTGTGAAAGCCATTGTACGTGAAGTTTCTGCGTATGTTTTTAGGAAACAAATTTTAGAAAAAGATAACAAAAAACCCACTCCTCGTCGCCGTCCAAAGCAAAAGGGTGGGTTTCGTAAAAAATAAATGAGCACGTAATAGATATAATGTACAGAAGAAAAGAAACCCAAGTGAGTCTTTTTTCAATTTATTACATCCCTAATTGATTGTAAATTGATTTGAATACGTGAATTCACCACGATATTTAATTGCAGCTACATAAGTACCACTTGTATAGCTATCTGTGATAGGGGTTTGCCAAATTTCTGTTCCAGGAATAAATTCTGGTTCTATTGTTTGGAATCGTTCTAGGATACCATTTGTGTGGATTTTAAAAATTTTCATTTGCGCACCAAAATGTTCTCTACCAAAGTGTTGTGCTAAGTAAAATGTATCACCAGTTATTAAATTCCCAATCTTCCAATCTGGTTGATATGTACTTTCCTCTGAATTTTGTAAATCCACAATGGTTTTAAATCCCCAATCATCATTAAGTGGATCTGAGTAAGCTGCAGCTGCTTGTGAGGTAGGCTTACTCATTTCTATTGCAGTAAAACCGCTAAAAGTTAACGCCCCAATTAATGCTAATTTTCCTAACTTCATTATTGTTTCCCCCCTATTAATTTTTGTAATTTTTAAAACCAGAAATCATACACACATAATAATATAATTAACTGTATAATATTTCAAATAATTTCTAAAAAAAGTTATAAATACAAAAGAAAGACACCAAAAGGGGCCTTTCTCCGACTTGAACCACTTTAATTTTAATAATATGTATTGGACTCCCATCCGAATATTATTTTAACGTATTTATCCATATTTTGTTTGCGAAAAAATGAAAAGCATAATATCTTATTACTGCTTGTTCATAGCTTTTATCTGTTATAAACATATTCAGTAGTCATGAAGTCATTAGGGAAGTCGTTGATCACTTTCTTCATAACGTTTAGTTCTTCCTGGGATTTGAGTTCAATACCATTTATATAATCAAATACCTTAGATTGTTCATCTGCTACGTAATTCTGTGTCATGTAATCATCTTGGAAGTCTTTCTTTGCTTTTTCTTTAACGGCATTCATAGCATTTATAAAAAAATTGTACCGTGTAGAATTATTTCACTGTACCAAATATTTGAATTTACTAAACAGTTAGAATGAATACGATTAGTTATATAATTGAAAATAAAATTGTTAAACAAATGTTGAGAAATACTAAATTTCAATTTCCATTATATTCTATTCTTGCTATCATTTAATGTAAGACTATTCAGAAAAGGAAGGGATTATATGCGTGTTCCAGTGAAGGGTAATGAACAGATTTCAAAATTATTTAATGACTGGTATCAAGCTATACTACAACATCAAAATGTACAAGCAACAAACTTAAAACAAGAAGTTGAAGATAAGCTTTCCAGTATAAAAGAAGATAAAAATTTATTATTATACTATTCATTATTAGACTTTAGATATAAAGTACTAACCGATGGATTTAACATTACAAAAGATAGCTTTAATGAAATTAACTCCTTTGATATACCTGATAGTAGTTTTTTATCCTATTATTATCACTTCTTCAAAGCTATTCACAGCACAATTCTTGCAGACTATAATGAAGCAAAAGTATATTTTGAGAAGGCGAAAAAACTTTTAATGTACGCAATGAATGAAGTAGAAGAAGCTGAATTTAATTACCGTTTAGCTTCATTTTATTATCAAATCTATAAACCGCTTTTAGCTATTGATTACATACGAATAGCTAAAGATATTTTCTCTAAACACACAGGCTATAAAATTAATGTAGCATTATGTGACAATGTTTTTGGATTAGCTTGTATAGATTTAAGGCAATTTGAACAAGCCGAAGAAAGTTTTAACACTGCCATAGATATTCTAAAAAGTAAAAATGAAAGAACATTGTTACTACGTGTTAGAAATAACATCGGACTATTATATGCAAATCAAAATCTATCCTCTTTAGCAATTCGTCACTTATCAGAGGTTACAGAAAATATACCAAATCACTTTAAAGCCCTATATTTACAAGCAGATGAAAATTTAAAATTAGGCGAAACGGCAATAGCATCTCAACTCATCGAAAAAGGCTTAAACATTTGCAATGAATTAGCAAATAAAGAATATCAATATCGCTTTAAAATCTTAGAAAAATTGAACAACACGTCTAACACTACAGAATTAGAAGCTGTTGTATTAGCAGGAGTTTCATACTTTAAAAAAGAAGAGTTATGGGATTGCATTGAAGAATATGCAGAACGATTAGCGAATAAATTTTATGCAGAGGAACATCATGTGAAGGCTAGTAAATATTTTTATATGAGTAATGAAGCAAAAAAAAAACTATTAGCTAAAGGGGCGTTAAAGTAATGAAAAAGTTTGGATTAACAATAGCAGGTTTAACGTTAGCTGGAATTATGACTTTTGGTATAAGTAACAACTTAGAATTTTCGGCATTAAACAAAGGTGACACACCTGCACCACAAAGACCTGATTTAGCATTTAGTGATGGGCATATCGGTACTTCTCCAGAATATACACATGGAGAAGGGTGGTCTTCATCTTACACACACGGGGAGCCTTGGGGTATAGCTGATGGTGATACTGGTGCACCTACTTACGATCATGGAAGACCGCCTGCACCACAAGCTTAATTGTTCCGCAAAGAAAGTCATACTACTTGTATGGCTTTTTCTTTATTTTAGTTACTTAAGCCCTACATTTTTATCTGATTTGCTTTTGCTGGTGTAGAAGAGGGAAAATATAGAAGCATAAAGTGAAACTTTGCCCTCACCAATTGGGCTTTTACGGGCAGCCCGCCCCCACCTAATTTCTTTGCTTTCGCTGAATTTTGAGGTGGGGATCTTACTGCCCGTTAATGCGGGATAAAAGAAAACCGCCTGAAATGATATGTACTTGAATAGTAGTACATAAAAAATACAAATAACAATAAATTAAATATCGTTAAAACAAAAAGGAGATGTCCCAGGCATAGTACTAGGACATCTCCTTTACTTATCTAAATTCTACAAAGCACTCTCAATTAAACAATTATTAAATATATCTTCTATCTAAAACATCGTATTATCATTAGCTGCTTCACTTGGAATCTCTTGAATTACATCCCAGTGTTCAACAATCTTTCCATCCTTGATACGAAATATATCCACTATAGCAACTCCCTTATCTTGAGAATTAGTACGAGAATGTACATGAAGAGCAACTGTATCCCCTTCAGCTACTACACGTTTAATCTCTGCAGAGGAATTAGGATTTTTAACAAAATCCTCCTTAAAGAAATCCATGAAGGCTTTTCGTCCATCAGCAACAAAAGGATTATGTTGCTTATAATCTTCGCTAACATATTTAGGGATAATATCGATATTATGTTTGTTAAAAACTTCATTATAGAAATCAACTACCATCTTTTTATTCTTTTCATTTTCTTTCACTTCTTTTGATACAGAAGCAACATTCTCGCTCTTTATTGAGTTTCCTTTGTTATTACCGGTGGAAGCTTGATATACCAAAGTCGAAACTACTCCTAAAATAAATACAGAAATAATTGTTATGATTAAACTTTTCTCTAATTTCATATATACCTACCTCTTCTACTTAAATAAGTTTTCTTCTATAAAAAGCTTGAAGAAGGAGAAACCTTCCCCAAAATGTAATGTCAGGGGGAAGGTTAGGAATTTCATTTATCCTAACCTCCCCCTATACAAGGCATATTAGAAACGATCCATTCTAACTTAATACCTCATTAACAGTTGCACTGTCCACAATTTGAATAAACTTCTTAACCTTATCGTTCTCATCAAACTTATAAAGGTGACAAAAATCTGCTACAAATGACTTCCCTGTAGCTTTATATGTCCCACTATATTTTCCATACACGATAACAGTATTGTTATTAAAAGCATAGATTTCATCTTTAGCGCTATAGTCATCCCATTCTGTGCCAAGACGTTCATGTACGTTTTTCACTACTTCATCTGGACCTATATAAGTACCTGCATATGGAAACCCAGCAGCTTCTGTCCAAGATACATTTTCACTTAAATACGTTTTGAACGCATCCAATTTCCCTTCGCCAGTTAACACATACGTTTCATGTAATAGCTTTTGATATTTATTCATATCATTAACCCCAAGGCATTTCTTTTGTTACAACTTTTGCACTTAATTCTAATACACCTTTATTTGCATAGCCTGGATATGCTGCTTCAAGTTTTGCCACAAAATCTTTTGAAGTTCCACTTTCCTCAGAAGCTTGAACCGCAGTTCTTAGATAATCCATTGTCGCAGTAAGTGCTTGATTATTTAGGGATTTTTCGATTGATCCATGGCTAGGTACAATTATGTCAGCATGTAATGCTTGTAATACTTTCAAGTTCTCAATCCACGCCTCCATAGCCGCTTTTGAGCTAGTATCCGCTAAGAATACATGTATTTCGTTAAATACATCAATACCACCAATTAATACTTTTAGTTCTTTATTAAATAGGCTAGTTCTGTAATGATCTAAGCCTACTAGTTCAAATGTTAACCCCTGAAAATCAATCGCTTTTTCTTTAAACACTTGAGGTAATACCACGTTACTTGGTGCATTTTCTCCAAGGGCGTCTTTCCAAACTTTTAATTTCCCTAAGACAGAATGAACGATATGTTCAACAGTAGACTCTGTTGCATACGCTATAGCTTCTGGGTAAACGGCTTTAATGCTCTCTAATCCAAAGTAGTAGTCTGGATCCCCATGAATAATAAAGATTTTATCTAAAGATAAGTTATTTTTTTTCAGATACTCAACAATTCCTTTCGAATCAGATTGAGTAAATTTTGAATTTATTAAAAATGCATGTCCTGCTTTCTCAACTAATGTTGCTGTGACCATAAAGCTTTTTTCGTCCGAACTAAACACCGTTAATTTCACATCTTTTTGATTTGTATCGATTGTTTTAAACATAGTATGTTATTCTCCTTTTGTTAAAGTTATGAACTAATTATCATATTTTTATCTTGTTCCGATAAAGTGAAACTTTAATCAGTGGGGGTTTTGTTCATCCCCCACTGATTATTAGCCCACACCAATCGGACTTTTACGGACAGTTGATCCCCCACCTAACTTCTTTGCTTCCACTGAATTTTGAGGTGGGGGTCTTACTGCCCGTTAAAGCGGCATAAAATCTCCCACTCCCATTTATCTGAAAGTGTAATAGTACTGGCGAATATTCCGGAGATAAATGTCAGGTGGCTTAAGATAACATGTTTGCTACTATATCCTAAATTTTCTTAATATAAATTTTTAAAACGTGCTTCAATTTTATCCGGCGTCATTACGCCACCACCAATAGGAATAATTTGATTATCCTTTTGTAAAAGTAATGAAGGATAGCTATTAACACCAAGCTGTCGAACTTTATTAAAATCATTTTGGACATCTATTATTGTTTCTTGAGCGTTTAAACGTTCTAATACTTGTTCAGGGTCCAAACCATGCTCGATTGCAATTTTACGATATGTTTCAGGATCACTCAGACTTTGGCCCTCATAATAAAACGCTTTTTGCATAGCCGAAGTGAATTCTAATAAACGGTCTGGCGCTAATGAGCGTAAAGCTGAAAAACCAATTGCAGCATCTTTCGAATTCATTTTAAAAGTCCCTTCCTCCACCAATTTTTGATAGGAAGGACCAAATTCAGCACCTGTAAGTTGATTAATTCTTTTATTTCCTTCTTCTATATATGAGAAGTGTTTCATTAGTAAATTATCCAAAATAACCCTCCACATAAAACCGTTAATGGCACTTCAGTGTGGTTTTTGTAAAATCCTTTAATACTTTCTGAAAAACCATAGCACCATCCACAATATGCATCCCATACGTAAATAAGATTATCTTGTTTCGTCTCCATTTAAATCTCCTACCTTTTTTTTATTATCCAGCTCAACTAAATTTTTGGTTTATATAAGTACATCTTTTTATACCTTGTTCTTTTTTAGATACCTTACTATATTTCCCCAAAACTAATATTTCCAAAGAAAGATCCACCAAGGTTTTTAACAAAAGATAACGTTGCACCTTATTGCCCCGTAACAGAAAATACTAAAGCTTAGAATATGCATCGATTTGAATGTGTTAGTAACTTTCTACACCGGGTGGCAACGTATGGACCACCATCCTTAATTAAATATATAAATCATATTTTTAGCAGATATTAGTTGTAACTAAATTGATTACATCTTTATGTAACTATTTTAGTTACAACTAATATAGAAGTCAATTCTTTTTTCCGAAAACATTAAATTTCTACATTAATCTACAACTAATCCCACTCTTTACAAAAATATATCAACGATTATTCAATTATATCGATCGTAACTCCGAATATATCAACGTTTCGACACAACATATCGATTTACCGACAAATTTCGAGCGCGTTATCTCCTAAACTAACAACCAATCCCACAACCCAACACAAAAGAAAAAAGCACCAGGTCCCCCCCAATGCTTTTCCTCAAATCTAAAACAAATGACAAGCCACTTCATGCCCCTTCGCAATCTCAACCATCTTCGGTACTTCCTGTGCGCATTTTTCAGTGGCGAATTTGCAGCGCGTTCTGAATTTGCAGCCGGATGGTGAGTTGAGCGGGCTTGGTACTTCTCCCTCTAGGATAATCCGTTCTTTACCAGTGTTTGTTGGATCTGGTTCTGGCATGGATGAGAGTAGTGCTTGTGTGTATGGATGTGCCGGTTTTGCGTATAGGTCTTCACTATCGGCAATTTCTACTATGTTTCCTAGGTACATGACTCCGATTCGGTCTGATATGTGTCTTACCATGGATAGGTCATGTGCGATGAATAAATATGTGACGCCTGTTTCTTCTTGAATGTCTTGCAGCATGTTTACGACTTGTGCTTGGACTGAGACATCGAGTGCTGAGATTGGTTCGTCACATAGGATAAAGTCTGGTTTTACAGATAGTGCGCGCGCGATGCTAATGCGCTGGCGCTGGCCCCCGCTAAATTCGTGCGGGTAGCGATATAAGTGTTCTTCTTTTAATCCTACCTTTTTCAGAAGGTCTAAAATGATTTCTTTTTGTTCTTCTTTTTCGTAGGAACCGTGAATGTTCATTGGCTCACTAATAATTTGGAATACGTTCATCGACGGATTTAATGATGCGTATGGATCTTGGAAAATGATTTGCATTCGTTTTCTATATTCTTTTAGTTCACTTTCCTTTAAACTTGCGATATCTTTTCCATCAAATAAAACGTTACCTGAAGTGACATCGTGTAAGCGAATGATACTTCTTCCTGTCGTTGATTTTCCGCATCCAGATTCTCCTACTAACCCGAATGTTTCACCCTTTTTAATAGTGAAGCTTAAATCATCGACTGCTTTTAATTGCTCTGTTTTTCTACCGAATAGTCCTTTTTTAATAGGAAAATACTTTTTTAAGTTCCGAACTTCAATTAAGTTTTCTTCATGCATGGGAATCACCTACCGCCCTATCATTTAACCAGCACATGGAACGCCTTCCGTCTCCGATTTCAAAATATGGCGGACGTTCTTTTTCACAAATGTCCATCGCATGCGGGCAACGCTCTGCGAATGGGCAACCTTGTGGCGGGTTTAATAAGTTTGGCGTTACACCTTGAATAGGAGCGAGCCTTTCTTTTACGCCGTTCGCTATTTTTGGCAAAGAGTTTAATAGCCCTTTCGTATATGGATGATTCGGCGATTGGAAAATATCAAGTACAGGTCCTTCTTCCATAATAAGCCCGCCGTACATAACGATAACGCGCGTACAGTTTTGCGCGACGATTCCTAAGTCGTGCGTAATAAGAAGTAACGCCATATTCGTTTCGTTCTTTAAGTTTTTCATTAAATCTAGTATTTGCGCCTGTATCGTTACATCAAGTGCAGTCGTCGGTTCGTCCGCAATAAGAAGGTCTGGGTTACAAGACATCGCCATTGCGATCATAACCCGCTGCTTCATACCACCGCTTAGTTCATGCGGATATTGTTTTACCCTTTCTTCTGGTGACGAAAGGCCGACTTGTTTTAACAAGTTAATCGCGATCTGCTCTGCTTCTTTCTTTTTCACTTTTTGATGACGTATAATTACTTCTGTCATTTGTTTTCCAATTTTCACGACCGGATTTAGTGCTGACATTGGGTCTTGAGAGATAAGTGAAATTTGATTTCCTCTAATAGAACGCAATTCTTTTTCAGATTTAGAAAGTATGTTTTCATTATGAAAAAGGATTTCCCCTTCTTTCACTTTTCCTGGTGACGTAATGAGAGACATAACAGACTTCGCCATTACACTCTTCCCGCTTCCAGATTCCCCAACGATACCGACTACTTCTCCTTTATTTAAGCGAAATGTAACGCCGCGAACCGCTTCAACTTCGCCACTTTCTATGAAAAAAGAAGTCTTTAAATTTTTCACTTCTAGTAGTTTTTCAGACACGCTTCTCACTCCCTTCACTTAACACTTTAGTTTTCATGTCCGGCTCCTTTTGGTGCGAAAGCTTTCTTCAATGCTTCACCAATTACGTTAAAACTCAGTACCGTTAAAAGGATAAGGAATCCTGGGAAGAGTGTTAAATACCAAGCTTCACCAATATATCCTTGCGCATTGTTTAGCATGCTGCCCCAAGAAGAATCTGGTTCTCTAATACCTAAACCTAAGAAGCTAAGTGATGATTCCATTAAAATCGATGTCGCAATTGTTAATGTCGCAGCGATAATAATGGTTGATAAAATGTTAGGAATGATATGTCTTACAATAATCATAAGTGATTTTTGCCCTGATACTTTTGCGTATAAAACGTACTCACGCTCTTTTACAGATAACGTTTCTGCCCTTACAATACGGGCGGTGTCCATCCATGTTAGTAATCCGATAATAAGAACTAACGTCGTAATTCCTGGTTTTAAATACGCATTTAATAGTAGCATTAAAAAGAATGATGGAATTGACATAAGCACTTCAACAACTCTCATTAAAAAGTTGTCTAACTTTCCGCCAAAATACCCGCTAATTGTTCCAACTGCAGTACCGATTGTAATAGAAACAACCATCGCAAGGAAACCGACCGCAAGCGAAACTCGTCCGCCATATAACGCTCTCGTTAAGTAATCTCTTCCGTAATCATCCGTTCCGAAAGGATGACTCATACTCGGTTCTTGTAAGCGATCTGGAATCGACATTTTGCTAGGATCGTACGGCGATACGAATGCGAATATTGATGCGACCGTTAAAATCGCAAGTATTATAACTCCCATTAGTACAAACTTATTTTTCGTAAAACTACTTTTTATCGTTTGAAATCTCCTATTATTCATTCCAAATCACCCCCTCATTCGAATGCGCGGATCTACTACGCCATATAAAATATCAGCAATTAAGTTACCGAGAATTAACATGAATGATGATAGTAATGTAATTGCCATGATAATCGGATAATCAAATCTAAAAATAGCATTTACTCCAAGTGAACCAAGACCCGGCCATGAAAATACTGTTTCCGTAATAAACGCTCCGCCTACTAAACTTGGAATCGATAATCCGAAAATTGTAATGATCGGTATTAATACATTTCGAAGTACGTGATTAAATAACACCGTTTTCTTTGAAGCACCGTACGCATATTGAATTTGTACATATTCTTCTTCTAATTGCTGAATCGTACTTGAACGAATATATCTCATATAAACAGATACGTTTTGGAACGCTAGCACCATACAAGGTAAAATGCCGTGTTGCACAATATCCCAAACAGAATCTTTACCTACGGTGCGCATACCCATACTCGGAAGTAGGTTCAATTTTAAAGAGAATAAGTAGACTAATAGTAGTGCAAACCAGAAAACCGGCATAGAAATACCAACGTATGAAATAAAGTTTACAATGCGGTCAAAGAACGAATTCTTTTTCACACCTGTAAATAGTCCAAGTGGTATTGCGATTACGAATGAGACGAGTAAAGATGATCCCATTAACCCAATTGTTGCGGGTAATCTTTCTGCGATAAGATCTAAAACAGGACGATGATTTTGAAGTGAGTAACCAAAGTTTCCTGTTAAAATATTTTTTAACCATAAAATATACTGCACGTAAATTGGTTGATCTAGTCCTAAACTTTTGCGAATACGCTCCACATCAATTGGACTCATGTTTGGCGTGACAAAGTTTCGAACCGGATCCCCCGGTGCTAGTTTTATTAATAGAAAAGAAATAATAGAAATAACAAATAAAAGCGGAATTGCATTTAAAAGCCTCTTCGCAATTACTTTATACACAAACTTCCCCCCTCAAGCTAAAGAAGCTGATTTCCACCAGCTTCTTTATTGTTTCTTATTTCACTTCATAAATCTTAGATAGATCTTCAAACATTGTGACAGGAATTGCTTTTGCTTCTTTTAATCCATCAAACTTTTTATCTACTGCAATAACTGCTTTCGGATACGCGATTGGTAGATAAGGTACGTCTTCTCTAGCTGTCTCTTGAATTTTATGGTATAGCTCTGCGCGTTTTGTTTTATCTGTTTCAACTGCAGCTTCTTCCCATAACTTATCGAAATCAGCGTTTTTATATCGTGCATAATTGTATTCAGCATTGCTTAAGAATAAGCTCTTATATGAATCTGGCTCAGGTCCCATTATGTAACCACCAAATGTAATATCATATTCTTTATTCTCTTTATCTAAGCCTTTTTCGCTTGCCGCACTAGCATCTAATGCATTTAGTTCAACTTCTAAGCCAACTTCTTTTAATTTTTGTTGTGTATATAACGCTAAGCTTTCCATAATTTTATTATTCGTTACATACATCACACGTACTTTTTCTTTCACGCCAGCTTTTGCTAATAAATCTTTCGCTTCTTTTTTATCATACTTATAGTCTTTAATATCTTTCGCATAATACATAGTGTCTGGCGTTAAGATTGAATTTGCTGGTTCTGCAAATTCACCTGAAACGAATGCTGAGTTAATCATTTCTTTTTTATCTAACGCATGCGCAATTGCTTGGCGCACTTCTTTTTTCTTCATCAAATCTGTATTCATGTTATAAGATAAGTAGAATAATCTACCTTCAGGGAATGTCACCATTGAGAAGTTCCCAGTACTATCTAGTTTCTTAAAGTCTTGCGGCTCAATCATCTTCATGTTGATTTGACCATTTTGCAGTGAAACATTTGCTGTATTACGGTCTTTTACAACGCGGTATACGATAGAGTCTAATTTAGCTTTCCCACCTACATAATCATCAAATCGATCTAATGCAACGTACTCATCTGATTTATACTCTTTAAACTTAAACGGTCCTGAACCTACAGGCTGTAAGTTTTTCTTACTCTTCGCTAAATCTGCTTCCCCTTCAAATACATGTTTCGGAATTGGGAAGAAATCATTCATCACACCTTCGAAAGATGCGCTTACTTGTGGTAAAACGAATTGAGTAGTTAACTCATCTACCTTTTTCACCTCAAGCGGCTTTCCTTTAAAAATAAAGTTTTCACGGCTTGAACTATTTTGCTTCTCATCTAAAATAGATTGGAATGTAAATGCAATATCGTCTGATGTAATTTTCTTACCATCATGCCATTTCAAATTATCTTTTAATTTCAATGTCCACGTTAATTGATCTTCTGAAGGCGTAAAGCTCTCAGCAAGAACAAACTTTTTCTTACCGTTTTCCATATGATATAGCGGCGCATATAAAGCTTGCTGCACAGTTAATGACACACGATCATTCGCATAAAGCGGATTCATCGTATCTGGATTATCGCTAACACCAATCGTTAACGTTCCTCCATCTTTCGGAGTCCCTGATTTACTAGTGCCCGCTTGCTTCGAATCTTTTTCCCCTGAACAAGCAGCTAATGCGATAAATAATAGTAGGACAAATGGTAATACAAACAACTTCTTCTTCATATTTCGACCCCTCTCGACTATTTACACCTATAAGAAAACTCGGAATTAATACCGAGTTTTCTTATAGGTTTTAAATTACCACTACCGGTATGTATTGTCAAACTTTTTCGCAAAGGTAGAAAATTTGTAATCTATTAATGCATTCTTGCGATAAACTATATTTATGCGGAGGAGAAAATAAAAAGACCACGAATAAGTAGCCTCATAAAATGAGTTAAAAAACTAGCAGCTTACAGAAAATCCCTCTAAAATGATTGTTTTATATGATCGAAAATGTAGAATGGGATTAAAGACAAAAAACACATTTAGGAGGTTATCATGACATTTGATGAATTGAAAAAAAGACCACCAAAAGGCAGTCTCAAAACTCAATCTTATTCCCTACTCCTTGCTCCACCGCTCTCTCATACAAATACTTCGCAACGATAATATCTACTACCGCTAAACCAACTGATTTGAAAATAGTAATCTCTTCATCATTTTCGCGACCAGCTTTTTCTCCGCTTATAATTTGACCAAGTTCAGCGTGAATGGCGTTTGCTTTGAATAGACCTTCTTTTATCGGAACTTGAAGGTCTCCTGTTTCGTCTAGTGCTGCTTCTTTTGATTCGACTACTACTTTGTTTGCGCTTGTGATGGCGTGTGAGGGTAGTTCTTGCATGCTCGGTCTGAATGAGCCGACGGCGTTTATGTGGACGCCTTTTTGTAGTTTTTCTGAGAAGACTGGTGTGGATGCATTCGTAGTTGTGACGATGATGTCTGCTTCACATATCGCTTCATTTGGATCCTTGTAAACGTAAGCTGGTTTGCCTAATTTCTCTTGTATATATTGCGCAAATGCATACGCTTTTTCTTCTGTTCGATTGTATAAAATGACTTTTTCAATAGCTCTTACCGCAAATACAGCTTCAGCAATCCCCTTCGCCTGTTCTCCTGTCCCGATTATGCATAAAGTTTTTGCGTTATGACGAGCTAAATATTTTGTCGCTACTCCTGATAAGGCGCCTGTTCGGATCATCGTTAAGTACGATCCTTCTAAAAGTGCGAGCGGTTCTCCCGTTTGAAAGTCTGATAGCATCACAATCCCGTTTATCGTTTTCTTTCCTACCTGTTTATTTTGCGGGACTACCGTTACTATTTTTACTCCAAGTGCTTCAAGTCCTTCCGCTACTGAAGGCATAATTAATGCCGTATTTTGCTCGTTCGCAAATGGTAATGAGCCTCTTATTGGTGTAATTGTTCTTTCTGCGGAAAATTCTTTTAAAGCAAGCGCCGCGTATTCAATAACTTCATTCATATTTACTAAGTTTCTTTGTTCGTTCGCGCTTATGACTAGCATATCTTTCCACCCCCTCCTCTTATCCTAACAAAAATCCTCGATTCAAATCATCTCTCGGGTCTACAACGAACTGATGAAATCCTGTAATAAAGGCATTCCCCGTTACTTTTGGAACGACAGCTTCATATGGATCTACTGCGGTTACCGACAATACTTCCCCCTCGAATTTCCCGCCAGTAATGCATTCATGGACGAAAATTTCTCCCTTTTGTAAAGCATCTTTTCCAAAAAGAGTTGCGATTCTTGCGGAAGTTCCTGTACCGCAAGGAGAACGATCTACTTGCCCATCAGCAAAAATCGTTACATTTCGTAGCGTAGCACCTTTGTCTTTCGGTTCATCTGAAAAAATAACGCCGTATATTCCTTTTAAACCTTCTTCAAGTGGATGCTTCACTTCCATTTTGCTCTCTATATAATGTTTAATTTTACCGCCCCACGTTTGAATAGCAGGCAAGTCTTTAAAATCAACTTTCAAACCAAATTCTTTACAGTCTACTACAGCGTAAAATGCTCCTCCAAACGCAATATCTACTTGAAATTCATAGTTATCTATTTTAATAGGAACGTCTTTTTTGTATACAAATGAAGGAACATTTTCAAATGATACAGATTCTACTTCACTCCCGTTATATGTTGCATACGCAATAACTTCTCCGGCTGGGCTATCAATAATGAACTTTTGTTTTTCCCCCTTTACTTCAAACATGCCTGTTTCAATTCCGACTGTAATAACAGCGATAATACCGTGACCACACATCGTACTCCAGCCTTCATTGTGCATAAATAACACACCAAAATCAGCGTGAGCACTTGCTGGCGGTGTAATGATACAACCGTACATTCCGTGATGCCCTCTCGGTTCATACATCAGAACTTCACGAAGATAATCCAAATGTTCCATACAGTAGGCGCGTCTTTCCAGCTGCGTTTCTCCTTTTATTTCTGGCACACCACCCGTAATAATTCGAAGCGGCTCCCCAGCTACGTGTGCATCAATCGTTGTATATATTTTACTAACCTTCATTTCGATCTCTCCCCTATACGTTGATACTCTTTTCATTGCAAATATCATGCCAACGCATAGGGTATAAATTTGTATGCATTGTTTAGAAAAACATACACTACTGTCTATTTTTTTATACACTGTCCAGAGGCTATGTTATAGGGGCCCCTTGATACAACCAGTCTTATTATTTTCAATGTAAAGTTACTTCGCTCCCCAACATATACTGTTCAAAAGCAAAAAGGAAGTGATCCAATGTACTACGGAACAAAGGGCTGGTACGTAGCTGAACTAAAAAAATTAGGTGTGCGTTATCATGAAGGACGAAAACTAGAAAGTTACCGCGGGCACATATTACGCAATTTATTAATCGCACAACAAGAGAAATTAAAAGAACAGTAATATTCTAATGTAACGATATTGGCGATTCGCCATGGAATATCGACTTACCGACAAATTCCGCTAATTCATCTATCTACACCACCAATCAATCACACATCAAACTACACTAAAAAGGTCACCCAAACGGGTGACCTTCCTTTCTTATTCACAAACAAGAATTTGTCTAGTAAATGATCCTTTTCTTGTAATACAGCGATCCTTAATTTCAAATCCTGCTTCATGGATCATGTCGTCCATTGTTTCCATCGTGACAACGACTACCTTTTTAGCGATGCGGCGTGCACTTGAAAGAATGGAGAGCTGGTCTTCTGGTGTGGCATGCGTAAATAAGTCATACGGCATATCGATAATGGCAACGTCATAGTTCTCAGTAATTTCCTCGATTGGACCTTTTGTTACTGTTCCTTCAAATCCGAAATGTGCGATGTTTTTTCTCGTTCCAAGAACTACAAGTGGATTTATATCTCTACCAACGATGTTAATCCCCATAGAAAGTGCTTCTACTACTACTGTTCCAATACCGCAGCACGGGTCAATTGCTCGTACTCCCTCTGGATTTGGTACAGCGATATTTGCAACTGATCTCGCAACACGTGTGCTAAGTGATGTCGAATAGCTATGCGGTTTTTTTATGTGATGATACCAAACTGGTTCGCTTTCTACATAGTGCCCGAAGTACCAGCGTCCTCCAAGAGGAACAATCCCGAATACACGCTCTGGATTACGAACATCCGCTTCTCCTTCAATATGCATGCCGAGGTCTCGTTCAATAAGACGTCTTTCTCCGTATTCAATTTTATTCTCCCCAACGAGGTCATTGATTTTAACGAAGATAACTTTAAATGTCGCTCCCGCCAAATCAATTTGTTCCACTTGTTTTAAAATGCTTTCTAAGTCGTCCCCTTCATACATAACTTCAATTCGCTCTTTCATAAACGCACTTCTACTCGGGTCAATTTTGACATCACTTTTTAAAATATTAACATGGGACTCCATTCCAAAGAACGAGCGCATTTCCAAGTAACATAAAGCACGCTCCTCCTCACGAAATGCATACGTATATATACAGGCAGGTGTTTTACTATGATTATTCAATCTATTATCATCCTCTATCGTTTAAAATTGTTCTAATTACAATTACTCAAATACTTTTGTATATAAAATTAAATGATATCATATGCCGGAAATAAAGAGAAACGTTAATAAATAAAAGAGACTGCCAATGGCAATCTCTTATTATTTATTAACGGAAAGAAGACACGTTGTTACCCATTTCTTCATAGTAATCTAAAATACCTTGATAAATAGCTTCCGCTGCATTTTGTCTTTGCGCTGGTGTAGCTATTTTATCTGCATCACTTTTATTATCTACAAATGCTAATTCTGCTAATACAGCTGGCATTGTATTTTCTCTAATTACGTATAAATCGCCTTTTTTCACACCACGATCTTTTGTCCCCAGTGCATCTACAAGACGCTCTTGAATTTTTTCTGCTAATAAACGACTTTCTGATACGTTAGGATTTGTTCCTCTTGCTGTCGCTGATTCATAGTAGAATGTTTCTGTACCTTGTCCATTTTTCTTTTCCGTACCATTACCATGAATACTTACAAAAATATCTCCATTATTTTTTTGAGCAAATTCTACACGTTTCTTTAAAGAATCCGGACCACTTGTTCCTGGACGTGTATCATCTGTACGAGTGAATAACACAGTAAATGGTGTCTTTTTCTCAAATATTTTCTGTAATCGCAATGATACATCTAATACAGTTTCACTTTCTTTCTCATAATAACCTGGATTACCTGAATCAACTCCACCATGACCTGGATCAATGATAATCGCTTTTCCTTCTAAGAAGTTACCTTGCTTCACTGGATTTAATTGATTTTTATTAACCCATTGGAAACCAGCGCCCATGCGGATACGAATCCAGCTGCCGTTCTCTTCAATAACAGTTACTTGTTGTGCGTTATGTGTTCCCATTACTTTTGACGAAGAAGAAGCTTCTGCATAAGTAGTGAACCCTTCATTAATAACTTCTGTTTTCTCTACTAAAGGTGTCCATTTATCACCGTTACTTGTTGCAATTTTGATCCATCCATCTCGTTCTTCTTTAATTTCAACCATTTGTGGATTATGCTGATTTGCACTAATCCCAGAACTTAATGATGGTGCGTGATATGTAATGAATTTTCTATCTATGTACATTTTCTTTGTTTCTACTGGACGATCACTATTCTTGCTAAATTTATCTGTTTGCGCAGTAAGTTGAGCTGCTTGTTCACGCGTAATAGAATCATTCGGTTTCCAGCCATTCTCTGTACCTAAAGAAAGTTTTAATTCTACTAAAATATTAACTTCTTCTTTACCCCAATGATTCTCTAAATCAGCAAATTTTGTAGGAACTGGTCCTGTTACTTTGCTCTTCAAATTATATGCTCTTACAAGCATAGCTGCCATTTCAGCACGAGTTACTTTTCCTTCAGGATCAAATACTCCTGGTTCTCGTCCCTTAATAATATTCTCTTTTTCCATGGCTGCAATAAATGAAGCTGCCCAACTATTTTTCGCATCATTATAAGACGGCTTTGCATTTGGATCTACTTTAGCACCAATTGCTGTTGCGATAATCTTTGCTGCCTGGGCACGTGTTAAATTTCCGTATGGCATAAAGTTACCATCTGGCATACCGTTAATTACATTTCTCTCTACTAAATAATAAATTGCGTCTTTCGACCACGCACTATCTGAAACATCAGGAAATTTCTTCGTTTCTGCTAAACTACTAATTGGATGTGCTAGTAAATTTGCTGCTAATAAACCTGCGGCTATTGCTTTGTACTTCATGAAAAATAAATCTCCTCTCAAAACTTCATATTCATACAATTTTTTTAATCAAGCTAACTAAAAAATATTAACTATTAATTAATTCCTTTCATAGTGTATAACATTATATATCTATAGTAAATACGTTTCCGGCCGTATAACAAAAATCGCATATATATAACTTATAATGAATGTATATAAAAAACTTTAATCAGCCCTCACCAATCGGGCTTTTACAGGCAGCCCGGTCCCCATCTAACTTTTTTGCTTTCGCTGAATTTTGAGGTAGGGGTCTTACTACTCGGCAAATAGCGGGATAAAAAAGCGATTAGAACATGTCTCCTAATCGCTTTGCCAAATAAAAAGCTGATTAAAAATAATATCTTTAATCAGCTCTCTATTATCTATGAAATTATTCTTCAATTAAATTAGACATTACATATGCATACACTAATGCTTCTGTATGCGCAATAGAACTTTCATGTGTACGTTCAAATGCGTGAGAAGAATCAATACCCGCTCCAATTAAAGCATGTTTCACATCAAATCCCGCGCGAATCGCAGCTGATGCATCAGATCCGTAGTATGGATAAATATCTACTTTATATTCAATATGATTCGTTTTCGCAAGCTCTACTAAATGTTTACGCAGTGCGTAATGATACGGGCCGCTAGAGTCTTTTGCACAAATAGATACT
Organism: Bacillus sp. EB V-12; assembly: GCF_056158125.1. Lineage (NCBI taxonomy): Bacteria > Bacillati > Bacillota > Bacilli > Caryophanales > Bacillaceae > Bacillus > Bacillus sp. EB V-12. The sequence goes on along the minus strand of NZ_JBUXJL010000002.1, from coordinate 162,158 downwards.
GTATATTCATCAGATGCTTGTCCATCACCTAACGCTCCCATATCAACTGCTAAGTATTCAACAGTTTCTTCAGGAATGTTAGAATTACCACCGTATCCAATCTCTTCATTATTAGAAATTAAGAAATGCGTCGTATATGGTAATGTTACGTTTTCATCTTGTAATCTTTTAATTAATTTTAATAAAATCGCAACACTTACTTTGTCATCTAAATGACGGGATTTTATGTATCCACTCTCTGTAATTTGAACACGCGGATCAAATGAAACGAAGTCTCCTACTTCAATTCCTAATTCGCGTACTTCATCAGCTGAAAATACGCGCTCATCAATACGAACTTCAATATTTTTCTCATCGCGTTTTGCTTCACCTGCATCTTTATATACATGTACAGATGTTTGATGCATTAAAATCGTTCCTGTATATGTCTTGCCACTTGATGTTTCAATTTCGCAATATTCTCCTTCTACAGAGTTCCAGCGAAATCCACCAATCATAGAAAGACTCAGGCGACCGTCAGGCTTAATTTCTTTCACCATCGCACCTAACGTATCAACGTGTGCCGTTAATAAGCGGTGCTGCGCATCATTCTTCCCTTTTACCGTTAAAATAAGAGCTCCCTTATTATTACGTTTCGTTTCTACGTTCCACTCACTGACATAGTTTTCAATGAAATTAATAATTTTTGCTGTATTTCCAGATGGACTCGGAATAGAGACAAGCTCCTTAATCAGTTCCATCGTTTCTTTCGTATGGTGTGCCATTGTCGTTTCCTCCTCATTTTCTCTACTATTCAGTATACAAAATTCGCCAGAAAACCTCTACTTATATAGCTAAATTTTCTAAATTGTAGTAAAATTCTTTTTAGTATACAAAAGGAGTCCTGAAATATGAATATATCAAAAAAATATATACACATTGCACTCATTTGGTTTTTAGCATCATCATTTTGTTTACAAATCTCTTATGCCATTCATACTACTACTTCTATTACAATCGGCTGGATATTAACAGCTATCTTCTTCATTATTAGCTTCATTGCAACAAGAAAGCATAGCGTTACTCAGTAACGCTATGCTTTTCCTATAAAACTATTCTTCTGAAACATCTAATAAATAAATACCTCTTTCAAATCCACCGCGCTCTATCTCTTTTTGCTTACGAAGGCGTTCCACATCTTCAATCGATGCACCTTCTGCACGTGCTAATGAAATGATAACCTCTAGCGCATCTGCAAGAGAATCTAGTGCATGTTCGCGTTCTTTCATAGAAGCAAATTCACGAATTTCTTCCGTTCCAATTTTCGCTAAAGCTTGTATGTAGGCTTGACCTGTTAATTTTTGTGCTGTATATGTTTTTCCAGACATTAAAATCTTCTCTGGAACACGATCTCTGACTAACTTGTTATATGCTGACATCATTCATCCTCCTATATTTAATAACATCCGAGCTCTGCTTTATAGAAAAACCATTTTTTCTTCACGCATGCACTTAACATATCAATTCCTGATCCATGTGCTCTTACATGTGGAAAGAAATAGTGCTCTAAGTCTTCGTCCTTACCATATAGAGTTTGATACTCATCTGGAATCGCTTCTTTTTTCACATCTTTTTCTTTCGTCACCCCGTCAGAAAATGCAACACTTGGATGTCCCTCAAAAAATAACGCAGTCCGAACTGCCAAAGATGGTGTACTATGCAAAGCAGAATATGTAAGCAAAATAATAGTGATAACACCAATCATTTTCTTCATGTATTACTCCTAAAAAAAAGTGCTAACACAATTATACTAAAATGTGTTAGCACTTTCTCCCCTTTATCCCGAATTAACGAGCTAATAATCAGTGAGGAATGGACAAACTTTATTCCCCTTTAAATGCTGGTAAACGTTTCTCTAAAAACGCAGCAATACCTTCTTTATGATCCGCTGTTTGTCTCATTGCATATTGACCACGCTTTTCTAATTGCAATGTTTGCTCTAAATTAGAGCGATTTACTTCACATAAAATTTGCTTCGTTTGAATCATTGCTTTAATCGGTTTTTGTGACCATTCATTAATTTTTTTCTTCACAGCCGTTTGGAAATCTTCGCCGATTACTTCATCAATTAAGCCGATATCAAGTGCTTCGCTCGCCGATAATTTCTTGCCTTCCCAAATAATTTGCTTCGTCATATTTTCACCGACGCGCTTTTGAAGGAAGAAATGACCGCCTCCATCTGGAATTAAAGCGATTCCAATAAAGTTCATCGCAATAACAGATGATATATCCGCCATTACATAATCAGCTGTTAACGCAATACTTAACCCAAGACCTGCAGTTGGTCCATGAATTGCACTAATAACAAGCTTTGGCATCGTATATAACGTCACGACAACTTCAGAAATAGTATTCATAATGCCATCAAACTTACTTTCATCATTACTTGAAAGCATCGATTTAATATCCCCACCCGCAGAAAAACCACGACCGTTCCCGCATAACACAACGATATGCGCAGAACTTTCCGCTACTTCTTTCAACTTTTGTAATAACTCTTTTAAGGTCGGCTCATCTAACGCATTTAACACCTCTGGGCGGTTGACCATAACCGTTGCAACGTGCCCTTCATATTTCACAACGACAGATTCTGTTTTACTTGTTATTTCCATTATATATACCCCTCTTTTCTCCATAAAGATTATACTTATATAATTATAGAAAACCACTGAAAAATCCTTCTTTTTTCTCAATTTTCTGTCTAATAATCTCGCAATTTGTACATATACCGTATAAAACATACAATTCCGTTGAAAAATATAGAAATTAAAGTCGGTTTATCCATGCTTTTCATCTATTTACCATTACAATGAAATGGTGTATTCTTAAGTTTGATAAAAAACAAATATTGAAATTCATTCGCCTTACTATGTAAAAAAGGCTTTATACCCATCTTTTGGGTGTTGTAATAAAGGAATGAAGAACTGGAGGAACATATGGTTAATAAGTTGAAACAAACGGATAACTACTTCCCACATTTCCTATTGCTATTCATTGTGTTTCAACCAATTTTAGATTTATTAACATCTTTTTCAATCTATATACTACACATGAGCGCAACAGTTGGAGTTGTAGTCCGTTTCGCCTTTATGCTTCTTGCATTAGGATACCTACTTCTTCATCACAAACAACAAGATGCGAAAAAGTACATCCTCTATTTATGTTTACTCGGAATCGCACTCGCAATCGGTCTTGTAAATAATATGATGGTTAAATCTCCAGTTTCATTTGGAGAAGAAGTTAAATTTATCTTAAAGAGCGTATATCCAATTGTGCTACTGTTTGGATATATTATCGCCTTTAAAGAGCTAAAAAATAAAGAGTATGTATTTCATAAAATCATTACATATTTCTTATATGCAACTTTAATTTTAAGCATCACAATGATTGTCGCAATGCAAACTGGAACGGATTTCCCAAGCTATCCGCACTCAAAAATCGGTTCAAGAGGTTGGTTCTTCGCTGGAAATGATTTAAGTTCTCTTTTCGCCATTATGTTCCCAATCATTGTCTTATATTCGATTCATAAAACAACTTCTTTCTCAAAAATATATTACTGGATTCCAACAATACTTGCGATGTATGCAAGTATTATGGTCGGAACGAAAGTCGGATATGGCGCAATTGTTATTACATTAGGCGTAGCACTTTTCTTCTCATTCATTGAATATATGATAAATCGTAAAAAAGAAGGAAAAGGATTCACACATATTGTAAATACCGTTGTTGCCGCTGTTATACTAGGAGGTTTAATTGCTCTTACACCACATACTCCTATCGCAAAAAATATGGGCATTCACATGCAAATATACGAATACAAAAAATCAGTACAAGAAGAGAAAGATCGAAAAGAAGGAAAAGTAATTAAAGAAGATCCAGAAGATGCAAAAAAACATGCAAAAGGTGAACTTACAGATTCTGAAGTAAAAAGTTTAATTTACAGCGATCGCGACAAATTCTTAAAAACATACAAACAGTACTATAAAGACGCACCGCTTTCACAAAAACTATTCGGAATGGGTTACGCTGGTAACTACACAGATAAAATTAAATTAATTGAAATGGACTTCCATGACCTATTTTTCGCATTTGGAATTGTCGGTTTCCTTATTTATTTAATACCGTTTCTATACTTTGGTATTAAATTATTCATCCGCATGATCACAAACTTTAAGAAAATCATGAGCGTAAAGTATATGCTATTAACGAGCACACTCATTCTATCACTTGGCATTGGCTTTATGTCTGGCCACGTATTAACAGCGCCAGCCGTTAGTATTTTCTTCGTTGTGATACTCGCTTATATCATTGTTGATTTTGAAATTGAATAAAGTGAAACTTTAATCAGTGGGGGTTTTGTTCATCCCCACTGATTATTAGTTGAACCAATCGGGCTTTTACGGGCAGTTCATCCCCTACCTAACTTCCTTTTTTGAGGTGGGGGATTACTGCCCGTTAATGCGGGATAAAAAGAAGGTGCTACGAAATATTAGTAGCACCTTCTTTTTTATTTAATTAATGTTTTACGTATTCTAAGCTTTCTTTTGCAATATACGCTTCTGTTACAGTAGGATTATCTGAAATAACTTTAACCCACGCTTTTCCATTTATTATTTCTTCACCAGTAACTGTGACAACTACATTTGTATTTAAACGATACAGTCGCTCATTTGATATACTAGGATTCTTTTTCACTTCCACGTTATTCATCACACGTGCAAGTTTGTACTTGTTGTATTCTTTTTTACCTAAATAAGAATCAAAACGGTTCATATGCCCCGCTACTTTTTTACCCCAGTTCGCATCAGATGCATATTTCGCATTTAAACCAGCAGCTTTATCACCTGTATATGTTGCTGTATAACGCCAATGTCCTGGATTTAAATATCCTTCATTCATGTATAATTTTGCTGCATGTTCAATACAATCTTCTTTTGAATTGAATGCTTCTCCGTTACCATATGGACTATCGTCTGTTGCTTTTAAACCAAATAAATTATTTTTGTCTTTTGCAAGAGCGCTTGTTCCATAATAACTTTCATGAATTGCTAATGAATATAAGAATAATGCATTTACATTATACTTGCTTTCTACTTCTTTAAATTTCTTTCCTAAACCAATTAATGGAGAGTCTGGCTTAATCGATTTCACATAACTATCTAGTTGTTCAGCTGTATAATCTGTTTTCGAACGTAATGATAAATAATTGAAATATTGATAGAAAGTTTCGTCTCCAAATGTCTTTCCATCTACACTATACATTTGCTGTCCTTGCTTCATGAAAGAAGGTGCCACACCATATCTAAATTCTGTATATCCAGGTGAACTTGTATTATATGTATAATATTTATGGTATAAATATCCATCTGATTTCACATAATAAGATGACTGTTTCATTTCATTGGTAGGAATTAAAGTGATTTCATTCTTCTTCACATAACCTGTCAAACCAGAAAGTTGAACTTTCACACGATCTTCGCCAACTTCTAACACTTTCAATTCTGTTCCATACTGAATATACGTATATACTGTTGATAAATTCTCATCATAAATATTAATGATGTTTTGCCCAGTTATTCTTTTCGCACTTGCAAAACCATCTTTAATCCATAAAAATTCGTTCTCGTATTTTACCGCATTCATACCTTTATTTTGAGCAGCGGTAACCGCTTCTTTATACGTATTATAGCGCTCTACTTCTTGCTCTGTTCCGTTTTCTCTTACATTTGTCACGACATATTTCTTAGTTTCTACAGGATTGCTATTTCCGTTTTTTTCAATCGTCTGAAGCATGCGATCCAACATAGCTGAAGCCATCCCTCTTGTAGCTGATAAATGTGGTCTAAATGTATTATCTTCTGGATACCCTTTAATAATTTGAGTAGCCACCATAACTTGCACATGCTCTTTATAGTTAATACTATCTTTATCAGTAAAGGTAAGCGGACTTACAGCTACTTTAATATTTTTATAGTCTAACGCTCGCTTTACCATGATCGACATTTCTTCACGTGTAATCACATCATTTGGTGAGAACGTCTCGTTCGTACGACCATTAATAATTTTCGCTCCATATGCTCTACTTACACCATCATATAAACCGTAAGTCTTCGGCACATCCTCGAAATTCGAATCAGCTTTCGGTAAATTTAAAGCCCTCGCTATGAATGTAGCAAACTCTGCTCTTGTTACTAATTTATCAGGCGCATATACATTGTCTCCATACCCCATTAAAACTCCTTTAGTAATAAGTGAGCGCATATTCGTCTCAAACATATGTCCTGTAATATCATCATTTGCCGCATAACTTGAAATAGGAGTTAAAAGTAATGATCCCGTTAATGCCACTGCTGTTATACCTTTTGAAAAAGTCTTCAAGGTTATCCTCCTCGTAATCTACGAATTTATTATCACAAATTTGATTATATAATAATCACAATCATTTTAGCATAATAAATAGGAATTAAAATAAAACGTTTTTTAATTTGAATTTTCATTACATTCAAAATAAAATAAAAGACACTTTACTTTTTTAATAAAGTGCCTTTTTCCATATGATCAATGAGTTTCTTTGTTGCCTGTTTGCCTTGCAACCGAAGCTCATCTATTGTCAATTGTAACTCTTGCTGCACAGTTCCTTGTTGCATTAATTGCTTTTTCGCAATTTCATATAAATATTCAGCACTCCATTCGCCATCCACACTTCCTATAACTGGCTGATTCACTTGACTTAAAAACGAATCAATTTTTGGATCGTATGAAATCCCGACCATTGGAGTTTTGGCTACAGCAGAAAAAACTAGTGCATGAAGACGCATACCAATTAGTAATGAACATTGTGATAAAATGAATATTTTCTCGTCGATATCCATTTTATATGGAAGCATATACGTCTCTTCTCCCATTAAGTCTACTACTTCACGCGAAGCTTTTTGATCAAATGGCTCATGCATTGGAACAAATAGAATTTGGTATCCTTCTTGCTTTAATTTTTTTAATGCCGCAGCTAATTTTTTTATATAATCTTCTTTTGCATTCCAATAACGCACACTAACCGCAATTACTTTTCCATGTATCGAATGCTTTTGCAACCAATCCGATTGTTTTGTCCGTTTCCATGTTAAAACAGGGTCTGGAACAATTTCAATATCGTTTTTTATGCCAAGTTCTTTTAAATATAAAAACGAATCCTCATCTCGAACTGATACATAGGAAGCTTTTGACAAGTTCCATTTTACTAATAGACGATTATATCCTTTTGTAATTGGACCTATTCCTTGTGAATAAATATAATACGGCTTTTTTAATAATCGAGCGAGTCCCATAATACCCGTATAATATAGAATACTCTTCGTACTTGTCTGATCTTGAAGAAGGCTCCCGCCACCGCTAATAACTCCATCACTGTTTTTTATCGCATGATAAACAGCTTTTATATCCCAGCGATCTACCGATTCTACACCATACATTTCCTTTGTATATTTAGAATCATTTGATAGTACTACTAGTTCTATATCCGGGTTCTCTTTACTTAACGATTCAATAATTGATTGTAGAATCGCCTCGTCTCCAACATTATAAAAACCATAATATCCTGATAAGACTAAACGCACCCTAAATCTCCTCCAAAACTAGGTAACCATTTATTTCATCTAACATAAACTAGTACCCATTCCTTACCTAAACACTTGATACCCTACATAGTTTCCTCTTTATCAGTTCATATGAATTATAATAAAAAATTAAATTTCTATATTTATCTTTTTAAAAATGGTATTTTGTTTATTGATATCCATTTTAATTTCAAAGCACATACACCATACAAAATGGTTGTAATACTTAATGCTATACCACTGAATAATAACGTCATAATTCTTGAAGATGTAATATTTATCACATTACATAATTCATACAATCCTAGTCCCAAAATACATGCTATTGCTAGCACACCAAAAAAGCTTTTTAAATGAATAGAATAGGCAATATAGCTTCGAATATACAAATGATTTACAATACAAATCAATACGTAAGTAATTAATGTACTATACGCCGCTCCATCTATGCCAAACTTCTGCACGAACATTATGTTTAACACGACTTTCACACAACTCGCACCAATAACAATCCATGCAGCTTGTGCAGAACGGTTAATGCCCTGTAAAACACCTATTGATAATACCATAACCGCAGTAAAATACGAACTGCCAATCATAACTGTTAACATACTACTGCCTTTTACATCTGTGAACAATCCGACATTTAACGGTACTGTTAATGCCATCAACCATATTGTTAACGGTGCTGTCAAAACATGCGCTAGTCGATTTGTATTTTGAATTGTTATTTTCGCCAAATTTATATCTCTTTTGGCCAATGCGGAAGTTAAGAGTGGTATTAACGGAAATACAATTGCGCTTGCAAAAATAACAATTATTTGCGTGAATGCAAAACCGCGACTGTATATTCCAAATTGTTCTTGAATTTCTGTTGATGATCCTTGTAATACATGCGGTATTGTAAGCGAGTCTACTAAATTTAAAAGTGGCATTGATAAAGCTCCAATAGCGATTGGGATCGATACCCGCAATATCTTTTTGCCGTTTTCTCTTAAATCTCGAAGCGAATAGGAATTGCTTTTATTGTAGTATGGACTTCTATTATATTTTATACGCAAATATATAAGCGAACTAATGACTCCAAGAAAAGAGCCAACCATCGCACCACTAGTAATAACAGTATTACTCTTATCCCATGATACTAGTATGTAAGCAATTATTAACATAAAAAACACACGTACAAATTGCTCAATGACCTGTGATACCCCTGTTGGTTTCATATCACCGAAACCTTGAAAATACCCTCTATACACCGCCATGTATGGCGCAATGAGTAACGCTAATGAAGTAATAAGCAACGGCATTCTAGTTTCTTGTCCACCAAGCATATTTGCAATTTCAATAGAAAATAATACAATGACTAAACAGCCGAAAACGCCAAATGCTATCCCAATAATTGACGCTGATTTAAATAATTTCGCAATTTCCTTTTGCTTATTTTTTTCGTTCAACTCTGCAATTAGTTTCGAAATTGCAAGTGGAACTCCGGCTACCGATAATGTAAGAGCAATCATATATACAGGAAAAACAAGGCGGAAAATACCGAGCACTTCATCTCCTGCAATATTTTGTAATGGAATTTGAAAAAAACTACCCAGCAATTTCGACAAAAAAGTTGTAATGGTTAAAATTGCTGCTCCTTTTACAAATGTTTTATTCATATTTTTTCTCTTTTCTTTTATACATATACTCTCAAACATATTGTTTTAAACGATAGGAATTCACTTTATCCCATTGGTTATCATAACAAATTTATTATAGGTTGAATACTTGGTTTTTTTTTCAAAATAGAAAAGAGAACCCATTTAAGCCTGTCTCTTCACAATATTTTTTCTAATTCCTTCCATTATATATGTACACACTATAACCGTTTCTGTTACGCAAAAAGAGCCCTTCCTCTCTATCACTGCGATACATATTACTAAAAACATTATAAAAATATCCCACAACTCTACATTATAATTTATGTAAGATTGTGAGATATTCTAATTACCATCTAAACACTTAAAATTTTCAATTGCTCTTTCTGTTCATCGCTTGCCATTACTGCGATTGTTTTTTCAATACTCGGATGTACTTGCTCAAGCTTTACACTTGCTCCTACTTTATTTGATTGCTCAACAAAATTTAATAATGCCATAGCTCCTGATACATCCATATAACGCACATCTTTCATACGTAAAACAACCGGTGACTTCACATCTTGTAAAGTAGAGAAAATACGATCTACTGATAGGAAAGAGAGCGGTCCTTGAATTGTGTACGTTTCTTCTTTTTCTTTTACGATAGAAGTTTTGCGTTCTTTACATTTCACCATATATATGATGAACGAAAGAATAATACCGAATGCAACAGCAATCATTAAATCGAACTTCACCGTTACAATCATCGTTACGAGCATAACAACGACATCACCTTTAGGAGCGACATGCATCTTTTTCATGCTTCCCCAATCGAACATTCCAATACCAGTTAAAATTAAAATACCTGATAATACAGCAAGTGGAATATATTGTACGACCGAACCAAGACCCATAATAAAAATAAATAAGATAACACTATGCATACATGCCGAAAGTGCCGTTTTACCGCCACTTCTTATATTCACGATAGACCTTACAGTCGCACCTGCACCTGCTAATCCGCCAAACAATCCGCTCATCATATTACCGATACCTTGTCCAACCAGTTCTTTATTACTTTTATGACGTGTACCTGTCACATTATCCATTACGACCGATGTTAACAACGAGTCAATCGATCCTAATAAAGCAATACTAAGCGCTGGCAAAATAAGTGCTGCTATTCCTGTTCCACTTAAAGATGGAATATGAAGCGTAGGCATCGCTTCTGGAATGGTTCCAATCTTTTCAATTACTTTATTTAGTGAAAGATTTCCGATAATCGGTAACTTTACTGTAAGTCCTTCGAGTAAGGAAGAAAATAAAGGAAGCAAAGCTGTCACACCGACTAGTGCTACTAAACTAGACGGAATCGCCTTAATCCATTTACCAGAAACAATCATTACAATAATCGTTAACACAACAAGTAAAAAACTATTTTGTACGTGCTTTATTTCGCCTAAAATAATGATTAATGCAATACCATTCATAAACCCCGAAACGACAGGATACGGAATATATCGAACGTAAGAACCGAGCTTACATACACCGAATAAAATTTGAAATAACCCTGCCATCATAAAGGCAATAAAACTTGCCTCTAACCCGTGCGTCGCAATAACTCCTGTTGCAATAACGGTAATTGGTCCAGTTGGCCCTGTTACTTGCCCAGGTGTCCCGCCAAATAACGCTGCGAATAAACCTGCAAAAATCGCACCATACAATCCAACAAGCGCTCCCTCAGACGTTCCTGTCGCGGCAATACCAAATGCAATCGCAAGTGGTAACGCAACAATCGCAACAGTAAATCCTGCTAAACATTCCTTTGCTATTTTTTGAAACATAAAAAAACCACCTTTGTATAAAGTCCATGTTCCATTGTACACCTAAAAAGATACATTCGTTAGCTCACTTTTTACATTCTCGTGACGTAAACGTATTCAACGAAAAGTTTTCCCCTTATCTTTGGAAACAATTGCAACTATGCTATAATGAACAAATTAAATCTTTTACTATATACTTGGAGGCACTATGCTAACTTTTGAAGAAAAATTATCGATTATTGAATCTTTCCCAGAACTAGAAAGAAAGAACGTATCATTAAAACGTGTAAACTTCCACTTTGAAGAAAGTCGTTTAGATAAAAAGAACGTTGTATTTCATTTACACCCAAATGGAAATGGATTTGTATATGCAAGCGGTATTAAAGGTTATAAAACAGATGATAAAGGCATGGTTAACATCCGTGAGTTTTCAGCAGAGGAGTTACGTTCAGTAATTGAGAAATCAATTGACCTTCTATCACAAGAAGAAGTAGTAGCACCTGTAGAACCTGCGAAAGAAGAAGAATGGCAGAACGAAGATGGTCATATTCTTACTCTTATTTCAGAGGATGACATGTGGAACGTGTACGCTGGTGTAAACTTAGACGGTACATTCAACTCTTATCCAGAAGCTGCGGAATACCTTGATGAAGAAGGCTTTTCACGCAAATAAAAATAGAAACCTATTTCATTCAACGACTTTTATAGTAATCAAAGAAGACACTTAAGGTGTCTTTTTTTGTTATATAAACTCCTTTCTCACACTATCTCTATTAATTTTCATAAAATGATTCAGAGGAGGTTTATATGAATACAACTGCTAAATTAATAACTTGGAAAGAACATGGCGATATGATTATTCTAGAATGTGAATTAAATGGAAAACGCTTCGAGATATCAACATATAAACAACGAATATATAATGCACACCTTTTATCAGCTGACGTTTATATTCGTTTAGACTCATCTGATAATATAATTGGAATAAATATTTATAAAAAGTAAGAAAAGCCCCCTATTCCGTAGGCGGGCTTTATCTTTATTACACAATATTAGAGTATACTCTCTTTTTTTTTATACAGTTTATGTAATTATACATATTCATCAAAAATACACTAAATGAATATTACATGTAGTAAAATATAACTTGTGGGCACGTTCTATAAAGCAGATTCTTTTAAAAGGCGTAACATATCAATTATTATAGGGGATGTGGCGTCACTTCGATATTGATCTCAAATCTCTTGTCTTTTGTGAACTAACAATCTAGTGTATATAGACGATTCTGCTTTATAGTGTGTGTTTACACTCATAACAAAGGGGTAATGGTAATACGGATAGATTCCGATTCGTATGAAATGAAATGGTTCAAGTCGGAGAGAGGCACCTTAGGGTGTCTTTTCTTTTTGTGCATTACATCCCTTTTGTTTTTCCACCTTATTTCAAATGCGCTAATTAACCTTCACCAAGAAGAAATGAGAATTAACAAAGATATTGTTTCTTCTGTTTAATACAGAAAAATGCAGGATACCCCATAGATATGGGGCATCCTGCATTTTCTATTTTTTCGCACCTTTCAACGACTCCCTCAGTACAAACTTCTGCAACTTCCCGCTCGCATTACGAGGGAGTCCATCTACAAATAAATAATGACGCGGACGTTTATAATCTGCTAGTTCATCACTTTCTTTGCAATACGTTTCTAAATCAGCTTCTGTTATTGTTTCATCTTTCTTCACAATAACTGCCACAACACGCTCTCCCCATAATTCATCTGGCTCACCAAGTACCGCCACATCTAATATACCTGGATGACTATGAAGGAAATCTTCAATTTCACGAGGATAAATATTTACGCCACCGCTAATTACCATATCATCAACGCGATCAGCAACGAATAAATAACCGTCTTTATCAAAATAGCCTAGATCACCAGAATGATACCATCCTTTATACATCGATTTTTTATTCGCTTCTTCACGATTATGATAGCCAGCCATCATAGTTGGGCCGCGTAAAATAATTTCTCCCACTTCATAAGGAGGTAATACATCATCTGGTTCTGCCGGTGCATCCTCGTTCGGTTTCACAATACGAACTTCATGGCTAAAACATGGCGTGCCTGCTGAACCAGCTTTCGTAATTTGATCCTCCTCTACGAGAAACGCAACAACTGGCCCCATTTCTGTCATTCCGTATATTTGAACAAGATCAATATAAAGACGTTCTTTACATTCCTTCACTAACGCCGGTGCCATTGCTGCTCCGCCATATATACCGATTTTCATTGACGTTAAATCATACTGAGCTAAATCTTTTTGCAACAACATATTCCACATCGTCGGCGCTGCAAAGAACGTCGTAATCTTTTCTTCTTGAATCGTATGTAATACTGTTTCTGTATCAAAATGATGCAAAATAACATTCTTTCCGCCAACTTGAATGCGTGGTATGATTCCGGCATTTAATTCACCACAGTGATATAAAGGCGCAACAACAAGCCCAACACTATCTCTATTATATTTAAGGAAATACGTACAAATCATACTATGCTCAGCCATTTCGCGATGACGATGTAATACGCCTTTCGGATGCCCAGTCGTACCGCTCGTATAAAGCATTGAACAATAATCCATTTCATCAATTTCGATATTTACTTTCTCAGAAGATGCTTCATTCACTTTTTCATGGTAGGAACTTGCATAGGAAGGTTTATCGTTTTCTATAGACCAAAAAGATGTATTTGGAAAATCTCTTTCAATTATAGCAACAGTTGACTCAACTGCTTTTTCAAAGACAACGACTTTCGAGGATGCGTCCTGAAGAATATAAGATACTTCTTTCGCTTTTAAGCGGAAATTAATTGGGTTAAAGATCGCTCCAATTTTCGCACAGGCTAAGTAAACGTTTACAAATTCATGGCAATTATATAAGTAAACAGATACCGTATCTCCCTTTCTTACCCCTTCTTCTAATAGAGCGTGCGCTGTTTTATTTATTTGTTCATCCCACTGTTTATACGTCCAGCGAATATTTTTTTCAGGTTCCACTAACGCCTCTTTATTTGGATACTTACCAACTGATAAATCAAAAATTCTCCCTATCGTCATATACATGCCAACAATTTCCCCCTTTTCTCTTTCATAAATCTATCATTTCGTCCATAAGTAGACATTGTCCTCTAATGATTTGACTAATTTTTCTGATTATTATCGACATAGTTTTACATACGGTACCGTTAGACGGTAAATGAAATTATATCGGCGATTTTCAAAATATATCAACCACAACTCAATTTATATCAGCGATTTTTCGAATATATCGACTTACCGACAAAAACTGACAAGATATAATCGGACCGCCCGTTACTGCAGGATAAAAAAGAGGTTGTTCCGACTCGGAACAACCTCTTTCTTCTTATGCAAATAGCTCTTCTAAAATTTTCAGTTTATCTTCTGTATATTTCACAAAGCCATCATTATATGATTTTGGATCTTTCGGATTCGCAAAGTGCGTAATTTCTCCCGTCTTCGGATGAACAAATTTACTTGATGCACCACAACCAAGTCCGATAATTGATTGTACTTCTTCCATAATTACAATGTTGTAAATACTTTCTTGCGTCGGCATTGCATAACCAACATTCTCTAAGTTACCTAAAATATTCTTTTGACGATATAGGTAATATGGTACGTAATTATGCTTTTGCGTCCACTCTTCTGCTTCGTGCATCATCGCTGTAATTTCTTCGCGACCTGCTACTTTATATTTACGTTTGTTTTGCGTCATTTCAGAAGCACGTTTAAATGATAACGTATGAACTGTTAATGATTCTGGCATTAACTTTTCTGTTTCATCTAACGTATGCTTGAAGATATCTAACCCTTCACCAGGAAGACCAATAATTAAGTCCATATTAATATTGTTCATTCCCATTTCACGAGCTAAATGGTATTTCTCAATTGTTTCTTCTACAGTATGATGACGTCCAATTGCTTTTAGTGTCTCTTGATGGTATGACTGTGGATTAATACTAATACGGTCAATGTTCCATTTATTTAACACTTCTAGCTTTGCTGGAGTAATCGTATCTGGGCGACCTGCCTCAACTGTTACTTCACGCACATTTTTCACATCTGGGAACGCTTCATACATTTCTTCATACAGCATATCCATCTCTTCTGCTGTAATACTTGTAGGTGTACCGCCGCCGTAATAAATCGTCGTAACTTTTACACCTTTTTCTTTTAAAAACTTACCAATTTCACGAACTTCATAATGTAAACCACCTAAGAACGAATCAACAGACCCTTGGCGTCCATTAATCGCATAAGCCGGGAATGTACAGTATGCACATTTCGTTGGACAGAACGGAATACCGATATAAATACTTACTTCTTCTTTCAAACGGTATAAATCCGGAACAACTGCTAATTGGCAATCAACAATGCGCTGAAGAAGTTCAATTTTCTCTTCATGAATTAAATAACTTTCACGAAGTTCTTGATGCGCTTCTTCTTTTGACATACCATTTTGAAGCATTTTGTGAAGAAGTTTCGTCGGACGTACTCCCGTTAAAATACCCCAGCTTTGTTCAATACCAGTTAACTGCTGAAGAACAGAAAGATATACATAAGAAACAACGTGTTTCACTTGCTTCATACGCTCTTTTTCATCTGTGAAAGCAGATAAATCTTTCGAGAATGTTTCTTCATACACATTTCCTGTGCTAACATCCGTTAATTGAGCGGATGCTTTCACATTATCCTCAATGTGTATATCAACGATCAGATTTGCTTCCTCTTGTTCAAATCCAATCGTACTATCTTCAAAAAATAAGCCGCCAATATTTTGTAGCGGACGTAAAAAACGATCATCTTGTAACGTTTTAATTGAAATTAACAACATTATCACCTTTTCATTTGCAAACTCTCTTTAGTTTACTTGAAGGGCGTTTACAGGTCAATACAGAAGGTTTTACCTGTTTCTCTTACATTTTTTCAAATAATTCTTTTTATGAATATTGCTCATGTATATAGACATCATGATTTTCTCTTGTTAAAATTTATTAGTGTTAAAATCGATACATAGTGAAAATACAATATAAAAAGGAGGACTGTTAACACTAGATTCCACAATCTAATGTGTTAAAAACAAATATGAAAAAGAAATTTTATAGTGTTTTAACTCTCTCTCTTGCATTACAAACTGTTCTTGCACCTACTTATTCATTTGCAGAGAGTGCTGAAAAATCCGCCGAAGTATATACGGAGGATCAAGTTTTTAAAAGTATTAAAGAACATGTTAATGAGCATAGTACTCATGAAGAAGATATCGAGGTTACTGGCCAATTCCTACTATACACTTCAAAAAAACATTCATTATATACCGCGAATGATTTAAAAAACAAATCGAATATCGAGATTACAGAACAAGTCGTAACGGCGACAAAGAAAAAAGGAAATGCTTATTACATAACGACGTCAACTGGCGCTGGATGGATAGATAACAATGATAATAGCTTAGAAGTTCAAGAGATTCATAAACTATCTAACCAAAAATTAATCGTAAAAGAAGAAGCTTCCATACATGCACTTCCGTTCCAATCGTTTAAAGAAGAAGGAAAACTAGAGCCACAAGTCATAACTCCTACTGAACAAGCTGGAAATTGGTTTAAAGTCCAAATAAATGAAACAGCAAAATGGATTTATGCACCTTCTGCTACATTTGAAGGTACAAAAGCTTCATTATTAAAAAACAGTCGTACTGCTAAAAATAGTTTATTGAGATCGCCAGAAGCTCTACAAACAAACAATATTTATGGCGTTACATTTAAAGAAATGATTGTCCCAAAAGGAAATGACGATATTCGCCCTGGCTACCCGATGGTGCCTAAATATATTACGATTCACGAAACGGCTAATACAGCGAAAGGTGCTAATGCTCTGAATCATGCAAAATTCTTAGATAATCAAGCACGCGGAACAGCTGATCGCGCTGCATCTTGGCATTTCACAGTAGATGATAAAGAAATTTATCAACATCTTCCAGTAAATGAAGTTGGATGGCATGCTGGAAATAAAACTGGAAACTATGAATCTATCGGAATTGAAATTGCCGTTAATCAAGATGGAAACTATGAAAAAGCGGTAGAAAATGCACGTAAATTGGCAGCTTATTTAATGAACGACTTAAATATTTCTCTAGATAAGGTCCAAAAACACCAATTTTGGTCAGGAAAAAACTGCCCTGCGTTTATGATTCAACGCGGACAATGGGATGCTTTCTTAAAAGGAACTGAAACATACTATAAGGAAAACCAAAAAAATCCCGTAACTGATGACATTACAGGTGGATGGTATGAACAAGACATTCGTCAATTAGCAGCTAGAGGCATTATGCAAGGAGAAGGGAACGGCAAGTACTTCCCAGAACGTCTTGTAACGCGTGCTGAATTTGCTACATTAATTACTCGTGCTTTACAATTACCAAGTGGAAATGCTAATTTCACAGACTTAGAACAAGTACACCCATCTTTAAGAGACGGTATTAATCGTGCAGCAAGCGCAGGCATAATCCGCGGACGTGGTGATAATACATTTGATCCAAATACTACAATTACACGCGAAGAAGCTGTTATTATGATCGATCGTTCTCTAAAACACGCTGGTATTTTTGCAAAACAAGTTGAACTACCATTCGTAGACCAAAACTTAATTTACGCTAAAGAAGAAGTACAAAGAGTGTATGGATATGGAATTGTAAAAGGTAATGAATTTAATCAATTCGTACCAAAAGGACCATCACAACGTGCTCACGCAGCTGCATTTATAAACAGAATGCTTAGCGTAATTGAAGCTTAACATATTTATCATTCCATATAGATATTTTCATTTTATCTGTATTCACTTAAAAGGCATCAGAGATTATATATCTCTGATGCCTTTTATACATCCGTTAACTATTTTTAGCCATGAATCTTAAACGTATTCCTAGTAACAGAAGCATAAAACCGATGAATGGAACGTAATTCGTATTGTGTCCTGTAGCTGGAAGTTGTTGATTATTAGAAGAACCTTGTCCTTTTTCTGGTAAATTAGGTTTTTCTACTCCCTCACCTGGCTTCTCTGTTCCTTCACCTGGTTTTTCTGTTCCCTCACCTGGTTTTTCTGTTCCTTCACCTGGCTTTTCTGTTCCTTCACCTGGTTTTTCTGTTCCCTCACCTGGCTTCTCTGTTCCTTCACCTGGTTTTTCTGTTCCTTCACCTGGTTTTTCCGGACCTTTTTCTGTATCTTTTTTATTTGTAATTTGAAGTTTTACAAATTCAATTTTTTCATTAGAAATCGTAAATTTCATTTCCTTATCGGCTAAAGTATATCCTTCTGGCGCTTGGATTTCTTTTAAAATATAATCTCCTGGTTCTAACTTCTGAGAAATTGCTTTACCGCTCTTATTTGTTGTTAATGTGTCAATTTTTGTTTCGTCTTTCCAAATTTCAAACACTGCGCCTGCTAATATTTTATTTGTATTATTAGCGTCTACCTTTGTAATTTCTAATTGACCTGTAATTTCTTCTTTCACTTTTTCATTCATAACTTCTTGTTTTACTACTTCATTTGCTACAACATTTACTTCTACTGTTACTTCTAACGCTCTATAACCTTCTGGTGCTTTCGTTTCTTCTAACGTATACTTTCCTGGCACTAAGCTTTCGAATTTCACAACACCGTCTTTACTCGTTGTTTTCGCTTCTCCAACTACTTGACCAGCTTCGTTCTTTAATTTAAATTCCGCACCTTCTAGAACTTTTCCACTCTCTGCATCCTTTTTGATTACTTGTAAGCTTCCTAGTTCTTTTGCGTTTTCTATTTGTACTTCTACTACTTTATTTGCTTCCACAACGACTTCAATTTCTTCTTTTAGTAGTTTATATCCTTGTGGTGCTTTCATTTCTTTTAATGTGTACTTTCCTGGTTCTAATTTCTGAGAAATTACTTTACCAGTTTTATCTGTTCGTAATGTATCTACTTTCTTACCATCTTTATACACTTCGAATTCTGCACCTGATAACAATTTCGTTTTATCATTCGCATCTACTTTTACAATTTCGAATTGACCAAGGCTCTTACCGTTCGTTACTTTTACATCAATAACTTTTTCACCGTCAACTGTTACATGAATTATTTGTTTTGTTAACTCATAACCTTCTGGTGCTTTTGTTTCTTCTAACGTATATTCACCTGGCACAAGTCCGTCTACTTTAACCGTTCCAGACTTATCTGTTGTAATTCCTTCTTTTACAACATTTCCTTTCGCATCTTTCAATGTAAATTCTGCGCCTACTAAGCGTTTCGTTTGATCTTTATCATCCATTTTAATAATTTGTAGAGAACCTAAGATTTTTTCGTTTTCTGCCTCTACTTTTACTACTTCTTTCTCATTTTGAATTGTTACTTTCCATTCTTTATTTGAAAGTTTGTAGCCCGCTGGTGCTTTCGTTTCTTTCACTGTGTATTCACCTAGCGGTAATTTCGGTGACATCACTTTTCCACTCTCATCTGTTTTCAGTTCCGCTACCTTTTTACCATCTTTATACACTTCGAATTCTGCACCTGATAACAATTTCGTTTTATCATTCGCATCTACTTTCACGATTTCGAATTGACCCATTACTTTTTCATTCATGACTTCTTGTTTTACTACTTCGTTCGCTACAACGTTCACTTCTACTGTCACTTCTAGCGCTTTATAACCTTCCGGCGCTTTCGTTTCCTCTAACGTGTACTTTCCTGGCACTAAGCTTTCGAATTTCACAACACCGTCTTTATTCGTTGTTTTCGCTTCTCCAACTACTTGACCAGCTTCATTTTTCAGTTTAAATTCTGCACCTGCTAGAACTTTTCCACTCTCCGAATCCTTTTTGATTACTTGTAAGCTTCCTAGTTCTTTTGCGTTTTCTACTTGTACTTCTACTACTTTGTTTGCTTCCACAACGACTTCAATTTCTTCTTTTAGCAATTTATATCCTTGTGGTGCTTTCGTTTCTTTTAATGTGTATGTTCCTGGTTCTAATTTCTGAGAAATTACTTTACCAGTTTTATCTGTTCGTAACGTATCTACTTTCTTGCTGTCTTTATACACTTCGAATTCTGCGTCTGATAATACTTTCGTTTTATCTTCCGCATCTACTTTCACAATTTCGAATTGACCTGTTACTTTTTCGGGGATCTTTTTATTCACCACATCTACAGTCACTACTTTATTAGCCTTTACATCAACAGAAACTGAACTAGATGATAATTCATATCCTTTCGGTGCTTCTACTTCTTTTAATGTATAGCTTCCAACTGGAAGTTGTTTCGATAAGGCTTCGCCTTTATCACCTGTAACAATTGTTTCCACAACATTACCATCTTTATCGATAACATCAAATTTTGCACCTGGCAGAAGTTGACCAGATTCACTATCTTTTTTCAATAATTTAAATTGGCCATTCTCTACTCTTTTCGTATTCTTCATAACAAGTTCAATTACGTTTGTATTATCAATTGTTACTTTGACTGGTGTATCAACTTTTATATATCCTTCTGGTGCATTTATTTCTTTTACAAAATAGTCACCAAGTGGTAAATCTTTAACTTCCGCAATACCCTTTTCGTTTGTTGTAACAGTAGCCACAACGTTATTATCTTTGTCTATAACATCAAATTTTGCGTCTTTTAAAACAATGTTTTCATCGTTTTCATCAACTTTTTTAATTTGTAAATGTCCTTTTTCAGCTGCTGGTTTATTCCATTTTGGCCAGTTAAATTTAAAGTTATGAACCTCAAAACCATCTCTTTGGTGTAATCCTCCAACATAGGCTTGTCCATTAATAGAACCACCTTTTGTTTCTACAACTGCATTAGGTGCAAACACACTACCTACTACACCATAACCTTTAGTTGTTATCTTTGTAGCATTAGGAAATACCCAAATTACCTTACTAGCTAACTCAGTAAAAGATGAATTAGGGTCATATGCTTGAGATGTATTAATTAAATCCGTCGCCATCCCAGTATTTCTTGTATCATACAAAATTGCACCGCCACCAAAACTCACTTCTTCTGCATCTGAATAAATAACAATAAAATCTTTATTCTCTACATTCGGAAGAAAAACGTCTTTTACATCGAATGCTTTCTTTCCCGTCTGACCTGAAGAGACATAAATATTAGGGTTGTTTGCATCTTCACCGATTCCAAAGCTCATATTAGGTTTTGGCTTATCAGTGTGTAGTTTACTTGCATCCCCAATTACACCATCAACGTCTTTTCTAAATTCTTTAAACTTAGCATCAATCTCCGCTTGCTCTTTATAAGAGATACGGTCATACGATGTTTTCATTGCGCCATCTGGGTCACCGTCTTTTGTCATCGCCACTGTTCCATCTTGAATAATTACCTGTCCTGCTCCAGCTTTCGTAAATTGACCGCCTAGTAATAATGATGGATATCCTTCATCTACCCAAGTTGCTCCAGCTAAGTTATTTGCTCCAGTTGCAGCCGCTACGACTGTATAACTTGATGCGTTCATATTTTTCTGAACAGCCATCGCACCTTCAATATCCGCACTCGTTGCACTATGATCTCCAAAAATGATGGCGTTGTAATAAGATACATCACCTAAACCTTTTAATTCTGTTGTAGCTGCCTCTGCTTTAAATGGTAAATGGATTAAAAAATTCATACATATTAGTAATACAACTATTAAACTACTACTTAACTTTTTAATTTTTTGATTAAATGATTTCCTCAAGAAATTCATTCCCCCTTTTAAACTTCCTAAAACCACAAAAAGAAGTACATTTCATATGTACCAGGTCTTACTCACATTAACTTAAAATAATCCATTTAAATACAACAAAGGAACGCTACAACTACTTAATAAAATTACTACAATTCATTTTTGAAATAATACGTGAACTAAACTGTCATGCGGAAATACTTTTACGTATGGGAGCCCAATAAAATTAATCTGAAGAATATTTCATGTGGTGTAACTATTTTGACAACATCATCCACTTTACATTAGTTTTCTGAAGGATTCAAGTGAATTGTATGAATCCCATACACAATTCACAATTTAAAACGTTTCCATTCCTTTTAATAAGCTCAACAAAAAAACGTAGCCAAAAAGCTACGTTTTTCTTTCATCGTTTCGGTGTATTTTTATGATTCTTCAAAAACGGAAGCGGGAATTGCTTACGGAAATGCTCTTTAATCATATACTCTACACCGTTTTCGCTATTTGAACGTGTAATCCAATCTGCTGCTTGCTTTAATTCTACAGGCGAGTTCCCCATCGCTACCCCAAGTCCCACGTTTTCAATAACCTCTAAATCTTCCATACTATCTCCAATCGCAACCATTTCATTTAGCGAAATATTTAAATGCTCTCCAAGCAATTGTAGTCCACGTAATTTTGATACATTTTGCGGTAAAATTTCTATTCGTTTTGAATCACATTCAACATACTCTACATCTTGGAACGCTTTTCTTAATGTGTTCAGTCCTCTTTCTTTTTCACCTTTACTTTGGAAAATAACATCAATTTTTGGCGCTGCTACCGGATGGTCACGAAGCGCGTCACCTAACGAATCTACAAATTGAACTGGATAAAATAACGGATCTGCGCTTGATAATACAGTGCGCGCAATTAAGTTTGGTGTATTTCTCTCACGATTTCCTATCGAAAACCGTTCATGAGAAATGCGTACGTTACAATCAAAGTGCTCTAACACTTGCACAATGTTAAAAGTCTTCTCTTCAGATAATCTTCTTTGAACGTACGGCTTATCTAACGTTGCTGAAACGAAAGCACCACCATGTGTCACTAATATAGAATCTAATTTTAACGCCTTTGCTACTTTATGAGCGGATTGAAAATTACGACTCGTAAATAACGTAACGTATACATCTTTTCTTTTCACAAATTCAATTGTTTCTCTTAATCCTTTTGCAATTTTTCCATTGTTGTATAG
The DNA here is from genome assembly GCF_056158125.1 of Bacillus sp. EB V-12. Taxonomy (NCBI): domain Bacteria; kingdom Bacillati; phylum Bacillota; class Bacilli; order Caryophanales; family Bacillaceae; genus Bacillus; species Bacillus sp. EB V-12. The sequence continues at coordinate 139,036 of NZ_JBUXJL010000002.1, read as the reverse complement.
TAGTGTCCCATCTATATTAAGAGCTAGTAAGCGATAAATCATGTCGCACTCCCCCTCTTCGCTGTTGTACTCTATCCATAATTTATGAAATAAATGTAGCAAATAGAACGAGTTAGAATTACTACTGAAAATTTGGTTTACTATATACATATACACTTAGCAAAGGAGATAGTACAATGCAGGCACCTCCTTCTTTTTATGAAGGCGATACGTTAGAAGTCGCAAAAAAATTACTCGGGCAAAAACTTGTTCATATTGTAGACGGAATAAAGCGAAGCGGAATCATTGTAGAAGTAGAAGCATATAAAGGCCCAGATGATAAGGCCGCACATAGTTACGGAGGCAGACGGACAGATCGCACAGAAGTTATGTTTGGTGCACCAGGGCATGCTTACGTATATTTAATTTACGGTATGTATCATTGCTTTAACGTTATTACAGCGCCAGTAGGCACCCCGCAAGGTGTTCTCATTCGAGCCCTTGAGCCAGTAGATGGAATAGAAGAAATAAAACTAGCGCGCTACAATAAGACCGAAATTACAAAAGCGCAATATAAAAACTTAACAAACGGTCCTGGCAAACTATGCCGTGCACTCGGAATTACTTTAAAAGAACGCGGCGTATCGTTACAAAATGATACGTTACATATTGAATTAGTTCCAAAAGAAGAACACATATCATCACAATATAAAATAACAGCAGGACCTCGTATTAATATCGACTATGCAGAAGAAGCTGTACATTATCCGTGGCGTTTTTATTATGAGGGGCATCCGTTTGTTTCAAAGAAATAAGCGATATCAACGATTTTTCGAATATATCTATCGTAACTTACAATATATCAACGGTTCGACAAGAAATATCGATTTATCGACAAATAATAACATTACGAATAAAAGAAGACTGTTCCAAAATGGAACAGTCTTTCCCTCTTACTCTGCACCTTCCGCAGTTGCAATATTAGCCTCTAAATTTTCTCTTGATAATGCAGCCGCCATAAAATCAGCTGTTTCTGGAAGTGCTAAATGCATATGAGCTTTTTGACAAATTTGGATCGTACAGTTTTCTATAACATAGTCGAAAACATGTCCGCCCCCGCTTCTTTCATCATCAATGTAATGTAAGTGGAATCCAGCTACCCCAATACCTTGTGCGTAATCTGGTGTCCAAAATCCAGCAAGCGTACCTTCTGTATTTTCAAATGAAAAGATTGGTTGTGATTTCGTCACTTCAACGAGCGGTGTATACGGTTTTTCTTGTCTTGGAACAGTTCTCGTCCTTACTTCACGAAACGTACCGTCCATTCGAATACCGTAAAACAAGTTTTTACTTGGCATTAATTCATGTAATAACGCTTCAACTTCTTCACGATTCATCGGACGCTCTACCGTATAACTCATTTCTTTTTCAAAAAACGTTACAGTCGCAAATGGCGTTGTTTCTTCTGGCTCTACTTTTTCCGCTGAACCGTCTGAACGTAAATGATAAAATTCATTATCAAATGCAATCATTTCACCATCTAATTGATCAAATGTGCCGATGCCGAAATCACCATGTTTTTTCAAATCTTCAAAGCTAATTACACCATCATATATACCATCTAATAGCGCAAGCATTGTAGATGTTTGATATACTTCATTACTCGTTTTCGTTTTTTTCGCATCAATATCAATTAATTGCGCAACAGTCATCTCAAATCTGCCTCCATTAGTTTAATTGGTTTGGTAATAATTTTTCGCTTAATTTAATGTTGTCACGATAGTCAATTGGAATATCAATAATGACAGGACCATCTGCTGCTAGCGCGGATTTTAACACACCTTCTAATTCATCAGGCGTGTTAACACGAAGACCTAACGCCCCGAAACTTTCTGCATATTTCACAAGATCAACATCGCCAAACTCTGTAGCTGATGTTCTGCCGTATTTCATCATTTGTTGGAATGCAACCATATCATATGTGCCGTCTCTCCAAACAAGATGGACGATTGGAGAATTTAAACGTACCGCCGTTTCTAACTCCATCGCTGAGAATAAGAAACCACCGTCACCTGATACGGAAACTACTTTTTTACCTGGTTCTACTAAAGTAGCTGCGATTGCCCAAGGAAGTGCAACACCTAACGTTTGCATGCCGTTACTAAATAATAATCTACGTGGTTCATAAGAACGGAAACATCTCGCCATCCAAATAGAATGGGAACCGATGTCACATGTAACGGTTGTATCGTCACTAATTAAAGAACGAAGTGTACGAATCACTTGAAGTGGATGCGTAACACCTTCTGAAGGACGATTTGGAACTTCTGCTTGTTCTGATAATTTTGCGCGTAATCGTTCTAATACCGCTTCTGATTTCGTACTTAATACAAGTTTCGGTAATTTCTCCGCGATGCTATTTACCGTTAAGGCAATATCACCAATTAATTCACGCTCTGGTTGGTAATCATGGTCGATATCTGCTTGATGGTCGTCAAGATGAATAATCGTTCTGTCGCCAAGTTTATTCCAGAACTTTGGATCATACTCGATTGGATCATAACCGATAGAAATCACAAGGTCTGCTTCTTCTAGTAAAATATCACCTGGTTGGTTACGGAATAATCCAACGCGGCCGAAGAAATGATCTTCTAACTCACGTGAAATCGCACCAGCTGCTTGATATGTTTCAACGACAGGAAGTTCTGTATCCGCAATTAATTTACGAACAGCTTTCGTCACTTCATTTGTGCTCGCTCTCATACCGAGTAAAATAACTGGTAATTTCGCTGATTTTATTTTGTCTACTACATATGTAATATCATTTGTGGGAGCGATTCCAAGTTGTGGCTTAGAAAGCGCACCGATAGACTCTACAGTTGTTTCCGCAGTCATAACGTCTTGCGGAAGACTTACTAAAGTAGCTCCCGGATTTGTGGAAGTCGCACTTCGAAATGCATTTGATAATGCTTCTGGCACATTATCAGGATGCTCTACTTCTACGCTATATTTTGTGATTGGTTCGAATAGTGCAGCATTATCCATAGATTGATGTGTACGTTTTAATCGATCCGTACGCGGTACTGCACCAGCTAAAGCAACAACGGGATCACTCTCCGCATTCGCAGTAACAAGACCTGTCGCTAAATTTGATGTCCCTGGTCCTGAAGTTACAAGACATACGCCCGGTTTCCCTGTTAATCTACCAATAGCAGCTGCCATAAATGCTGCATTTTGTTCATGACGACAAACGATTAACTCTGGTCCTCTTTCTTGCAATACATCAAATACAGAGTCAATCTTTGCTCCTGGAATACCGAAAACATGTGTAACACCTTGTTTAATTAAACAATCAACAACAAGATCTGCTCCTTTTGTTTTTGTCTTCACGTCGTTTACTTTTACACCTGTACTCAAACTAATCATTCCTTTGTTTCATAATTTGTGTAATAAAGATTTTTAATTTCACCTAGTTAATTAATGTGGTGAAGTATCATTTATCATTATATTACAAATGCATTATTTTTCCAACAATATGAATTCGATATTATTTTGACAAGATTTAAAGAATGCGCTTACAACCTTTTGTTTATCTTAAAATAACATTTTTATATCTCTTCTAAAAATGTACAAAAATACTTCCACCTATTCACATTATTAACAAATTTATAGTACCTTGCAAAGAATAATAGCAAGTGATATATTTGTAAATAACGGAATAACCATTATTTGGAATCTTTTTTTATAATTTATATATACCCTTCAAAAGGTAGATATAGATTGTGCTGTTTAGAAAGAAGATAAGATTCTCAACTGTAATTCATCATTCTATAAAGGAAAGTGATTGTTATGAACAAAAATGAATTTTTGGAACAACTTAGTTCCTCTCTGCAGAATATGCCTAATTTAGAAAAGGAGGATATTATCTCGGAGTACGAAACTCATTTTATTAGTGGTAAACAAGATGGAATATCTGAAGAGGAAATTTCTAAAAAGCTAGGAAACCCTAAAACTATCGCTAAAGAACTTAATATTTCATATGTAATCAGTAAAGCTGACAAGAAACGCAGCCTAAAAAACATTATGACAGCACTGTTTTCTGTTATGAGCTTAAGTCTTTTAAACTTTATATGTATCATTATCGCCTTTTTCGTATTACTCTTTCTATTACCGCTTCTTCTAGCACTTATAATTGCTACACCGTTATTAATTATTTCACCTATATTATTAATAGGGTTAGGATTCTTTAAAGGGTTTCATCAAATCAGTTATTCCGATGTTTACAATGTATTCATAGCCTTTTGCATCGGCTTACTAATATCAGTCATATGTTATCAAATAATAAAACATCTATACGTAGCTTTAGTTAAATATTTGAAATGGAATGTAGCTATTTTGCAACGACACTAATGCAAAAGGAGATTAAGATGAAAAATTATATTTTATACCCACTCATGTTACTTACAATGTTATTTCTATCAGCTTGTTCAAACAGTGTACAGCCTAAGGAAAAAAATGATGTACAATCTATCAAAGATGTTGCTATTAAAGTTCCAGAAAATATATTTAGTTCCTCAAAGAAAAATGAAAATATTAGTGAAGACGAAATGAAACAAAATATAAAAAATTATATAGATTATAGTTGGGAGTTAGCTGAAAATATAATTCCTCTCGCTTCAGCAAATTCTGATAAGAATTTCACTGAATCTGACAGAGAAAAATTACAAAAACTAATAGAGTTAGCGAAGCAAAATGATGCAAACTTTCATAATTTTATTAGTAACAATACAATCCCTGATGATTACAAAAAGCCTTCAAAAGAAATATATGAATTTATTTCATCGTCTACAGCACTTTCAGTAGAACTAGATCAAGAGTTAGACAAACTCGCCCAAGATGGTAACTTATTCAAGGCGAATTTTTCTTTTACGAAACGCCTTGAGAAAATAAATGGGAGGAAACAAAAAGAGATTGAAAAGTTTTTGAACGAAAAAAATATTAAAACTTCAATTAACAGCAATAAAAAAATTTAACCGATGTGTTACATATCCCTTTCAAAATAATCAATAAGAAATGGCTATTTTGAAAGGGAGTTTTTGTGATATAACTATTAAATTCCCTAAACAAAAAAGACGCTCCTAAACTAGGAGCGTCTTCCACTATTACGCTTGTTGTTGCGCGCTATATAATTCTTCAAGTGGCTTCATGATAATTTTGTTAACGTCACCGATTACAACGTTTAGGCGTTGCTCAGTTTCCATTAATTTTGTAATTTTAGCATCTTGTTGAATACGAGCTACAACTTCTTGTGCTTGTTGGTTGTCTTCTTCAGTGATTTCTTGGCCTTGCATCATTTTCTGTTGTAGGCTAAGTTGCATTGTACGGAACTCATCGAATAAGTTCTTTGAAGCTGTGTCAGCTTGAACTGCTGCGTAGCTCTCTTTTAAAGTTTTGAAGTCTTCGTTTTCAGCGATTGCTTTTTGTAATTCATATGCAACATCATGAATGTTCTTTGTCATTTTATTTTTCCTCCTTTAGAAGGCTAGCGCTTTTCACTCGCACTGCCTTTTACGTGCATTTACATACGCACCTCTTCTTACCATATCAAACTATGCAAGAGATGTGAAGAAATTTCACTTTTATTTCTATGTACTCACCTTATTATCTAAGAAACAATAGTAACAATCCTTGTACGAGCCCGATCATTCCGCCTAATAACGCTCCTAAATACGTAATCATTTTCAATTCGTTTTTCGTAATAGACAGAACTAAGTCTTCTAATCTTTCTGTTGAGAATGTAGACACTTCTTGCTGGACAATTTCCGCAAGGTGTAGATTATTTAGTATACTCTCTACATTTTCTGTTCCCCACTTTAAGCCTTTCGCTACTGCACTTGGAACCACTTTTTCAATAATTGTTTCTCGAACTGGTTCACATACTTGCTGAACAGATTGATTTAAAAACTTACTCACTGTTTCCTCTACTTTAACTGCTGACAGCACGGAGCTTACAATCATTTCTTTCTCCACAAATGCTTCTAATTCTTTTACATCTCTTCCTTTTAACTTTTCCCACTCTTTTTGTAGTACGTCAGTTAAAAGCTGCTTTGTAGCATCTTGCCCTAAAAACTTAATAACTTCTGGCTGCACACGATCCACAACACTTACATTTCCTAAAAACATCCCAACTAAGTTAAGTAGCGTTCCACGAGAAGCAAAGAAATCATCAATCATTTTTGAAAGACGCGCTTTCCCTTCTTCACTTTCAAAAAAGCTAATTCCTCGCTCTAAAATAAACGCCGAGGCATTCGGAATCGCATTCTCTATCTTTTCATGTACAGAATGAGGTAAAGCCTGTTCCCATGTATATGTATAATACTCTGCTAAAAATGCATGAATTTTTTCTGTAATCACATATTCGATTTTTCGAGTCGCTTCTTCTTCTACATGCGCTACATTCCATTTTTCTAACATATATCGCAGTGATTGTTCATTCGTAATTACTTTATCCACTTCCACTTGCGCCCAGTGGATTAAACCTTTTTGAAACTCTTCATTTGTTAGCTTTTTTCCGATTCCTTCTGGTGTTAACAAATGTTCTACAACCATTTTTCCTAATTGAACAGCAAGTTCATCACGACGCTTCGGAATTAACCCTGGTGTAAATGGAACTTGAAACTTTCCGATATAAATAGGACGATGAGGACGAAATAACATTTTTATCGCTAAATGATTCGTGTATCCCCCAATAATTGCTCCGAGTCCTGTCGTCGTTAACATATTTAACCATATATTCATTACAATCAACCTTTCACTTCTCCAAAACTATAGCATATCATTATACGGACAAAAGTATAATGGTATAAAAACGTATTTGCAATATATAGCTTCGCCTATTATGCAAATAGTAGTAAAGGAGTGATTTCGTTGGTTCTCGGCCTTTTAGCTTCTAAACTTCATTATGAGCAAACGTATTACACCGAAATCGCTAAACGCGCTCGGCTTTATCATAATGTCGTTGCCCAGTTTACGCCATTTTGTATTGATTCTAAAACAGACCTTGTTTCTGGTCTTATTTACGATACAGATACAGGAAAATGGAAAGAGCAAACATTCCCTATTCCTTCTTATATATATGATCGTTATTCTTTTCACGAGGAAACAGACTTTGAAAAAGCAAAATCAATTATTCACTCTTTGCACAAACGTCCTTCCACTACCTTTTTAAATAACACACTTATTAACTTAAGTGAACTACATGATTTATTTCTCACTAATAAAAAACTGTCTCCTTATATACCCAAATTTGAAGTGGCAACGATACAAAACATTTTCAAACTGTTGTTAAAAACTAAAGATATTATTATACGCCCCACTAATATACATTCTAAAGATAACTTATATCGAGTCGCTTACAAAAATAAAACGTTTCATATCGATACAGTAAATGAAAAATACCATACTTCTCTTCCAATCAAGCGGACAGATGAATTTATATCTTGGTGTAAATCTAACATACGTTCATCACGCTACATAGTGCATACCATGCTACAACCACCAAATCAATTAACATACCCACTCCACATTCGAACCATTTTGCAAAAAAACAAAGAACAAACTTGGAATATTATCGGTCAATTTATACAAAAAAGTTCATTTCCTAATCAACTTTTACCCTCAGCAACAGACGATGATTCATTGCATTCATTTTCAAAAATTAAATACGTACTATCTAGTACAGGTGTGCAACTATTGCAAGACGCTTTACACGACATTATAAATGAAGTATTCCAAACACTAGATCAGTCTTATTCTTCATTATTCGAACTAGAACTTTCCACAATTATGGATCAAAAAGGCGCAATTTGGCTTATGTATGTCAACACGATTCCTCCTTACGAACAATACATTCGTCATAGTGATTCATTAGCTGAAAAGATATTTCACGGACCACTTAAATTCAGTCGCTTTACACCATAATGAAAGGAGGTAAACCTATTTTGAAAGAGCATATATATACATTAAATATTTCAGATGACCATCCAAATAGCATTACTTTACCTTACGTTTTTTCTATTACACCGCCTATTACATCTCTCTCCTTCGGCATACGTCATATTGCAAGTGAAGAGGTGAAAATTCATTATTCCTTTACTCGCGAAATTATTATCGGAAAGCATATTGCCGAAAAACTTTTACTGCCTCAATCAACTACTATTCATGCATTTACACAAAACCAAACAATTATTTTCGGACCATTAATCGGCATTTTTACAACTGGTTTTAATGATGATTCTTCTAACCCTTTAGGAAATCGTTCAATTGCTCTGAGTGAGTTGTTAACACCACCATTCTCATTACGACCGTTCGTATTCGTCTTTGGCGTTCAACATATACACTGGGAAGAAGAAACGATTGAAGGATATTTCTTTCAAGAGAAACAATGGATAAAGAAAAAAGTCCCTTTACCAAATGTCATTTACGATCGCTTACCGAATCGGCAAGCGGAAAATTATAAACCAATTGTCAGGGCAAAAAGAAAATTAGAACAAGACTACTGCATTCCATGGTTTAACCCAGGTTTTTTCAATAAATGGGAAGTTCATCAACTTCTTACGAAAGACGAATCAATTAAACCCTTATTACCAAATACAGAAGCATTTCAGCATTTTGAACAAGTAGAACGGTTTCTTGGCACGTATAAATCAGTGTACATGAAACCAATACACGGGAGCTTTGGTAGAAATATTCATCAAATATTTTATTCTCAAACAGAGAATTGCTACTACTGTCGTTATCGCGAAAATGAAGAAAATAAACTGAGAAAGTATCAATCATTAGAAACGCTTCTAAACCATGTATTAAAAGGACATGATTTAAAAAAGTTTATCGTACAGCAAGGTATTTCGTTACTTCGCTTCGATGGGCAACCTGTTGATTTCCGCATTCATACAAATAAAAACCATTTCGGTAATTGGATAGTTAGTGCAATCGTCGCCAAAATCGCCGGCAAAGGCAGTTTAACAACGCACGTAAATAGTGGCGGTGATACAAAATTATTACAAGAGCTTTTTCCAGATTCAACGAAACAAGTTCAAATTGAAAATAAATTAAAACATACTGCCTTACAAATAAGTTACGCGCTCGATGAACAAGTAACTGGAAATATTGGAGAAATCGGTTTTGATATCGGTTTAGACACAAAGGAAAATCCGTGGCTCTTTGAAGCCAACTCTAAACCTGGGCGAACTGTATTCCAAGATAAAAAATTAAAAGAGCAAAGTGAACTGACGCGCCAGTTATTTTACGAATATGCCGTCTACTTAACTGAACATTCTTTACGTGATACAAAAGAAAAAATGTCTCAAATAAAATCAGGGGTTTCATCAAACACCGAACATATCCCTTCTCCTATGATTCACTCACAAATACAAAAACAAAAACTTCCACCTAGATAATAAGGTGGAAGTTTTCTATTTACACAAGTTTTACTACAACCTCTGTTTCCACGTTACATACTCTGCAATAAAAAATATGATTGCAATATTCATTTGAATTATTATGCGTTAAACCATCTACTGCACTTAATAATTCTTGATCCATATAGGCACTATAATCGTCTATATAATCTACAGACTTCCCATAATCTTGGAGTATACTTTGGCAATTTTGACAAGAATATGTTTGTGATTCTAATGCGTTACAAAGCGGGCAAATTCCCATCATGATTCCTCCATACGTTATCGTTTAAAGCCTCTCTTTTTTAGAGTGAAGAGAGCAACCTATCCAGACATAGGAGCGCCCACTCCATCCCTACTTAAAAATAGAACTATGAAGTTGCTACCGATTTCATTTTCATTTCAATAAATCATAAATAAGAAGCTAATAATTAGCCTACAAGTAGCAGGCTACAATGAAAAAATTATATTTAATATCCTCCTTAGTTTGGCCTGTTTTCTTAAAAATACAACGATTACTCTTATTTCATAATTTACGAAATCAATACGTTTTTTTGACAAAATTTACAAATTATTATTTTGTATATCTTTCTAGGTAACATCCATACTATGAGTACAAACTTAATTACCGATGGATTAGCGCCAACCGGGGCGATAATCTGGTTCAACTCCAGCTAGTCCAACCAAAAAAACTTTTATAACTCTAAGGAGGATATATTCCTATGGCAAACCAAAATTCTTCAAATCAATTAGTAGTACCAGGTGCAACAGCTGCAATCGATCAAATGAAGTACGAAATCGCTCAAGAATTTGGTGTACAATTAGGAGCAGATTCTACGGCTCGCGCTAACGGTTCAGTTGGTGGAGAAATCACAAAACGTCTAGTTGCAATGGCTGAGCAAAGCCTTGGCGGATTCCACAAATAAATATATATGGCAAAAAGGTCTCAAGGCATATGCCTTGAGACCTTCCTTAATTTATTGCAACATTTGTAAAAACTTCTTCGTGCGTTCTTCTTTTGGATTTGTAAATACTTCTTCTGGTGTACCTTGTTCGACAACGACACCACCATCCATGAAAATAACACGGTTCGCAATTTGATGTGCAAAACGCATTTCGTGCGTTACAATAACCATCGTCATGCCCTCTTTAGCAAGTTCTTTCATTACTTTCAGAACTTCTTGAACGAGTTCAGGATCAAGCGCTGACGTCGGCTCATCAAATAGTAACACTTCCGGCTCCATCGCAAGTGCGCGCGCAATTCCAACGCGCTGTTGTTGTCCGCCTGATAATTGGAACGGATACAAATCCACTTTATCTGCTAAACCAACTTTTTCAAGGAAATAGTTTGCTTTTTTCTTCGCTTCTTCTTTCCCCATCTTTTTCACTGTAACGAGCCCTTCCATTACATTTTGAAGTGCTGTTAAATGCGGGAATAAATTATGGTGCTGGAATACCATACCTGTTTGCGTACGAAGATTAACAATATCTTTCTTCGTTACTTTTTGAGAGAAGTTAAGCTCTTTATTACCGATACGAATATTACCAGCGTTTGGCGTTTCTAATACATTGAGACAACGTAAGAATGTCGTTTTACCAGATCCAGACGGCCCAATAATAACAACAACCTCGCCCTTCTCAACTGTTAAATCTATATGCTTTAGTACGGTATTATCTCCGAAACTTTTTTGTAAGTGCTGAATTGAAATCATAAAAACAAAAACTCCTTTTGTAAAAGGATTATTTTAATGTGTAGCGTTCTGAACGCTTTTCTAACATCTGTTGTACGATTGATAATAAGAAACAAATAACCCAATAAATAAGACCTGCTTCAAAATAAACAATTAAAAACTCGTAGTTCATCGCCGCAATTTCCTGCGCTTTTCGGAACATTTCTGTTACTAAAATTAACGATGCTAATGAAGTATCCTTCACTAAGCTAATAAATGTATTCGAAAGCGGCGGGATTGATACGCGCGTTGCTTGTGGTAAAATAACACGTTTTAATGCTTGTGGATATGTCATCCCAATTGTATAAGCTGCTTCCCACTGCCCTTTCGGAATGGAAAGGATAGAAGCACGAATAATTTCAGATGCATATGCACCGACATTTAATGAAAATCCAACAACTGCTGCTGTATATGGCTCAACTTCAATATTAAGAGTTGGAAGACCATAGAAAATAATAAATAACTGTACAAGAAGTGGCGTTCCGCGAATGATAGATACATAGATACGAGCAATCCATTGTAAAATACGACTACCTGAAATACGTGCGAGCGCTGTTAACGTCGCAAGTATAAGACCGATAATAAATGTAATAAGCGTTAATGGAATTGTTGTAAAAACAGCTTCCTTCAGCATAGGCATGAAGGAAGACTGCATAATATCTATCCAAGTAGACAATCGATCTGAAACTAATGCACTACTTAGATACATTTTCACCGAACCATTTTTTCGTTATTTTGTCATACGTACCGTCTTTTTTCATATCTTCTAACGCTTTATCTACTTCTTGTACAAGCTTATCGCTACCTTTACGGAATAAGAATCCACTTTGTGAAGCTTCTTTTTCTGTATCTACAATTTTAATTTTTGCATCTTTTTTCGTTTCTAAATAATTTAATACTGATAACTTATCATTAATTGTAAAATCAACGCGTCCTGAAGCTAATAATTCTGCCGCTTGGCTAAATCCTTCTACTCCAATAATTTCCGCACCGTTTTTCTTAGCAATATCTGCATAGTTACTCGTTAAAGATTGTGCTCCTTTTAAACCTTTTACATCAGCAAATGTAGCAGGCTTATCTTTATCTTTTGCAATAACTAATGCCGCTGAAGATGAAATGTATGGTTTAGAGAAATCGTATTTCTTTTGACGATCTTCACGAATACCAACTTCGTTTGCAACCATATCGAAACGTTTTGCATCTAAACCAGCAAGTAAGCTATCCCATTGTGTTTCTTTAAATACAGGTTTTACACCTAAACGTTTTGCAACTTCTTCTGATAGTTCAACGTCAAATCCAGTTAATTTATTGCTTGAATCATGGAATGTGAACGGTGCGTATGTACCTTCTGTTCCAATTACAAGTTCACCGCTTTGTTTTATCTTTTGTAACGCGTCTTGACTAGCTGTATCTTTTTTCTCTTCTTTACCGCAGCCGGCTACAATCCCGATCGCTAATGTAGTTACTGCAAGCACTGAAAATAATTTCTTCATGATAGTAATCCTCCAAGTATTCTGATAGGAATTTAAAAACTATATTGATTGTATGCAATCTTGAACAATTTTTCAATGAAAATGTTCTTATTTAGTTTATCCTTTTTCTTCATAATCAAACAAAAGGGAAAAATAATGCTACATACAAAAAATAAGTAACATTTTTTAATATAGCATTTATGGAGAAAAAGGTAAAACAATACTTCTTATTTAACTGTCGTAATTCGCTAAAGAGTCGACATGTTCATCAATAAAAAAGAACTTGTGAAAATCACAAGTTCTCCTCCATGCATATTAAGCACTCTGATTGCCTTCCATTTGCGTTTTATACATATCGTAATAACGCCCGCGCTTTTTCATGAGTTCATCATGAGACCCTTTTTCTAAAATCGTCCCTCTATCGAGCACAATAATTTGATCTGCGCTTTTAATCGTTGAAAGGCGGTGAGCGATAATAAATGTCGTTCTTCCTTTTTTTACAACTTCTAGTGCTTGTTGAATCATCGCCTCTGTTTCTGTATCAATACTAGACGTTGCTTCATCTAAAATTAAGATAGCTGGATCAAAAGCGAGTGCTCTAGCAAACGAAATAAGCTGACGTTCTCCAGTGGAAAGCGTACTTCCCTTTTCTGTAATTTCTTCATTTATATTGTTTGCAAATCTTTCAGCACCAACATCATGCAATGCTTTTATAATACGCTCTTTTGAAATTTTTTCGTTTTCTAAGCTTACATTGGAAGCGACCGTCCCGCTAAAAAGAAACGGGTCTTGCAGTACGATTCCCATATGTTCACGGGTTGCTTGTTTCGGCATCTCTTTTACATCGTGACCATCAATCGTAAGCTTTCCTTTTTCAAACTCATAAAATTGAAAGAGTACATTCATGATAGAACTTTTTCCTGATCCAGTATGACCGACAAGTGCCACTGTCTCACCTTGTTTCGCTTCAAAAGAAATATTTTTTAACACTTCATCTTTTCCATTATAAGAAAATGATACATTATCAAATTTTACATTTCCTTTTAAACGAGGCATACGTTCTTCTTCTACCGGTTCCCCTTTTTCCTCTAACAATTCAAAGACACGTTCTGATGCAACGCGCGCTTGCTCTAAGTTTGCAAGCTGGTTCACCATATTCGTAATTGGCGAGAATAATCGTGTTAAATAATCGACGAATGCATACAGTACCCCAAGTGAAATAATACCTGTAGCACTTAATGAAGCGCCACCGAAATACCAAATCACACCTGTGAAAGCGATATTTCTTAATACGGATACTAAATTATGAGAAGTTGCTGCATTTAAATTCAAAATTTTATTTTGATACTTAAAATAATCGCCATTTAATTCTTCAAATTCTTTTTTCGTTTCACGCTCTTGACGGAACGCTTGAATAATTGGCATCCCTTGAATGGATTCATTCACTGTTCCGTTAATATCAGATAAACGAGAGCGCATTTTATGATTGTATACAGACGCGTATTTTCTATAAAGAATCGCCCAAACAATTAAAATTGGGATAATTAATAAACATAATGAAGCGAGCTTCACATCTAATAAAAATAACGCAGCGAATATCCCAATAATATAGATGATACTAGAAACGAATGTTGCCAGCACCGTTACATATAAATCACGAATGGCCTCTGTATCATTCGTCACGCGCGAAACAATTTTCCCCGCCGGTAAATGATCAAAGTACCGAATTGGCAACGTTTGAATATGAGAAAAAACATCTTCCCTCATAATTTGAATAATTTTGTTCGCTGCCTTTTGCAAGAAGAACTGCTTTCCGTATGCAAATAATGACACGACTACTAATAAAGCGAAATAGCCACCACCAAGTAATAATAGACGGTTTATTTCTGGCTTATAAAATGCAAATACTTCTTCCTTTGTTAATGCTTTCGCTTTATAAACTTGCACCGCCTTACCATTTTGAACGGTAATCATATCCCCTTTTACAGTCCGTGACCCTTCCGCATTTACTTTATTCGGTACAAAATAATATTGAAAACCGACTTGCATCACACGTACTTCTTTACCTTTTGTCTCGCCTTGTTCAAAGCGATCACTTCGCTTATAAAAAGCGCCATTATACGAAACAGCTTCTTCACTCTGTTCTGTTTCATACCAAGGTTTCTCTATCCCGACGATATGATCATCAATCATCGTTTTAGCAACGAAAGGACCAGCAAGCTCTGCGATGACGAAAATAAATAACATTAACATCGCAGCAAAAATCGTCCCTTTCACTTTCATCGCGTATTGAAACAATCGTTTTGAAACGCTCATATTTTCACCCCACTATCCGCACTTTCACTTTCACCTTGTTGTCTTTCAAACTGTTCAGCATACCAGCCTCCGCTCTGGATAAGCTGATCATGCGTACCTTCTTCTATAACTGCACCTTCATCCATAACGAGAATCCAATCCGCATGTTGCACTGCAGATAAACGATGCGTCGTAATAATCGTCGTCTTTCCGCTTCTTTCCGTTCTTATATTTTCAATGATCGCTGCTTCCGTACGAGCATCTACAGCTGATAAAGAATCATCCAAAATTAAAATTTCTGGATTTTGAATAACAGCTCGTGCAATCGAGATCCTTTGTTTTTGCCCTCCTGATAAAGAAACACCTTTCTCTCCAACGAGCGTTTCTAACCCTTCTGGTAAAAACTCTAAATCCTTTTTAAACGCAGCAATTTCAATTGCTTTCTCTAGTTCTTCTTCAGTCGCTTCCCTATTTCCGAATAAAATATTTTCTCGCGCTGTTTTTGAGAACAAAATATGCTCCTGCGGTACATAACCAATCCAGCCGAGTACATTTTCATTCGTCATTTTATCTAATGTCACATCAGAAACTGCAATATCTCCATCTCCAAGCGGATATTGGCGAAGAAGCTGACGTACAAGCGTCGTTTTCCCGCTTCCTGTTTTTCCGACAACCCCTAGCGTTTCTCCTTGCTTTAATGTGAAAGAAACCTTTTTTAAATTTTCTTCAGTTGATGAAGGATATGAGAAAGACACATCATCAAACTGAATATAATCCGGCTCTTGCACAAGCTTTGGATGTTTCGGATTCTTTACATCTGGCTCATACGCTAACGTTTCATTCACACGGTCAAGCGAAGCATTTCCTCTTTGCATAACATTAATTAGTTCCCCAATTGCAAACATCGGCCAAATCATCATCCCTAAATACACGTTAAAAGAAACGAGTTCACCAAGCGTCACCTTTGACTGGAACACAAGGTATGCACCGTACACTAAGCCGATTAAATAACTAAGACCGACAAGCATTTTCACAGTTGGTTGGAATAATGCATCAATCTTTGCTACCTTCATATTTTTTTCGTAGACGTCATCTCCTAAATGATGAAATCTTTCCTCGTCTGCATTCTCTTGTACATATGCACGAATAACACGCACACCAGCGATTGATTCAAGCACTTTATCGTTCATATCACCAAACGCATCTTGCGCAACGGTAAATCTTTCATGCAATTTCTTTCCATATATATTCATCGCATACGCCATAATTGGAAGCGGAATAAGCGCTGCAAATGTAAGCTCCCAACTAATTGTAAATCCCATCATAAAGACAATCGTAAGCATATATAAACTAGAATCCACAAGCGTTAATATACCAAAACCAGCTGTCATAGCGATTGCTTTCAAATCATTTGTCGCTCTCGCCATTAAATCACCAGTACGATTTTTTTGATAAAAAGTCGGCGTCATCTTAAGTAAATGCCCCATAAATTTAGAGCGCATCGTTTTCTCAAGTACGAATGCACCGCCAAACAATTGATGTTGCCATACGAAAGTGAGGCCATATCCAACGATCGTAACCCCTATTAAAATAAGAATAGACTGTATAATAGCTTCGTTCGATAACGTTCCTGTTTTTATATTATCTATCGTAACCCCTAACACTTTCGGGGGAATCACTTCAACTATATTCACAATTAAAAGAGCTCCAATGGCAATACTATATCTCTTCCAGTGCTCCCTAAAAAACCATTTTAGCTTTAGTAATACTGATAACAATGTAACCTCTCCCTTCTCGTTCTCGTTTACCTCTCATTTCTTTATCCACTATCCAGACCTATCACATTTACATTTCGTAACCCATACAATCTCATCACATTTTTCCACCTTCCAAAGTTTTTTATCGGAACTAAACAAGGGAAAATAAACAAAAAAAAGCATACCGCCGCTTGACGATATGCACAGGAATGCATAAAAGCGTACGTTACGATATACGCAACGTACGCTTCTTATAAGACAAAGATGCCCTATATATCCGTACGGGTTGCGTAATGATATGAATGTTTTCTGCCATTTAACAGAGCTAAGCCCATTACATTTACGATTACAATCATTACGCACACCCCTTTCATTTATTTTCCATTTATAATCTTACAACTTTATTGAGTATTCTGTCAATTATTTTTTCACACTTTAAATAAAAATATATGATACACCATTTTGAAATAAGGGAATGTTCTGTAAGAAAGGGCATACAAAATAAAAAAAGAATAAGAAATCGTTTTCACAAACATTTCATTTGAAAAATGTTATCAAACCCCCTACAATCACCTTATACTCACTCTTACAAGTTGCTATTTTAGGAGGACTAATCATGACAACTAGCAATACGTACAAATTTTATTTAAACGGAGAATGGAGAGAAAGCTCTTCAGGAGAAACAATCGAAATTCCATCTCCATACTTACACGAAGTAATTGGACAAGTACAAGCAATTACTCGCGGAGAAGTAGATGAAGCAATTGCATCTGCAAAAGAAGCTCAAAAATCATGGGCCGAAGCTTCCCTACAGGATCGCGCAAAATACTTATATAAATGGGCTGATGAGCTCGTAAATATGCAGGATGAAATTGCCGATATCATTATGAAAGAAGTCGGTAAAGGATATAAAGATGCGAAGAAAGAAGTTGTTCGTACAGCTGACTTCATTCGTTACACGATCGAAGAAGCTTTACATATGCACGGAGAAAGCATGATGGGCGATAGCTTCCCGGGCGGTACAACATCTAAGCTTGCGATTATCCAACGCGCACCACTTGGTGTTGTATTAGCAATCGCACCATTTAACTACCCAGTAAACTTATCTGCTGCAAAACTTGCACCAGCATTAATTATGGGTAACGCTGTTATTTTCAAACCAGCAACTCAAGGTGCAATTAGTGGTATTAAAATGGTTGAAGCACTTCATAAAGCTGGCCTTCCAAAAGGTCTTGTAAACGTAGCTACAGGACGCGGTTCTGTAATTGGTGACTACTTAGTAGAGCACGAAGGCATCAATATGGTATCGTTCACAGGTGGTACAAACACAGGTAAACATTTAGCGAAAAAAGCTTCAATGATTCCACTTGTATTAGAACTTGGTGGTAAAGATCCTGGTATCGTTCGTGAAGATGCTGACTTACAAGATGCTGCAAACCATATCGTAAGCGGTGCATTCTCTTACTCTGGTCAACGTTGTACAGCTATTAAACGTGTACTTGTACACGAAAACGTAGCGGACGAGCTTGTTAGCTTATTAAAAGCGCAAGTAGCTGAACTATCAGTTGGATCTCCAGAACAAGATAGCACAATCGTTCCATTAATCGACGACAAGTCTGCTGACTTCGTTCAAGGTTTAGTTGACGACGCTGTAGAAAAAGGTGCTACAATCGTTATCGGTAACAAACGTGAGCGTAACTTAATTTACCCAACATTAATCGATCACGTAACAGAAGAGATGAAAGTTGCTTGGGAAGAGCCATTCGGCCCAATCCTTCCAATCATCCGTGTTTCTTCAGATGAACAAGCAATTGAAATTGCTAACAAATCAGAGTTCGGTCTGCAAGCAAGTGTCTTCACTAAAGACATTAACAAAGCATTTGCAATTGCTAACAAAATCGAAACTGGTTCTGTACAAATTAACGGACGCACAGAGCGCGGCCCTGACCACTTCCCATTCATCGGTGTAAAAGGTTCAGGTATGGGCGCACAAGGTATTCGTAAGAGCCTTGAGTCTATGACACGTGAAAAAGTAACTGTATTAAACTTAGTTTAATCTTATAAAAAGAAGCTGATCTATTTTTAGATCAGCTTCTTTTCTATATAAATACTTCCGAAAAACGGAGTATTTCGTTCTACTTCCGATTTGATTTTCCAAATCGAACTAAAACATGCCATAATAATTTTAATTCCTGAAGCACTTCTTCATAAGTTCCACGATCACTCCAAGATAATGGATTGCGTTTCAAATCCACTACAGCAGAGCCAATTATATTTGCATCGATGCAATGATTCCGTGCAATACGTCTTGCTAAAGATGGCATTTTTGAACCTCTAAAATCCATCGGAACTTCGTCTACCGCAAGTACAAAACCGATGTGCCAATACAAATCAATCGCATACTTCAGGCAAATTTCTTCTAAAACTCTTCCTACATCCGTACCCTTAAATGAAGGATCTGCAACAAGCACCTCCACGTCTTCTTTAAGAGAAATCTCTCCATGAATCTGCGCTTCAATATAATGATTAAGATTACGGGCTGGCTCTTTGCTTACTACATCTATAAACGGCCTTTTCAGGTTAGCCAGTAAATGATTAATTAATATTGTTGGAGTCAAATTTCCTTCACCAATTGCAAAATCTCTTACAAATGTCTCTTCCAAAAGAGCAGCTAAAATCATATCAAACTCCTCATAAGTCCCCTTTTCTTTCGGATCTTGATGCGAATCTAAATACGTATATGTAGAGCGCGAAGAAACTTTTGGAGATAAGAGAAAATAACAGGAACCAAAACGCGGAGCCGGCCCATCTGGATGTAACATTAAATTTAGCGCTCCATATTTTGGCCGTTGATTATTTGTTACGCCTTCTAATTGATATGCTCCTCCAAATATTCTTTTTTCCCAAAGGTCACGTTCACCACCAGGGTAAGCAGATACGCTTCCATTAGATAGCAATGTTTCAAACTGACTTTTATATACTCCTTGCTCAAACAGTGCTTCAGCAACACTTTTCATATTCGAATCTAGTCTGTCTGGATGAAAGTGTAAAGCAATCCTTGCATGAGATTTTAAATTAGCGACAGCTTCTTCAAATATTTCATCTGTAATATTAGACATTTTAAGTATATGATTAATCGTTGCTTTAGCCCCACGTTTTTCGTTCTCTGCATATTTTGAAATATACTCTAAAGCAAATAATTGAGATCTTAATAATTCCATAATCCAATCTCCCCTTTAATTGAACTGCCCTTAAACACTTCAATTAAAAGCTTATTCTTTCCTTCTTATGAAACGAACCTCATTTATTAAAAAAGTAATTTACTAAATCTTAATTATGTATACACGCATTTTTCATAGGCAAATGTACACATTCTACAGAAATTTGATACCCTAGCCATCGCTCAGCGATATGTTCAAATGATAAAACAGATCCCGTTGTAAAAAAGCGATGCTTCGGATTCAGATTGTCAGACAAAATTCCTTTGTGCTGTAAAATGGTACTTAACTCTATCGCTGTTTCTTCTGCAGAACTAATAATCGTTATGTCTTCTCCTAGTTCCTTTTTTATATAGGACTCTAAAAGTGGATAATGCGTACATCCAAGAATTAACGTATCTATATCTTCTTTCGTTAATGGAAGTAAAGCTTGTTTCACTTGCTGCGTGACATATGCTGTATCTTCTAATTGATTTTCTACAACTGTGGCTAAAGTCGGGCAAGCATAGCTATGCACTTCCAAATATGTATCCAGCTCGTGTAATGCTTTTTCATACATATTAGATTTTATCGTACCTACAGTTCCAATTACCCCGATTTCCCCTTTCTTTGTAACTTTAATTGCCGCTCTTGCTCCTGGATGTATAACGCCAATAACTGGAATGGAAAGTGCTTCTTGCAGCGCATTCAATGCAGCAGCTGCAGCAGTATTACATGCTACGACTAGCGCTTTTAATGGAAACTGTTTGAGGAACTCAACCATTTCAAATACGAAAGATTGCACCTCCTCTACACTTCTTGGCCCATACGGACAACGCTTATTATCACCAATATAATAAATGCTTTCTTTAGGCAATTGTCTTATAATTTCGCTCGCAACTGTTAATCCTCCAACTCCCGAATCTAGCACACCTATTACTGAATGTTTATGACATACAGACATTTACTTCATCCCCTTTTCAATCATCTAGCGCTAATAACATGTATTATATTACGAAAATTCAAATATCACATAACAATCCCTCTTACTTTTAATCACAAACTCTTCTCTATAATCTGATTATTACTATATCCATTGACGTATAAAAATACATTTGTTACTCTTAAAGACGTTAATTTAATATTTAAATCCTCATTCGTATCTCGGTGAGGTAGAGGTTGCAATCATTAAGAGTATCATTTCAGGAGATGTAGTGGCATTGATGAAGGAATGAGAAAGGAATGGTTGCCGAAGTAAGTCGTGTCCACCATGCACGCTTGCTGGGTCTGCATTTAATAAGTGCAGAACTGTCACAAACGTTTCGTTTGTGGAGAGCTATCGAGAGGTATGTCGTGGGTTTCTTATAAGATAGAAAGCATGTAGCGGCAAATTACGTGCTTTTTTTGTTTTGTTTGGGACTTCTCTTCCTGACTCAGGAAGACATACATATCTCCTCGCTTGACTTGGTTATACTAACTTTGGAGGTATTTTCTATGCAACAAAAAAAATGGGGCTTTTGGGTACTAACAGCTTTCGTTGTCGGTAACATGGTTGGCGCTGGTATTTTCATGGTGCCAAGTACGTTGGCACAAACAGCAAGCCCACTCGGTGTCACTTTAGCTTGGTTAACTACAGGGTTTGGTGTTTTAATGCTAGCTCTTGTTTTCGGTAATTTAGCAATTCGTCGTCCTGATTTAACGACAGGGCCACAAAGTCATGCATATGCTTTATTCTCAACACCAAAAAAGAAAAAAATGGCTGGCTTCAGTATGGTATGGGGATATTGGGTTGCAAACTGGGCAAGTAACGTTGCCATCATTACATCATTTGCGGGATATTTATCACTCTTCTTCCCAATTATGAAAGATACGCGACTACTATTTTCAATCGGTTCGTTTAACGTAGAAGTCGGAAAACTAATTACATTTACGATTTGTTCCATCTTACTTTGGGGAACTCATATTATATTAACAAACGGTGTAAGCGGAGCTGGAAAACTAAACTTCTTAGCAACAACAACGAAAGTAACTGGATTCCTTTTATTCATCGTCGTTACGTTATTTGCATTCGAAGCTTCTAAATTTGGACAATGGTATACACCGATGATTGATAAATCAGGGGCATCACACGGTCTTCTTTCACAAGTGAATTTAGCTGCTCTTACAACACTTTGGGCGTTTATCGGAATTGAATCAGCTGTTCTTTTATCAAACCGTGCTGTTTCTCCAAAAACGGTAAAACGCGCAACAGTTGCGGGATTACTTATTACAGTTGCCATCTACTTAGGAATCACAATTTTAACAATGGGTGTACTTCATGTTGATAAATTACAAGCTTCTGAACGTCCATTAGCAGATGCACTAAACGCTGCAATGGGGCACGGCGGCGGGAAACTGATGGCATTACTTGCTCTTACTTCCCTGTTCGGTTCTATCTTAGGCTGGATTTTATTAAGCTCAGAAGTACCTTATCAAGCAGCAAAAGAAGGTTTCTTCCCTTCCTTCTTCACGAAAACAAATAAAAAAGGAAGTCCAATTTACTCATTACGATTAACAAACATTATGTCGCAAGTATTCCTATTCTCAACATTATCAGGAACCATTGCGGAAGCTTATACATTCGTTATTACCGTATCAACACTGGCCTACCTCATTCCATATCTCGTTTCACCAATCTTCCAGTTAAAACTAGTCGCAACTGGTGAAACATATAAAAATGAAATGCGGGCAAGAATTACAGATGGCATAGTCGCAGTTATCGCACTTTGCTACGCACTATGGGTTATTAAAACGGGCGCATCCGATATAAAAACGTTCCTTCTCGGAATTGGTTTATTCGTAATCGGATTTGCTTTCTATCCATTAATGAATCGTGATCAGAAAAAAAATAACGAAAAGAAAAACGGGCAAGTTGCATAACGCAATTTGCTCGTTTTTTCTTTTGTAAAACATATATAATAGAACAAAGAGGTGAAAAACATGTCAATCGAATCGCTATGGAGCAGTCGCTTCCAACAACATATTCAAAATATCATTACATACTTTGCACGTATGATTAACGGTTTACTATATAGCTTTATCTTTATTTCATGCGTTGGTGCATATTATTATGCTCAGTTTCTAAAAGCATCTCCTTCTAAAGGAATATCTTTAATAATTATAACGATTGTACTTACATTCATTATAACGAGATGCCCTATCCGTACATTTATTCAAAAACCTGATGCTGTCTATTTACTAGCACTAGAAGAGAAATTAACATCTTATTTCAAAAAATCTCTTCTATACAATTACATCATTCAGCTTTTCCCATTGTTATTTACGTTCCTTATTCTCGTTCCACTTGCTATGCAATCATTACAATTAACGGTACCTTTTTTATGTACAATCTTTATCGTGTTAATGATTACGAAAGCCTGGAACATGTACATACATTGGATGTGGCGTGATAGTCACGAAAAAAATATATGGCTAATCATTTGTATTACTTGTAACGCCCTAATCATTTACATGCTGTTTTATTCCGCAAATGTTCTCATATTGGGCGGACTACTCTTACTACTTGCTTTCCTACTTCTATATACGAAAAAACAGCCTACAAAACGAATACCGTGGGATTACATAATCAAGCAAGAAGAAAAAATGAACGTTCGTTTTTATCAATTTGCTAGCATTTTCACAGATGTTCCGCAACTGAATAAACAAGTAAATAAAAGAAAATGGCTTACAAATTGGATTGAACCTTTATTACATAAAAAACGAGCAACTTTCTTCTACTTACATACACTAGCATTTTTACGTGGAAATGATTATTTCGGTATATATATTCGCTTAGGATTAATCGGTGCTTTCGCCTTATATTTCATACCAAATATATACGTAAAAGGCGCTATCGCTTACATCGTTTTATATATGATCTCTATGCAGCTTCGTTCACTATGGAAATATTTTTCGGGAAATATTATTGTAGCATTATATCCAACCCATACTGAAGAAAGGATGAAGCAATTTCTTCGCTTAATCTTTATATTGCCAAGTATTCAACTCATTGTATTTTCAATTGTTATACTCATTGCTACAGGTCAATTTTTACATAGCCTTATCATTATGATTGTCGGGTTACTCTGGATCAAATTTATTATTGTACCAAAAACGAAGCAAAGAATTTCCGCATTTTAACGAAAAGAATTATCTTAAAAGCCAAGGAGAAAATAAATTTTCTCCTTGGCTTTTTTATTTTTTAATGTTAAACCTATCGTTCATACTTAATTAAAAACTTTAGGTATGTTACTCCTGTTTTTCTTAAGCATAGAGTGCTATACAAACTCCCTTTCTTCCCCTTGATGTTTTAGGGGTTAATTATGATTTTTACATACAAAAATCATAATACATGTTTACATACTAATAAAAAGGGTATCTATTAAATTAACAAAGTAAAGGAGGGGCCTATATTGTGAATAAAAAAACGGAACAATTGAAGCATCACGTTACTGACAATCAATGCAAACATGCTTTAACAACAAACCAAGGAGTAAAAATAGCTGAAGATGAATTTTCTTTAAAGATGGGCTTAAGAGGCCCAACCTTAATGGAGGATTTCCACTTTCGCGAGAAAATGACCCATTTTGATCACGAACGAATTCCCGAAAGGATTGTTCATGCACGCGGGGTTGGCGCTCATGGTTATTTTCAGCTTTATAAATCTTTAGAAACATATACGAAAGCAGATTTTCTTACTAATCCTTCAAAGAAAACACCTGTATTTGTACGGTTCTCAACCGTTCAAGGTTCTAAAGGATCCAACGACACAGTAAGAGATGTACGCGGATTCGCCACAAAATTTTATACAGATGAAGGAAACTATGATTTAGTGGGTAATAATATGCCAGTATTCTTTATCCAAGATGCTATTAAATTTCCTGATTTTGTCCATGCAGTTAAACCAGAACCACATAATGATATTCCTCAAGGAGCTAGCGCTCATGATACCTTTTGGGACTTTGTTGCGCATAATCCTGAGTCCACTCATATGGTCATGTGGCAAATGAGCGACCGAGCTATTCCGCGTAGTTTACGAATGATGGAAGGTTTTGGAGTTCACACATTTCGACTCATTAACGCAGCAGGAAAAGCCCATTTCGTAAAGTTTCACTGGAAACCTACCCTCGGGGTTCATTCATTAGTATGGGATGAAGCTCAAAGGATTGCTGGGAAAAATCCTGATTTTCATCGTCAAGATTTATACGAAGCAATTGAAAAAGGGGATTATCCTGAATGGGAGCTTGGATTACAATTAATTCCAGAAGAAGATGAACATAAATTTGATTTTGATATTTTAGATCCAACGAAATTATGGCCAGAAGAAGAAGTTCCCGTAAAATTAGTTGGTAAAATGACATTGAACAAAAATGTTGATAACTTCTTTGCTGAAACAGAGCAGGTAGCTTTTCACCCTGGTCATGTCGTACCAGGTATTGATTTTTCAAATGACCCTCTTCTGCAAGGAAGATTATTCTCCTATACAGATACACAATTATCTCGTTTAGGGGGCCCTAATTTCCATCAAATCCCTATCAATCAGCCCGTATGTCCTTTTCATAATAATCAACGTGATGGTATGCATCAAATGCAGATTCATCGCGGTCAAACAAGCTATCATCCTAATGGATTAAATAACAATCAACCTGCAACCGTCCAAGCCGAACAAGGAGGATATGAACATTATCAAGAAAAGATTGATGGGCATAAAATTAGAGGTCGCAGTAAAAGCTTTCTTAACTTTTATTCTCAGGCTAAACTTTTCTACAATAGTATGAGCCCTATTGAAAAGCAGCACATAAAAGAAGCTTTTTGCTTTGAAGTTGGGAAGTGTAAATCAGACATGGTGAAGGCAAATGTAATTGCTCTCCTAAACCACGTCGATCGTCAATTAGCACAAGAAGTCGCTAACATTATTGGAGCTCCTTTACCTAAGGAAAATCACGAAGTAAATTCAGATGCAAAATCACCTGCACTAAGTATGTCCAATACTATTTTTAAATCTGATTCCAAAAATGTTGCAATTCTATTAAATGGTGACCCAAGCGTCTCACTTCTGTCCGAATGGATTCAAGCTTTTGTACAACACCGAATTAACTAT
Source organism: Bacillus sp. EB V-12 (assembly GCF_056158125.1). NCBI lineage: Bacteria > Bacillati > Bacillota > Bacilli > Caryophanales > Bacillaceae > Bacillus > Bacillus sp. EB V-12. Next base: position 113,009 of record NZ_JBUXJL010000002.1, on the reverse strand, counting down.
AGCATCATAGATAATAAAATTTATCAGTTCAATGATTCCATTAAAGTAACTGATACTTATACAACAACAGACTCCTCCCTTTTTGATGCAGTATTAGTGTTTAGTAGTGAGTCTGTCATTCAACCCCCTGTTTTAGAATTTGCAGAAACTACTTTTAAACATTTTAAACCGATAGCTCATGTCCTTAGTAATCCTCATGCTTTGGACCATAGTAAGATTAAACTGGATGGAGCAGGAGTTTACAACTTAACAAACACTTCAATTGAATCATTTATAGAAGGCATTGCCCAAGGAAGATTCTGGAACCGATAATATAAGGAGCGGATTAGAATGAGTAAAAAAATTGCTATTGTAATAACGGATTATTTCGAGGATACAGAATACACAGAGCCAGTAGAAGCTTTTAAACAAAAGGGATATGAATTAACAACTATTGAAATGGAAAAAGGGAAAACAGTACACGGTAAGCAAGGAAAAAGTGAAGTCGTGATTGATAAAAGTATTGATGATGTTTCTCCAGAGAACTTTGATGCCCTCTTCATACCGGGTGGATTTTCTCCAGATATACTTCGTGCAGATGAACGTTTTGTTCGCTTTAGTAAAGCATTTATGGATGCGGAAAAACCTGTTTTCGCTATTTGTCACGGACCTCAGCTACTCATCACTGCACAAACACTTGAAGGACGTGATGTCACTGGATATAAATCTATTGAAGTCGATTTGAAAAATGCCGGCGGGAACTTTCATGACAAAGAGGTTGTCGTATGTCAAAATCAGCTAGTAACAAGTAGACAGCCAGAGGACATCCCAGCGTTTATTGAAGAATCGTTGCGTATATTAGGATAACTAACCTCCTTTTATTTACATGAAAATAGTTAATCATTGGGGTTTTATTCATCCCCTACTGATTAATTAGCCCTCACCAACTGGTCGTTTACAGGCAATCCGACCACCACAAATAGCAAGATAAATAAAAAGAGGGGAATCCAAAAGTTCAGTTTTAATAATCTTTTGGATTCCCCCCTTTTCTCGCCCAAAAATTCCTTATCACTTTTCATAGGCAGTTCTCATATAGTGAAAATGACTATATAATTCCTATCCATAAGTTAAATAATGATTTCGCACATATATAAATACAAAAGATGGGAGCCTTATTTATGAATAACAATCCACCTTCAACGCCCCCAAATCCAACGGAAACAAATAATAATGAAGTGAGCTTACAAACGTTACGCGTTATTGGGCTAATTGTACTGATTAGTGGCTACATATTAGTAGCGCTTTCTGAAGTAGGCACATTAAAAAATCTTTTGCTACAGCCGAATACCACTCCAAATTTAGCTGAAGTTGATCCGTTCTAAAAATTATATAAAAAGCGAATCCCAGTATAGCTGGTTCGCTTTTATATAGTTTCATCCAATTTGAGAAACATTTCTCTCATCCTCATACTTCTCTTTCCCTATCGCCTTCATAAATAGAAAAATACTGCTCATACCAACGATAAAGTACAGAGCACTCATGCCCCAAGATGCAATAAATGAACCTAGCATAACACCTAATGCCCCGTTCATTTTTGCCACTTGAAAGACCATTCCGTTAATCGCCATATAAGAACCTCTTGCCTCATTTGGCACCATATCTGCCATAATAGATTGACGCACTGGCACATACATCATCTCACCTACCGTTTGGAAAAGCCCTGCAATTAATAAAATCCATAAGCTATTGCTCGTTCCGAGTATTGTAAATCCAATTGTATAAATGAATAAACCTACATATAAGATTTTCAAATCGTTGAAGCTTTTCAGCATTTTAATAAGAAGTGCTGAACATAACACAACTAAAATTGTATTCTCTGCAGAAATCCAGCTCAGCATGCGAATCCCTGTTAAATCAAACGTAATACCATTCCCGAATAAAAAGTGTACCGTTTCAAATTCCTTCTGCAAGCGAACACCTAAATAATTATTAATTTGAAACTCTAAAGACAATGTACATATACTCGCTGCACAAAAAATTAAAAATGCTTTATCTTTCATCACGACTTTATAACTATCTGCCATACCTTTTAATACATTTTTCTTCTCCACCGTTTTTCGTGCTACATACACTTCTTCCATATACACAGCCATCACATATAAAGTAATAATTGCAACAAGCGTTAATACGATAAACAATTGCAATCTATAGTTTTCAAATAGTAACCCACCAAATATTGCTCCAATCGCAATGGATAAATTAATAGCCCAATAATTAATGCTATACATTACTTTTCGATTTTCAGGTGTACTCACATCAATTAACATCGCCTCTGTCGCAGGATTCATAAGTCCAGATCCTAAACTATTCACTAGCATAAAGATAAATGTTAACCACGGTGAATCTACATAATCCGAATTCGCAACTCCCATACAAGCAATGGAAATGACTTGTATACTTTGACCGATAATCATAACCTTTTTACGCCCAAGCCGGTCTCCAACATATCCACCGTATAAACCAATTACTAATGAAGCTACGACATTAATGAGTAGTAAAGCACCAGCAATCGCACTACCTAACTTTATTGAAAAATAAATCGCCATAAATGGAAAAATCATCGTGGACACAGTACGTGTTAAAAACGAAGTTAGAATTCTAATTTTTATATTTCGATGCATACTCCCAAATCCCATTGTTTCCCCCTCCTTATGCTTACTTATTTTACTTTGAAAAAAAGGAAGAAAAAGGTTAGAATATTCTAAAGAGTTTCCCCTTTTATGATAGAAGGAAGTGTATATATGAAAATTATGGACTATTACATTAGACTAAGACTACATGCACAAGATCAACAACATATGCGAAATAGCTTACAAGAATTAGCGGATGTTTTATATTGCAGTACGAAAAACGTAAAGATTTTATTAAAGAAAATGAGCGAGGAGCAATTAATTAGCTGGACTCCAGGGCGAGGCCGCGGAAATAAAACGGAAATTCTATTTATACATAATTTCGTAGAAGCGATTGAGTCCTATACAGATGACCTGTTAGCGCAAGAAAAATTAAAGGATGTTTTTCTTCTTTTAAAAGAACCCCTACCCCCTGCACTTCAAAAAAAGATAGAAAACAAACTACATCATCATTTTGGATACGAACCTTCAAATGATATGTACGACATATTAAAGATTCCTATATCGAGAAAGATATTCCCATTAGATCCGGCTTTTGTGGCTGTAACTACAGAGAGCCATCTTACGAGTCAAATTTTTGATACGTTAGTCGTCTATAACGATGTTACTGAAAAAATGGAACCACACATTGCGCATACGTGGGAATTAAGTGAAGACGGGCTTACGTGGACTTTTTATTTACGAAAGGATGTATATTTTCATAACGAAACAGTTTTAACTTCTAAAGATGTACAATTTTCATTTGAAAGACTAAAAGAGGTTCACTCTCCTTTCGAATGGTTAACAGAAGAAATTGTTCAAATTGAAACGCCATCACCACTGCAAATTCGATTTCATTTAGCAAAACCAAATTTATTTTTCTTACACTATGTAAGTTCCATGCAACTCGCAATTTTACCGCGTGATACGAGTATTCAAAATCATCATTATATAGGTACTGGACCTTTCAAACTTGCTCATTACTCTGAAGATAATATCGTACTCGAAGCGTTCACTCATTATTTTAAAGAGCGCGCATTATTAGACCGTATTGAATTTTGGGGTATTCCTGACCATGTGCAAATAGATGCTGATTATGAACTACCAAACGAAGAGGAAAATGAAAGGCATGATATACAAATAGAAGAAATAGGTTGTATTTATGCTAGCTTCAACTTTACAAAACCTGGTCCTCATCACGATATTTACTTTCGAAAGGCTTGGAGAGAACTATATGATGTTGAAACGATACTTCGTAGCATAGAGGGTAGACGAACAATTGCTGCATCAAGCTTCTTCCCTGATAGAAGCCGCCTTGCAACAAGAAGATCCTACTCTTTAGAAAAAGCAAAAGAGTATTTGAAAAAGAGTACATATAATGGAGAAACGATACATATTTACTTCTTCGCATTTAAAGATAGTGCAAATGATGCATATTTCTTAAAAGAACGATGTGAAAGTTTAGGTATACAAGTAGAGCTTCATCCATTTCCCGTTTCAGATTATATGGATCGCTCTATTGATAAACATGCTGATATTATTTTCATGGGAGAAGTCTTTGCTGCCAATCATGAAATTGCATTCTTAAATGTATTTAAAAATAAAAGTTGCTTCGTAAATCGGTTCATGGACCCGCACTACGAAAAACAAATTAACTGTTTACTAGATACATTTTTACTAGAAGAAAATAAAGAAAAGCGTTATGAACTCATGTATGAGATTGAAGAGTTTTTACAAGCAGAACACATCATTTTATTTAACTATCACGTTTTAAAAAGAAAAACATATCCTCCTTCTTTAAAAAACGTAACAATTGATTCATTTGGTTGGGCAAATTTTGCGAAGTTATGGATACAGCCATCCACGCATTAAAGTGTGAGTTTTTATAAAAGGAGAAGGTACTACATCCTTAGTAGTACCTTCTTCACATACAAATATAAACTATTATTTAATTACTCTATCTAAGTGATCTTTCAAGTTCAATAAATATTGTTCTATATCCGGATTCTTCACCACATCATAACAAGCAAAACTCTTTAACGGACTCATACCGAGAAACTTTTGCACGCGGTGTAAATGACTAAGCGCTGATTCTAAACTTTCTCCTTCAAAGAACTTCGTCTTATCTCCAAATGCTTTTTCAGGTGCATTCCAAGTTGTAGAGAACATATACTCTTTCTCTTTTAATAAACCACCTGTTCCATATTCATCTGCACCTTTAAAGAACAAACCATATTCATATACTTCATCCATATACGTTTTAAATAAGCCCGGTACACTAAACCAATAAATCGGTGTTTGATAAATAACAACATCGGCCCATAAAAACTTATCTTGTTCTTCTTTAATATTGTAACCATCTTGAATCGTTGTTGTTTTCACATGATGATTCTCGCCTAATACAGTAACCATATAATCTACTAACGTTCTATTTAATCGTCCTTCCTTTGTACCATATTTTTCATGTCCATTTATAATAAATATATTTTTCATCGTTTTTCTCTCCCCTATATGATCTACTCTTCGGCTATTAAGCCGAGTTGCTGCTGTAGTGTAAGATTATCTTCTAAATGCCAATCTTCCGTTATCTTTCCGTCTTTCACATGTAAAATATCAATTGCAAAAAAATTAATTTTCTTACCATTATGCGTTCCTGTAAAAGAAAGACGGGCTGTTACTTTATCACCAACAACCAATAAGTCTTCAATCTCGCAATGTATATCAGGCACAACTTTACGAAAATTTTGCGCTGCAAACTTTAATCCTTCAATGCCTTGTGGTCGCCCTTTCGGCAATGTATTATCGAAAAATTTTTCAGTAACAGTCTGCGGAATAAGTTCCTCCTTACCTGTATCCCAAAATGCATAAAAACGCTGCGCCGCATGAACCATTTCTGTCGCTTCTTTTTTACTTAGTGAGGGATCAATTGTCATTGCTTTTGGCCTTGGCATTTCTTTTAATAACTGGACTTCAGTTTTTTGTTCCACACCACATGCTACAAGCACAATACAAATAACAAACAAACTAAGGAATCCAAATAACTTTTTTATCCCCATGGAAATCACCACCTCCTCATATAAATCCTTTATGTTTCGTATTGCTATTGTATATGCACTAACTTCATTTATGGAAGTAGTGATATTTTTTTCATATAGTTACCAAAAGTATAGTTTTGTGATACTATAAAGCAAATTCATCCAAAAAAATTTTATGGAGGCTAGTTCCATGAACAATATAGATCCAGTTGAATTAACGAAAGGTTTACCTGGCATACCTTGTCCTATCGCTAAAACGCTTGATGTAATTCGTACAAAATGGACGTTTTTAATCATTCGTGATCTTCTTATCGAAGGAACATTACGCTTTAGTGATTTACAAAAATCAATGAATGGTATTAGTCCAAAAACATTATCGCTTCGACTAAAAGAATTAGAGTCTCAAGGCATTATAACGAGAAAAGTATATCCAGAAGTTCCGCCTCGTGTAGAGTACACATTAACGGATAAAGGAAAGCAATTAGAGGGGATTTTTATTGAATTAAAACGGTTTGGATTAAGCTTATAAAACAAAAACCCCTTACCGTCGTAAGGGGTTTTATTACTTCGCAAAACTCTCAGCCAACTGTTTCTCTCTCCACATAAATGTAATGCCGAGACCAACTATTAAAACAACTCCTGAAAATGCATATGGATAATGAATATTCATATCAAATAATATTCCGCCCATCGCTGGTCCTGCGATATTTCCTAAACTCGTATAAGTCGAGTTCATTCCAGCAACGAATCCTTGCTCTTTTCCAGCTGCTTTTGATAAAAACGTCGTTAAAGCTGGACGAAGTAAATCAAATGCTAAGAAAATGAAGCAAGTAACGAGAAGTACAATCCAATAATTAAAGACTACAGTTGAGACGAATGCTAATACTGCACCTACAATTAAACATATTTGAATTAATACTTTCTCACCGAACATGTCTACCAATTTGCCAAACATAAACACTTGCACAACTACCCCAAAGATTGAACTGATTGTAATAATTGCTGCAATATCTTTCGGCGAGAAACCAAATTTATGATCTGAGAATAAGCTAAACACAGTTTCATACGCCGATAATCCGAATGCGAGTACAAATACGATAATAAATGCAATTGCATACATTGGATGTAATGATTTCTTTAAATCACCAATAAAACTTGATTCTTTCGTATTAGAAGAAATCTCTGCAAGTTCTTCTTTCGTTAACGGTTCTTTTAAAATAAAGATTGAAATCACACATGCTATAAAAGCAATTGCTGCTGCAACGAAAAACGGCACACGTATACCGTATTCTGCAATAAATCCGCCGATTCCAGGCCCTATAATGAATCCAGTACTAATAGCCGCAGATAAGTATCCCATCGCCTTTGGACGTTCCTGAATAGATGTAATATCCGCAACATATGCCGTAACACCAGGCATAATAAAAGCAGCACTAATTCCGCCTAATACCCTTGCCACATAAAGCATCCACACATCTTTTCCTAATCCAAAAAGAAGCTCTGAAACACCAAAAATAAATAATCCAATGATTATCATTTTCTTCCTACCGTAAAGATCAACCCATCGGCCTGTAATAGGTGAAGTAATGAGCTGTGCCATTGCAAACACTGCAACGAGATAGCCCATCGTCTTCCCTGTTAAATGCATATCATTCATAAAGGATGGCATAACCGGAATGATTAATCCAATCCCTAGAAAAGCGATAAATATATTACTCAAAAGAATGACCAATACCATCTTTTGTTCTTTTATCGGTTTCTTCACTTTTTAACACCTCTTCCCGTAAGTTCCTCTCAAAAAATAATACCCAAGAAGCTTTTTCTTTATCCTGCTCTTTGCGGGCTAGTAATGAGTGAAGATGCCTCCACTCATTAGAATTTCACTCTATCCTTCTACACATACATAAGCATTAGGTGAATGACTATCATTCAGTTTTCCTCAAAAATGAACCTACCTTTTCAGACAGGTTCATCTTACTACTTCTTTATATGTAGTGCATGTGTTAAAAAATCTAGTACTTCTGCCTTTTGCAAATCCACTTGCTCATCATCTTTATGATCATATAAATAAACTTGTTCCGCTGCTGATTCAACAAGAGCGATAAATAACTTCGCTGTTCGTTCTGCGTGAACCGAATCACGAATTTCACCAGCTTCTTTCGCCTCACTTAAAAATTCGCTTAACCACATATAAAGAGGCTCATACACAGCTTCCCACTCTTTTATATGTTCTGTAGATGCAAGACCCGCATACATTAAAGCTTGTATTTCACGGTATTCCTCTATAAAGTGAAACACTGCATCGATTACTTGTGCCACTTTATTTGAAAAAGGTACATCTTTTTGTACTTTCTCTTTCACTGCAAGTATCATCTTTTCAACCATCACTTCTGCTATTGCAGGCATAACAGATAGCTTAGAAGGAAAATATAAATAGAAAGTTCCTTGCGCAATGCCAGCTAATTTCACGATATCAGAAATCTTCGTTTTTTCGACGCCCTTTTCCTGAAACACTTCAATCGCTGCATAGACAATTTTCTCTTTTTTATTCATCATCTAAACCCTTTCACACGCATATTGAATGACTGTCACTCATTTTATAAGATAATCGATTGTACTGTCAATGATAGTGAACTCTAAGAGGAAATCATTTTTTTATAATAAAATCTCCTAATAAACAATTAGGAGATAAAAATACAATATATCTTTAAGAAAGTGCCTTTAATCCTGTCACTCCACATACAATAAGAAACACACTAATGATACGCGCTTTACTTTTCGACTCACCAAACAAGAACATGTTTAACAAAACTGCACCTGCTGTTCCGATACCAATCCAAACCGCATACGCGACACTTACTTGTAAAAATAAGAAGGAAGTATACAAAAATGCGAAGGATGTAGCAAACCCGCCTATATAAATCGCACCATTGGCCAATGTCTTATCTTTACTATACATTTTAAGTCCTATCACACCGACTATTTCACTAATTGCAGCACAAAATACGAAAAACCAACCCATTTTTAAGCAGCTCCTTCCACAGTTTCTTCTTTATTATCAGCTAGCTTTAAACCGATAACGCCGGCTACTACCATAAGAATGAAGAATAGTTTGCCTGCGCTGAAACTTCCACCGAAAAGAAATACATCCATTAAGAAAGTACCTACCGTACCAGCTCCGGCGAAAACAGCATATACAGTCCCTGTTGCAAGATGTTCACACGCTTTAGAAAGGAAGTGAAAATCAATAGCAATAACTCCTAAAATAATAATCCAATGCCACCAAGTATTAGCCGTATTAAAACCAAACACCCAAAAAATTTCAAAGATACATGTTAATATGACATATAACCAAGCTCTATTTTTCATACCTCTCACCTCTTATGACTGACTATCAGTCATTTTGTTTTAAAAAAATATACTCTTTCATCAATACTATATAAAAACAACTATCATCCTCATTTACCATTGTATTTGTTCCACTTCTAAGCTAACTGCATCCTGGCACATAAAAATGACTGAATGTCATTCATATATATTGTACATGAACATTTTAAAAACTGTCAATGCCGAAAGTTTATTTAAAATTTCTTTCATCTGATTTGTATATTTCTCAATAATCTGTCAATACTGCTAGTAACATAATATTTTCTCCACTCCCCCTTGGAGAGATCCCTTGAATGGAGCAGTTAGCTTTTGCTAGCTGCTCTTTTTTATTTGTCCGCACACTTATGATGAAATACTCATAGATCAAATCCATTTTTCATCACATAACAACATCTATTTATTTTCCAATGAGCTTTTGTATGCACTAATTTTATTCTCGAGCATCTTCTCTGTAACTTCTAAGTTTTCTCTTTGAATCTGAATAGATTTCCTATGATCTTCTAGGAGCTGTAAACGAGCTTCTGTTGTATGCTCCCCTTCTGTATATAATCTAGCGTATTCTCTTATTTTCGCTATTGGCATTTGCGTTTGTTTTAATTTCATTACAAACTGCAACCACTTTATATGTGACTCTTCGTAAAGTCGATTTCCATTTGTATCACGATTTGCAATTAATATATTTTCCTTTTCATAATAACGTAGTGTATGTGTGCTCACGCCTAATAATTTTGCTACCTCGCTAATTGTGTACATACTAAAACTCCCTTCACATGCTTACCCTCATATATTTTATAACCGTATCAAATTTATAAAAAACGTTTGACTTAGAGTATACTCTAACAAATACAATCTAACCATAAATGAATTTGAATTTAGGGGGATTTTATATGAAATACACTGTTATTACTGGCGCAAGTTCCGGAATTGGTTATGAAGCAGCTTTAGCATTTGCATCTCGCGGAAAAAATTTAGTACTTGTAGCTCGAAGACAAGAAGAATTAAACGAATTAAAATTGAAAATTAACGAAATGCATCCAGAATTGGATGTTGTCATTCGAAAAACTGATTTATCTGTTACTGAAGATGTTTATAAACTTTATGAAAGCCTACAATCTTTTCAAATTGAAACGTGGATTAACAACGCAGGTTTTGGTAATTTCGCCTCAATTGCTGAACAAAATTTAAATAAAATCGAGACGATGTTGCATGTCAATATAGAAGCACTAACAATACTCTCTTCTCTTTTCGTTCGAGATTATTCAATGGTTGACGGAACACAGCTTATTAACGTTTCATCGGGCGGCGGATACACAATTGTTGCTGATGCTGTTACGTATTGCGCTACGAAATTCTATGTAAGTGCATTTACAGAAGGGCTGTCTCACGAACTGAAAGAACAAGGCGCAAAACTGCAAGCAAAAGTTTTAGCTCCTGCTGCAACTGAAACAGAATTTGCGAAGCGTTCATTTGATATTGATGAATTCCAATATGATAATGTTGTACCAAAATTCCACACTGCAAAACAAATGGCACAATTTATGCTCGATCTTTATGATAGCGATAAAGTTGTAGGGCTTGTCGATGGTTCTACTTATAACTATGAACTTAAAAACCCCATTTTTAAGTTTGCAGTAAGAAAAACGAATTCAAGTTCTTAATTTCCCCTAAAACATAGATGCCCACTATTACGTAAATAATAGTGGGACTTTTTCTGTCTGAAAAATTCACCCAACATACCGAATCATCGCCACCTCATCACAATAATCAACCTTTGGACAATGCCTACAATCAATCCATACTTTCTCTGGCAATGCATCTCTATTCACAAAATCAAACCCGCACTTTTGAAAAAATTCCGTTTCATATGTTAAAGAAATAACTCTACTCACTTTTATTTTCGCAGCTTCATTCATGACATGATTCACTAACATACGTCCAATCCCTTTTCCTGCATATGTATGCGAAACGACTAACGACCGGACTTCTGCTAGGTCCTCCCCTAATACATGTAAACCAGCAACTCCAACAATTCTCTCGTCTTCTTTCATAACATATAAACATTGCAAATATTGATAAAGAGACAAAAGAGAACGCGGTAAAACAACTCCCTCTTTTGCATAAACCTCAATAAGACTATAAATTTCTTTCACATCACTCGTCACCGCATTACAGATTTTCATATTACATCCCCTTGCCCCTCAATATTAATATTTATAACTTAAAATGAATTTTAATTCATAATTTTATATAATAATACATCTCTCTTTTCTCCTCGTCAATCAATTTATACAAACAAAAAACCAAGCAATCTAATCGATGCTCGGTTCCTCATCTCGTATCGGCAATACTGTTGAATATTTAATTTCACGAAGTGCCAAACTCGTCTGTATACGTGTAATACCAAGCTTATTCAGCTTTCTAATAAACTGCTCTAGTTCTTTACGATCACGATTTGCAACCTTTAATAAATAATCGTACTCTCCTGTTAAACAGTGACATTCTAACACTTCCGGCATCGATTCTAATTCTTTCTCCAACACTTCCAACTTGTCAAATTGATGAATATTCGTACTCATAAAAATAAAACATAATAAATCAAACCCAAGCTTTTCTTGATTTAAAATCGCAACTTGCTTATCGATGAAACCTTCCCCATCCAATCTTTTTATTCTTGCATGCATCGCAGCCGGTGATAAATTAACGCGACGTGCCAGCTCTGCATTACTTACTTGTGACTCCTTCTGCAATATATCTAAAATTTGTACATCCAAATCATCCAACACTTTAATAACAGACGACTCCATTACAATTCCCCCTTTTTTCTTACCGATGATTATTCGAAAAAACACCTTATACCTTACAAAAAACTGAATATCATTCCGTAAATATCATTCGCAACTAAATATTTTATCGAGTTTTCACCATTATACAAAAGAATATATTACATAATAAAGAAAAATGCTAAAATTATTTACAATTCGTATTGATTACAAAAAAGGGGATTTTAGCATGCCTTATTTTTACGTCTTTTTACTATTACTAACGAGCTTATTATGGGGAGGAAATTTTGTCGTTGGAAAATCACTCGTCGATCATGCATCGCCGATGACATTGACAAATTTAAGATGGATGATTGCGATTGTTTGTTTATTACCGATGGTATGGTTTAAAGAAAAGAAAATCCTTCCACCACGTACCGCAATACTTCCTTTAATATTGATGGGAATTTCAGGGGTCGCTCTTTTTAACATCTTTCAATTTTTAGCATTAGAAAAAACATCCGCTACGAATGTAGGTCTTATCTCTACATTGAATGCAATTTCAATCGCATTATTTTCAGTATTATTTCTAAAAGAAAAAGTAAATACACTTCAAATCCTATCCATGATTCTTTCATTCTTCGGGGTTATCCTCGTCCTATTAAAAGGTGATTTCTCGCTTTTATTTTCACTACATTTTAATAGCGGCGATTTATGGATGATTGCAGCAGTTTGTATTTGGGGAATCTATTCTGTTTGTAGTAAATGGGCAACAAAAACAACTACACCACTTATGGCAACGTTGTACTCTGGTATTTTCGGCGTTATTTTATTACTACCGTTTAACATAGGTAGCTTCACTGTTTCAAATATAAATACTTCTTTCATCACATCACTTTTATATACTGGGCTTATTTCGACAGTTCTTTGTATGGTATTTTGGAATATTGGCGTACAAAAATTAGGCGCAACTACATCAGGTATTTTTCTAAACTTCAATCCAATTTTCACAGCCATTTTAGCATTCATATTCCTCGGAGAAGAATTAACGTGGATACAAATTTTAGGGACAATTGTCGTTGTAACAGGATGTTATTTATTTTCTCATTTTAAAACTGTTGCCGTTCAGCCTGTTAGACCTTTAATGCGAAAACATTCTTAATGAAAAAACATCGTCATCTGGGTTGGCGATGTTTTTATTTTCTCTTCATTTCTTTTATATACTGCTTTTCCTCTTCTGGCGATAAACGTTCCGTCGCCTTGCCAGTATCTCCACCTTGAAGGCTCCATAAAAAGTTATGCTCCTCAACAGTTTGAGAAAAATCTCCTTTTTCCCATCTATTTATAATAGAAAATAACTTCATTTTATATTGAAAACCTGTACTATTTTCAATATCTCTTTTTACATTAGAAATTTCCTTTTTTGTCATCTCTACAAATCCCCATTTTTCAGAGGATTTTACCTTTTGGTGCACCATTTTATGCATAGTAGAAATAATTTCACCTTCACTAATTTGCGGGGCTTCTTCTGCAGCTTTTTTCTCTTTTTCGTTTGCCGCTCGCTCGGTTTGAATATTTGTATTTTCTTTTTCCACATATGCAAGCAATTTCTTTCCGCCAACTATAGAAGAGATGATTACCATAATGGTAATACATATACCTACAATCCATTTAAAAAGCATTAGCTCTTCATCGCTTCCCTAACAATATGACTATCTACATACTGCTTAAACTTCACGATTTTTCCATTTTCAAGCTGCCATACATGAACAAATTCTGCTTCAAATGATTTTCCTGTTTCTTTATAAACTCCAGAATACATACCTTCAGCAACAATTACATCTTTTCCGTTTACTTCATGATATGTATTTACACTTGCTTTATAATCATCCCAGTCTGATCCTAAACGGCTAAATACATTTTCCATTATAGCTTCTACGCCTTTATATGTTCCGCCGTACGGGAAACCTTCTGCCTCTGTCCATTCCACTTTTTCAGAGAAGGCTTCTGCTAAATGCTTTGCATTCGAAGACGCTGATCCTTCATACGTGCTTTGAATAATTTCTAAATTTGATTTAGGCATATTACTTCCTCCCGTTTATTTATTTTTACACAAGATGTAACCTATACAGTTACATCTTGTGTAAAAAAATATTTAAATTGTTTTACTCTTAATCCATTTGTTGTAATCATTATAGTTACAATACTTCTTCAAGTCAACATTTATAAATAAAATTTACTTCGTTTTCATTACTTTCTCTTTTAAGAAACGATCTACATATCCTTCTGCTTTTACTACGAATAAATACGCACCCATTGATAATAATGCAAGATCTAATTCATATCCTGGATTCTTTCCATCTCCTAATAAACCTGCTGCTCCATTTACCTTTACGATAGCTCCAGCTAAAATAAGAGCGAATAACAATCCTACATATCGTACACCTAAACCGATAATTAATAATATACCACCAACTAATTCTACAGTTGCTACGCCGTATGCAAGGCCACCTGGTAAACCGATGCTTGTAAACCATCCTGTTACATTATCGATACCTGATTGAAACTTTGCTAAACCGTGTGCAAAGAACGTAACTCCTAACACGATACGAATAATTAAATTCCCAATATATTGATTCATTTTGAACTCTCCTTTTTGTTTTGTTATGGTGAACTTTTATTTACAAGTCAAAACAATACGGTATTTTATTTCATTCGTCAAATACTTTTTTAAAGAAAACAAAAAACATTATCCGTTTTACGGATAATGTTTTCCTACAAAATAGCGCTAATTCAAGCTTTTATTCTATCGCATAGAAAAAGTTGAAACATTTTTCCAGCGCCAATATAAGGCAGTAAAGAAACGTCCTCTTCCACAACTATTCCAACAACATTCACTTTCTCATCTACAGGTAAATCATGTGTAGCAACTTGCATCTCCCCTGCATATCTACCGTACAATTCATTATCAATTGTAATGCTGCCTTTCTTTCTTACAATTGTATGCATCGGCTGTAAAACCACTCTATTTCCTTCCCTTGATTCTACAGATCGAATAACATCACGAGCCGGATCTAGTCTATTTGTATGCACTTGCTCCACCACTTTTAATACTTCTTTATCAGTTATAAATGATTTGTAACGCAATGGAATAATCCCTCTACTCGCACTAGCTACTTCTTGCATACTTTCCAAACTTGCGCTTATATCTCCAATCAATACTTTATCAACACCACAATCTTGAACAAGTTCTAAGTACGCTTCAAGCGGGCGCATATTGCGATGTTTTTCTAACGTTGGTAACCCTTCATATAACGGACCACGTTTTTCCGCATCACCTGGAATAAATGCCATCGTTTTTATTCCGCACTCCTGTAAATATTGATTTTGTTTTTGTAAGAAGGACTTTGCTAGTCCCGTCTCTGGACGTGGATAAAAATTATGCCACGCTTCTACATTCTCTACTCTTATATGTTCTGCAAGTAATTCTTTCCAAAATGGCTTTGTAATCGTACTCGCATTTAAAGCTACTTTCATCTTATGAGATACGCTTGCAATTTCTTTTGGCGCAATGCCGTAATCCATTCTTAAACCGGTAATGCCCCAGTCCAATAGTTCTTCCACATTTTCATATGTTAGCCCTAAATGATGTAACGATTTTGGAGAAACATCAACCATTAACTCCATTTCATGTGCAAGAGCTTGTTTCCCTAATATTTGAATTAACTCTTTATACGTATTTGGATCATCTTCTGGAATGTGCAGTGATGTAAAAATAGATGTAAACCCATTTTCCTTCGCTACTTTTAGCCACTCTTCTTGTTTCTCTACTCGTTCTTTTGAAAGATAAATGGAAACTCCGATCATATAAATCTCCCTTTCTATTAATAGAAAAAGAGAAAGGAATCCCTTTCTCTATATGTTTTCTGCCATTTCTTCTTTAAATCCGAAGAAATACGTAAAGATAAATCCGAAAGCATATGCAATTACTAAACCTAAGAAATAGAGTAAATATTTATTGTCAGCAATTAACGGAATTAAAGATAGCCCTGATACGCCAATTCCAAGAGAAGCTGTTTGCATAACTGCTTGGAATGCACCACCGACAGCCGCTCCTAAACAAGCAGTAATAAACGGTTTCCCAAGTGGTAATGTCACCCCGTATAATAACGGCTCACCAATTCCTAAAAAGCCAACTGGCAATCCACCTTTAATTACATTTCGAAGTCGTTTGTTTTTTGTTTTCACATAAATCGCAATTGCTGCGCCCACTTGGCCAGCACCAGCCATTGCGAGCACTGGTAATAAAGGTGTTACGTGTGTTTGATTAATAAATTCCATATGAATTGGTGTTAAACCGTGATGCAATCCGACCATAACGAGAGGTAAAAATGTTCCCGCAAGTACTGCGCCAGCAAATGCTCCGCCAATATTTAAAATAGCATTAATTCCGCTCGTAATACCATCTGATAAGAAACCTGCTAATGGCTGAATGGCTAACATCGTTACGATACTTACAACTAATACAGTAATGAGTGGTGTCACGATAATATCAACTGCGTTTGGCACTGCTTTTCGAACTTGTCTTTCCACTACAACCATAAGCCATGCTGCAAAAATAACTGCAAACAATCCGCCCCGTCCGGGCACTAATGCTTCACCAAACAATTTTACGTTTGCCATCGCCGGGTTGAAAATTAAAATACCAGCAATTGCCCCAAGAACCGGTGTCCCGCCAAATTCTTTCGCTGTATTCCAGCCGACTAAAATTCCTAAGAATGTAAAGATACCGCCGCCAATGAGTAGTAACATTTGTAACCACGTTGCATTTGGATCAGCACCAGCATTTTTCGCAAAGTTAGCAACCCCGTTTATAATTCCTGACGCAACAAGCCCCGGAATTAATGGGATGAAAATACTTCCTATTTTTCGTAAAAAGTTTTTCACCGGTGTATTATTTTTCTTCTTAATCTCTGATTTCATCTCTTGCCCAATATCTTCAAGGTGATGATCTGCTACCTCACCAATTCGTAGTCCTGTCAAACCTTCCATTTCAGCTGCTACTTTATTTACTGTTCCTGGACCAACGACAACTTGAAGCGTCTCATCTTCTATAACACCCATAACGCCTTCAACCTTTTTCAAAAGGTCCATATTTACTTTACTTTCATCATGAAGCGTTAAACGTAGTCTCGTCATACAATGAGCAATACTACGAATATTTTTTATTCCACCAAGTTGCTCCGAAATTTCCTTGGCCATTCTCTCTTCTTTCTTCATAATAGAATCCCCCTCCCTATTACTTTATAGTGCTTTCTTCACAAACCCTTTTGCGTATTTTAGTTTCTCCAGTGCTTCCCCATACTCACACTGCAACAACACCATAACAATGGCAGCTTTTACGTTACGTTCTGCCTTTTCATAATACTCTGCCGCTACTTCATAACTAGCGCCTGTTGCTTCCACAATAATTCGTTTTGACCGTTCTACTAACTTTTCATTTGTGGATTGAACATCTACCATTAAGTTTTTATATACTTTTCCTACACCAATCATCGAAGCTGTTGAAATCATATTCAGCACTAATTTTTGTGCTGTACCAGCTTTTAAACGCGTTGATCCTGTTAATATTTCTGCACCTGTTTCTACTTCCACATTTAAATTTGCATATTTACTTATTTCAGCATTTTTATTACAAGAAATACTCGCTGTACTCGCTCCTACGCTCTGTGCGTATTTCAAGCCGCCAATTACGTAAGGAGTTCTGCCACTGGCAGCAATTCCAATCACTGTATCTTTCTCATTTAATCCAATACTTTTTAAATCTTCTTCTGCTAACTCTTCGCGATCTTCGGCACCTTCCACCGCCTTAGTAAACGCTTTCAATCCACCTGCTATAAATCCTTGCACCATTTTATCATCCGTGCCAAATGTCGGCGGACACTCCACTGCATCTAGGATACCTAAACGACCACTCGTACCAGCACCAATGTAAATTAAGCGTCCCTCTTCTTCAAAAGATTTAATAACAGTCTGTACAACCTTTTCAATTTGTTCTATCTCTTTTTCAACTGCTAACGCAACAGTTCGATCTTCTTCATTCATACTTTGCAATACTTCTTTTATGCTCATTTCATCCAGATTCATTGTTTTCTCATTACGATGTTCTGTCGATAAATTTTCTAACATATTTCCACCCTCTTTGAAATTATATTTCACACTTTTATTATAACTTTAAGAAATTAAAAATCAATAACCCTTTCTTATTTTATGAAATAAAATTTCACGACATGACATATTTTTGTCAAAGATAATAAAGTGAAACTTTAATCAGTGGGGGTTTTGTTCATCCCCACTGATTATTAGCCCGCACCACTCGGGCTTTTACGGGATAAAAAAAAGATGAGTCTCCTCATCTTTTCTTCTACTTTAACTTCCGTAACCGCAACGCTTCTTCTCGCGTCTCCATAAATTGATCCAATACTTTATTACCAATTCGGTTGAAAGTAATCACATATAAAGCATCAATCATATTCAGTTGCGTCATTCTCGACGCAATACTTGCAATACGATGATCTTGTTCTACATCTGGCATACAAAGACGAATGTCCGCTTCTTTATATAGGGGGGATGATTGATCTAGCTTCGTAATTCCAATAACAGTTGCACCTTGTCTCTTTGCATACTGCGCCATTTCAAGCACATCTCTCGTTCGACCAGATGTTGAAATCGCAACAAATATATCGCCTTCTTTTAAATTCGTCACAAGTGGCAACATCATATGAAAATCAGATAGCATCATTGCCGTAAATCCAAGCCGCGTAAATTTATAAGCCCCGTCCATTGCTGGCGTAGCTGATCCGCCTACTCCGTAAAATATAATTTTGCCCGCATTGACAATACGATCCGCTGCTTTCTCAAGTTCCCTCTTATCTATTGCAGTAACACTCGCCTCAATTGCAGCTTTATTCACATAAGTAACTTTATTAAATAAATCATACGGTCCATCTTCTGTATTCATCACTGAAAAATCGTTAATATTATAATCAGCAATCGTTAATTCACGAACGAGTGCTATCTTAAATGCTTTAAAACTTCCGATTCCAATCGATTTACAAAAGCGAACGACACTCGCTTCACTTGCTCCTGCATTCGTTGACACTTCTTTCGTCGTTAAATTCGGTACAATCTCTGCATTCTCCATTATGTACATGGCAACCTTCTTCTCAGCTGGTGAAAATTGATCCATATTACTTTCAATTTTAAATAGTAATGTTGAAGCTTTCACTATTTAACCTCCACTTCTTACGGTTGCGTTCACTTATTTTCTCTTGCTTCAAGAAGGTAATAACCATCATCGCTAGGAGGATGAAACACATTTACAATGCGATTCCCTTTTTGATAAACAGTTCTTTCCCCCTCTGTCCACTTCTTTTCCCAACCGTTCATCCAAATCGCAACATCAGGTAAAAAAGCAGTATATTTCAGCTTCTGACCGTACTCACCATCTGCTTCTTCCGAAAAAATAGAAACCGGAAAATCTTTCACTTTTGATTCTTTCCATGCAGTAAATGGTATACATACTGCAATAAGTACGATTACACCGATAACCTTCTCCTTCGTAATCTTCACACTTCCCTCTCCTTGTCATATCACATACATAGATTTTACCATAATTACAAACCCTTCATGCTATATGATCATTGCTTTTGAGAATAAAAAAAGAGCTTACCTACATCAGATAAGCCCTTCCTGTCTATACAAAATATTTCTTCAAAAGTGGCGGTGTAATAATCGTCGTCAATATAACAACAATAACAATCGCTGTGAAATTTTCTTTCGCTAATAAATTCGCCGTAAGTCCATTTGCTGCGATGATAAGCGCTACTTCACCACGTGATACCATCCCCGCGCCAATACTAATAGAAGATTGGCGATTAAATCCTGTCAGTCTTGCGCCTAAGCCGGATCCGATTAACTTTGTGAAAATCGCAACGAGAGTCATAATAATAATGAACCAAAGCTGACTTCCAATGCCTTGAAATGTAATTTCCATTCCGATACTTACGAAGAATACTGGAACAAATATTGCATAAGCAATCGGTTCAATTTTATGTTCCACTTCATGCTTATACTCTGTTTGAGAAATAGCAATTCCTGCTGCAAATGCTCCAATAATGCCTGCAATTCCCATCATTGCACTGTAATAAGAAAAAGAGAAACAAATAATAAGAGCCGCGCTAATTAACGCTTCTGTTACACGAAGCGGGACAAGCATTTTCATAATCCAAGGAACGACTTTCCAAGCAATAAAAACAATACTTACAAAGAAAATAATTTTCTTTACAATGACAAGTGTTATATTCACATCTTGTGTTCCTAAAAAACTCATTACAAATGCTAATAAAATAACGACAATGACATCATCAAATACGGCAGCACCTAAAATTGTTGTACTTTCTCTCGTATTCATTTTTCCTAGATCACGTAGCGTCTGCACCGTAATACTAACCGATGTTGCGCAAAGTAATAACCCTAAAAAAATGGCATGGGATTGTATTAATCCAAACAGCAATCCTGTTACATAACCACCGATGAAAGGAAAAATAATTCCACCGGCCGCTACTGCAAACGACGATTTCAAATTCCGATTTAACTCTTCTAAATCTGTTTCAAGTCCCGCCATAAACATAAGTAACAAAACACCAATCTCACTCAATTCATCAATCAGTTCAGAACTATTAATAATACCAAGTACAGCCGGACCGATAATAATACCGACAATTAACTTACCAAGTACAGAAGGCTGACCAAGTCTTACACTAATGTCACCAGCTAATTTCGTACAAAGTAAAATGACGACAAGTTCAAAATAAAATAACATAGCATCTGCTCCTACTTTAACTTTAATCAGTGGGTCGTTAACCCCCGTCCATTTCTGCAAGTAGTTTCCCCTATTGATCCGCATTTTATTTGTCATATTTTTATTTGACAAAATATTCTGAATTATATTAAGATTAATCCAGCAATTTTAAAAAACTACATACCATAACTGCACCTCCACTTCCTTACTTACTCTTTTTTAATGGACTCATACTATAGTCGCAGTTATGGAAATGAAAAAACGGGGGGAGAGTCCAAAGTGAAGTCATTATTACGAAAAAAAGCGCTTAGTACTGAATCACCAAAGCAGCTAGCTAGAACATTAACTGCACTCGATTTAACATTTTTAGGAATCGGCGCCGTAATTGGGACAGGGATCTTTGTATTAACAGGTATTGTTGCAGCAAAACATTCTGGTCCTGGTATTATGCTATCATTCCTTATTGCTGCATTTACTTGTGCTTGTGTAGCCTTTTGTTACGCTGAATTTGCTTCTTCTATTCCTGTCTCAGGAAGTGTGTATACTTACGCATACATGACAGTCGGAGAAGTCGTCGCCTTCATCGTCGGATGGTGTTTAATGCTCGAATATTTACTTGCCGTTGCAGCAGTAGCTGTCGGTTGGTCTGGTTATTTGCAATCATTACTACAAGGGTTCAATATACACCTGCCCGCCATAATCGCCTCGGCCCCCGGCGTAGGAAAAGGTGGTCTCATCGATTTACCTGCTGTCTGTATTTTACTTCTTATTACGGGCCTTTTAAGTTTTGGTATACGCGAAAGCGCACGCATTAATAATATTATGGTTCTTATTAAGTTAGCCGTTATTATCGCTTTTATCGTAGCAGGTGCAAAATATGTAAAACCTGAAAACTGGACACCGTTCATCCCATTCGGATACGACGGTATTATTACTGGGGCTGCCACTGTGTTCTTCGCCTTCTTAGGATTTGATGCAATCGCAACAGCTGCAGAAGAAACGAAAAAACCGCAGCGTGACTTACCAATTGGTATTATCGGTTCTCTTCTTATTTGTACTGTTTTATATATGATCGTATCTTTCGTTTTAACAGGTATGGTTCCTTATACGCAATTAGACGTTTCTGATCCAGTTGCATTTGCATTGCATTTCGTTGGTGAGGATACAATTGCAGGACTACTCGCTGTTGGAGCGATGACTGGAATGACAACCGTTCTCTTAGTCGTTATGTATGGACAAGTTCGCGTTTCGTATGCGATGAGCCGTGACGGTTTACTTCCAAAAGCGTTAGCACGTGTAAATAAAAAAGTAAAAATCCCTTTATTAAATACGTGGATTACTGGCGTTGTTGCTGCTTTATTAGCAGGCCTTTTAGACTTACATTTGCTAGCGAATTTAGTAAACATCGGTACGTTAACAGCCTTTACATTCGTTTGCTGCGCAGTACTTATTTTACGAAAAACACACCCTGATTTAAAACGTGGATTCCGTACACCTTTCGTACCTGTATTACCAGTTGTCGCGATTCTTTGCTGCTTATATTTAATGATCAATTTGTCTAAAACAACATGGATTAGCTTTGCAGTTTGGCTTATAGTCGGCTTATGCTTCTATTTCTTCTACTCTAGGAAACATAGTCATTTAGCTATTGAAAAAACGAATGATGAAAAGAAAAAAGCATAACAAAATAGCTCGCCGTTTTAGCGGCGAGCTATCTTTCTGTACTATTATATTTTTTCGTCAACGATTGTAAAATGAAAAATATGCCGATGCAAGCTGTAAACCATGCCCAATTTCCTATTGGCGTTGCGTATTTCACAATTCCAATACCTACAAGCAATAGGAAAATAATCACCTGATATATGAGCTTCCACTTTTGCATATATTCCCTCCTTTACTTCGTTCCCTTCTTTTTATTCTTCCAGGCATTTAAACTATCAAAGAAGAAATTAATAAATAACGTGCCTAAACCCGCTAATAAAAACGTCATTAAAAATAAAACCCAAATACTTTTTTCTTTTAAGAAATAATATCCTACAAGGAGCACAACCGCGATCCATACATATTCAAGAATTCTTTTTAGCTTTTTCTGTTCCAAATTATTCGCTCCTTCATTCTATACTACTTTTAGTATAACAAAAAAGAAGCCTATCATGATAAGCTTCTTTTCTTCTCTCTTATTTGTTTATGCTTTTTTCAACAAGTGAAATCGTATACTCTAATGTACGATTCATCGTTTCTACCTGTGCATCTTTTACTTTTACATCTTTCACTACAGCTTCGGCCACTGTAATTTTTTGACTCAGTGCTTTCACTGAACCGTCCGTTACATTTGCATCTTGCGCTTTTTTCACTACTACTTTTGCAGATTCAATATTGATTTGTAATTTTTCTTTCGGTGTTTTCGGTTGTTCTACTACTTTAGATTGTACAAATGTTACATTAGCTGTTTTTAATTCGTTATATGTTTGAACGATTTGCTCTCCCGTACTCCCTATATTTTCAAACACTTGTTTTGCATTATTATAGCTTTTCTCTAGTTCTTGAAATGCTTCCTTTGAATATTGACCTGGCTTATCACCAAACTCATACGTACCAGCTAACACTTCTTTCCCTTTTCCAAGCTCTTCATATAACGCGTTCACTTGCTCTAATTTCGTACGGTTAGAAAACTCATTGTACGCTGCTAATACTTCTGAAGAACTTAACGCTTTACTATATAATTTCGCAAGCGCGATTTGTCCATTTAACGGAATGCCACCATTTCCATTGCTATCAGGATCCGCTCCAAGTGCAAATGGTACATTTGGATGATACACTTTTCCTGTAGCTGGTTGGCTATTTACTTTTTTACCATCGACATAAATAGCTACTTCACTTCCGTTATACGTTCCTGTTAAGTGATATGTTTTGTTTGCTTCTAATTGAACTCCAACACGTTTATAACTGCCGCCAATGTGAGCCCATAATTCAACATAGCCGCTTCCTGTAGACTCAAATCCAATTCCACCGCTCTCTGTATTTTGCAAAATACCTTGTCCACGGATTTGATTCATTGAAAATACCGTTTCTAATGTAAATGTATTTGCTACTTTCTCTTTTTGTGCTGCAGAAAATGGAAGGTATCCAAATGTATTAGATTGTCCGTTTAACTTCATAACATTCTTTTTCAATGCTTTATCATATTCAATAGTCACATTGCCCTTCACATCACCTTTTGTTCCAAATGGTGAATTGTCTTTAAATGTACCATCTGCAAAATTCACATCAAAAACATCAGCCTTTGGCACTTTTACATTCGGATCAATATCATCTTTTTTCGTAGTAATTTCTGCCGTTAACGGCTGCGCGGTTTCATTGCCAAATGAATCAATCGCAACTACTTCAAGTGTATATGTTTTCCCGCCATCTAACCCCGCAAGCGTAAACGTAAGATCTTTCGGCACTGGATCACGATAAAACTCTGAGAATGCTAACAATTTATTTTTTATTTCACCCGTTTGCTTATCTCTAGCTTGCACACGGTAAGAGTGAACAAGGAGGTTGTCCAATGCTTGTGGGAATGTTACTGTTGCCGCATTTTCTGTTACATTTGATACAGCAAGCTTTGCATCCTTAGCAAAGTAAGGCTTTTCTTTATCACGATCTTCTACATGTGTAAATGTTTCTTTCTTTGCTGGTAATTTAATTTTCCAAGGCTCGCCTGTCCAAGAATTCGTATGGAAATCGCGACGATTAATCGTTACTTCTTTATCATCTACTTCTACTAATAAACCTTGGCTTAACGTACTAGCTCCTGGCGGGATATTCCCTTGTACTTTACCACCTTCAACTTCCATATAACTTACTGAAGATGTACCAACTGATGTAAAGTCTTTTTGATGTATCGATCTCGGATCATCTAATGGATAATGTGAATGGCCTGAAAACGTAATAACTTGTGGGTATTCTTTTAATACTGCATTAATTTTTGCGCTATCTTGTGTTCCCCATTCATGACTACCGTATACTGTCTCTTTAATGTGTTGATGTAAAAATACAAAAATCGGTTTTTCTGGATCATCTTTTTGCGCTTTTGCCATTTCTTCTTTTAACCAATTAATTTGCTTGTCCGAATAATAGCCATGAGTTGTTCCATTCTCTGGAGACATAACAAGGAAGTGATAACCTTTTACCACTTTATGATAATAAATTGATTCCATACCTGTTTTTTCTAAGAAACGCTTCTGTGCGCCCTCTACAGATAAACCGTTCCAATAATCATGGTTACCAAGAGAATTCATTCTCACGGCATCTTTATTTGCATTTTCATTATACACTTGCATGAAACGATCATATTGCTGCACTGATCCTGTATCTGTGAAATCACCTACAATAACAAATGCATCTTGCTTTGGTGCTAGTGTATTAAACTGTTCAATCGCTCTTTTCCAGCGAAACGTATCATCTGTTCCACTGTTTTTAATATGCACATCACTTACAACTGGAAAAACTATCTTCTTCTCACTTGATGCCTTTTCTTGCTTTTTCTCTTCCGCCTTGACTGATGTACTCCATGGAAATGATACGAATGCTAATACAAAAAACATTAATAATCCAATAAGGCCTTTTACTTTTCTTAAAGCATTTCTGTCCACGTGAATCCTCCTCATAATAATTGATTCATTACAAGGGCTATTTTATCTAATACATGTTAATGTCGTTTAAATAACAAATGAACTTTATTAGATTTTTGTAAATATACAGTTAATTAGAAATTAAGTTCAACATTACTCGTACTATTGTATACAACCACCTTTTGTCTAAAAGAGTCTGATCATTCTTTTCCTATGACTATTCACATATAATCTTTTCTATAACACTAATGATAAGTTAAGGTTTAAGCCTATTAGACAATCTTAATTTTTAATATTTCCTTCTTTTTTTAACACATCGGCCATGCTTTTACATTTAATAGTAATAAAAGACAACTTAAAAGGAGGGGTTGTATTGAAGAATAAAAAAAATATCGGCTGTTTCGCTCCTTTATCTATTATTTGTCCAGACCCTTGTCCACCGCCCCCTCCTCCAAATCCAAATTGCGAGCGAGTAACAAATGAATTTGCAGGGAATTTCCTCATAACTAATAACACCATCTCCTCTGCCAAAGATGCATCACAATCAATGATA
This sequence comes from Bacillus sp. EB V-12, assembly GCF_056158125.1. Taxonomy (NCBI): domain Bacteria; kingdom Bacillati; phylum Bacillota; class Bacilli; order Caryophanales; family Bacillaceae; genus Bacillus; species Bacillus sp. EB V-12. The sequence continues at coordinate 87,148 of NZ_JBUXJL010000002.1, read as the reverse complement.
CTATGGCAAAGTGATGGGATACTACTTATATCAGGTACTGTCTCGGTTTACAATAGTACTAGCAGCAACGAAGCAATTACAATTCAAATCGTTGGAACAGTAACCAATATTTTCACTGTGTTTCCTGGTAATACAATATCGTACACAGGAAAAGACCTACAGTCGATCAATATTATCAATATAACAAGTAATCCTTCACTATATTTAGAAGGCAAGTACTGTTGCGAATTTACATGTTGCTTATAGAATACCAATTTCATTATTTCCTTAATATAAAAAGCATACCGTTCACGGTATGCTTTTTATGAGATTGGATAACGTACTGTAATACAAAACTCTCCTTGATTAACAGTCGTTCCTGTCGTAGTAATTCGGACAGTAGTAAAATATCGGACAGTGAAAGTACCACTACTTTGTGGTTGTACAGTAATTGTATCAACCACTGTTGCACCTACTAAAAAATCAACTGTAATCGGGTTGGCACCTACATCATACTTCACGTAACCTGAACCATATACTTCTTGCGTGATATTATTTGTATATACAATTTGAGTACCAGCACCTGTAATAGACCAGTCTGTACATACTTGGTCTTGCACAAGTGTTTTATTAGAACAACAAGACAAACTGGAACTTCTCATTCCCATTTCGATCCTCTCCTATTCTGCTATGAAAGTGGATAACGTGTTGTAATACAAAATTCTCCCTGATACGTTCCAGCAGGTGTTGCAGGTAACACAACTTGTATACTATCAAAGCGGCGATACGTAAAAGCAATACTCGTTCCTGGGTTTAATGTTTGTGTATCAATTGTACCCCCAGCAGAATCAAGTACCTCTACAGTAATTGGGCCTGGTCCAACATCATATTTAACAAAACCAGTACCAATTACGTTTTGGTTAATATTATTTGTATAGAGAACATTATCAATTGCTGTTGCAACTACAGTAGCAGACCACGGACTACACACTTTATCTTGCACATAATTTTTATCTGGACAACAAGTTAATGCTGACCCTGAGCACTCACAAGACATAGTTGTTTCCCCTCTCTCTTTTATATTCCCTATATGTGTATGTCCCCCAGAGTCTTTTGCCTGTACTATTCATCTATTTTCAAAAAATATTCATGTGACTAGATAGATTCTGTTTTGTTTCTTTTTTTCATATATTTATAGACAAAGATACTAGCAACGATAAGAATAACGCCTCCTAATATCGGTAACATATATTGCCCAACAACATCCGCTGCTTTTTCCCAATGTGGACCTAATTTCATTCCAAAATAAACATACAAAGTCGTTAACGGGAACATTGCTACAAATGTATATATGCTAAATTTCCATATGTTCATTTTCGCCATACCACATGGAACAGAAATAAGCGTTCGAACTCCTGGCACAAAGCGTCCAACAAATGCTACAACCGGTCCATATTTCTCAAAGAAATCATCTGCTTTTTGAATTTGTTCTTCTTTAATGAAGAAGTATTTCCCGTATTTTATTAATAGAGGACGACCACCGTAATAACCGAGTGCATATAACGTTAAAGGTCCTGTCGTTCCGCCGAGGGTTCCGGCTAATACAGCAAGCCAAAAATTCATATCTCCCTCGTACACCCAATACCCCACCATAGGCAAAACTACTTCTGCTGGAATAAATTCAAACGTTAATGCTAACACAACTCCAAAATAAGAAAATTGCTTTAAAAACTCGATTATATCTAAAATAATTTGCTCCATATTTTCTACCCCAACTCCTATCCTACGTTTACGTTATGCTTTTCTTGTAATTGAACTGGCGCCATTTTTACAATTCGGTTCAAAATAAATAATACAATTCCAATATCATCTAAAATACCGATAAACGGTAAGAAGTCTGGAATTAAATCGAGCGGCATCGCAACATAACCAACTAAAAACGCAATAGATAAAATTTTCTTCTTTATTGAAACCTCTTTTGAAGTGAAAAAGTCAAATAGGAATGGAACAAATCGGCGAACATGAAATACAACTCTTAATCTACTAATAAGTTTTTTCATTTTTATATCTCCTCTCTTTGTATACAAAAAGGCCCCTACCAAACATGGTAAGGGTCCTAAAAAAGACAATAAGGGGCCTTTACCATTGCTGGTAAAGGTCTCACTAACAACGAAACGTTGCCAATAAAGCCGAGGGTTTCTCCCTGTAATGACGACTTTACTGTAATAAGTTACTCCCCTTTATATACACAATTTTATACAATCACATTAAAATATTTTGGAGGGCTTGTCAATATATTTTATATCCCACATCCTCCTGCTTAACATTCCGTAAAAACAAAAAACGTATAGGAAATTTCTTACTATCTCATAATATACATAATCATTTTTGAATGAAAGGAGAGGCTTCATTTGCATACCGTATGGAAAGGTGCCCTTTCACTTGGACTATTAAATATAGGAATCAAACTATACAGTGCTGTAGAAGAAAACGATATAAAATTTTTAAGTCTTCATAAAGAATGCTTAACACCTATTAAATATAAAAAATTTGCTCCTGATTGTACGGATGAAGAAATTGATGATAAAGATATTGTAAAAGCCTATGAATACGCACCTCATAAGTACATTATTATGGATGAAAAAGAATTAGCTGAGTTGCAAAAAGCTCACGAACCAAGATCTATTCGTATTATATCTTTTATCCAAAATAACGAAATTGATTCTGTTCTCTACGATCGTTCTTATTTTATAGGCCCTACCTCAGGACATGAAAAATCATATTTATTATTAAAAGAAGCACTTGAACGTACGAATAAACTTGGTCTTATCCATATTTCCATTAGAAAAAAACAACATTTAGCTATTATCCGTAACTTTGAAGATGGGCTTATATTACAAACTATTCACTACCCTAATGAAATTCGCGATATAACAAATACACCTAACTTACCAAGTAACGAAAATTATCCGATTCAAAAACAAGAACTCACAGCAGCAATCAATTTAATCCACCATCTTACAAATCCTTTTGAACAAGAGATGTATACAGATGAGTATAAAGAAGCCCTTACCGAACTAATCGAAAACAAAATTGAACAACAGGAAAAAACCGAAACAATCTCTCCAACTCCAAACATCATCAATATTATGGAGACATTACAGGCAAGTATTGAACAAGCAAAAATAAAAAGAGAAAATAAAGCAGAAAAAGAGGCCAAATAAAATTGACCTCTTTTTTCTTTAAAGCGGATTACATTTTGGCATCTCAAGTCCAGACGATTGTGCTAATTTTAATAAGTAATAACATTCTTCTCTTGCCATATGATCCGCCATTCTAGCAGATAATGCACTTAATATTTCATTCGATAACTCCAGCTCTTCAACCTCATGGAGAAAATGCGAAAATAAGTTTAACTCAAGTGAAACATCTTTTGTAAACTTCTTTAATGCAGGAAAATGATGAAGCTCTGTCCGTAAATACCCCGTCATTTCAACTGCCTTTAAGTAAAATTGTTCAAAGTGCTTCGTAAATTCTTCGCTTTTCTCTTTTAATCTTTTTTCAACAAGATCTAATCCACCAGAAATAGACCCTGCATGGCCAGCCGCATCCGTTAACCAAACGAGATGATAATGTAATTCATGAAAAACAGGCGGAACTTCTCCTTTCTTTAAAAATTCTAACACTGTTATATACTCTTCTACTTCGTTTACCATATGATTGATGAAAGTTGGTGTAAAATGAATAGTGATTTTTCCCTCGAGTTGTTTCTGTATAATACTTAATTTAAACGTTCGTATTTCCTTTGCTGCTCGTTCTGCCTCTTTTGAAAACGCAATGAGATTCACATTACGAACTTTATTTAACAGATTCGTAAATGTTTCAACAAAATAAGTGGCCTTTTTTATATCCTCTTTTTCCTTTGGAGCTAATGCATCAAGTAAAAATTGCGAATGATCAGTAAGCACCTTTAGCCAAAATTGATGCTCAAACAATGCACTTTCTTCATAATTCCTCTCCACTAAATCCCCTCCGTTTATTCGTCCTTCTCTATCACTTGAATTTTATATCCATCTGGGTCTTGTACTACAATACTCTTCTCACTTTTGTTTTCTGTATATGCAATTTTATAAAACACTAACCTCTTCTTTAAGTTCTCTATGTTAGAAATTGAAAACATTAGTACATCAATCGAATCCGTAATACTCTTCTCACGCCCACCCAAACTACGATTCATTACAAAACTAACTCTCATTGAATCAGCATCATACCAAACCCCTGTTACATCTAATTGGGGTCTTTCTAAACTAGGCTTGATTCCTAAAATCCCTTCATAAAAATACAAAGTTTCCTTTAAGTTTTTCACTTCCAATACAATGAATTGTTTCACATTCTCCACATTCATTCCCCCCGTACCTATTACTTTTTTATATGTGTCATAAAGGCCTATTATGTCTGAATACAATACGTAGTAATGAACATTTAAGGAGGTTTATCCATGAATAAATATATGCGATCATTCGTGCCCTATCATAGTCCTCTCGATCCTTGTCCTCCTATTGGAAAGAAATATTATTCTACTCCTCCTAATTTATTTTTAGGTTTTCAACCGCCAAACTTACCACAATTCACACCAAAAGAAGCGCTACAAAAAGGGACTTTATGGCCAGTTTTTTATGACTATTATGAGAATCCTTATAAAAAAGGGCGGTGACTACTGACGTGACTCAATCGCTACCAGAAGAATATTATCAGCTGTTACTGGAGCTTCAAGAACTAGACTTTGTACTAGTTGAACTAACTCTTTATTTAGATACACATCCAGATGACACCGCTGCTATTAATCAATTTAATGATTTCTCCTATAAACGAAGAGTATTAAAACAAAAGATGGAAGAAAAATACGGACCACTCCAACAGTTTGGGAACAGTTATTCTAATGCCCCTTGGGAATGGAGTAAAGGTCCTTGGCCATGGCAAATATAAAGGAGAGAAACTATGTGGATTTATGAAAAAAAATTACAATACCCTGTTAAAGTAGGAACTTGTAATCCAGCACTTGCAAAATTATTAATTGAGCAATACGGTGGTGCAGATGGAGAATTAGCTGCTGCACTACGTTACTTAAATCAGCGTTATACAATCCCGGATAAAGTCATTGGCCTCCTTACCGATATTGGTACAGAAGAATTTGCGCATCTTGAAATGATTGCTACGATGGTTTATAAGCTGACAAAAGATGCGACTCCTGAACAGATGAAGGCAGCTGGTCTCGACCCTCATTACGTCGATCATGACAGCGCACTTCATTACCATAACGCAGCTGGTGTTCCATTTACTGCAACCTATATACAAGCTAAAGGTGATCCAATTGCCGACCTATACGAAGATATTGCGGCTGAAGAAAAAGCGCGTGCCACATATCAATGGCTTATCAACCAATCTGACGATCCCGACATAAATGACAGCTTACGCTTTTTACGCGAACGAGAAATTGTCCATTCACAACGCTTCCGAGAAGCCGTTGAAATTTTAAAAGAAGAACGCGATAGAAAAATATATTTTTAATACACATATCCTAGCGATATGTGTTTTTTTGCGTTAAAAGTTAAATCTTCCCTATTAAACATACAAATAGTATATTTATTCGATTTAATGCATTATTTTTTAATTTTTTCAAAATTCCCTATTGCTTTCTAGTCATCAGACCTTTAAAATAATAACAGTTACTCGACAAATTATTTGAATTTTCGACAAAAATACTCATTAGGAGGATTTTCTTTATATGCGTACAACTTTGAAACCAGCGCAAATACTTTCGATTAGTTTATTACTATTCGCAGTTTTCTTCGGTGCTGGTAATATGATTTTCCCGCCCCTTCTTGGTCTTTCTTCCGGAGAAAATATGTGGGTTTCCATTACAGGGTTTATTATTACAGACGTCGGTTTATCTTTACTTGCTATCGTTGCTGTTGCCCTTGCTGGTGGTAGTTTTAACACTTTAGCGAGCCGTGTTCATCCAAAATTCGCAGCAGTATTCGCTATCATTATTTATCTTTCAATCGGCCCACTATTTGTTATTCCACGAACTGGATCTGTATCTTATGAAATTGGGATTGCACCACTTTTCCCAGATCAATGGTATTCTATGTTAGTTTTTAGTGCGATTTTCTTTACAGTCGTTTACTTCTTATCATTAAATCCATCCAAGCTAGTAGATCATATCGGTAAAATATTAACGCCAATTTTACTTGTAATTATTGCAATTATGGCAACAAAAGCGATTCTTTCACCAGGAACGTTTGCAGAGCCTATCGGTGACTATAAAGACATCCCGTTTTTCAAAGGATTTCTTGAAGGATTTTTAACGTTAGATGCAATTGGCGCTCTCGTACTATCAACAATTGTTGTAAATGCAATTCGTCAAAACGGTATACAAGAGAAGAAATCTATCGCGAAATATACAATCATTTGCGGAAGTATCGCTGCTCTATTCTTAACAATTGTTTACTTCTTACTCGGTTATATCGGAGCTTCAAACGGAAACTTGGGACAATTCGAGAACGGTGGTCAACTATTAGCAACTGTTATGTACCAATTCTTTGGGACAAGCGGTAATGTTTTATTAAGTATCGCCATTATCTTCGCTTGTTTAACAACAGCAATTGGTGTTGTAAGTGCATTCGCCAACTATTTCGCAACAGTATTAACAAATGTTTCTTACAAAAAGCTCGTACTATACGTTTGTATCTTTAGTTTCGTTATTTCAAACTTAGGATTAAGCTTATTAATTAAAATCACACTACCTGTATTAATTATTTTGTACCCAATTACAATCATTTTAATTTTCGTATCATTTATCGATAAATATACGAAACGTAAACCTTCTGTCTACATCGGAGCAATGATCGCAGCATTCATTATTAGCTGTATTCATGCACTTGATAATGTGGGAATGATACCAAGTTTTATCGCTAATATCGTACACACGATTCCTTTTTATAACTTAGGAATCGGCTGGATCGTTCCAGCAATAATTGGTGGTATAATCGGATACTTTATTCCGCAAACAGAAGCTGAAGGTGAAGTTTCTGCAAAGTAAAAAGAAGCAAGCATGAAATCCATGCTTGCTTCTTTTTCTCTTCACATCGTATGTTTAAACGTAAACAACTCTTCCTTTGACTGTACAGCAGATTGTTCCTCTTCTACAACTTCCTTCTTTATCTCTCCCCCTAATCGAACTTTCAACATCGCCTCTTCTAGACTTTTTACAATCATATTTCCTGAAAAAATAGTAAGTCCAAAAAATGTAATCGGAACGAGAGGGATCCACGGATTCACTGTTAATGACCTAAAGTATACTCCAATTAAACCTGACCATTCATGCGTATAAGATTCCAACTCTTTTATAGGTCCACCAAACATTACAGTCCCACCAAAGAACACTTCAAGTAATCCTAAGTGCAGTAAAATAGTAAGAGTCTGCGTAAACTGCTGAAAAAATACAAGTATAAACGTCATATAAAGGTGCGGGAAAAGATGCTTTATAACAATATGTCTTCTCGATCCACCTAATATGCGTGCGGCATCAACAAATTCCTCCGTTCGCAATTTACGAACTTCCTTCGCAACATACAGTGCAATAACTGGCATTACAAGCATTACAAGTAAGACAACTTGAAACGAAGCCCTTTCAAAAAAGGTTGTTGTCTCCTCTCCGCTTCCAAATGCATTTGCAGATTGAAGAAAAAAATACGCAATCATAACTGTCGGAATAACTGTAAAACTATCAAAGAAAGCCTCAATTTTTGAAAATCCTCTTTTTATATACGTTCCGAGTACGACACCGAAAAACACACCTATTACCATTCTAAGTGCCGCAATTAAAATAGATATACCAATCGTCCACTTCGCGCCCTCAATGACTAAATGTAACAGGTCATACCCTTTCCGGTCTGTCCCGAGTAAAAATTGTAATGAAGGTGGAAACGGTGGCACTTGTGGATTTTCATCCGCATCATATTGCAATGTAACTTGTCTAATATGTCCATCATTCCATAACGTATTTCCGATGCTCAAAAGAACTAATAGGAGAAGAAACCCAATGCTTATCCAAAATCTTTTATCACGTTTTATATACGTCCACATATTATAATCTCTCCTTCATCGCAGCCGGAATGAGATAATGAAATAATTTAAATAAAATAAAAATCGGAATATATATAAGAAGCACACTAACGATGAAAACCTCAACTCTAATACCAAAATACGATTTCAAAAACATAAAAATACCACCCGTATTAAAAATCCATTCTATAATATATAAATTAGATAACATAAAAAAGATATTCGTTTTCGCAAAGAATAATGTACTAAGCAACACATTTCGTAAAATATGACGATTTAAAATATGAAAGCGCCCCAGCCCTTTCGCCTTAGCAAATAGTACATAATCTTTTTCTAGTTCATTTTCAAAGCGAAGCACGACCATTTTTACAAACATAATCGTAGTCGGGATGCTCAAACAAAGTATCGGCAATCCTCTAATTGACTCGCCTCCAATTGAAGCAATTTGAAAAGGTAAAAAACCTGTTTGTTTAAAAAACCATATAACTAAAATTTGTGATACTAAAATAAGAAGGATATCTGGAATAGATTCTAGGAAGATAAGAAATGATTTAATTCGATGTTGTATACGCGGTGAACTACTCATAATTACATAAACAATACAAAATGCTACAAATAATGAAATAAAAAAAGCAGCTAAAAAAATAATAATCGTTTCTTTATAATGGACGAACAGCTGCGGAAATAAAAATTTACCTTTTACATATTGCAAATTGGAAATATCCATTAAGTTCACAAACACTTCTTTTAAACTCTGTATGTACTTTGATACATCCAGCTTAAATCCATAGAACAATTTCGGCAGAGCCCCTAACATAATAATCCCCAAAATCGAAATAATAAATTGAATTGTCACTTCCATCCCATTCAGAAAAACTTTTTTGACCACGTTTTCCCTTCTCTCTCTTTATATTTTACTCTCTAATTTTATTCTTAATTTTCTGAATTGTAAATATTCAAACATAAAAAATCACTAGGTTATGATCCTAGTGATTCTTTATGCGCATGCCTTTCTCTTTTTGCAAACGCCATATACAAAATAAAACACCCAATAAGTGCTGCGAGTTCTAATGAAATAATATAGTAAGGATGCGGTCCTAACATATCGAGTAGTGAAGCTGTTTCTGGCTTATGAGCTAAAAACATATAATTACCGCCTGTTTTATAATTCACAAACGAAACAAGCGGAATCAATATGTTTAAAAATATCATCGTACGCTTAATAGATTGCAAGGTCGGTCTATAGCCTTCCACCCAAGTCATAAAGAGTGGTGCCCAAATGAGCAATATATGCGCGATAAAATATTCAATGAAACGAAAATGCGGAAAAGCATACTGCAAGTTTGGCGTTAAAATAGCTTGTGATGCACCAATAATTCCCGTGAAAAATACAATCTCATATATGCGGTAACTTTTCGTTACGATCATAATCGACGCTAATAATAAACTAATCGTACATAATTCAAACGGTAATGAAGTAGCTAGCTCAAAAATCCCCGCTTTCCACTCCCACATATGAAGCCCAATTTCACTACCTATAAATAAAAATGCAATTGCATATCGAACCGTTATATTCCACTCACTTTGACGTAATACATCTTGGTATTGATACAGAAAAAATATCCCCACCAACATAATAAATAATATAAGGGCATGTTGCCTTGAGTATGGAATAAATGGTTTTAATGGGTGTGCGCTAAAATAAGCTTCCATCTTCCTTCCTCCTTTCCTCCATACAATATTATTGTAAGAAAGAAACGACGAGTCAATTCATTTGCTTACACTAGGACAACCTCTACCTTACATTTACATATTCATACCTTACAAAACTGTAAGGTTATTGTAAGCTAAAACGATTTGTCAGATTCTTCACCTCTTCTATACTTAATGTAGATACTAAAACGAACGAAAAGGTGATAAATAGATGAAAAAGAAAAATAAAGTGTTAATTACTAGTGTAGTAGCAATCGGAATTGCAGCTGGATCATACTTTGCATTTGCTGGAGGCGGTTCAGAAGTAGCAATGGCATATAGCGGATATAAAGTAACTGAAAAACAAATCCAAAACGCGCAAAAATTTGGTGGCGAAGTTATTCCAAACGGAATTGAAACTATTTCATTCGATCCAACAAAAGGAACATATGAATTAGCTGTAAAAAAAGGCGATGAAGTGAAAAAAGGTCAGCTTCTATTTAAATACAATGACCCGACTGCTAAACAAGGTGTAACAGAAGCAGAAATGCAAAAGAAAATCGCACAAAAAGAAGTAACGTTGTTCCAAAAACAACTTGATGCAGCGAAACAAAAGTTACAAAAAGATAAAAATGCAGGCCTTCCCGCTGAAGCATTAAAAGCATCAGAAGCTGAAGTTGGGCAATTAGAATCACAACTTGAAATGAAAAAGTTTGATGTTGAAAAATTTGATGAAATGATTAAAACAGCAAAAGAGAAAGTAAACAATCTTTCTGTAACAAGTCCTGCTGATGGCGTAATTGATGATATCGTGAAAACTGCTGACGAAAAAACAGGTATGAGCGGCGTTACTCTTCGTCACGCTGGTCAATTTAAGGTAAAAGGTCAACTTTCTGAATATGAGCTTGCTAGTATGAAAGTTGGGCAAGAAGTAACTGTTTCATCAAAAACTGTCGCTGGTAAGACTTGGACAGGAAAAGTAACAGAAATCGGTTCTACACCATTAAAGAGCATGGATGAAAATAAAACTGTTTCTAACTATCAATTCACTGTCACATTAGATAATAGTGACGAATTACAAAACGGCTTCCACGTTTACGTAACAAGTAAATCTGGCGAAGCAACTGGTACAATTGTTCCGAAAAGCAGTATCGTGAAAAAAGGTGACAAAAATGTTGTCTTCGTTGTAAAAGACGGTAAGGCGAAAGAACAAGCAGTTACTGTTGAATTCGAGACTGATAGCGAAGCAAAAGTTTCTGGAGTGAAAAAAGGAGAGGAAATTATCTCTAAACCTGAAAAAGACTTAAAAGATGGTATGGAGGTTGTCGCCCAGTGATTAACTTAAAAGGCATCACGAAATCCTTCCAAAATGGTGCAGAGTCCGTTCAAATATTACACGGAATTGACGTAACATTGAACCAAGGAGAATTCACTTCAATTATGGGACCTTCTGGTTCTGGTAAATCAACATTAATGAACATTATCGGTTGCTTAGATAAACCGACGACAGGTACGTACGAACTAGCCGGTCAAAATATTTCAAACATGTCTGAAACAGAACTTGCACACGTACGTAATAAAGAGATTGGATTCGTATTCCAAAACTTCATGTTATTACCGAGACTTACAGCGCTTCAAAATGTAGAACTACCTCTTATTTACGCTGGAGTCGATAAAAAAGAAAGACGCGAGCGCTCATTAGCTGCTTTAACAAAAGTCGGTTTAGCTGATCGCGCTACTCACTTACCAAACGAATTATCAGGTGGACAAAAGCAGCGTGTCGCCGTTGCACGTGCAATCGTAAATAACCCAAAATTCATTTTAGCCGATGAACCGACGGGAGCACTTGATACGAAAACAAGCACACAAATTATGGACCTCTTTTACGAATTAAATAAACAAGGCTCAACAATCATTATGATTACCCATGACCGTGAAATCGGGGAAGCTGCAGCACGTCAAATTGTAATTCGTGACGGAAATATCGTCCAAGATTGGAGAGGTTAATTTTGAATACGAGTGAAAATATACGCATGGCCCTTTCCTCTATCTTTGCTCATAAAATGCGTTCTATCTTAACGATGTTAGGTATTATTATCGGTATTAGTGCTATTATTACTATCATTTCAATGGGTGATGGTACAAACGCAAAGTTTAAAAAAGAATTAGGCCAAGGAAAAGATAACGAAGTAACGATTTACTACAACAATCCTGATTACGGAACAGATAGTGCCAAAATCACACCTGATATGCTAAACCGTCTGCAAACTGTACCAGGCGTTAAAGATGTGTATCCAGACGTAAGTATGAAAGTAAAAGCATCTGCTGGTTCAAAAGATGTAAATCTTGATTTAAAAGGTGGAACAGGCGCCTTTATGACAGATTCGAAAATAAAATTAGTTCACGGTCGTGAATTAAATGACAGTGAACTAAATCAAGCAATCCCTGCTGTTATATTAAATGAAGAAGCTTTCAACAAATTATTTAGTAGTGGTTGGGAATCAAATCAATACACAGATATAAAAGGAAAGCCGTATAAAATAGTTGGTGTATACGAAACGAAAAATGACTTTGGAATGCCTATGCCTGAAGGTTATACATCACTTGAAAATGCGCCTGTCATTTCAGGAGTAAATGAGTATGACTCTGTAAGATTAACAATGACCTCTCCGACAGAACGTAAAAGTGTAGAAAAACAAGCTGTTTCTGTTTTAAACGAAATGAAAGCTCCTAAATTTGAGCACAAATTCGAAGCACAAGATTTAGGTGAATTTACGAAACAACTAGACGAATCAATCGGTATGATGAAAATGGTATTCGGTGGTATTGCCGCTATCTCCTTACTTGTTGGTGGTATCGGTGTAATGAACATCATGCTCGTATCTGTAACAGAACGTACACGTGAGATTGGTATTCGTAAAGCACTTGGTGCAACACGTGGTAAAGTATTAACACAATTCTTAATCGAATCTTGTATATTAACAGGACTTGGTGGTTTCATCGGATTCATGCTCGGTATTTTCTTCGCTTGGATCGTCTCAATCTTTGCTGGATGGCCACTCGTTGTCTCAAAAGAACTTGGACTTCTTGCAGTAGGTATCTCAATGTTAATCGGTATTATATTCGGTTTACTGCCAGCTAACAAAGCTGCCAAACTGGATCCAATTGAATGTTTACGATATGAATAAACAAAAACGTAGGAGTTTACACTCCTGCGTTTTTTATTTATCTACTAAATTGAGTTTCTTCTATTATATATGTTTCACGTTACAACTATCATTCAAATACTTTTCATTATTTATAGATACTAAGGCTATTATCTAATTCTATTATTGCAAAAATACTATGTAACAGACGAAAATCAAGGCGTAATTTTTTCCATACTTCGACTGATTTTGTAACAATTATATCGATATTTTATTAAATTTCACCTCATTTATATATTTTCACGCCTAAAAAGATTATCGTTTCATAACTAAATTTCCATTCAAACAGTAAAATAAGCTATTTTGTAACACTATAGATATCATCAAGAAATATTACTGTAACATTATTAACGTTACAGTAATTGAAATACTACTCATTTTGTGTTTCATATGCCCTAATACGCCAAAAAACAACAAGGAAGCGCTATCAGGAAATTTATGGAATTGTTACAGAATATTAATGCCCCATTACGAAAGCTTTGTAATTTTATGTTTTTCTCAAATAAGAAAATAATGGTTGCTATAATGAGGTCAACGAAAACAAATGCAATGGAGGCTATTATGAAAAAATTTATGGGTATAGCAACAGCAGCGGTTTTTGGTCTTGGGATTTTCACAACATCTGCTAAAGCAGAAACAATCGTAACGACTGACGTACTAAACGTACGAGAAAACCCAACTACTGAATCAAAAGTTGTAGGAAAATTATTAGATGGATATAAAGTAAATGTTTTACATACAGAAAATGGTTGGTCAAAAGTTCAATTGAATGGCGGTAAAGAAGCTTTCATAAGCGCTGACTATACAAAAGACACTTACTACGTAACAGCAAACGTATTAAACGTACGTGCTGGGGCAAACACAGACTCAGAGATTCTTGGTAAGTTGAAAAAAGATGATGTAATTGAAACAACACACCAAGTACAAAATGATTGGATTCAATTTGAATATAACGGAAAAACAGCTTATGTTCATGTTCCTTACTTAACAGGTAAAGCACCAGTTAAAGTTCAACCAGTAGCTAAAGTTGAAAAAACGACTACAGTTCAAGATACAGCTAAAGTTCGTGAAGCGGCTAAAGCTCAGGAAGTAGCTGAAACTCAAGCAAAAGCTAAAGCAGTGGAAGCAACTAAAGCTCGCGAAGCAGCTGAAGCCCAAGCAGAAGTTAAAGCTCAAGAAGCGGCTAAAGCTCGTGAAGCGGCTAAGGCTCAAGAAGCGGCTAAAGCTCAGGCAGATGCTGAAGCTCAAGCAGAAGTTAAAGCTCAAGAGGCTGCTAAAGCTCGTGAAGCGGCTAAAGCTCAAGCAGATGCTGAAGCTCAAGCAGCGGCTAAGGCTCAAGAAGCAGCTAAAGCTCGTGAAGCGGCTAAAGCTCAAGAGGCAGCTGAAGCTCGTGAAGCAGCTAAGGCTCAAGAAGCAGCTGAAGCTCGTGAAGCGGCTAAGGCTCAAGAAGCGGCTAAAGCTCAAAAACCAGCTACACAACAACCTGTTGCAAAAGAAACTGAAACAAGTGCACCATCATCTTCTCGTGAGTTACGTGTTGTAGCAACAGCTTACACAGCAGATCCACTTGAAAATGGTTATAAAGCAGGCGACCAAGTAAAATCAGCTTTAGGCCACAACTTAACAGCTAATCCAAACATGAAACTAATTGCAGTTGATCCAAGTGTCATTCCATTAGGTTCAAAAGTATGGGTTGAAGGTTACGGAGTAGCAATCGCTGGTGATACTGGTGGAGCTATTAAAGGTAATAAAATCGACGTTTTAATGCCAGATAAAGGTTCATCAAGTAGCTGGGGACGTAAAACAGTTACAGTTAAAGTATTAAACTAGTTAGTAAAAAAAGGAGTCAGTCTTATCGTTGAGACTGACTCCTTTTCTATAATTATTACATTCTTTCTTTCTCTTGAAAGTAAGCAATATTGTCTCGAAGCCATTCCCTCTCTGATATAAATAAGTTCCCTCGTTTTTTATATACTTTATCAAATATCTTTAAAACTTCTTCATGATTAGCAAACTTATGTAAGAAACGAAGAGCAATGATAATCTCTGCTTCATCCGTAGGCTCTACTTCATTTTTACGTCTTCTAGCAACAATTTTATTCACACGTTCGCAAATTGCTCTCATTGCCATTTCGTCGCCATACGTATAAATAGCTCGAACAGCTTCATATTTCACCATAACATTTCTATCATGTAAAGCTTCAATATAAACTATTTGTAAGTCCGATCCCCCTATTTTTGCTAACACCTCAATAACAGTTGAACGCACATAGGCACTATTACTATATAAAAGCTTTGTTAACGGCAGAATCGATTGCTTCGTTCCAATCTCAAACAATGTATAACAAATATGTGTAATCTCATCTTTATTTTCTTCAGTATCCAGCAACTTTAGCAACGCACTTTCCGCTTCTAACGATTTATATAACTTTAAGGAAGAAACTGCCCAATAACGAACACTATCGTTTTTATGATAAATATACGGAATGATTTTATTTGTACTACTTACTTCTGGCAATGTATAAATATTACTAAGCAGTTCACTTAACAAAGTCGGGCTTTGTTCACATTCCAAACGATCTATAAGATAATCAGCAATATAGATTTTCTTCGTATTGATAGCGAGTTTCGTCATTACATAATATATATCTTTCTTCATAGCTATTTTTTTTGCTTTGGTTACCTTCTGCTGTAAATAAGGAAAAGTTAATAAGTCATTTAACGCTTTTGCTTCATCATACGCACGATGCCAAATCTCTGTTTCTTCATCAGCCATCCGCCTTAATAAATCATCTATATACTCTCCCATCTCCTTCTCTCCCGTCCAAATTAAGTCTATCTCTTTGCATTCTATATACAATAGATTACTATTTCAACAGAAAAAAGAGGATGCCACAGCATCCTCTCCTTCTCTTCCCTATTCCACACAAGTAAACTGCGTCCAAGCTCCTACATAATCTAGTAAGAATAACTCTTCTTCCGCAATTGTACCGACGATATTTTTCCGTTCATCTATCGGCATTTCTTTCAAGATGATTTGCAGTTCACCTTTATACTTTCCGAATGAGTTATTACCAATTACAACTTGCCCTCTTTCCTGTAGCACGCTTTCACGCACTGGGAAGTCATAGTCTTTATATTTTTTACGCACTTCTGTAGAACGTACCATATACTCTGTTATGTCGCCGCGCCTTACGTGTAATTCTTGCAGCGTAGCTCTCTTCTCTACTTCAGTCGCTTCGTCTACAAAGTGCACTTTTAGCTGTAACATGTAGCGATTTAAGTTTCCTAGTTTCTCTAACTCTTCCTCACTCGCATAAGCATTTCCGATAATGACATCATCAATTAACCCTGTTGCCCATAAATGCTTCGCTTGTACTTCAATTGGTAAATTACGATGCTCTTCTAATGTACATAATCCATCGTTAATATCCCATGGACCGATGTTTGCGACATGTGATGTAATAAAGGCTGCACTGCGAATACCATGCTTTTTAAAGCGTTCACTACAGCGAATGAAATAATCGTATGGAAGACCAGTGAATTTTTGCGGATAAAAATTATGGCAACCAATTAAAGCTGATTTATTCGCTTGATGCGAAAGAATATTTTCTAAGTACGCAATATCGTTACTTACATTTAACTCAATTTTTAAACCGTACGGATTATTCGTCATTTTCGCTTCAGTTAACCCGTCGAAGCCTACATCTAAACGAATACCGTCTGCGCCTAACTCCGCGAAGAATGATAAATCGCTATAACTAATACCAAGCTGATCAAACACAGCCGGAGCTACATCTAAAATAACTTCCATATTGTTATCTTTTGCGTGATTAATAATCTCTTTAAATTCAGCTACAATTTCTTCTTTCGGACGATTCACAGATAACAAACAAGTAAATATTCTTGAGAAACCGTGTCGTGCCGCTGCGGAAATATAAGCCATATCTTTTTCTTTCGTTGAATGTTCTGGATAAAGTGAAATTCCTAATTTACGCTCCATGCTTTTGCATCTCCTTCACACGTTGTATTAATGCCATGCTCGTAAATCTATATTTTGCAGATAAACACGTTGCACATAAAATTGTCGGTACAATAATTACGTACGGTGATTGCAATCCTAACATTACATATGCACCCATTGAACAACCGATAAATAAAACTGATACTAGTAGTAACACTAATAAAGATTTACTTTGTACCCATTTCGAATAATGGGCAATACACTGTCCGACCACGAATGTAATTAAGATGATAATTGCTCCGAGCATTCTGTTTTCTCCTCTCCTGCTAATTGTTGTTTCTCATACATTTTGAAGAATGGATAGTAAATAACGAATGAGATAACAAAGTTAACAAGTACAAGTACACCAGCCATAATTGTCCAGTCCGTACTAATTACCGCTGCAATTGGTGCTAACATCGTAAATGGCAGTTTCGCCATCATAAGTGGAATCATACCTGAAACAACTGCGAAATATGATACTGTCGTTGTCACTAACGGTGTAATAACGAACGGAATAATTAAGATTGGGTTCATTACAATCGGTGCCCCAAAAATAATTGGTTCGTTAATATTGAATAAACCTGGTACGAATGATAATCTACCTAACTCTTTTAGGAACTTAGATTTAGAGAACATAAACATAATTACTAAAGCTAACGTTGAACCTGATCCGCCAATCCATACGAACCATTGAATGAATTGCTCTGTAAATAAGTTTGGTAACTGATGTGCATTTCCTGTAGCAGTGAATACTTCCATATTTTCAAGAATTGCTGAATCCCACATCGGACGAATAATTGGTCCTAAAATCGCTGGTCCATGTATACCGAATGACCAGAAAAACACGATTAAGAATACTGTTAATAAACCACCGAATAAATTATTTCCTACTAATACTGATTTTAATGGTGCGATTAAATATGTAATTGTTGTATTTACATCGAATTTCAAACCGTAGCGAATGCCCCAGAATAAAAGAATAACTGCTAATGTTGGAATTAATGCTGCAAACGAATTTGAAACTGCGGGTGGTACACTATCTGGTAATTTAATCGAGATATTATGCTTAATCATAAAATGATAAATTTCTACTGCAATTAATGCTGTAACAATTGCGCCAAATAAAGACGTTGCACTTAATGTTCCTACTGAAATATATCTACCTGCATCAATAACACCTGGTACAGCTTTCGTAATTTGAATTGGTTCAACTGATGCTAGTAAAAAGGCGAGTACAGATAATAACCCTGCACTTAACTGATTGAGCTGATAAAAGTTCGCGAGCGAAGCCCCTACACCAAACGCTGCGTATAATGCCATTAGCCCTACTGTAAATCGGAATGGAATATCTAAAATATGGCGAAACGGTGCAATCCATTCCATATATGCATCAATTGGTAAATTTAAAAAGATAACGAAAAATGATCCGACGATCGTTAACGGCAATGTAGAAATAACCCCGTTTCGAATTGCTAATAAATGTCGTTGTCCTGCAATCTTTTGCGTTGTTGGCATAATCTTTTGTTCCATAAAACTCATAAACCCATTCATCAATAGCCCTCCTCTTTCTCTCTACTATAAAAGAATGAAATAAACTTTATAACATTATAATGTTTATATTTAAAAAGATATAATTATGCTAAAACTAATTGTTCTGCTTGCTTAAGCACCTTCAAACCATCACACATGCCATAATCTCGTTGGTCTATAATCGCAACTGGTATATTGTATGAATTTGCAAGAAACTCTACAGCTGGGAATAAATATTTCACCTGTGGTCCAATTAAAACGACATCGGCTTCCTTAATTTCAAGCTTCACTAGTTCTGAATCAACTGCCTTAATTTTATAATTCTTCCCCTGTTTCTTTGCCTCTTCTTGCATTTTTCTTACGACCATACTCGTTGACATACCTGCTGCACAACATAATAAAATGTACATCTTATACGGTCACTTTCTCTTCTACTCGTTTATGAAGAGCAATAAATTCTTCAGCCAGTTCTTTCACTGTAATTGCATTCATTAAATGATCTTGTGCGTGCACCAACAGTAAACTAATTTCTGCATGATTTCCTCTTGCCTCTTCTTGAATTAAATCCGTTTGAATACGATGCGCTGCTGAAATTTCCTCACTAGCAAGTTTCATCTTTTCACCGGCATTCCCGAAATCTCCTTGTCTTGCAAAAGCAATTGCTTCAAGCGCCGCACTTCTCGCATTGCCACCATGTAAAATTAACGCAAATGGAGTTTGCATATCAGCCATTTTAAATTCCCCCAAGCTATATGTTTTCTATATTTCCATCTTATTATGAAAACGCATACAATTAAACATAAAAAACTTCCGTTATGTAACGGAAGTTTTTATATACTTTTTCAAAATGATAATAAAATCTCTTGAAAATCTTCAATTACCTCGGTCTGAGTAAGTTTCTCTATCGTAGTTTGACTAGACATAATATCATATAAAAAATCATATAGCCTTTGCAAATCTTCATTATTATTGCGCTTTACACTAAATAAAATAATTACTTGTACTTTTTTATCTCCCCAATCAACAGCCTTTTCAAGTGTGCAAAACATCAAAAAAGTTTCCTCACTTAATAACTGCATCGGATGCGGTATTGCAACTGAATTCCCAACCGCTGTCGGAGACGTATTTTCTCTTTCCATAACAGAAGCATAAAAGTTTTCTGGTACATAGCGTTTCTCAGCAGCTTTCTCACATAAAAACTGAATAACATCCTCTTTCGTAGAAGCACTATAATTTAAAAAGATTAAATCTTCCTTAATATAAGGCTGCACACTAGTATTCACATGCGTAAACAACCGCTGACCAATCGATTTAATCTCTTTATCATCAAATATTGAATTCACTTTTATAACTGGAACAGGCAAGCCACTCGGTATATGAATCGTACTAATAATACAATCTATTTTTTCTTTATAAAGATCTTCTACTTTGAATTGATAATAGCCTGTAATACCTACAATCTCTAATTTATCTCGGAACTGTGATAAAATTTTATATTTTAATAGTTGTGCACTTCCTTGACCAGTCGCACAAACTAATAAGCATCTTTTCTTTTGATTCTGCTCCTGCAAACGGCTCATCGCTCCGCCGAAGTGAATTGCTATATAACCAATTTCACTTTCAGGGATCGATTCACCCGTATATTCACCAATGATATCTCCAACGAGAACCGCAATTTCAAAAGCATACGGATAATTCTTTTTCACTTCTGCCAAAAGAGGATTTCTCGTATTTAACTTATACTTCAAACGATTTAATAACGTTTTTAAATGAATACCAAATCCAAATAATAATTCTTCATCATAATAAAAAATAAGATTCCGTTCTTCCGCTACTTTAAAAAGAATATGTTGCATAAATGCATATATATCTTTTCCTAATAGCTCTTCTACATTTTCATAGCGATCTCTCGTTGTAACAGCAGTACTTAATAAATGCATCGTCACATATAATACTTCTTCTTCTGGAAATAAAAATTTTAACTCTTTCTCTAAATCTCCTAAAATCTGCTTCGCAATTGTATATTCTTTCTTTATTATAAGTTCTGATTGCTCCGCATGCAGTCCTTTCATATAATGTTGACTTTGACAACGCTTTAATGCGATTGCAATATGAATGACTAAATTATCAATTTCTATATCAGATAAATATATTGTTCCGCCTTCAATATACTTTAATATAATTGAGCGAATGAGTGATATATGCGGTAGCGATAAATATGTCTCCGTCTGCTCAAATTGCTCATGAAACGGAGTATGGTCATAACGCGGTAAACCATATTGTGATAAACAAGAACGAATATTAAATTCCTCTCCAACAATACGTATACCATAATACGGTCTCTTCTCAATTTGTAATTTATAGCGACCACATTTATCTGTAACATCTTTCATAATTAAATTGACCGTTGATTTGCTCACATACATCTCTTCCGCTAATTCTGAAAGCTTCACATATCCCTCTGTCATTAAAACACGCTGCAGAATGTACGCTATTCTTTCTTCATAAGAAGTTGGGATCTTTTCCGTCTGTTTTTGAAATAGACTCACACAAAAGTCTTCAAATTTCTTCTTTTGTATAATTTCTAATTCGTACCCAGTCCCTCTTTGCGATTCGATTTTCGCTCCGTTTTCTTCCAATATATCATTTAATAATTTTATATCTTTTTGAATCGTCTTCGTTGATACATGTAAACGGCCTGCTAAAAAAGCTCGATTTAACATCGATTTCTCTTCTAAAAATTCTTCTAAAATAGAAATTAATCGCTGATGCACCTTTGTCATAGCTCTTCCTCTCGCTCTTTATATATAAAGGGGGAAAAGCTGCTGAAATCAGTAGTTTTTCCCCTTTATATTCTCTCTATTTCTTTAATGTAAATCCGAATTTATCCCATGCTTGTAAATAGTCTAGTAAGAAAATCTCTTCTTCTACAATTCGACCAACTACATTTGTTTTTCCTGTATTCACCATATCTTTTAATGCAATTTGTAATTCGCCTTTATACTGACCATATTGTTCATTATCAATTAATAAATCCCCACGCTTAATTTCACGCGTATTATGAGGTTTAAACTCTTCTTTTTTATATTTCACACGACTTTGTGTAGAACGAATCATATATTCAGATACATCTCCGCGATAAAAATGTGGTTCGTTTAATACGATAATTCTTTCTAGTTCTGTCGTTGTATCATATATTTCTATATCAAATGTTTGTTTCTCTTTATTTAATGCACCTAGTGCTTGTAATTCTTCTTCTGACGCATATGCGTTTGCAATAATAACATCATCAATTAATTCCGTCGCGAATAAATGTTTCGCCTGTGTTGTCATCGGTAATTCACGATGCTGCTCTAATGTACATAACCCTTCTGTTACTGGCCAAGGTCCGTATGTTGCATCAAATGATGAAATAAAAGCAGCCGTTCTCATACCGTAATCTTTAAATTGTTTCGAGCATTTAATGAAATGATCGTATGATAACCCTGAATAACGATGCGGATAAAAATTATGACAACCAATTAAATTTTCACGATTTGGTCTATGACTCATAATGTTATCTACATACTTCGTACCATTGCTCATATTAATCTCAATTTTCAAACCATACGGATTATAAGTCATAATTGATTCTTCTAATCCTGAAAAACCAACATCTAAACGAATACCGTACGCACCCAATTCATGGAAGAATGATAAATCATTATACGAAATACCTAATTGTTCAAAAACAGATGGACTAATATCCACTAATACTTGGAACCCTAATGCATTCGCATGTGAGATCGTTTCTTTAAATTCTTCAATAATTTTCTCTTTTTCTCCATCCACAGATAATAAACATGTGAACACACGTGTAAACCCATATTTACTTGCTAATGTTAAATACTCCTTATCTTTCTCTACTGTTGAATGTTCTGGATAAATAGAAATACCTAATCGTCTCATATGTACACGCCTCTTCCTTCATCATATTGTAAACCTTTTCAAATATATGTAGTGAAAAAGTATATATCCCCTTCTTGTTCACTACTCTTTTGAATCCGCTTTCTTTAAAGAAAAAACAATTTCTATCATTCTTAACACCTACAAGTCTATACATCTATACTTTACATCTTTTTTTCATAGTTGTGTAGCTTTTACACAAATTTGTCAGTTTTTCATCTTAAAAATTGTTATCCGTTTTCAAGACACCTTCCTTGACTGTTGCATTGGCCAATACATATACTCGAAAGAAAAGAGAAAATTTTATATAGGGGATGAATATATGGGAGAAGCAATACTCGTAAAACGAGAACCGTTATGGACAAAAGAGTTTGTTGCTTTAATTTTTGCAAACTTATGTATGTTTTTAGGGTTTCAAATGTTAATTCCAACCTTACCTGTTTATGTGAAAGAAATTGGTGGCACAAGTTCAAATATCGGATTTGTTGTCGGCATGTTTACCGTTGCGGCACTTTTTGTTAGACCGCTAACTGGGAACGCCTTGCAAAAATTCAATAAAAAAATCATTTTAATGATCGGTACTGCTATCTGTTTACTCGCTATGGGCAGTTACCTTTTCGCCTCAACTATTTTTCTCTTGCTTGCTGTTCGTATTTTGCACGGAGCTGGTTTCGGTATTACAACGACTACATATGGAACTGTCGTTTCTGATTTAATTCCCTCAGCTCGCCGCGGAGAAGGCATGGGATATTTTGGCCTTTCTGGAACAATTGCAATGGCCCTCGGTCCACTTATCGGACTATGGCTTATGCAAACATATAACTTCACAATTCTTTTTTTATGTGCATTATCGTGCACAATTGTTTCATTAATATTAACGAAACTACTTCAAATCCAAAAAACGAAACAGCCTCCACAACAATCATCTAGTACTTTTCTCGATGGATTTATTGAGCGTAAAGCTTTACTTCCTTCATTATTAATATTATGTATTACATTAATGTACGGAGGAATCGGAAGTTTTATCACACTATTTGCTACAGAAGTCGGCATAGCTGATATTAGTCTCTTCTTTTTATGTAACGCACTAGCAATCGCTGTGACTCGTCCATTCTCTGGAAAGCTATATGATGCGAAAGGCCATACATTCGTCATCATTCCGGGAGTTATTATAACATTTACAGGTATTATTTTATTGTCGTATACGACGACAATTCCGAGCTTAATTATTGCTGCAGCATGTTACGGAAGTGGTTTTGGAGCGATTCAACCTGCACTACAAGCATGGATGATTGACCGCGTAGCACCGCATCGACGCGGCGTAGCAACGGCTACATTCTTCTCCGCATTTGACCTTGGAATCGGCGCTGGAGCGATTATATTTGGATTTATTGCTCATTTTACAAACTATGCAACTGTATATCGTTATTCCTCTCTATTACTTATTGCTTTTCTCTTCATTTACATTACAAGCATAAGAAAACAAAAGCATGGCGATAAAAACACGGAAAAAGCTGCTGGATAATTCAGTGGCTTTTTTTATCGTGTTAAAAGAATTGTTTCCCCTCAAGTTACTGTTATAAACTACATGCATTTCCCTACATATTTTCTTAACTTTCATCAAAAAATATACGATGAACTCGCAGATACTTTCCTCGATATTCGACTGAACAATATTATTCTAAAAAGTGTGATTTCTTTACAAGATTAAGATTTATACAAGGTAAAAACCAATGAAATGCAGTTGTTTCTTTAAGGGATTGTAAACTTTTATTCCCTTTGTAAATTTAGTGTAAATTTTACTAGCAAACCGTTTACAGTGACTCAAGGTTCAGTTAATAATTACATCGTACATGAAATTTAAGGAGTGGAATGCGTGGAATATAATGTTCAAGATATGATCTTCCAGTTCATTGGTGGATTAGGTATTTTCTTATTCGGGATTAAATACATGGGCGATGGACTGCAACAAGCAGCTGGAGATCGTCTTCGCGATATTCTAGATCGTTTTACAACAAACCCACTTATGGGTGTACTAGCAGGTATGTTAGTTACTGTATTAATCCAATCCAGTTCAGGAACAACCGCTTTAACAGTCGGACTTGTAAGTGCCGGATTTATGACATTAAGACAAGCAATCGGTGTTATTATGGGTGCAAACATCGGTACGACAGTTACTGCATTTATTATCGGAATTAAAATCGGAGAATATGCTCTCCCAGTTATGGCAATTGGAGCAATCTTACTATTCTTCTTTAAAAATAAAAAAGTACATTCTGTAGGTCAAGTTGTATTCGGTTTTGGTATGTTATTCTTCGGTTTAGAGTTAATGAGTGCAGGTATGAAACCTCTTCGTTCTTTAGAATCATTCCAAGAATTAACAGTTAGCATGAGTGATAATCCAATTTTAGGAATTGTTGTCGGTACAGTCTTTACTTTAATTGTACAAAGCTCAAGTGCAACTATCGGTATTTTACAAGAACTATTCGGGCAAGGTGCAATCGATTTACAAGCAGCTCTTCCTGTATTATTCGGTGATAACATCGGTACAACAATTACAGCTGTATTAGCAGCAATCGGTACTTCAATTGCAGCAAGACGTGCAGCATTAGTTCACGTTATCTTTAATATTATCGGTACAATTATCTTTACAATTTTATTAATACCATTTACAAGTTTAATTCAATATTTCCAAACATCATTAAACTTGAATCCAGAAATGACTATTGCATTTGCACACGGAACATTTAACGTAACAAATACAATCATTCAATTCCCGTTCATTGCAGTGTTAGCATGGATCGTAACAAAAATTATTCGTGGTGAAGATGCAGCGATTGACTTCAAACCACAACATTTAAATCCAATCTTTATTGAACAATCTCCAGCCATCGCTTTAACTGAAGCTCAAAAAGAGATTATCCGTATGGCTGAGTTCTCATTACATGGATTAAAAGAAGCAAATCAATTTTTAAATACACAAGACAAAAAACACGCAAACATGGCTACTCAATTAGAAGGAGCTATTAACAATTTAGATAAAAAAATTACCGAGTATTTAGTTTTACTATCAGAAAAGCCACTTTCACCTACAGATTCTGAAAAACATTCTGTTTTAGCAGGTGTTGTTGGAGATATTGAACGTGTCGGTGATCATGTAGAAAACCTTGTAGAACTTGTAGATTTCCAAATTTCAAACCGTGTTTCACTATCAGATGAAGCATTAGCTGAATTAAACGAAATGCTTGAGTTAACAATTTCAACACTACAAGACTCAGTTGAAGCTTTAACAAACTTCGATACTGAACTAGCTCAAACTGTTATTGCCAAAGAACGCAAAATCGACCAAATGGAACGTGTTCTTCGTAAACGTCACGTATTACGTCTAAACGAACGCAGCTGTTCAGGTGATGCAAGTATCATCTTCGTCGATATGGTAAGTAACTTAGAGCGCATTGGCGATCACGCTGTAAATATCGCTGACGGTGTTTTAGGTGAACAAGGAAAAATCAATCTAAAACAATCATTATAATAAGAAAGAGACGCTAACTTAAGCGTCTCTTTTTTCATTATATTTTAACAACTGTTCTTCCTTTTAACTTTCCTTGCAATATAAGTGCAAACTTCTTCTCTAATTCTTCTAATGTACATTCTTCTGTATAAGATAGTAACTCTTTATTTCCCCATTCTTTCGCTAAAAGCGTCCAAACATCTCTTCTCACATCTACTGGGCATTGCACGGAATCTATCCCTAAAAGGCTTATGCCTCGTAAAATAAACGGATATACCGTTGTTTGTAGTTCCTGGCCTGCCACATTACCGCATGTCGTTACACAACCACCATACTTTACTGTTTTTAAAGCTGTTTCTAGCATATGTCCACCTACAGTATCGATAACTCCCGCGTATATCCCTTTTAACATCGGTCTTCCTGATTCATCATTCAATTCCGCGCGATGAATCACTTTTTTCACTCCTAGACGTAGTAGCATATCTTCCTCTTCCATTTTTCCTGTCGCTCCTACTACGTTAAACCCTAACTTACTTAATATACTAACAGCTACACTCCCTACGCCGCCTGTAGCACCCGTTACTAAAACATCTCCCATACTAGGCTTGATTCCTGCTCCAATAAGCTTATATACCGACAAAGCCGCAGTAAAACCTGCTGTCCCATACATCATACTTTCCTTTAATGACATTCCTTCCGGTAAAGGCACGACCCAAGATGATGGCACGCGAATATATTCTCCGAAACCACCAGAGGTATTCATACCTAAGTCATATCCCGTTACAATAACTTGATCTCCTGCTTTAATGGTAGCCTCTTCACTACTCACAACCACTCCTGCAGCATCAATTCCTGGCGTATGAGGATATGTTCTCGTAACACCCTTATTACCAGTAGCTGAAAGAGCATCTTTATAATTTAATGAAGAATAATGAACCTGTATTAACACGTCTCCTTCAGGTAAACTACTTACTTCTCTCTCAACAACTTTTCTTACAAACTGATGATTTTCCTTTTCGTTCACAACGATTGCTCGGAATGATGTATGATTCATTATGCTCTCTCCTTTATCCGTAAAGTTCTTCTTTATTATATAGAAAAACTTAGTAAACCTACTCGTTTCTTCTTGGCTATATTTCAACAAATCTTACTTCTCTATCACTTTCTCACAATATATATTTTCATTTCTACTAAAACAACTTATACTTATTCTACATCTCAAAAATATAATATAGAAAATCTGACTTTTTATAAATATATTGAATTTTTACGAAATGTAAATGTTTTGTAATGTTTTTTTTCGCTAAATTTCATTATAATAAGTGGATATGAGTGTCGTATTTCAATCCAAATGAAGGAGTACAGGAAATGGAGCAAAACCCATCTTTGCAAGAAAATACACGCAATAAACCGAAAAAAAATAAGAAAAAAATAAAAATTATTATAAGCGCTATACTATTCGTTTTATTAATAGGCGGCGGTTATACTTGGTTTTTAGTAAATAAAGCATCTTCTGCTGTTCGAAATGCCGCACACGATTTAGCACGCGGTGATAAATCTGATTTACGTGATAAGGCTGTAAAACCTATTACAAACAATGTCTCTGTTTTAATAATGGGTGTTGATGAAAGCGATGTCCGTGGAAAAGAATATGGTGAAGCTATAAGAACAGACGCGCTTTTACTTGCAACATTTAATAAAGATAGCAAAACTGTTAAACTATTAAGTATCCCACGTGACACATATACTTATATTCCAATAGAAAAGAAAAAAGATAAAATTACACACGCTCATGCATTCGGTTCTGCTAAAAACGGAAAAAATGGTGGACCACAAGCAAGCATTGATGCAGTTGAAAAATTAATGAATGTTCCTGTCGATTATTTTGTAAAATTCAACTTTAAATCATTTATAAAAATCGTCGATGACTTGGGCGGTGTTGAAGTTGATGTACCAGTTGAATTTACTGAGCAAGATAGCAATGATAATGCTGAGGCTATTCACCTAGAAAAAGGTGTTCAAAAGCTAAATGGCGAAGAAGCTCTTGCTCTTGCTAGAACAAGACACATCGATAGTGATGCAATGCGTGGACAACGTCAACAACTCGTTATCGAGGCTATTTTAAAGAAACTAACAAGTGTTGGTTCTGTAACAAAAGTTGGCAACATCATTGATGATATTAACGGCCAATTCGTTACAAACTTAACATTTGATGATATGCTTTCATTCTATAAATATGGATCGGATTCGGAAATTGAGAAATTACAAATCCAAGGTGATGATTGCTATATGGCAAAAGGTGACGATACTTGTAGCAAATCTGCTGGTGGTGGTCGAACTTACTACTACAATCCAGATAAAAAAGAATTAGCTAATGTTACAAATGAACTTCGTACTCATCTTGGACTACCTGCATATACAAAGTTTGACTCAGACTCTGATTCGAAAAAGACAAAAGAATCTAAGTCTGAAAATTCAAGTGAACGCGAATCAAGTAACAATGAAGTGAAAAATAAGAACAAAAATAGCAGTGAAGATACAGAAACATCGTCTAACGACAATGAATAGTAAAGAAGCCGTACTCTATGGAGGTAGAGTACGGCTTCTTTTTATTTCTTCAGAATTAAAAATCAGAACTTTCTAACTATCTTTTTTAATATTTTTAAATTATAATAAATAGTAGCAATCTATTCCAATTATCAGGGGGCTCATACATATGAAAGCTGCAGTAAAACATAACATCTCAGATTTTAAAGACTACTTAAAATCCAACGATATATACATGGAAGAAAATATAGATGAAAATGATGGCTCTGTTCATTTTTCAGTAGGATTAGAGACTGAAGCTGGCGCAAAAATTCAACTTATCGCTGCTTTCCAAAACGAACATCCTACGGTGGATATATACTGCTTCAATGTTGCTCACGTACCTGATGCAACATCAACAAATGATATTTTACATGTCATCAATGAATTAAATACATCTTATCGCTTTGCAAAATTCACATTAAATAAGCAAAATGCAATTGATATTTCAACATCTCTTGCATTCTCAGAACCAAACTTTAATCCAGCACTTGTCTTTGAACATACGAGAATGCTATATAAATTAGCGAATGACGAATATAAAAACTTAATGAAAGTTATTTGGGCATAAATAAAAGGATGGGCTGCAAGCAGCCCATCCTTTTATTTCGATATCATATCAATCCACATCTTAACAGCAGTGCCGACAATTAAAATCGATAACATATATTGTAGTACTTTTTGATTTATCCTCTTCCCGACTCGCGCTCCAAGTGGCGCAGCAAATATACTTGCAACCGCAATAATTAGAGCTGGAATGATAACTACTTGTCCAGTAATCACTTTTCCAGTCGTAATCCCTACTGAGGAAATAAACGTAATAGCAATAGATGTCGCTATCGTCATGCGCAATGGTAATTTTAAAATAACTAGCATAATAGGAACTAAAAGAAACGCACCGCCAGCTCCAATAATGCCCGAAACACCTCCTACAATAAACGCTAACACACTTGCTAACCATTTATTATACTTAACTGCTCCACTATTATTTTTCTTCGGTACAAACATCATCATAGCTGCAATGGTCGCCAATACTGTATAAACAACATTTACAGCGTGTTCATCTAATAGATTTGCACTAAAACTTCCTATAAAACTTCCTATTAATATACTAGCTCCCATATACACAACTAACATTTTATTCATATCAGTACTTTTCCGATATGCCCAGGCACCTGCAAAAGTTGCAAAGAATACTTGTACTGCTGTAATACCGCTCACTTCATGTGACGTATAGCCAGTAAATCCTAACAATACTGGAATATATAAGATCATCGGATAATTAATAATTGCACCGCCAATTCCAACCATTCCTGATATAAACGATCCTACAAACCCAATTATAAAAAGTAATAATACTCCACTCACCTTACATCCCCCTCCTTCTAAAAAGAAGATGATTAAATGAATAAGTTTACATTCCCATCCGAAGCATCTGCTAAATATGCCCCTACACCTGCAAACTCTACGCCTTCCATAATCTCTTCCTCTTTTAACCCTAATAAATCTACTGTCATTTGACAAGCTACAAGTTTAATCCCCTGTTCTTTTGCCAAATCAATTAAATCTGGCAAAGGCATTGCATTATGCTTTTTCATAATGCCTTTAATCATCTTTGGTCCCATACCAGCAAAATTCATTTTGGATAACCCCATCTTATCAGCACCGCGTGGCATCATTCTTCCAAATACTTTTTCTATAAATGTTTTCTTTACATTCACATATTCATCTTTCCTTAAAGCATTTAATCCCCAGAAAGTATGAAAAATAGTTACCTCTTGATCATACGCCGCTGCACCATTTGCAATAATATAAGCAGCCATTGCTTTATCGTAATCTCCGCTAAATAAAACGATTGTTGTTTTCTTCTGTTGTTCCATATTGTTCTCCCTCCAATTACCTATAGGGGTATTTTTTAATTTATAAAAAATTGTTTCTCCCTATTCTACTTTTCCTTCCCAAGCTAACATACCACCTACCACATTGATTACTTGAAAACCGTAACTTTCTAAAAATTGAACAGCTCTTGCACTTCTCCCGCCTGAACGACAAACGATAATATATTCCTGATTTTTATTTAATTCATGCATACGAAACTCTAATAGTCCTAGTGGAATATTACATGCTTCTGGAATTTTCCCTTCAGCTACTTCTTCTACTTCACGTACATCCACAATATTTACCGCTTCTTTACGCAACAATTTTTCTTCTAATTCTTTTGTAGTCATTTCTTTCATTTTACATTTCCTCCTCACAAACCATTCATACCACCTGAAACGTTTATTACTTGCTGAAACCCTAGTTTTTTCAATACCTTTGCTGCTTGCTTACTTCTCATTCCACTTTGGCAAATAACGATTACTTCCTTATTCTTATCTAATTGATTCGCCTTACTTGCTAGATCATTTAGGGGGATATTTTGAAAGCCTTTCATATGATTCCCTCTATACTCACCTACTGTACGGACATCAATAAAATACTTCCCCTTTTTCCCCACTATACTTTTCAATTCTTTGCCATTTATATTTTGCACACCTTTCACTGGTAAAAATCGTGAAATAACAAACCATGCAGCAAGTACAATAAAAAGCATACTTAATATTGTGTTCATATAACCAACCTCTCTATATTTACAAAACTATTGCTTCACTACGCCTTCCTAATCCAAAACTTCAGCACATCGCCTTCTTCTTCAAGCTTTACGATGTCATGGCCACATTTATTTGCCCACGCTGGAATATCCTTAACTGACCCTTTATCCGTTACATGTATTTCTAACACTTCTCCAGTTTGTAGAGCATCCATTGCTCTCTTTGTTCTTACAATCGGCATTGGACATGCTAAACCTTTCGCATCTAACACTTGTTTTATATTCATCATCAATTCCTCCATTTTTTATTTATTTCATTATTCGTGCACTGCACAACGATTTGGACCAATCTCCATTTCACGCTCTTTATCCACACTTGGGTGAATTTTACCCATATTGGTTTGACGAATTTCTTCATATGCATTTGGCTGAGGTGGTAAGTTTTCTGTTACAGTTTTACGGAACTCTACCTCATCCTCAATATTTAACCCCGCATTATTCGCAAACAAATCTTTTAATTTTGCGCTAACAATACCACTTTCGTTCATTTCACTTATTTTTGAATAATGAGCCGGTAACACAACTAAATTTTGAGATAGCTCTTTATATCGGCTATACAAAGTATTACGTAAATCACTCACCCAATCTTCAGCCTTACCAGCAAGATCAGGACGCCCAATTGAATCTACAAATAAAATATCGCCTGATAATAAATAAGAATCATCTACAATGAATGACGTACTTCCAATCGTATGTCCTGGTGAGTATAATGCGTCAATTACAATTTTAGTCCCCCCCACCGTAATAACAGATCCTTCAACAAGCGGTTCGTATGAAAAAACAACTTCCTCTGCATCTTTTGGTGGTAACCAATACGTACCACCTACCTTTTCCGCTAACTTACGTCCTCCGGAAATATGGTCTGCATGTAAATGTGTATCCATTACATTCGTAATCGTAACGCCATGCTCTTTCGCAAATTCTTCATATGCCTCGGCTGTTCTTACTGCATCAATAACTGCTGCTTCACCATTTGAAACGACCATATAAGATAAACAGCCTTTTCCAAGGCGGTTAAACTGATACATACTTCCACCATTTTTTAAATCTCCAACTTTTATAGGCTTTACATATTCACTCCAAGCCTTCATGCCACCAGCTAAATAATAAATATTTTCTAATCCAGCCTCTGTTAATTGCTCTGCCACAAATATAGAAGACCCTTCTTTTGCACATACTACTAAAACATCTTTAGGTAATTCACTTACAATATGATCTACACCATCTAACAAGTCAAAGTAAGGTCTATTAATAGAAGAAACTTGTTTCCCTTCAATTTTCCAATCTTCATAATCCGCCTCATTACGAACATCTAAAATGAATAACTCTCCGAATAACACTTTCTCTGCCACATCTTTTGCTTGTAACGGTTTAACACTCATTCTATTACCCCCATAGGTATATTTTTATTCAAAAAAATTTATTTCTCTATATTCCCTTGCCACTCTAACATACCTGGAATGACATTTTTCACATTTGAATAACCTTTTTCTTTCAACATTTGGCAAGCTATATCACTGCGATTACCAGTTCGGCAAATAACATAAATTTGCTTCGTCTTATCTAATACTGCGCTGTCTAATTCACCTAATGGTACCGAAATGGCGGATGGAATATGACCAAAAGCAAATTCCGCTGCTTCGCGAACATCTAATACAATGCTCTCTTCTCCATGAGACAATATAGACTGTAATTCTGCATTCGTAATTGTATGTGGATATTTCACAACTTCATTCACTTCATGCTCGTTTGCTTTCCTAACATAATGCACCAATACATCACCCTCGTGTTTCGTCCCTATATATTGATGTCCTACTTTACCCGCCCAACTTTTTATATCTACCGTAGATCCTTTATCTGTCGCCTTAACTTCAATCACTTGCCCTGGTGCTAATCCTTCTATCGCCTTCTTCGTTTTCACAATCGGCATCGGACAAGCCAACCCTTTACAATCTAAACTCATATCCACTTTTATACTCATAATCGATTCCTCCACAATTCATATACATATACCCGTAGGGGTATATTAAAGTGTTTTTGAAAATCTGTCAACAATTATGTTTGACAGATTATCGGCTTTTTACAAGTAATTGAACAGCTTCTTTAATTAACTCTTCATTTGAACCATTACCACTTTCAAACTGTTCACGCAAACATTGCTCTAAATTCGTTCCAACAACGAGCCCAATTGTACGATCAAGGGCAGAACGAGATGCCGTTAACTGTGTAATAACTTCTCGGCAATCCTTTCCTTCTTCCATCATACGAAGCACACCACGAACTTGACCTTCAATACGTTTCAATCTATTTTTCATATCTTGATTATATTCCATCCTATAATCACCTCATTACCATTATGTCACTATTTATAACCTATGACAATATATTATACCCTATAGGGTATTTTGTAAACCCCTATTTTAAATTTTCACCTTATATGTTCGCAAAACAAAAAATAAAACCTTAATCTATAAGTTTTTATCTTCCACTAAATCTTGAAGTAGAAAATGAAAAATATCAATATACAACACGTTCTGGCAGTACTGTCCCATACAATTTAAAACCACCATCTACATTCTTTACCTTATATCCTTTTTCCATTAACATGCGCGCTGCAACATAC
Source organism: Bacillus sp. EB V-12 (assembly GCF_056158125.1). Lineage (NCBI taxonomy): Bacteria > Bacillati > Bacillota > Bacilli > Caryophanales > Bacillaceae > Bacillus > Bacillus sp. EB V-12. The sequence continues at coordinate 53,293 of NZ_JBUXJL010000002.1, read as the reverse complement.
CCTCTCATACCAAGTTGACAAGTGATATATATTTCTTTGTCCATTGGCACTTCATCCAATCGATCACGTAATTCATCTAACGGAATATTAATAGAGCCTTTAATCATTCCTTGTTTTAGTTCATTGGGCTCCCGAACATCTATAAGATATCCACCATTGTCAACAATACGATCTATTTCATGCCATTGTACCGTTTCCACAAAACCATCTACTATATTACTTGCGGCATACCCCACCATGTTTACTGGATCTTTTGCAGAAGAATACGGCGGGGCATATGATAATTCTAAATCTGGTAAATCGATTACAGCTAAGTTTGCCTTCATTGCCGTCGCGATAACATCTATACGCTTATCTACCCCGTCACGCCCTAAAGCCTGTGCTCCGTAAATCTTTCCGCTATCTTTATTAAAAATTAATTTTATTAGCACTGGCGTAGCATTCGGATAGTATCCTGCATGAGAATTTGCCTGTACATGTACTACCTCATAGGGTATATTTAATCGTTTTAATATTTTCTCATTTACTCCAGTCGAAGCAACTGTTAAATCAAAAACTTTAGCCACAGAAGTTCCCATCGTACCTTTATATAAAGAATCTGTATGGCCATGAATAATATCTGCTAACATACGACCTTGACGATTAGCGGGCCACGCTAAAGGAATCATCGTTTCTGTTTCTGTAACAAAATCTTTCACTTCAATCGCATCACCAATTGCATATACATATGGGTCAGATGTTTGAAATTTCTCATTTACCTTTATCGTTCCTCTAACTCCTAATGATAATCCTGCATCTTTCGCTAAACTACTCTCTGGTTGTACACCAATTGCTAAAATAATCATATCTGTTTTTATAACTGAGCCACTTTTTAAACGTACAACAGTCCCATTCTCTTCTAACGCATCTACACCATCTTCAAAAACAAGCTCAACATTGTGCACCTTCATATGCTCATGTACATATGCCGCCATTTCGTAATCAATTGGTGGCATCACTTGATTTGCCATCTCTACAAGAGTAACCTCAATCCCGCGTTCTCTTAAATTCTCAACCATTTCCACTCCAATAAATCCTCCACCAATAACCGTCGCATGACGTGGTTTCTTCTCATCAATATACGCTTTTATACGATCTGTATCAGGTACATTTCGTAACGTAAACAACGCCTTCGCTTCTTCAATGCCCGGAATAGGTGGAACAATTGGTTTCGCCCCTGGTGAAAGAATCAAAACATCATATTCCTCGTTATATGTTTCATCTGTAGTTACATTCTTTATCGTAATTGTTTTCTCTTCTTTATTAATCTTTACAACTTCACTCAATACACGTATATCTAAATTAAAACGTTTTGACATCCTTTCAACAGTTTGTACTAATAACTTTTGTCTTTCTGTAATGACACCGCCAATATAATATGGCAATCCACAGTTTGCGAACGAAATGTATTCACCGCGTTCAACCATAATAATTTCATCTTCCTCACTTAAACGACGAAGCCTTGCAGCTACTGATGCCCCGCCAGCAACTCCGCCCACTACAACAATTTTTCTAGACATATTTCGAACCTCCATATTATTTAATTTTCTCATGCATCACACAGAAAAACATATACCTGTATGGGTATATGATAGAGTATAAAAAATTTATTTTCAATCAATATGTCTTTCTTTCACAAATTTGAAACAAAAAAAGAACTTAGATATTTCCAAGTTCTTTACGAATGAAGCAATCCATCGTTCTATCGTCATACTTCCTATAATCTCTTTGTAAAACTATACTCCATATTCCCGCCTAGGGCTGCCGCTGTATCACCAGTTTCTCTAAAATCATGTGTATATATTTTTTCAAATGAACCGAAATCTACTTGCTTATAAAATTCAAAACAAGGGAATCCATCATGCTCCACTTGAATATCAATACTACCATCCTGTTTCACACATACATTTAATACATAATCCACAGGAGGTGCATATACATTTAATGGATTACTTGCACTCGCACTCATTTTGAATTGCACACCTTCAGAATTCCATGTGATATCAGTGCACACAATATTTTCTGTACTTGCTTTCCCTGTTCTTTTACTCACAGAACCATCTGGACTTGTAATCTTCTCGGTCGTAATACCCGTGTTCGCATATGAAAACACTTCTTCTTTATAGAAATCAACTACTACCTCTTGCTCAACTCTAGAGCGCATCGCATTTACCGCATACGGTGTGAATTCACGTGAATCACCTTCGAATTGAATTACTTTTCCTGTTTCCATATTCTTCTTAGCCTCAGTCCAAGACATTGGAATAAATACACTGGCTCTAATTTTCACGATATTAGTCATAAGAAACACCTCTATAATTTTATTTTAGATGCTGAATGCTTATTAAATAAAACAGACCATAATTTCAATCCTAAAACCACTAGATTTCTCTTTTACTTTTCTATTTCTTTCTAAAAAATAACGCTATATTTATGTTTAGACTGTCGTTTTAAAGCTATATTCCATCTCTCCAGCTAGTGCTGCTGGGGTATCATCCGTTTTTCTGAAATCATGTGTGTATATCAATTCAAACGAACCAAAATCTACTTGTTTATAAAATTCATAGCAAGGGAAACCATCATGTACACCTTCAATATTCACAGTACCACTTTCATTAGCTCGTATAGTCAAAAAATAATCAGCTGCAGGTGCTGCTGCGTTTAAAGGATTACTTGCACTTGCTCTCATTTCAAATGAAACTTCATCTTCACTCCATACAATATTTGTACATACAATGTTTTCTGTACTTGTTTCTCCCTTTTGATACTCAATTGAGCCATCTGAATTTGTAATCTTCACGGTGACGATACAAGCATCTGCATATGTGAAAATTTCTCTTTTATAAAAATCAATATTCACTTCTTGTTCTAACCTTGAACGCTTTGTGTTCACAGCTTGTGGTGTAAACTCACGTGCATCTCCAGCATATTCAAACACTCTTCCTGTTGTAGGGTTCTTAATAGGTTCCAGCGATGCATACGGTGCAAATACACTCCCTCTAATTTTCACGATATTAACCATGTGAAACCTCCATTGATTCTATATTATATAAATCATTATTTGTTCTACCGACATAATATAGTCAATTTGATTGACTATATTATGTATAGTACAATAGGTATTACATATAGTCAACTTAATTGACTACAAGTGCGGAGGTTATATATATGGATCAAACATTTAACGAGTTAGATCTTACATCGCTTTTATCATTATCATTTAGCACATTAATTACTGAGCTACATGACAAATTAAGTGAATTAGGATTTGAGGATATTAGGCCAGCACATGGTTTTATGTTCAAACGCATCCTTCCTAATGGGGCAACTGGTATAGAGCTAGCTGAGTATTTGGGGATTTCCAAACAAGCTGTAAGTAAAATGGTGGATTCTCTTGAGAGTAATGGCTACGTTACACGCAAAACACATCCTACTGATAAAAGAGGTAAAATCATCGTTTTAACCGAACGTGGTTTGTCAGTAATGAAAGCAAAAGAAGAAATAGTAGCTGAAATAGAGCAGCGCTGGATTGAAAACATAGGTACAGAACGAATGCAAATGCTAAAAGAAGATTTAACAACATTCGTTACTAAAGAAAATACAGAGAAATTATCATCAAATATACGACCTGTCTGGTAAACAAAAACGAATCCATTTTAATTCATCTTCTTCAAAATGGATTCGTTTTTCTATAGCTGTATTAAAAATCATGAATTTCTTTACATTTTATTCTACTGAATATATTTTTTACGCGGTATATAATTCCATAACTCTCTTCACAACCAACTCCGCTGTATTCTCCTCCGATGGCATCAATAAATTCGTAACCGGTCCATACACAACAGGGTTTAATTCCACTTCATACCCACCATATGAGAATTCTTCCTTCGTTGGTAAGTAACCAATATATCCATTCGTATATCCACCAAAGAAAGCTAATTCATTTTGAAGATTCTCTTTCACTTCTAATGCCGTTTCCGAAAAAGGTTCCATCGGTACACCTGAAAACATACCATCATTAACTTGAAACAGTTGCACTTCTAAATTGATACTTAATTGCCGAATACCTTGCTTATATTTCTCTAAAACGATAGTAAGCCATTCATCCGTATTCACACCCCACTGCTCTTCAGCTAACTGGGCCATGCTTCGTATCTCATCAATTTCAGGAATATCCTTCAACTTCATTTGCATCGTACTCGAAACTGTTCTTACATTTACAATCGGGCTATAAATAACTGTTGGAAGCATCGTTAATATATGTCCACTAAGTATGTGAGCCATTTGTTTTAATGCTTTCCTTGAACCTCGATACTTCGCATTCACATTACCAGCAGCACCTTGAACAATCATAACAGGACAATTTACGGTCTTCTCAAGAATCTCTCTTGTCATCCCCGGATAGTCTGCTGATAATACATCACTATCACCTTTTAAAACATTCGGATGCGCCGTACAAAATACTACAATCCCAGAGAACTCCTTCGTTTCAGCATCTCTTATTGCTAACATGCCAATTCGTTTATCTACAACACCACCTATATTTGTGCCCATCTTTGCTCTTCCATCAGATGTTCGCTCTCTTCGGTTGACCCCAATATCACCTGTCGTAACACCCCAGCCTACTTCGCATCGCTTCAAGTTTTTATTCGCAGTAACAGCACCGTGTACTACATTATTTACTAAAATCGTTTTATACGACTGTACGAGCGGATTATCACCGACCGTTTCTGGACCAGAGTGGGTATGTGTATAAACAACTGTTATTTGCTCAAATGGAACATGAAGTTCTCTTGCTACTCGCTCACGAATCATATTCGTATCTTCTATTAACATTCCAATATTATCAATGCTTATAAACACAGTTTTCATTTCATCTTTTTCAAATACAAAAACCGTTCCATAAATACGTTCTTCAATATTATTTATTCCTGTCTCTCTATGGTATCCGACAAAATCAATACCTATAGGCGGCGTAATATCCACCTTACCTACCCCTACTTTGCCCATTTGAACCTCTCCATTTCTCTATGTAACTCCCTTTTTTCAAGAATAACATATTTAACTTAGTTCCAAATAAAAAGAACGGACACAGTATCCTATGTCCGTTCTTCCCCTCACACATACTTCCGATGCACCATCTTCCCATCATAAGAAAACACAACGCCCTTACTCTCCACAATAGACTCCATATGCACCGTTCTTCCCCATAGCTGATGAAGATATGGTAATACCTTTTCTAAGTATTTTAAATCGAGCTCGATTCCTTCGTAACTATGTTTAATGTATAATTCTCCGTTCTTTAAGTAGTCTCCATCTTCTACTACTAAGTACGGGAACCCACCATTTGTCCGCATATTTACAAGTTGATCACGCACATTTTCCCATTCTTTATCTATTACTTTATATTCTTTTCCTTGGCGCTGGAATAAGTACATATCTTCTCGCATAACAAGATCTTTATTTAAGTAGTTTCTTAGGAACGATACGTCCCATTCAATTTCGCGTACTTCAAACATTTTGTCACGGCCAGATCCTGGTTTTACGCCTCGTCGCTTCATTTCTTCTGTTGGATTGTTGTACCGTTCTTCAATATCTTCAAAGATTTTAATACCTAGGTAGTATGGATTAATACTTGTTTTTGATGGCTGTACAACACCTGCATTTAATTTCGCAAATTCAATAGCTTCATCAGAGGTTAAGTCCATTTCACGAAGTATGCGTTGATGCCAGTAGGATGCCCAGCCTTCGTTCATGATTTTCGTTTCAAGCTGTGGCCAAAAATATAACATTTCTTCGCGCATCATCGTTAATATATCACGCTGCCAATCTTCTAACTCACGGCTATATTCTTCAATAAAGAGCAGTAAATCTTTCTCTGGTTGTGGTGGAATTTTCTTCTTTTTACGCACATTAGAACGTTCCTGCTTTTTATTGCGATTATCTAAATTCCATAAATCATCGTATTGCGACACCTTTTTCTTTTCTACTTCTTCATCTTCTAAATCATCAATACTCCATGCGAGCTTCGGACGCATAAGCGACGGATCAATATGCTCTTGAATGGCAAGTACGGCATCTAAAAATGTTTCTACCTCTGCCTTTCCGTACTTATGCTCATACGCTTTCACACGGTCCGCTGTTGCCGCCATACTCTCTACCATATCTCGCTTCGTATTTGAAAAACGAATATTATTTTTGAAGAAATCACAGTGTGCTAAAACGTGCGCTACAATTAATTTGTTTTGAATTAAAGAGTTCGTATCTAATAAAAAGGCGTAACATGGATCAGAGTTAATAACGAGTTCGTATATTTTACTAAGTCCTAAATCGTATTGTAATTTCATTCTGAAAAATTGTTTTCCAAAACTCCAATGTGAAAACCTTGTCGGCATCCCATATGCACCAAATGTATAAATAATTTCCGCTGGACATATTTCATAACGCATCGGATAAAAATCAAGCCCAAATCCAGTCGCAATTTCCGTAATTTCCGCAATCGCATATTGCAGTGCTTTATCGTCACTTGCTCTCATTATTTTCCCTCCTTACACTTTCCCTTAAGAAAGTGTATGATGAAGAACAAGCTTTCATGAGGATTGATTGCATAATAAAAAGACACCCCCGCAAAAACGAGAATGTCTCATCTATTAACCTTCAATAATCTCCATCTTCTCCGTAATCGGAGTACGAGCTTTTCCTTCTGGTGCTTTATCGAAATAGCCGATATGAAGAATTCCAACGATACGTTGGCCTCTTGTTAAACCGATTCCTTCTATAAATAATGGATTGTAGTTTAATCCGCCTGATTTCCAAACACAACCTAATCCACGTTCCCAAGCAAGAAGTTGGAAGTTTTGCATAAATGCACATGTTGCAGCGTAATCTTCGTCACGCTGAATTTGACGTGGATCTTCATTCATATATACAACGATTTGTGCAGGTGTGCTTAAAAAACGATCTGATAAAATTTTACCGCGTTTCGCTCTTTCTTCTTCTGTGAAAGAGTTTAATACTGCGTCTACTAATTTCTTGCGGCCTTCTCCGATGTATAGTTTACAATTCCATGGTTCACGGTGCTTATGATTAGGTGCCCATGTTGCGTCGTTTAATAGTTCAATTAATAAATCTTTTTCTACTGCTTTATCTGTAAATGTACGTACAGAACGTCTTTCTTTAATCACATTTGCGATGGAAGTATATGTAGTCATATTTATCTCTCCCTTATTTTTATCTATATGTATAAGTTTATCGTTAGTATTGATATTGATTTTCAATTTCGATTATACCTTAGTTTTTTACTATTAATCAATGTTTTATGTTGGAAAACTTCTAAAAACGTCATTTCATGCTGTGAATAAAAAAACTTAGCTTGTTCACAAGTATTTCACATTTTATGGAAATGATATGTGTACAGTTTTCTACATTATCCATCTAGGAGGAGTTTACATGTACAAAAAAATCGCTGTTTGTATGACTATGGCAGCATTATTATGCGGGATATCCACCTTCCCTATATCCGCTGCCACGCCAAAAGAAGTAACACTGCATCACCATAACCCAATTTCAGAAGAAGAAATGCAATCGCTAGAAAAACTCGGCTATAACAAACATGAAATTTGGAAAGCTGCTCATATTGCAAGAATTAGTAATAAAGAAATAAAAGATGTTTTAGCTTACTATAAGCAAAATAAATCTTGGGAGAAAACAGCCGAGCATTTCGGTATAGATCCAAGTAAGCTGAAAAAGCATCATATGAATAAAGAAACAAAGCAAGCACTGCTACAACAGTTAGCAACTATGCAAAAATCCACACCGGATCAGCTAAAGCAAAAAATGAAAGAATATAACATCAAATTGCGTCATCTTACTGTGTTAACAATCATCTCTCAAAAAAGCAATACTCCTCTTGATGATGTATTAAAGATGAAAAAAGATGGAATGGACATTAAACAAATTGCCGAAAAATTAAATGTAAAAAGAGAAGATATACGAGCGGAAATGATGAAATTAGTGAAGTCTATTAAAGAACAAAAAACAAATTAAAATGCTAAAAAGGAAGAGCCATTCACCACTCTTCCTTTTCTTTATGAACTTTCAATTTTTAAGTATAAATTCCCGTATTTCCCAAAAACTAACACAAGTAAATGATATATGTTAGGGGTGAGAAAATGTTCGGTTTATCATCTAAAAAATCAAAAAAGACTAATACAAAAACACTTTGTTCTATCCCAGAATTTATAAAAACCATGAAAGAATCAAGCGATTTTGTCTCTTATAACATACTTAAAGATGAAACGTTGTGCTTGTTTTATTATAAATCTGTCGTGGAAGCACTTATTATTAAACAATTTATTTTAACTCCTATAAAAAAAGAATCGGAACAAATCCAAAACATCTCTGATTTATGTAATATCATCTCTATTGAAGACATTATTACCTCCCCTTCTATTGATGATATTCGTGAAAAATTATTAGGTGGATATATTTTAATACGCTTAAAAAACAATTCGAATCCTGATCAATATGCTTTAATTCGTGCCGAAAGTACTGTTTTAGGAAAACGATTATATAACGATACAGAAAATGAGTATAGTGTAATCGGGCCTAAAATCGGTTTCGTTGAAAATCTTGATACAAATATCCACTTATTACGCCGAAATATCGTAACGGAGCAACTCATTTTTAAAGAAGTTACCGTCGGATCTATATCAAAAACGAAAGTAGCAGTTGCTTATATAGAAGGAATTACAAATGAACAATTTGTCAACACCGCAATTCAACGGCTAGAAGACATTGACTTTGATGTCCCATTTGATTCAACTATGATTGAGCAATTTATTAGTGATAATAGCAATTCACCTTTTCCTGTTCTATTACCTACAGAACGATTAGATCGAGCTGTATTTGCATTAATTAATGGGGAAGTTTTAATCTTAACAGATGGCTCTCCATATGCTTTATCAGGACCAACAACGTTACTGGATTTTTTCATTTCACCAGAAGATTATTATTTACCGTGGATGATTGGATCGTTCTTTCGTATTATTCGTTTTTTCGGAGCTATATTTTCTCTTTTTTCCTCCGCTATTTATACAGCGGCTTTAACATATCATTATCAAATGATCCCTGCCGATTTACTAGGTCCTATTATTTTCTCGAGAGCTAACGTACCTTTTCCTCCTATTCTAGAAGCACTCTTTTTAGAAATTACAATTGAATTGCTCCGTGAAGCTGGAGCGCGTTTACCGACAAAAGTCGGACAAACAATCGGAATTGTTGGGGGGATTGTAATTGGCCAAGCATCCGTGGAGGCAGCTTTGACAAGTACAATTTTATTAATTGCAGTTGCTTTATCTGCTCTTGCATCTTTCACAACACCAACAGTAAAGATGTCTTCTACTATCCGGTTGTTACGCTTTCCGCTTATTCTTTTAGCCGGTGCATTCGGAGGATTAGGCCTCGCTGTCGGATTTGTATTTATTTTAGCTCATTTAATTAAATTAAAATCGCTTGGATCACCTTATTTGTTACCTTTATATCCATTTCGTGGTTTAGGTACAGCAGAAGGTTTTCTTCGATTACCATTTAGTCAAACGGCACAAAGACCTTCTTTTCTTAGACCAAAATCAAAATGGCGCTACAATCCAAACAAATCGAAGCAAAAACGTGATGGTGAGAATGAATGAAGAAAATTTTATTGCACCTTATTATCATTATCTTCTTCATTTTACAAACTGGCTGTACACAAACGTATATAGTAGATACGCAGCGTATTATTCATGTCGCTGGATTTGACATCACAAAAAACAAAAGATTCCAAGGAACTATTCTCTTCCCAGAGTACACACATGGTGTAAAGTCTAAACCAGAAACTCAATCAACATCTGCCCGTTCACTTGAGACAATCGCTTCACGATTAAATGCAAAATCACCTCACAATGTCGTTGTAGGTCAAATGCGTGTCGTCCTATTTGGAAAGGCTCTAGGAGAACGCGGAATGGGAGAGATTATTACTAACTTACAACGTGACCCAAATATCGGGCGCGATGTACAACTAGCAATTGTAGATGGATCAGCTGAGGAACTTTTAAATTACGGAAAAAAAAATGGATCTTTATACATTGCTGATTTACTTGAACAAAATATCCGAAATGAGAACATTCCACAAACCGCATTAGACATTTTTTTATATAATTACTACTCTTCTGTATGTGATGCCTATGTCCCTTATCTTAAAATGGACGATAATCATTCCGTCGCTGTCAAAGGACTTGCTTTTTTAAAAGGCGATAAAGTCGTTATGTATACGGATAAAAGACATTCTGTTTTAGCAAAATTACTTATTAACCCTACGAAAAATGGACGTTACGAAGCAGCGATAACAAAGGATAAACATAAAGGTATGGTTGTTATACAAAACTTAGCTGGGGAAAATAAGTATGATATAGATCAAACTGGCGACATACCAAAAGTAAAAATCCATTTAAAATTAAATGGATTAATTAAAAACTCTCCAAATTGGATTGATCTAAGAAAAAAAACAAATATCAACTATATAAAAAAACAAATTGAACGAAATGTTGAAAAAGACTGTGAAGATTTAATAAAACAATTTCAAGAAAAGAAAATTGATCCTTTAGGAATACGAGATGAAATTAGAAGCCATACGAGAAAATGGAATATAAAACAAATTCGAAATATGTATCAAAATGTAGCGGTGGATATAAATTTAGATCTTAATATTGTACAATCTGGAATCGGGGAATAGTGAGGTGAAATGAGCAATGAATACAATGAATAAAACAAAAACTGTCTCTCCATATTTTGCATTTATTTTATTGCATTCTCTCCAAATCGGAATAGGAATTCTCGGATATCAACGTGTAATTTTGAAAAATGCAGGTTATGATGCTTGGATTTCTCTTATTATTGCAGGTATTGCAACTCATATTGTACTGTTTTGTATGTTAAAAATGCTTGAAAAAGACGGAGATTTAATTAGCATTCATACAACAACCTTTGGAAAATGGATTGGCTCTATATTTTCTGTAATTTTCACTCTCTATTGCTTATTATTTTGCCTTACTGTTCTTCGTACATATATGGAAGTAATACAAGTTTGGATCTTTCCTACCATTAAGTTATGGAAACTTACCCTAATGTTTTTATTGGTCACTTACTACATTATAAAAGGTGGCTTCCGTTCTGTGACAGGGATATGTTTTTGGGGTATTGTTCTTCCTATGTTCGTTGTATTCTTTTTAGTCTATCCGATGAAGTATGCACATTTTCGTAATATTTTACCTATTTTTACGCATTCCCCTTTCGACATACTTGTGTCAGCAAAACAATCTGCATTAGAATTTCTCGGATTTGAAACAATTCTTATCTTCTATCCCTTTATTGAAAAAGGAAAATCTTTAAAAAGATGGGCTCACGCAGGGATTGTTTTTAGCACTCTAATTTATGTAGTTTTAGCTATTGTATCATTTATGTATTATAGTGAAGGACAATTGAATCACACTATTTGGCCTACTTTAACGATGTTAAAAATAATTAAAGTTCCTTTTATTCAACGGTTCGAATATATTATTATTTTTGTTTGGTTTTTAATAATTTTGCCGAATCTTTGTTTAACTATTTGGTCATCATGTCAAACGATGAAGCGTTCCTTTCATATTTCATTTAAATTTACACTACCATTTTTTATTTTCATCGTTTTTACAGCTTCTTTATTTTTTAAAAATCGGGAAAGTATCAACGCATTAAATACTGTACTATCTCAAGCGGGATTGTATATTGTATACGCTTATATCCCAATTTTATTTCTAGTTCATTCGCTAAGGTGGCGCTTCAAAAATCAGTCAAAAAAATCTTCAACCGATACACCGTAATCTCTGATACAATTTGATTAATACATTTGTAAAGGGGACAAGCGAATGAAAAAGTATGTATTTTCTTTACTTGCAGTACTAAGCTTAATTCTTGCTGGATGCGGAAGTACTGGTACAAATGACCAAAAATCTTCTGAATCAAAAAAAGAAGAACATGACCACGCATCGCACACTCAGCAAGCTGACATTCAAGAGAAAACAAAAGGAGTCGACACACTTCCGACCTTCCTAGATAAGCTTGATCCACAAATGAAAGATATCTACACCGTGGCTGGACAAAATGTAGAGCTATTAGATTGGATTCCATGCTATTGTGGTTGCGGCGAAAGTGTAGGACATAAAAATAATAAAAACTGCTTTATCCGTGAAATTAAAAAGAATGGTGAAGTTGTTTGGGATTCCCACGCAACGACTTGCGTCAATTGCCTAGAAATCGCAGTTGAATCTGCTTCCATGAAACAAAAAGGAAAATCAACGCTAGAAATTCGTAACTATATCGATAATAAATATAAAGAAGGCTATGGCAAACCAACACCTACGCCAATGCCAAAAGCTTAAAAAACGAGGAAACTCCTCGTTTTTTCTTTTCATTCACTTTTTTTCTTAACAAATTCTTTCAAGTGTATTTCTCCTTACTTATCACACACTATATATAACTCTCGGTAAGGAGGGTACACAGTGCAAACATATAACGACTATGATAAAGCTCTCTATTACACGTATTGCTGTAATTGGGATAAATTACTCGTTCTCATGGTTCAAACGAACGATCAATTATTTTCTAAGCGTATTGAGCATTTTTTACACGCTTATCAATACAGCAAGGAACTACCAGAAGTTGATAAACAATTGCAGCTCCTATTTCAATATATTGATCATGCATCCCAAAAGTCGCATGTAGAAGAAGTAGAACAAATTCAAATGTAAACTATAGCGCTATTCTCTTTAGGAGGGTAGCGCTTTTATTAATATTAATAAAAGTTCCCTCTTATAAAACTTTTATTGATAAACATATTTTTTCTTTCTTTTCCATACCACTTCATACTATAATTTAGTATGTAACTATTATAAGAGAGGTATAAAATATGGGACGAGAAAAAAAGCAAGAATATGCTTTACTTACCGCATGGGGAGCTTCTTTTATCGCTACACTAGGAAGTCTTTATTTTTCCGAAATCATGAAATTTGAGCCTTGTGTTCTTTGTTGGTATCAACGTATTTTTATGTATCCATTCGTTTTATGGCTCGGTATCGCTGTAGCAAAGAAAGACTATCGCATCGCAACTTATTCTTTACCTATCGCAACTATTGGTGCTTGTATTTCTTTATATCACTATGCAATTCAAAAAGTCGCAGCATTTTCAGCCGCTGGGGCAGCTTGTGGACGTGTACCATGTACGGGAGAATACATAAACTGGTTCGGCTTTGTGACAATCCCGTTTTTAGCACTTATCGGCTTTATTACAATCGCTGTTTGTAGCTTTATTGTCATCAAAAACAAATAAGGAGATGAAAGAATGAAAAAAATGCTTATATTTGGTGGTATTATTATCGCCTTGTTTGCGGCAATTTTCGCTGTAACACAAATGGAAGAAAAAAACGCTTCAACTAGCCAAAAAATTGATAATGCTACTGGTAGTCAAACAGATGGCCCTGACTACTACACAAATAAAATTTCTCTTTCAGATCTTCAAAAGAACTTAAAAGAGAAAAAAGAAGAAACAGTATACTTTTATCAAACATCTTGCGTTCATTGCCAAAAATTATCTCCTGTCGTAGTGCCAATGGCTAAAGACTTGAACGTTGATATGAAAGTTATGGATATTGAAAAATTAGATGTTCCTTGGGATGAATATAAAATTCAAGGTACACCAACAATCATTCATTTTAAAGATGGCAAAGAAGTGAGCCGTATTAGCGGTGAACAGCCGAAAGACAAATTAAAAGAATGGCTTGAGCAAACGAAAAAGTAACGAGAAAAGGAAACTCCTTCTACACATGAAATGGGCGTAAAATCCCACACTAATGTATAAGGAGGGGGTTTTATGCCAGAAGTAAGATGTTCTGTTTCCAACTGTTCTTTTTGGGGACAAGGTAACTTTTGTCAAGCAAGTGCGATCATCGTTCAGCCTGATGCAGATGAAACTGGTCAAACTGAAAATGATTCATATACAGCTGCTGTTTTAACAAACGAAACGCTAGAAAGTTCTGTAGCAACGAGTGTAGAGACTTGTTGTCATACATTTAAGCCTAGATATTAACAATTATTCCACCTCATATACGTGAGGTGGTTTTTTCTTTCTCTCTTCTTGTTTACGTCATCTCTAATTCTCCCTATAATAAAGTTAACATTTTTATGAATACGAAGGTGGAATACTATGGCTAAAACAATTGCAGATATCGCCAAATTGGCTGGAGTTGCAAAAAGCACAGTCTCTCGTTACTTAAACGGCGGATATGTAAGTGATAAAACAAAACTTAAAATCGAAGGTATTATTCAGGAAACAAATTTCTCTCCCAATACATTTGCTCAAAGTTTAAAAGCAAAAACAACAAATTTAATTGGTGTCATCATCCCCCGATTAGACTCCTTCGCTACAATGAAAACACTTATCGGGATCGATAAAACATTACAGGAAAATAACTATCAAATGCTTGTAGCAAATGCAAATCAAACAACCGGAACTGAAATACAAGCAATTGAAAACTTTATAAAACAAAAGGTAGCTGGCATTATTTTATTAACAAAAACATTAACGAATGAACATCAAAAAATTATGGCTAATTCAAACATCCCTATTTTATTCGTCGGGCAAGAATATAAAGATCAATATTGCCTCGTTCACGATGATTATGATGCAGCTTATGAGTTAGGGGCATACGTTTTATCGCAAGGCCATCGACATATTGCCTATTTAGGGATAGAAAAAGATGATATTTCTGTTGGAATAAATCGAAAAAATGGTTTTCAAAAAGCAATTGAAAATTTAGAACCGACTTGCAACGTTTCATATTACGAAACAACTTTCCGCATAGAAGATGCCATGAAACAAGTACAACATATTTTAGATAATAATCGCCCAACTCTTATCGTATGTGCTACAGATAACATCGCTCTTGGCGCAATGAAAGTCATTCACTCCCACTCTCTTTCTGTACCAGGTGATATTTCTGTAACAGGATTCGGTGGATATGATATTTCAGAAATGGTACACCCTAGTTTAACGACAATTGCGTTTGACTATGAGTATGCTGGAAAGCTTGCTGCCACTTCTCTTTCACAGCTTGTTGAAAACAAAACTATACCAAAAATATTACACTCTCGTTATACATTAAAAATCCAAGAAAGCGTTGACAAAATATAAAGGCGCTCTATAATAAAATTAAAACCGGTTCCACATTTTAAAAACAGGATTTTCAACATCATTTCCCTGTTTTTTATTTTAACTTTTTGCGGAACCGGTTCCACAAAAGGGAATTTATAGTAAGGGGGAATTTTTATGGATATGAAACAAATTGCAACTCAAGTAATACAGAATATTGGTGGAAAGGAAAACATTGTTCGTGCCACACATTGCGCGACTCGCCTTCGTCTTATATTAAAGGATGATACGAAAATAAACGCTGCAGAAATCGAAAACATCGATGGAGTAAAAGGTGCTTTTGCAACGACCGAGCAATATCAAATTATTTTTGGAACTGGCATAGTAAACAAAGTATATGATGAATTCTCAAAACTAATTGGAATAGCCGAACTAGATTCTACAACATCAAACGATATACCTAAGAAAAAAATGAATCCTATCGCCCGCCTAGCAAAGACACTATCTAATATTTTTGTTCCAATTATTCCAGCTATCGTCGCAAGCGGTTTACTTATGGGTCTACTCGGAATGTTGAAAGCGTTTAAATTAGTTCCTGGAGATCACTCACTTATCCAATTACTTGATATGTTCTCAAGTGCAGCTTTCATCATTTTACCTATTTTAATTGGAGTTAGTGCCGCTAAAGAATTTGGTGGAAACATTTTCTTAGGTGCAGTTGTTGGTGGTATATTAACTCACCCAAACTTAACAAATCCTTGGACTCTTTCAAATGCAAAACCCACTGTTTTACATTTCCTTGGTATGGATATTGATATGATTGGCTATCAAGGTACTGTTTTACCTATTTTATTATGTGTATATGTTATGAGTACAATTGAAAAAGAACTTCGAAAACGTGTTCCGAACTCTTTAGATTTATTAGTTACACCATTCTTAACAATTATTATAACTGGCTTTTTATCACTTATTATTATCGGACCAATTGGATATAAAATCGGTGACGGCATTACGTACCTTTTAAATACAATTTATCAATTTGCAGGACCAGTAGCTGGACTTATATTCGGTGGATTGTATTCAACAATCGTTCTTACTGGCTTACATCATAGCTTCCACGCTATTGAAGCGGGCTTACTCGCAAATAAAGATATCGGTGTCAATTTCTTACTCCCTATTTGGTCAATGGCGAACGTTGCACAGGGCGGTGCTACTTTAGCTGTCTATTTCAAAACAAAAAACAAAAAAACGAAAGAAATTGCAATTCCAGCAGCAGCTTCAGCATTTTTAGGAATTACAGAACCAGCTATCTTTGGTGTCAATTTAAAACTTGGTAAACCATTTATTGCAGCAGCTATTGGCGGCGCAATTGGAGGCGCTTACGTTGTTTGGATGCAAGTAGCGGCTAATGCATATGGTTTAACAGGTATTCCGATGCTTACAATTGTTGCACCTCTTGGCATGATGAACATGATTCACTATATAATTGGTTTCGCTATTGCAGTTATCACTGCTTTTGTTGCCACATTCATTTTATATAAAGAAAGTAAATAATAACGGGGTGAAAACCTATGTCAAAATATAAAACAATACTGCAATCTAATAAAGACGAATTACATTCTTTATATGAAATTGCAAACCAAGATTCATGGAAACCAATTTATCATATCCACCCACCATTTGGATTAATGAATGATCCTAACGGTGTATCATACTACAATGATGAATATCACGTTTTTTATCAGTGGTATCCATTTGGTCCCATTCATGGAATGAAGCATTGGGGGCATGTGAGGTCAAAAGACCTTATTAACTGGGAGCGTATGCCTGTAGCCATCATCCCTACTGAAAGCTATGAATCACACGGTGCATATTCTGGTAGTGCTATCGTAAAAGATGGCCTTCTTCATCTACTTTATACAGGGAATATAAAAAAGCCTGATGATTCCCGTGATGCAAAACAATGTATGGCAACAATGGATTCACAATATACGATGACGAAATATAGTAATAATCCTGTTATTGATATAATTCCTGACGGATATACAAAACATGTACGTGATCCAAAAGTCTGGAAACATAATGATATGTACTATATGTTACTCGGTGCCCAACGTGAAAATAAAACAGGAACTCTATTACTATACAAATCACAAGACCTATACAATTGGCATTTCCAAGGCGAAATTACAACAAACTTAAAAGAATTCGGATTTATGTGGGAATGCCCCGATTACTTCCAATTATCAGGGAAAGATGTACTTCTCTTTTCACCGCAAGGAATTGAAAAAGACGGAGAAAACTTTCACAATGTATACAATGTCGTTTATGCTATAGGCCATTTCGATATTAAAAATTTATATTTCCATGTTGATTCCTATTACGAAGCTGATAAAGGATTCGATTTTTATGCCCCTCAAACTTTAGAAGACTCTACTAGTCGTCGCCTATTGTTTGCTTGGGCAGGATCAAGTGAAATCACATATCCTTCTGATGATTATATGTGGGCTCATTGCCTAACACTTCCACGTGAATTAACATTAGAAGATAACATCTTAAAACAAAAACCAGTTTCAGAATTAACAAAACTACGAACAACAAAAAAAGACATTTCAGGAGATATAACAGCTGGATTAAATGTATTATCAACGCTTGATGATGAAGACTCCTATGAATTAATTGTTACACTTAAAACAGAAGATGCAAAGCGTTTTGGTCTTTCTCTCTTCCACAATGAGGAAGAATGTTTCCCCATTACATTTAATCGGGAACAAGGTACTATTTCTATAGACAGAGGCAACTTCTACCATCAATTTGGCGGAGAATATGGATTTGAACGCTGTAAAAAAATCAATATTCAAGATACGATAGAACTACAAATATTTGTAGATAAAAGCATCGTGGAAATTTTCTTATACGATGGTTCAACAGTCTTTACGTCCCGAGTTTTTCCCCAAAAAGACATGAAACATCATATCGCAATCTTTTCAGATGCAAAACTAAGCTTTACCATCACACAATATAAGCTGAAAAGAGGGATTGTATGAGAAATGTCTTTTGTATAGGTGAACTATTAATTGATTTTGTGTGCCGAAATACTAACGTTTCTTTAGTAAACGGTTCAGATTTCGAAAAAAAAGCTGGTGGAGCACCCGCTAACGTTGCTGCTGCGATTACAAAATTAGGTGGACACGCTACATTTATGGGGCAAGTAGGAAACGACCCATTTGGTGAGTTTCTTGAACAAACTTTACAGCGTGCGCAAGTCGATACATCCATGCTCATAAAAGATAAACAAACAACACTTGCATTCGTATCCATCGATCAAGATGGCGAACGTGATTTTACTTTTATGCGTGGTGCAGATGGTGAATATCAATTCAATAGCATTGATTTATCAAAAATACAAACGAATGATTTAATACATTTCGGTTCAGCGACAGCTTTACTATCAAGCCCATTAAAAGAAACGTATTTTCAGTTGTTACAATATGCGAAAGATAAAGGCCATTTTATTTCTTTTGATCCAAATTATCGAAGTGCACTCATTACAAATACAGAACAATTCTCTCAAGATTGTCTAACCTTTATAAAACATGCACACTTCGTAAAAGTAAGTCAAGAGGAAGCTACTATGCTCTCTAAAGAGAGTGATTTACAACAAGCTGCACTCAAATTATTAAATTATGGCGCAAAAGTAGTAGCTATTACACTTGGAAAAGACGGTACCCTTCTTGCGACAAATGAAGGTCAAACTATTGTCTCTTCTATTTCCATTCAACAAGTCGATACAACTGGTGCTGGTGATGCTTTCGTTGGAGCAATGTTATATCAGATTGCCCAAAGTGAACATACACTTTCGTATCATTTCAAAGACTTAACAGCATTTATCTCCTTTGCCAATAAAGTAGGCGCTATCACATGTACAAATTACGGTGCAATTGCCTCTCTTCCATCATTAACAGATATAAAAGCATACGATTAATCGTATGCTTTTTTTACATTCCTCTCCAAAAATCATGCATAATAAAAAAGTACAAAATAACGAGAACGGCCGTCCCGCATAAGGTAATGCGCCGATATATACTCTTCTCTCCTTCCCTCGCTTTCACAAACGCCCAAATAAATCCGAAGAACAATATTAAATCAACATATGGAACATAAAAAGAAAAGACGAGAAACGCATATAAATACACGATAAATAAACAGGTCGTTACTAAGAAAACTTTAAACGCAAATTCACTTTTCATAATATAACCGCCCCCTATCTGTACTGTATTATATTCAGCAAAATACAATAGTTGCAGTTAAACTCCAAGTATAAATAAGCTACCGTCTATAATACGGTAGCCATTACGGAACATTGTATTTCCGTTTATATATATTACTTAAAATCGAAGAAGGAATTTGCTCGTAACGAACTTTCTCTCCTGTTTCATCTATAATATACGAATTGTTTCCTATATAATATATTCCATCTTTTCGTTTTGAGTACACTGGATATCTTTCATTTGGCAATACCGTTTTCACTTTCGTTAACTGTCCATTTGGTTCTTGCCAATATATATCCGCGCGGTCTACTAACGTAAGTACTCCAATTTGTTCTTTTTCTATTTTTCGACCATTCCAGCTCACAACGCGATAACCAAGTTTATTCGCTTCATATTCGGGGCTCGTATGAAAACGAGAAATGATTACTTTTGTTTGTAATTGTACTCGGTCATATAACCATTGTATATCCCTGTCATGCATACGAATACAGCCATTTGATTCCCTACTTCCAATCGTCCATTCCCGGTTCGTCCCGTGAATTGCATATTCATTCTTATCTAGTCCAAGCCACCTCGTACCAAGAGGGTTATTCGGTGCACCCCCAGGTATTTTTTTTCGATGGTATTCTTTATTTTTAAATTTAGTTATAATACAAAAATTACCTTCAGGCGTAGGTGTACGATCTCTTCCAGTCGTTACTGGAAATGTTTTTTTGTAATTTCCATTTTCAAAAAAAGACAACTGGTTCGTCGTAAGATTTACTAATATTAAATGATCTGTATTAGCAAAAGCACTAACCGGTAGGATGAAAAATAATAGTATGATGAAACATAACTTTTTCAGCTATATCCCCCCTAGCGCTCCCTATAATAAGTGGAATTAACATTACTTTGCTCTTATAAATGAAAACTATCCATTTACAATAACGCCCCCATTTACATGTATCATTTGCCCAGTAACATAGGATGAATCACCAGATGCCAAGTATACGTATGCCGGCGCTAATTCATATGGTTGACCAGGTCTTTGCATCGGAACATTGCTCCCAAACTGAGAGACTTTCTTCTCATCAAAGCTCGATGGAATAAGCGGTGTCCAAATCGGGCCTGGTGCAACACCATTTACCCGAATCCCTTTTTGCACTAACGATTGAGAAAGTGATCTTGTAAAAGCTACGATTGCTCCTTTCGTTGCGGAATAATCAATTAACGTTTCATTTCCTTCATATGCAACGATAGATGCCGTATTTATAATGACATCCCCTTTCTTCAAATGAGAAAGGGCTGCTTTCGTAACGTGAAAATAAGAAAAAATATTAATACGAAATGTTTTTTCTAGCTGTTCTGCTGTAATATACTCTAGCCCTTGCTGCGGATATTGCTGTGCAACGTTATTCACTAAAATATTTAAACTACCTAACTGCCGGGCGGTCTCTTCCACAATATCTTTACAATGCTGTTCATTACTCAAATCCCCCGGCAACAATACACACTTTACACCTTCTTTTTCAACACGTTGTTTCGTCTCATTTGCATCTTCTTCCTCATCTAAGTAAGCAATCGCAACATTTGCTCCCTCTTTTGCAAAAGCGATGGAAACTGCTCGTCCAATTCCGCTATCTCCTCCCGTAATTAATACATTCTTTCCTTTTAACTTTTCACTTCCTTTATAATTTGGATCTTCAAACTGCGGAAGGGGGCTCATTAATGATTCAATACCAGGCTGCTTATTTTGATGTTGCGCAGGCATTGTTATAAAGTTTTTTTGCTGTGGCATAGCTGCTTTCAACTCCTTTTCCTTAGCATGTGCACAATAAAAAGCTGAAATTCACACATCGGTTTACGATTAATATTCGAATTTAAGACACAAAATATGAATTGTTATAAACTTTTTATGCAAAACTATTGCAAAATAGATAAAAAACGAATATTATATATAACTGTTGTGAAAATTATTCGTAAACAGAAAGGATGTTTATATGTTTAACCTTTCAAAACATAAAACTTCTATTAAAACTGAAATTATGGCAGGTATTATTACCTTCTTAACAATGGCATATATCATTGTCGTAAACCCTGTTATCCTTGGAGATGCAGGTGTTCCATTTGAACAAGCATTTACAGCAACAATTATTGCTGCTGTTGTCGGAACATTATTTATGGCAATCTTTACAAACTTACCAATCGCAATCGCGCCAGGTATGGGATTAAATGCTTACTTCTCTTACTCTGTTGTAAAAGCGCATGAAGGCATGACTTTCGCAATTGCATTCTCTGCTGTATTCGTAGCAGGTATGATTTTAATTTTGCTATCATTTACATCTTTCCGTACAAAATTAATGGAAGCAATTCCTGAAAACTTAAAACATGCAATTACTGCTGGTATCGGGCTATTTATCGCCTTTATCGGTTTACGTTTAACAGGTATCGTTACAAAAAATGATGCAAACTTAGTTGGACTTGGTGATCTTCACTCTGCTCCAGTACTACTAGCATTAGCTGGACTTGGAATTACAATTGTCCTTATGTCTTTAAATGTAAATGGCGCACTATTTATCGGGATGCTATTAACTGGTATTATCGCTTTTTTCACGGGACAATTATCATTCTCAAACGGTGTTACATCAATGCCTGGTTTACCAGAAGGAATTATCGTTTCAAATCCAATTACAGCTGTATCTGACGTAATTAACTACGGATTATACGGCGTTGTATTCTCATTCTTCCTTGTTACACTATTCGATACAACAGGTACATTACTTGGCGTTGCACAACAAGGTGGATTTATGAAAGACGGAAAGCTTCCAAAAGCAGGACGAGCTCTTCTATCTGACTCATTCTCAGCAACTATTGGTTCTATGTTCGGAACGACACCATCAACAGCTTACATTGAATCATCTGCTGGTGTTGCAGCTGGTGGTCGTACTGGTTTAACAACTGTTACAGTAGCGGTTCTATTCGCACTAGCAGCATTCTTCGGACCATTAGTAAGTGCCGTTTCTGGTGTATCAGCTATTACTGCTCCATCATTAATTATCGTTGGTAGTCTTATGATGGGTTCAGTTCGCCACATCGATTGGGACGCATTTGATGAAGCATTCCCAGCATTTTTAGTAATCTTAAGCATGCCACTTACATCAAGTATCGCAACAGGTATCGCACTTGGATTTATTTCATATCCACTTATGAAAGTGGCAAAAGGTAAATTCCGTGCTGTTCACCCACTTGTATATGTATTTGGAATTTTGTTTGCTTATCAATTGATATTCTTACCACATTAAAATCCCTCTTCCTGAGGGATTTTTTTATAAATACTGTTTGACAACACCATTCGTTTGTGGAATAATTCAAAATAGTTAAATATTCGATGTCTTATCAAGAGCAGGTGGAGGGATGAGCCCTACGAAGCCCGGCAACCGACCCATTTATGGGCACGGTGCTAATTCTTACAACACATTGTGTTGAAAGATAAGAGTAATATGATAAGGCGTCTTTTCTATATGAAAAGGCGTTTTTTATTTTCACTCCCTCCTCTCTCTTCTTAGTTTAGGAGGGATTTTTTTATGAAAAAATTATGTTCCATCGTACTTATTTTTCTCTTATTTACATTAGCAGCTTGTACAAATGAACAAGATGCTATCTCTTCACAAAAGCAACAAACTGTGAGAAAGGCGACTACAACGGTAGAAAATCAATTACAAACAGAAATTCCAAGCCAAATGAAGAAGCCATTAAAAATAGCATTAATTATGCAAATGTCCATTGGAACTTTTTCCTCTCAATATATTGAGGGTGTCAAAAAACAAGTTGAGCTATTTGGCGGCAGTGTACAAGTCTACAATTCTGATAACGATTTAGCAAAAATGGCTGCAAATTTAGATACTGCTATTAATTCAAAAGTGGATGGTATTTTAATTGATCATGGCCGTTCTGAAGCACTAAAACCTGGAGTAGAAAAAGCGTTACAGGCGAACATTCCCGTAGTTGCGTTCGATAACGATCTACGCTTGCCAGGTGTGACAATTATTGATCAAGATGACTATAGTCTTGCATGGAAATCATTAAAAACGTTAGCGGAAGATTTGAATGGACAAGGAAATATCGCAGTTGTATGGGTCGGCGGTTTTGCTCCAATGGAACGTCGCAATGTTATCATTGATGCTTTTTATAAACGGTATCCAAATATAAAAGAAGTTGCAAGATTCGGTACTGCTAGTAATAACACACCGCTCGATACACAAACACAAGTAGAAGCTTTACTAAAGAAATATCCGAAAAAAGGCGATTTACAAGCTATTTTCGCTTCGTGGGATGAGTTTGCTAAATGGGCTGTTAAAGCACTTGAACAAGCTGGTCGTACAGATATAAAAGTATATGGCATTGACTTAAGTAATGAGGATTTACAACTCATGCAAAAAGAAAACTCACCTTGGACTGCTACAGCTGCAACTGATCCAGCTGAAGTAGGTAAGGTTCAAGTACGATTTTTATACAAAAAAATTGCTGGTGAACAAACGCCAGATATTTATTCACTAGAACCTTATTTAGTAAAGAAAAATAATTTACCAAAAGAAAATATAACAATGGATCAGTTATCAAAATATATAAACGGTTGGGGAGACTCAAAAGATGCATATTCCCCTTGGATGAAAAAATTAGAGAAGGAGAAAAAATGATGACGTTCTCTCTTCAAAACATTACACATTCTTATCATGTCGCTACACCTGTTCTAGAAGATGTTTCTATTCATATTCAAAAAGGAAAAGTACACGCTTTACTAGGCATGAACGGTGCGGGAAAAAGTACTTTACTAAAAATAGCAACTGGTGAAATTCAACCAGTTGTTGGCGATATAAAAATTGATACTCAGTCTGTTTCCTTTACTTCACCGCGCGATGCAAAAAAGCATGGCATTTCTTTCGTAACACAAGAAGTAGATCACGGACTTATTCCCGGATTATCTGTATTAGAAAATGTACTAATCGATCATTTAGCAATGCAAAATAAAATACTATTTTCAAAGTCCAAACTAGTCGCACTTGCTAAACAACATTTGCAAACTGTACAGGTAAATTTAAATGTTTCGGAAGATGTTTCAAACTGCTCATTACATGAAAAACAATTACTCCTTATCGCAAGAGCTTTATCTAACAATACAAATTATCTTTTATTAGATGAACCTACTTCTTCTCTTGGACCAAAAGAGGTTGAAACCTTTGGGAAACTATTAAAAGATTTAACAGCAAAAGGTATTGGCATCCTTCTAGTTTCTCATCGTTTATCAGAGATTCGAAATTTCGCGGATGATGTAACTGTATTACATAACGGTCAAGTTGCCCTTTCTGAAACCATTACAACGATTACAGATCAGCAAATTGTGGAAGCAATGACTGGAAAACAACTTACACTCCCTATTAATACAGCACCAAAACGCGGGAGCGAAGAATTATTTAAAGTACAAGAGCTTCAATTACGCGAAGATCATTCTCCCCTTTCTCTTACAATACGAAAAGGAGAAACTGTTGTTATATATGGATTAATTGGAAGCGGCAAAACAACACTTGCTGAAACCTTATTTGGTGCTCGTCATACTTATCACGCTGAAATAGATGGTCAAACAATAAAAATCAAAACACCGCGAGATGCAATTAAAGCGAAAATTGCACTTGTACCCGAAGAAAGAAGAAAACAAGGCGTGTTTCTTACAGAAAATATTATAGGTCACACAAATTTACACCAATCAGGTTGGCGAAGAAAACAAACCGAATTAAATAATGCCACCACGACAATTTCTTCTTTCAGCATTTCGCCAAATGACCCAAAAGCCTTTATTCATTCACTTAGTGGTGGAAACCAACAAAAAATCTCAATTGCAAAGTGGAGTGGATTCAAACCTAATCTATTTCTTTTAGACGAGCCAACTAAAGGTGTAGACATCGCTGCGAAACAAGACATTTTTCAATTCATTCGCAACATTACAGAAAACGGAAGTTCCGTAATTTATTTCACAGGAGAACAAGATGAAGCGTTGCATATCGCTGATCGCATTCTTATACTGGCAAACGGAGAATTTGTAGGTGAATACTTACCAAGCGAACTATCTCCTGAACAGCTTTTACATTTATCTGAAGGGAGCTATTCCATTGAATCTCGTTCATAAAACGAAAACTAAGAAACTATATTTACCTACTCATCTTTTTTATCAATTTAGTACAATTGCTATTATTATAGGTGTTACAATTTTTTTCTCTATCGTCAATGATTCTTTTTTAACATATAACAATATTAGTGATATTTTACGCTCTATCTCCATCGTAACGTTACTTGCAATCGGCGTTACCTTTACATTGATTGTAGATGGGTTTGATTTATCAGTCGGCTCTACCGCTAGTTTAGCAACAATTGCAGCTGCTTCTTGTCTCGTTTTATATCGACAAGAACTATTAGTTACACTCCTTGTTCCTATTCTTTGCGGATTATTAGTTGGATTATTAAATGCACTACTCGTTATCCGAATTAAACTACCCGATTTACTAGCTACATTAAGTATCATGTATATCGTTAATGGACTACACTTAACATTTTCAAAAGGATCCTCAATTTATGAAGGAATGTCCGGTGCAACAGGACATTTTATTCCATCCTTTTTATTTATCGGTCAAGGTTCCGTCTTAGGAATTCCAGTCCCTGTCATTATCATGCTTACTGTCGTTTTAATTGCACATCTATTTTTAGAAAAAACAACGTACGGTCGTTTCTTTTATATGACTGGTGGTAATCGAGAAGCTGCTAGATTAGCCGGTATTCCTACTGATCGTTACCGTGTATATGCTTATATGATTAGTGGTTTACTAGCTTCTATTGGCGGCATTATTCTATGCAGCCGCGTTGGAACAGGACAAGTTTCAGCTGGTGCTCCATTATTAATGGATGCAGTCGCAGCTGCCTATATCGGTTACGCAATGTTCGGTGCCAAGAAACCAAATATAGTCGGAACATTCCTCGGCTCGGTATTAATTGGAATTATATTAAATGGACTCACAATGATGAACGTTCCTTATTATGCACAAGATATTATTAAAGGCAGCATTTTAATTACAGCTTTAGCCTTTTCATTTATTAAAAAGAAGCGTAAATAAAAAGAGAGCATCGAATCGATGCTCTCTTTTCCCTTTGCAACAATCACACGAAAGCCTCCACGATTACTAAACTATGAAAAAGATAACAGCAGTTAAAAATTATTAATATTTCTCATTCATCTGTAATTCTTTACTATACTTTTGAATGAAAACTGACGAAACAACCATTACCATTCCTACACTAAATCCAATAAGCTGATCCAGTAGCATCTCATCATGTATGAGCCAGCGAAGTAGATATACCCCTCCAAAAATAAGCATTGCAGTAAATCCGGTATGCCTAAGTCCTTTATATACATTTTCCATATGTATCACCTCTTCATATACCATTATCCATATTATACCACACAACCATCAAGTAACCGTATCGTCCTCTGACAATATGCAGCTACCTTTTGATCATGTGTAACAACTAGCACTGTTTTTCCTTCTTTATTAATCTCTTGTAAAATACTCATAATTTTTTCCCCATTTTCTTGATCAAGAGCACCAGTCGGTTCATCAGCAAGTATAATTTTTGTATCTTGTGCTAAAGCCCTTGCTATTGCTGTTCTTTGCTGTTCTCCTCCTGATAACTCGTAAGGATATTTGTTAATATGCCTCTCAAGCCCTACCATTTTCAGCATTTCTTTTGATATTTGCATACGTTTCTTATGAGAAATTCTTCTATATATAAGTGGAAGCATTACATTTTCAATAATCGTATAATCATCGAGTAGCGAAAAGTTCTGAAACACAAATCCAACTTCCGTGTTTCTATACTTATGATAGTTTTGCTTTAATGTACTCGTATCCATTCCATCTAAAAAATACTTTCCAGCAGAGGGGCTATCTATTAAGCCAATAATGTTAAGGAGAGTAGACTTCCCCGAACCAGAGGGGCCCATAATGGCTATCATTTCGCCTTTTTCTATTGTAAGATTAATATCTTTTAAAGCACTAAAATTATTCTTTCCAAAGCCCTTAGCCACATTTGCGAGCCGAATCATCTATAACACCTCTTTCATATATGTATTTTTTATTTTTAGTACATTGAAATAAATGATTGCATATATAACGAGGATCATTACAAGTGATAAAGCACCTATAACAACCAATGATTCTATAGAGACTTTTAACGTTCCAAAGAAAGATACTATACTATTTTCTAGCCCTTTCTGAATTTCAATTACTCCACTATTCTCCCATTGAAAATACATTATTCCTATACATATCGCTAAAACGAATAGCAACATATACTCAATAATAAATGGAAGACATATTTGAAAAGTGCTTGCACCTAACGCTGATTTAATAGAAATATTTTTACGCTCCATATAAAGTGCTGCCATTGATGTCAATACAATAGATAGAAATGAAAAAAATAAGACTGTACCGCTTAATAATAAGGGGTATGACATATTATCAATACCTTGTTTTTCATTTTCTAACAATTTATTCGGATTTGTAACATAATACGAATAACCCTTACCTTCCGTTACCTTTAATACTTTCTTTTGAAATTCATTTATATTTATCTTCTCCTTTGTTTCTATAATTAACCCATTGTATAAAAGTTCTACACTATAGAACTCTATTTCTTCTGTTCCAATTGGTAAAATCGCCATGTCATCTAATAATGTAATACGATTATCCGATATTTCACCACTTCGAGGATATGTAAATGGTGAATTTTTTTCTAAAAAGCCAATTACTTTTAGCTTCATTTTTCCAGATGGTATAACATCACCAATAGATACCTTTTCTATATAATTAGCCCCTAATATAACAGGTCTAATATCAAATACTGATTTATGAAATTCCGATTCCTCAAAATATCTTCCTTGTGAAATTCGTATATGAAAGTACTTATTAATATCTTTATCAACAATAAGAGTCTTTATCGTTCCATTTTCTTTTTTTAAACTAAGTGAATAGTTACGGAACAAATAATTTGTTTTATTTGTTATTGGTATCGTATTAGATAACCCTTGCATGAAATGTTGATAATCACTTTTTGCTTTTTCTTCGCTAAACAATGTTATATCTTGCGTCGCATAAAGTTCATAGAAATTTTTATGAGTCGATAAATTATTTGCTACCGTCATCATTTTTCGATATCCCGAAAGATTACTAACAAATTCTATTGCTGAAGAAAATGCAATAATTAAAGAAATTACTATAATCAAACTTGGTAACAACCGTTTTTTCACAGACCGTATAGAATCAAATATAAAAAACATGAAGACCTCCTACGTTCTTAAATGTTTTCCGGGATATATATTTATAATGTGCTTGATTGGAATTACAGTAACAAAAATTGTAAGAAAAATTATAAAAACAACATTGCATATCAATACATATAGTGTTAACGGTTTTACTAAGTATGTCTGAAAGTAAGTATGAATTGTTCCCGAAAATATTTCTAACGTAATAAAAACTAAGAACATCGCTGCTAGAGAAATAAACAAAATTTGAATATATAGTTCGCAGTAAATAGATATATTAGAAGCACCTACTGCTTTTTTTAATGAAATCTCTCTTTCTTTTTTATAAATCCAAAATAAAACCGCAGAAATACCAGAAACAATTGCAACAAGAATAAATTTATAATAATACTTATTTGCTGGATCTATATGTGTCACATGTAGTTCCTGAAGATCTCGTTCATTCAGTATTTGAACATCTCCCGAAAGCACTTCTTTACTCCTATCCATAAACTTTTTTATTTCGTTATGAATAGATGATGTAGGATTAACAACTGTTAATTGTAATTGTTTACTCGCGATAATACCTTTTTTAGATATAGTAGGTAAGTTTTGAAGTGGAACGTATATACCTGCTACACCGACGTCACTGTCTTTTCTTGATATAGTTCCTATTTTTTTATATGTAGCATCAAATTCATATAACTCCTCTACATTCGTTTGATCGCCAACAACCATATCGTTTACATTTTCACGATGAAAATATTGTCCTTCAGAAATATATGGCTTCCAATAATAATCATCTTTTAAGTTCACAGCTATAATCTTTGTTGCCCCTGAACTATTTAATGCTTTTAAATGCTCTACATAAATATCACTTTTAACAAAAGTATCTTGTATGAAAGGAATTATCTCTTCCAATTCAGTTGCATTCGCTATCGGAACAGTTAAAATTTGATTCTCCTCTGGAAAACCGATTTGAAAAGCAGATATAAAGTTTCGTTTAGACTCTGTTAAAAGTGCGGCTATTGATATAGAAAGAAAAGAAATAAAAAATGACATAAGGAGAATTAAGAAAAACAGTTTATTGCTTTTTATATTTTTAAAAGCTAGGTACATGTCTGTGCTCCTTTGAAATAAGAAGGAGATGATGAACATCCCCTTCTCCTTATCTAAATATTTATAAAGACAACTGTTTAATGCTTTTTACCACTGTAATCGTAAGTTACCATTACTATCAAAAGTACCTTTGTGTGTATCTTCTTGATAGTCATTATTCTCATTTGCATAATGCTCCGAGTATAGTCCTTTTGCACCAAAGGCGTTATATGCACCATTACTCACAGTTGCGTTTAATGCTCTTCCAGATTCATGGGACCCTAATTTGTCTGAAGCGCTTTCAATATATGAATTATTTCCATTTGATTTAATAAAAGAAATTGCTACTGAACAACGAGATGCATTTTGATTCGTAGTAGTTTGAGCTCTATAAGATAGTAGGTTACCGCTTTTGTGACCGCTTAGAGTTGGATAGAATGCACTTGTTGAGATTGATGTTGCTAATAATACTAAAGTCGTAATTAAAAAAACTTTTCCTTTCATTAACAATCACCTCATAAATTTAATATTTTAGTAGCGCTACATCATCATAATAGCCTTCAAATAAATTCTCCTCAACAAGAAACCCCGATGTTTTACAAACTCTTTAAACACTTAAACATTCATACATTTTTAAAAAGTAACGTATAAGTAGCAATATAAAAAGACTGCAGAGAACTCCATCTCCACAGCCTAATATTTATTTTTGCAAAAACGCCTGCAAATCTGCAAATTGTCTCTTTGCATCTTCATAGCCTTGCTCGTATAAATTTTGTAGTTTTGCTGTATCTTTTTCCATACGATCTACTTGAAGCGGCACTTCTGGGCGAATAACAAATAAATTCCCGGCTTGTTCTTCTTTTTCAATATAGTGAAGTGTTTCATTATACACTTCATAACGATTCAGCATCGTGTTAACAAGGTTCGGATATTTTTTATAAGCTTTCGCTGCAACCCATCCAAACTTTGATTTTTTCTTCGCGTAGCCATGATTTCTCGTTAAAATAACGACTGATTTTTTAAATCCATCCTCTTGCGCTTTACGAACTGGAATCGGATCAGAAATCCCGCCATCTAATAACTGCTTACCACGATAATTTACTACCGGTGCAATGAAAGGCAATGAACTAGACGCTTGTAATAAATTTAGTGCATCATCATTCGTTCCTTCTTTTTCAAAGTAAACAGATTTTCCTGTTTCACAATCCGTCGTTCCTACAAGGAAACGTTCTGGGCTATTAAAGTATGTTTCAAAATCAAACGGCACATGCTTTTCTGGAATTTCATGAAAAATGAAATCCATATCAAATAGCTGACGTTTTCTCCATAAGTTTTTATACGATAAATATTTCGGATGTGATGCATACTCAATATTGACCGTTTTATTTCTATTTCTTTGTCTGGAAAGATACGACGCTGCATGACAAGCACCAGCTGATACACCGATTACATATGGAAAATATAAATCTTGTTCCATAAAGTATTCTAATATCCCGCCCGTGTATACACCACGCATACCGCCGCCTTCTAATACTAACCCCGTATTTTCAAGCATGTTACTCTCTCCTCTATATATATTGACTCTTTAATTATTCACCATGTTAAGTATCTTTTTCTATTATATATGAGTTCTTTCAGAAATTATATTTAAAAGCCTTGAGAAAAAGGAGTTTTTCTTCCAATTATATTTCCAAATGACCGGAGACATCCTTTATAAACCTTTGAATAAAGTCTTGCTCTTCTTTCGTATATCCATCTAAAAGTAACAACCACTTTTCTTCAGCTTGCTTATGCAATTTTTCATGAGCTTTATATATTTCATTCCCACTCTCCGTTAAGCTGAAGAAGATTTCTTTTTGATTATCTAACATTTGCATCTTCTCAACGAATTGCTTTTGAAACAACTTTGTACAAATTTTAGAGATTGCTCCCTTCGTCATGCCCATTTCTGTCGTAATTGCCGTTACATTCATCAAACCATTTTTTCCGATACATTCGATTACATGTAACTCAGATAAAGACATACTACTTACGCCTGTCTCACGAAGAAACTTCTCATTTTGTCGTTTTAAATGTTCTTCTTTTTTATGCAAAAGTGTACGAATGTCCGAAAGTATTTCCATTTGCTTCGTTGCATGCTTCAATCCGCTCGCCTCCTAAGTTTCCAAAGAAACAATTTAACTATATACCATTTTAAAACCATTTTTTCATCTTTACAAGTAAGAAAATCATGTTAAAATAAATTTAGTTTCCGAGGAAACTAAATCGCAAGGAGGTTAACATGATGAAAAACTCTAAACTAACTTTTATTTTATATGTTGTCTGTATTAGTGCCTTACTCGGTTCCTTCGCTCAAAATATTTACACACCTATCTTACCGATGATTCAAAATTCTTTTCACACTTCTCTTTATCTTGTAAATGTAACAGTTTCACTTTTCACATTCGTTCTTGCAATTATGCAGCTCGTATATGGACCTTTAATTGATACAAAAGGGAGAAAATCTGTCCTTATCCCTAGTTTAGTCATTAGTACAATTGGTTCAATCGGATGTGCCTTTTCGGCAAACATTTATTTATTTCTCTTTTTTAGAGCTGTTCAAGCTATAGGAATAGCGGCTATACCTGTAGTTTCAGCAACGATTATCGGCGATTTATTTGAAGGAAAAGAACGCGGAGAAGCGATGAGCCTATACCAAATGTTACTTGCCCTCGCACCTGCAATGGCTCCTCTCATAGGTGGTTATCTTGGCAGTATAAATGGTCACTTATCTGTATTTCTCTTTTTATCTACACTTGGCATTATCTTATTAATTATAAACATTTCACTACTCCCAGAAACAAAGCCAAATATAATTAAACAATCTAAAGCACAAAAGAATTACTCTCTTATCTTAAAAAATAAAACTGGATTTTCTATTACTCTTATTGGCTTCATTCAATTTTGTATTTACTTTTGCTTTCTCGTTTTTTTACCGAGTATTTTAACAAATTCATTTCATTTAACTGTAAATAAAATTGGTCTTATGTTTGTACCAATGTCTCTTTCTATCATGCTAGGAAGTTTTTGCTACAAATTTTTGCAAAAACGCCTCACAACAAAGCAAGCTTTATTTATTACGAGTTTCTTCAATATTATATGTGTCGTTTTATTCTCTTTCACATATAACATCAATATCCCATTCATCATTATCGTTACATCTTTGTACGGTTTTAGTATGGGACTTTCTATGCCAACTCACACTACTTTATTAACAGAAGAATTCGTACAAGAACGCGCAACAGCTATCGGTATGTACAACTTCATCCGCTATCTTGGTATGGGCACAGGGCCACTTATAGGTGGATTTCTTTTATTTAACCAAAATTACTTTTGGATTTTCTTCCTAGGCGCAATTATGTTTTTACTTGTAATCTTATATACAATGAAAATGCTAAGTTTTCATTCTGTACAAAAAGCAAAATAGAGCCCCCAAAAAGGTCGGCTCTATTTATCCTCTTTGATCCGCAACAATATGAATATCAATATACTTTGTTTGTCTCATAATTTCATTTACAATAGAGCCTTTTCGTATTTCTTCCCACCTTGTTCTAGCCGATTGTCCAAGTAAAATTTGTGTTACTTGCAATCTTTTCGCGACTTCAATAATAACATCCGCTGGCTTTCTTCCCTTTGCTTCTTCTAATACAAAACTTGCATCAAATTGATTCGTGAGCGCCTTCCACTCTTCGATCGTCTGCTTTTTTCCAGCTGAAATAGAATCTATATTTTCCCTCTCAACGTTTAATACGTACAATTCAGCATTTAACCGATCAGCCATGCGCCATCCCCGTCGTATTAATTTCTCCGCTGTTGAACTGTATTGTACACAAACGAGAATTTTTTCTTTTACGCCAATCGGTTCTATTACTGTTTGGCTAATTTTCTCGTCCATATCATCCGCAACTTCTCGAAGTGATAATTCCCTAAGTGCTCCTAAATTATTAAGTGTAAAGAAGTTTTGTAAGCTTTGCTGAATTTTTTCTTCTTTATATATCTTTCCGTCTATTAGTCTCTTCCTTAATACCTCGGGCGTTGCATCAACGAGCTGAATTTCATTTGCTTTTTGTAAAATAAAATCTGGAATTCGTTCTCTTACTTTTACATTCGTAATTTGAGCTACAATATCATGAACACTTTCTAAATGTTGAATATTAAAAGCTGATAATACCGATATACCAGCCTCTAACAATTCCTGCACATCCATATAACGTTTCTTATGTTTAGAACCAGGAACATTACTATGCGCAAGTTCATCCACTACAACTACTTGCGGCGCGCGTTTTTTTATTCCTTCCACATCAAGCTCATAAAATACCTTTCCTTTATACTGTATTTCTTTCAAAGGAACTTTTTCTAAATCAGCAATTGCTTCTTCCGTCTCTTTTCTTCCATGCGTTTCAATTAAACCAATTACAATATCAATTCCATCTTTTTTCATTTCCCTTGCATCAAAGAGCATTTTATAACTTTTTCCTACGCCTGGAGCTGCTCCTACATATAACTTTAACTTTCCCCGATTTTGTTGCCGAATATATTCTAAATATTCCTCTGGCGTTCGCCTTTGAAACTTCGGTTCATAATCATCTGCATACAAAATAAACACTACCTTTCATTCGAAACAACGCTACCTCAATCCATTAGATTGAGGTAGCACTGTTACTATTTCATTAATTTCTGTAACGCCAAATTTAGCTTTAAGACGTTTACGCGGGTCTCTCCAAATAAACCAAGCGCAGCACCTTCTGTTTGATCTTTAATCAATTGATTAAGTTTTTCTTTCGGAATATTCGTTAATTTCGAGATACGATCCACCTGCACCGAGGCCGCCTTTGGACTAATATCAGGATCAAGCCCTGAACCTGAATTTGTCACTAAATCTATTGGTATTTCTGTAACCGGAACAGCTGGATTTTTTTCCTTCCAGTCCGCAATACTTTTCTCTACTCGCTTTGCTAAATCTGGGTTAGATGGTGCATAGTTATTTGAACCAGATGCTTCAGCCTTATATTCAATACTAGAAACACGCCCTTGAAAATAACGTGGATCCGTGAAGTTTTGACCAATTAATTTAGAACCAATCACTTCATTTTTATCATTATATATTAGACTTCCATCCGCGTTATCCTTCATTACTGCTTGTGCAATACCAGTAACAATAAGTGGGTATACAAGTCCACACAACACTAGAAATGTAAAAGTAATACGGATAATTGGTGATAGTATACTTTGTTTCTTCTCCATCTTTTTCCCCTCTTCCTTATATAAACAAGCCGACAATCATATCAATTACCTTAATTCCAATGAACGGAACGATAACTCCGCCAAGCCCATAAATAAGTAAGTTTCGGCTAAGCAATGCATTAGAACTCATCGGTTTATATGCAATACCTTTCATCGCTAACGGAATGAGTAATGGAATAATAACAGCGTTAAATATTAATGCTGATAAAATTGCTGACAGTGGTGATGTTAGTTTCATAATGTTTAATGCTTCCATTTGCGGAATCGCAAGTGTAAACATTGCTGGAATGATTGCAAAATATTTCGCTATATCATTCGCAATACTAAACGTCGTTAAAGCACCTCGCGTCATTAACAATTGCTTACCGATTCCTACAACCTCAATAATTTTCGTTGGATTTGAGTCTAGATCAATCATGTTCGCCGCTTCTTTCGCTGCTGTCGTACCACTGTTCATCGCTAATCCAACGTCCGCCTGTGCTAATGCTGGAGCATCATTTGTACCATCACCTGTCATCGCTACAAGTTTCCCTTTATCTTGCTCTGCTTTAATAACAGCAATTTTATCTTCCGGTTTACACTCGGCAACGAATTCATCTACTCCAGCTTCTTTTGCAATCGTTGCTGCTGTTAACGGATTATCACCTGTACACATAACCGTTTTAATCCCCATTTGGCGCAACTGTTCAAAACGATCACGCATACCCGGTTTTACTGTATCCTTTAAATAAATTAAGCCATAAATACGATTATCTACTGCAACTACAAGTGGTGTTCCGCCCTCTTTTGAAATTAAGTCTGCTTTTTGATTTACATCTTTCGGAATTGTTCCGCCTTGTGACTCAACCCATTCAATAACGGCACCTACAGCACCTTTTCTCACTTTCGTTCCGTCTTGTAAATCAACACCACTCATTCTCGTTTCTGCTTTAAACGGAACAAACTCACCTTGTTCTGCAAGTTCTCTATTATATGATATAGATTTTCCCTGCACATACTCGATAACAGATCGACCTTCTGGTGTTTCATCTAAAACAGAACTAATAGCGGCCCACTTTCCAACTTGCTCAATCGTTTCATTTCCTACAGGTAATAATGTATGAGCCATTCGGTTCCCAAAAGTAATTGTACCTGTTTTATCTAAAATAATTGTATTAATATCGCCCGCAGCTTCTACTGCTTTCCCTGACATCGCTAGCACGTTAAATTTTGTCACCCGATCCATCCCCGCAATACCAATCGCTGATAGCAAACCACCAATTGTCGTTGGAATTAAACATACTAACAACGCTACAAGTACAGCAGTATCAATTTGAAAACCTAAATAATTTGTAAAAATCGGCAACGTCACAACGACGATCAAGAAAATAAGAGTTAAGCTCGTTAATACTGTATTTAAAGCAATCTCATTCGGCGTTTTTTGACGAGCAGCTCCTTCTACTAAAGAAATCATTTTATCGATAAATGATTCACCAGGATTACTCGTAATGACAATTGTAATTTCATCACTTACGACCATCGTTCCACCTGTTACGGAACAAAAATCACCGCCTGCTTCTTTTATAACAGGAGCTGATTCACCTGTAATTGCAGATTCATCTACAGATGCTAATCCTTTGATTACTTCGCCATCACTTGGAATCATTTCTCCTTGTTTTACGATAACAACGTCACCTTTTCTAAGATCAGTTGCTGAAACTTGGACAATGTCTCCATTTTCTTTTACTACATTTGCAAACACATCTTTCTTCGACTGCTTTAAAGAATCGGCTTGCGCTTTACCACGACCTTCTGCTAATGCTTCTGCAAAATTCGCAAATAAAACTGTAAATAATAGAATGAGAGAAACTGTTATATTAAACCATCCTGGTATACTACTAGAACTGCTTGGAAGAAAAGATAAAATGAACGTAATGATAAATCCAATTTCCACAACGAACATAATCGGATTCTTTATCATGACCTTCGGATTCAATTTCGCAACGGATTGCTTCATCGCATGTGTTACGATATCACGATCCATCGTTTTCGCTTGTCTAACTTCATCTTCTACAGCATGTATTTGGGACTCATTTAATTGTTTTTCTTTTACTACTACCGGTCTCATCATTTACCCTCCATTACTTCAATGTAAGAAATTCTGCAATTGGACCGAGTACTAACATCGGGAAGAATGTTAATGCACCGACAATTACAATTGTTCCGATGAAGATGCCACCAAATAAACTATTATCTGTACGGAACGTTCCGACTGTTTCTGGCACTACCGTTTTTTCTTTCAATGAAGCTGCCACAGCTAGCATCGTAATTAAACTGAAGTAACGTCCTAAAAACATAACTAAACCAGTCGTAATATTCCAAAACGGTGTATTATCTCCTAATCCTTCAAATCCAGATCCGTTATTCGCAGCTGACGATGTATATTCATATACCACTTGCGTCAAACCGTGGAAACCGGAATGAGAAATAGCATCCGTCCCTAAATTTGTTGAAAGAGCTAATGCCGAAAATCCTAAAATGAGCAATGGATGAAATAAAATCGTGACCGCGATTAATTTCATTTCCTTACCTTCAATCTTTTTACCTAAAAACTCTGGTGTCCGTCCAACCATTAACCCAGATATAAACACCGCGATAATTGCATACATAATAATGTTTACAAAACCTGCTCCAACGCCGCCATACACAGTATTTAACATCATATTTACAAGCGGAACTAAACCGCCAATTGGTGTTAACGTATCATGCATCGTATTAACAGCGCCTGTTTCAGCAGCTGTCGTTACCGTTGCGTATAATGAAGAAAATACTGTTCCAAATCGTACTTCTTTCCCTTCTGTACTTCCTTGTACATGTTCGATACCCATTCCATTTAATGCCGGATTCCCATTTAGTTCAGATGTCGTAATCGTTATAAATCCTAGTAAAAACACCATAAAAAGTGATACGAAAAGGATGCGACCTTGTTTTTTATTTCCTACCATTCGTCCGTACGTAAATGGAAGTGCTGTTGGTAATAACATCATAAGCATCATTTGCAAAATATTACTCATTTGTCCTGGATTTTCAAAAGGATGCGTAGAGTTCGCTCCGAAAAATCCACCGCCGTTATTTCCAAGTTCCTTTATGGAAACGAATGATGCAACAGGTCCACGTAATATACTTTGCTTTGCCCCATCAATCGTTTGTGCTGTAACCGCCCCATCTAACGTTTGGGGTACGCCAAGTGCGACAAAAACTAGTGCCGCAATAAATGCGATAGGAAGAAACACTCTCGTTAACGCTCTCGTAAAATCAACGAAAAAGTTACCAAGTTCTTTTCCAGCAAGTCCTCTTATAAAAGCCATAACGAGCGCTAATGTCGTTGCTGGTGCCGCAAACATTAAAAATGTAATCCCGATTAATTGTGATAAATAGGATAAACCATTTTCACCGCTATAATGCTGTAAATTTGTATCAGCCATAAAACTAATCGCTGTATTAAAAGCGAGCGTAGGCTCCATCCCTTCAATATGCGCTGGATTTAGCGGCAGCACACCTTGTAATCTGAAAATGAAATATACAACAACAATCATAAATCCGTTGAGTAAAACTAATGATAATGCGTACTGTTTCCACGTTTGATTGTATTCTTTTACACCCGTAATTTTAAAAATAAGTTTTTCAAAAGGCCCAAATACTTTATCTAGCGTTTTGCTACCTTGAAAAGCTTTTTCTAAATAAACCCCCGTTGGCTTTGCTACTAAAATAAACAAGAGCATTGTAATAATGACTGCAACCCAAATCATAATGAATGATTCCCCCTAATTAAAACTTCTCTGGATTTAATAATGCATACACTAAATACACTGTAATTGCTGCGACAATAACCGATAAGACAATCATCATGATTGCTTTCCTTCTTTCACAACTTTATCTGACCAACTTGCAAGACTTGCCATTGATGCAACTAATAAAATAAAAATCCCGACCATTACAACATCTAACATAGCTATCCCTCACTTTATTTTTGTTAAAATTTACCATTTAAATATTAAAAAAGAACACTGAGCTCTACTCAGTGTTCAAAAAATGAACAACAAAAAGTAAACCTCCTCTCTAAACGCTTACGAGGTTAGCTGTCGGATTCGGGCCTAAAGAGTAGCCCTACTTTCAAAACTGAAAGATTCACCCCAAGTGACGATGCACAAAATTGGTTCCCCCGCTCCATTTCTGGAACTCAGCGATTTTAGGTTTTTTTGGAAATTTTATGAATGATTTATGAGAGTAAATATACTCCTCTATATTTCACTTGTAAAGGAGTAAATTACTGAAAATAACAATATTTACATTCATTTAAACGCTTACATTGAAGATTATTACTATTATTTCATCTATTTTCTTTATTTCTCTTCTCTTTTCTTAAAAATGACCTTTTAAATATGAAATAAAAAGAGCGAATGACATGAAGTGCATAGCTTGTTGCACTCAGCATTCGCTCTTTTTTATTCAACCTTTATTCTCCTCGTAAAAATGCACGTAAATTTCTCCCGCGAATATAAACTTGTGTCAATTCTGCATGTAGCTGCTCATACTCGGTAATATCTACCTCTAAATACAAAGCATCTTTTGATGGTAATATAATATACGGCCCTGGAAAAAGGGGATCGATCTGAACCAATTCTTGAACTCGCTCTACCGATACTGCCCAACGATTTGCTATATCTCCAAGTAATAGTACCTTCATCATTTCTTCCCCCGCCCTATTCAAAAAATAAAAAAGAAATATTATCACAATTTGTAAACACGACAAACTTAGCTCCAATTGTTTCATAGAGCCTCGCTGGATATCGTTTATTCCTTGTAACAACAGTAATAGGTGCTTGAAAAGAAAAGCGAATGTGTTCTGTGAAAAAACTAACGATTGGAAGCTCATCCCCTAGTAAAATCACCTTCTTAATACACTCACAAATACTAGTAAAGTCCTGCTCCTTACTGCAGCTATAAGTCCAATCAAACCCACAATTCCTAACTTCAGCCGCTATCTCTTCATTTGCTGTAAAAATAATTAACTCATGTTGAAATGATACTAAATCTCTTAAACTATTTACCTTACTTTCTTCTCCAACACAAATAAGTGTTAGTTCCATGTACCTCATCCTCCTTAGTATAAAAGAAATCAAACATAGATTGATATTCCCCTATACTAATCAGATCGATGAAGTGATGTATCCATCATGGCACCGTCCTCTCTCAAGACGCTTACGAAGTTAGCTGTCGGATTCGGACTTTGAGAGTAGCCCTACTTTCAAACTTGAAAGATTCACCCCTAGTGACACTGCACAAATTGGTTCCTCCGCTCCATATAATTGGACTCAGCGTTTACAAAAAAATGTATTCTGGCTGATATATTACTCCTGTATTTTGAAAAAGTAAACAGAAAAAAAGCCAGTTATAAAACTGGCTTTTCACTTATCTATACACGCGTTCTATTCACTTTATACGCAAAATGATTCGTCGGTCCATGACCACTACCAATATTCAATGGCTCTTCAATTGCTATACTAATAAATCGTTTTGCTTCTTGAACAGCATCTTCAATTGAGTATCCTTTCGCAAGTCCTGCTGTAACCGCTGAAGCAAATGTACACCCACTTCCATGCGTTTGCTTTGAAGGAATTCGCTCGCTTCTAAACTCAATAAATTTTTCTCCATCAAAGAGGAAATCAATTACTTCATTCCCTTGATATTCTGCATGTCCGCCCTTCATAAGCACATATTTAGCACCTAATTCATGCAATATTTTTGCAGCTTCCTTACTATCTTCAACATTATGAATCTCCATCCCAGTTAACACTTCTGCTTCTGGGACATTCGGTGTTATAACAGTTGCTACTGGTAATAAATATTCTTTTAATGCTTGAACTGCTTCTTGCTGTAATAATGATGCACCGCCTTTTGCAATCATAACGGGATCTAGCACAATATTATTCCAGCCAAACTTTTTAATTTGTTCTGCAACAATTTGAATTATTTCACTACTAAATAACATTCCTAGTTTCACTGCATCTGGTGTTACATCCGTACCAATTGAATTCAGCTGTTCTGTAATACCTTCTAATGGAACAGGATATACCCCTTGAACGCCAAGCGTGTTTTGAGCAGTAATTGCCGTAATAGCCGTCATTCCGTATACACCAAGCTCTTGGAATGTTTTTAAATCTGCCTGAATTCCAGCACCGCCGCCGCTATCAGACCCTGCAATTGTTAAAGCTTTATTCACTTTCATCCCACTCATCCTTTTCTATCCAAAATAGCGATGATAAATCGTTTTTGCTTCGCTTATATCTTTCGTTCCATGTACGAGCACACGGCCATCTTTAAAGGCTACTAACCTCTTGTCTTCAACAGAAAATGATAGTAAATATGGATTTATATTTAAATCATTTACACGACCTTCCAACAACTCTTTATATTGTTCAAAATTCATTTCATCTTTATGAGGTGGTCTAATTTGAACTGTATTTCGCCCGCATAAAACTGCTGTTTTTGATGTGTTTTCTTTATTTAAATACGGATATAATGCATTCTCTCCGCATGAAGGACAATTATGCTGGCGAAGTTTTTGCACATTCATACATGAATACTCATTCTTCCACATATCAAACGATACAAGCCCATCTCGAAGTGATTCGTAATCTTCTACTAACAGTTTAAGAGCTTCTGTTACTTGATGAGAAACGACAAGAGATACAGCAGGTGATATAATACCCGCTGTATCACATGTTGCCCCGCCAAGCGGAATCGACTGTAATAAACATGATAAACATGGTGTTTTACTAGGAAGGATTGTGTAAGAAAGACCGTAACTACCTACACATGCACCGTAAATCCATGGAATAGAATATTTTTGTGATATATCATTTACAATAAAGCGCGTTTCGAAATTATCAGTCGCATCAATAATTACATCAACATTTATAACAAGTTCTTCTAGCTCTTCAGCTGTTACATCTTGAACGAGAGCTTCTATTGTTACATCACTATTAATCTCTTCTAAACGTTTTTTAGCCGCTATAGCTTTTGGAAGATTATTCTTTACGTCGCTCTCTGCATACAATTGTTGTCTTTGTAAATTACTCCAATCTACATAATCACGGTCAACAATTGTTATCTTGCCAACACCTGCTCTTACAAACATCTCTGCATTTGCACTACCTAATGCACCTGCACCGATAATAAGCACATGCTTTTCTCTTATCTTTTGCTGTCCTTCTTCTCCAATTGGAGAAAATAGTTCTTGGCGAGAATATCGATTATTCAACTACGCTCATTCCTTCTAAAGGACTACTTGCAGTTGCACAACGCTTACGTGCAATGCGACCTGCTTCAAATCCTAAACGGCCTGCTTCAATACTTAATTTCATTGCTTGTGCCATTTTAATAGGATCTTTTGCTCCTGATACAGCTGTATTTAATAACACGCCATCTGCTCCTAATTCCATTGCAAATGCCGCATCAGCTGGGCTACCAATACCGGCATCAACGATAACTGGTACTGTCGCTTGTTCAATAATGAAGCTCAAATTTAATGGATTTACAATACCAAGTCCTGATCCGATTGGAGATGCTCCTGGCATAATCGCATGCACGCCAAGCTCTTGTAATTTACGTGCTAATACAACATCATCAGATGTATACGGAAGTACGATAAATCCTTCTTCCAGTAACATTTCAGATGCCTTTAATGTTTCTACCGGATCAGGTAATAACGTTCTATCATCACCAATAACTTCTACCTTTATCATGTCACAAAGCCCAGAAGCTTTTGCTAATTTTGCAATACGAACAGCCTCTTCAGCGTTTTTTGCTCCTGCTGTATTTGGTAATAACGTATATTTTTTCACATCAAGTTTCTCTAATAAATTAGGTTGCTTTGCATCAAAGATATCCATACGACGTACTGCAAACGTTAAAATTTCAGCTTCAGAAACGTCAATTGCCTTTTGCTGTACGTCAAAATCAGGAAATTTACCTGTTCCTAATAAAAGTCTAGAATGAAATGAAAATGGTCCAATGTTTAACATAATCAACCGCCTCCTACGAAAGTTACAATCTCAATTTGGTCTCCATCAAAAACAGATGTATCTGTATGATCATCTTTTTGTAAAATATCTTTATTACGCTCTACTACAACAATTCTGTTATCTAGCTCTAAATGTGTAAGTAGCTCAGCTACTGTTTTTACACTCGCTGGCACTTCAATTTGGTTACCATTAATTTTTAAATTCAAACTTCCATCCCCTTTCTAAACTCTTCTAGAAAGCAATGAATCTAGCAAATGATTCTCTTGCTTTCCTTCTATTAAATCAGCCATATATTGGCCAGAAATAGGACTTAATAAAATACCGTTTCGATAATGGCCCGTGCAAGCATATAAACCTTTTATTTCTTCATGCTCTCCCATATAAGGAGCTTCATGATTCGATTGTGGTCTTAATCCTGCCCACGTGCTTTCCCATTCTGCTTCTTTTAAAGCTGGCAATATTGTATAAGCACGCTCTAATATAGAAGTTATACTTTCTGGCTGCACAGTTTTATTGAACGTATGTGGCTTCATTGTTGCCCCAATTACGTAACGTCCACCGCGCTTTGGAGTAATGTAAAATCTTTCTTGAAAAATAGGTGCTTTTAAAAGTTGTTTTCTACTTCTTACCGCAACCACTTCTCCTTTAACTGGATATGTACCCCAATCGCGGTGAAAATAACTGAGTAACTTCGTGCTCCATGAACCTCCTGCAATAACGACTTTCTCACATGTGACAATACCTTCACTTGTAATAACTCCAGTCACTTTATTATTTTCAATACGGATATCAAATACTTCTGTCTGTTCATATATATCAGCACCGGAAATCGCTGCAGAATGTGCGAATGCTTTCGTAAGCTCTGGT
This sequence comes from Bacillus sp. EB V-12, assembly GCF_056158125.1. Lineage (NCBI taxonomy): Bacteria > Bacillati > Bacillota > Bacilli > Caryophanales > Bacillaceae > Bacillus > Bacillus sp. EB V-12. The sequence continues at coordinate 9,124 of NZ_JBUXJL010000002.1, read as the reverse complement.
GCAATAACATGACCGTCTTTCGGATAATATACTGCTCCTATAATAGATTCGGATAGATATGGCTCTTTTTCCCGCACATGGTCTCCCGTTAGAAAATAAGAATCTTCACCTGTTTTCTGCTGCCAATCCATAATGTGAAGAATTCTTTCCTTCTCATCTTCATTTTGAGCAATACGATAAATTCCTTTTTCTTCATATCCAATATCAACACCCGTCTTTTCACGTAAAACTGCTGCAAGTTGTGGAAATATAGCTCGGCTTTCTCTAGCAAGTTCAAATAGCGGATCATACGCATCCCATTCTGCCTGAACACCAAGTAAACCAGCAGCTGCTTTTGAAGCTTCCGATGCAATACTTTGCTTCTCCACAATCGCTACTTTATGTCCTCTTTCTGCTAGAAAATGTGCAATTGAACTACCAATTACACCACCACCAATAATCGCTACATCATACTTCTCACACATGTTTTTCCGCCCACTTTCTTATTGATTCCTTATAAGATTTCGCTTTGCTATACGGGTTACTACTACTTACAATTCCAGACATAACTGCTATACCGCTTACACCGTTAGTAAGAACATCCACTGTGTTTTCTGGGGTAATTCCTCCAATTGCTGTAATCGGTATAGATAAACACCTTGCAATGTCTGAAATTTCTTCAAGCCCTCTCGCTGGCACACCTTTTTTACAATCTGTCGGAAATACATGGCCATAAACGAGTGAATCCGCTCCATTTTTAAAAGCTACTATTGCTTCATCTAGCGAATGCACAGAATAACCGACATGCAAATACGAAAACTTTTCTTTCACTGACTTTACATCTGTACTTCGATATCCTAGTTGAACACGAGGAATATTTAATAAAATTGCAATATCAATTCGATCGTTTATGACAATTTTAGAAGCCGGAAAGCCCTCCATTAATAGACTTTCCACACCTTCATATAATTCCTTCGTACTCTTCTCACGCTCACGAATATGCAAATAATCAATCTCACTCTCAATTTGCATCGCTACATTCACTAACTCTTCGAATGGCATATGGCCATTTGAGATTACGTGGAGCTCATTTTTCATATTCATTCGCCTACTTTAAAATATTTTCGAATAATTCATCGGCTGGGACGGTTTCTTTCGTCATTCCTTTGTCCTTCAGCCACTTATTTTGTTTCTCCCAAGATTCTTTTGAATCTGATAAGAATGGCTCATCTTTCGTTTCCATCTTCTCTAATAAAATTTTCATACTTTCCTTTTCAACTTCTGGCACAAGTGGGAAGTTTTCTTTTTCTTGATGATTTAATAAAATATTCAATGCTTCATCTGGGTTTTTCTTCATGAAATCATAGCCTTTTTTCGTACCACGTAAGAAAGCTTGCAACGCCTCTTTATCTTTTTTCAACGTTTTATCACCTGTTACAAACACAAGCTCATGATAGTTTGGTACTCCGTAATCAGCTGGATTAAAGTACGCTGGTTCATGGCCTTCATGACGCATAACAGGTACTTCATGGTTAATGTATGCCCCTGTTACCGCATCTACTTTCTTCGTAATTAATGCTGGTACTAAATCAAAGCCAACATCTACTACTTTCACTGTATCAGGATTACCACCAGCTTCTTTTACCATCGTTTTTAAATACATCTCACTTAATGGTGTTCCAGAGTATCCTACTGTTTTTCCTTCTAAATCTTTCGGTGATTGAATGCCCGCTGATTTCAGTGATACAACATGATTTAATGGTGAACGTACGACAGCCCCAATTGATTTCACTGGAATTTGCTCATTCGCTCTCGCCATAACAACATCTGGCTGATAATACAAGCCCACTGTCACCTTCCCTGCTGCTGCCAGCGTTAATGGATCAGTCGGATTAGAAGGGAATTTAATATTTACCTTTACACCTTCTTCTTTAAAGTATCCTTTTTCAATTGCTGCATAGATAAAGCTATGTACCGCATTTGGATACCAATCTAACATGACTGTTATTTCTTTCTCTTTTTTACTTTTGTCTGATGCTGAATTACTCGAACATCCTGCAATTATTGCAATTAATAATGTAAACACAAAGATGCGCTTTAAAAATTTCATGAATGCTTCCTCCAACTAATGAATTTCTTTTCTAATATGGAAATAATTACGACGAAGAAAATAGCTAATAATGATAACAATACAATAGGTGCAAATACGCCAGCTCCATCTAACTGCGTCATCATTCTCTTACTGAAATATCCAAGCCCAGCTTGTGCACCGAGCCATTCTCCAATTGCTGCTCCGATAACACTAAGCGGAACTGCAATTTTTAAAGCTGAGAAAAAATAAGGAAGAGCAGACGGCAACTTTAATTTAAGAAAAATATCTCTTTTTGTTGCTCCATATGTAACTAAGAGCTCCTCCCATTCTTTTTTCGTACTACGCAGTCCATCATACGTATTGACCGCAATTGGGAAAAACGTAATTAAAACTGTGACAACAACCTTACTCCAAATTGTATATCCAAACCATAAAACAAATAGCGGAGCAAGCGCAGTAATCGGAATCGTTTGTGAAGCAACTAATAATGGATAAAATGCTCTCTCCATCCATGTACTCGCATTCATTAACATCGCTAGCCCTACACCTAATACGATAGAGATAACAACACCTATTAAAACGACGTATAACGTTGCAGGTAAATGAACTGTAAATAATATGTCTTTTAGTTTCCATATCTTCATTAAAATCGCAGAAGGTGACGGTAAAATGTACATCTCATCTACAATTCTTGCTCCTATTTCCCACACAGCTAGTAAAATACTAGAAAGTGTAATAGCAGGAACTAATTCTTTCAATCGGTTCATCACACAAGTACCTGCCTTTGTAACATACTAAGAAGCTCATCTTTCAGCGCTAATACTTCCGGTTTATATAAATCTTTTCGTGTTCTGTTATGATCAAGCGGTACAGTCCGTTCAGTCAAAGTCGTTATCGGCTGCTGTTCCACTACTAAAACTCGGTTTGAAAGAAATAACGCTTCTTCAACATCATGAGTAATGAATAAAATTGTTTTTTCCCACTCTTGCCATTGTTCAAACAACCATTCTTGCAAAGAGGTCTTCGTTAAAGCATCCAATGCACTAAATGGTTCATCTAACAGCAATATCTCCCCGCCTGTTAATAAAGTTCGAATAAAAGATACACGTTGTCTCATACCACCAGATAAATCTTTCGGATATTTTTTCTCATACCCTTGCAAACCAAATTTATGTAACAGTTCCTTTGCCTTTACTTCTGCTTCTTTCTTCTGTACACCTTGGCACTCTAGCGGCAGGGCAGCATTCTCAATAATTGTTCTCCACGGCAAAAGCATATCTTTTTGCGGCATATATCCTACAGGATGGTGCTTTGTTTCTGTCAGTTCTATCTGTCCAGTACTTACCTTTTCTAGACCTGTAATAAGGCGAAATAAAGTACTTTTCCCACATCCACTCGGTCCGATAATACTGACAAACTCTTTCTCATGTATAGAAGCATTTAATTCATGGGTGATTGGTTTCTCATCGTAATGAAAAGAAACATTATGAAACTGTAGTATGTTCTTGCTCCTCAAATCCCCACATCTCCTTACGATAGGACATATCCCAGAATAAATATTCAAATCGACTGGAATTTAAGAAAATCTCCTCTAATCTTTCTAGTTCTTTCTCAGACTTTCCAACTGCCATTTCATTTAATAAATCTATTAACCAAATACAAAGATTACCGTATTCTTCCGAACTATATCCTTGAATCCACTCACCAAAAAACTCATGATCTCTTGCTCTAGGAATATCATTTAAACGCTTTCCAATTTCCCAATAGCTCCACATACATGGAAGAAGCGCTGCTATTAATTCCGCAAGTGTGCCATTTTGAGATACAGACATCATGTAATTTGTATAAGCTAAATTTTTAGCAGATGGTTTCGCAGACTCTATCTCCTCTATAGAAATTCCAAGTCTTTTTGCATATTGTTTATGGATTGTCATTTCGCCATTTAATATTCCATCAATTTGTTCAGCGAACTTTCCCATTACTTGTGGATTCGTTGCTTTTACAACACCAATCGCATATAACTTTGCATAATCCAGCAGATATAAATAATCTTGAATAATATAATACTGGAATTTATCTTTTTCTAACGTGCCATCTCCCATACCCACTACAAACGGATGATTATGACTCATCTCCCAAACCGGTTGCACAGTTTCTAATAATCTATCGCAAAATTTCATTTCTCTATCCCCTTTCAATATATGTATCTAAATAAAAAACCACTTCTATATATAAGAAGTGGTTACAGCAAATAAAGTTATACATTTATTCGATGTTCCACTTCCCTTCGCTAGTATTACCTAGATCAGGTGTTGTAAGGGTTAAGGATTATTCCTCTCTCAGCAAGTCAAGCACCCCTAGTGGTTTCAATATGAAATTTTCAAATAAAAAAGCCCCGTTTCTATACGCAAAGAAACGGGGACTCATTGTTAGTGTCCGAATTGCTTCCCTACGCTAGCATAATCTAGATCAGGTAATAAAAAGGATCAAAGGCTTACGGCCTACTCTCAGCTGGCAACACCAGCTCTCCTAGCAAACTATAAAATTATCACTGTCAGTATAACACCCTAATAAGACATCATCAACTTTTTTAATTTTCTTAATTATCAACATAATATCAAAATTATACAATACATACATTCTATTTTAGAAAATAAAACCCCAATTAATTGTATAAAAAGGAATCATTATCCTCAAAAAATTTATTTTTATATTGATTTCATATTACATTTATGTGAATACCCCCACTATATTATATCTTTATACTATAATAAAATTACAACTATACAACTAGAGGAGGTCTCTATTCCATGAATATGAAAGCTACTGCTTTAACAGCAACTACTGTAGCGATTGCTTCTTTACTTCCTTCTATGGGTGAAACAAATGTACAAAAAGCAAACGCTGAACAATTATCTAATATTAAAACTGGGTATGTCAAAGTCGATCAAGTAGCATTACATACAGAAGATAACGTAAAAAGCACATCAATTGATACAATTCGCTTTAATACAAAAGTGAACATCCTTGAAACAACTAATGGTTGGTATAAAGTATCTGTTCATAATAAAGTAGGTTATGTACAAAAAGATGCTATTTTACTAAAAAACAAACTTCAAACTAATGATCAATACATCGTTAATGCTAATGCATTAAACGTTCGCTCTGAACCTAATTTAGAATCTTCCATTTTAGATGTATTACCAAATGGTAAGTTTATTACCGTTCAAGAAGATCAAGGCGAATGGTATAAAATATCACATAATGGCCAAACAGGTTACGTACAAAAAGCATTCATCTCTAATGGTTCACAACCCTTAGTAAAAGGAATCACCGTTCAAAATAATACAAAATATACTGTTGCAACACCTAATCTAAATGTACGTAGCACCGCTAGTACAAGTAGCGCTCTACTCGGTTCATTACAAAACGGTACACAAGTACAAGTAGTAGAAACTGTAGGTACTTGGTATAAAATTCGTTTTGGCACAGGATACGGATATGTAGCAAAACACTATGTAGTACAAAATCAACCACAAGCTAAAACAGATCAGCCTTCATCAATTCCAGCTGCTTTCAAATTCCCCGCTCAAGGAAGAATTAGCTCAACCTTTGATATACGCTGGGAACAAATGCACTATGGTATAGATATTGCCGCTCCAGGAAACGTCTCTATCCAAGCTGCTGCTGCAGGTAAAGTTGTGAAATCTTATTATTCAGCTAGCTATGGCAATGTTGTTTTCATTGCGCATCAAATCAATGGGAAATTATATACAACTGTTTATGCTCATATGAAGGATCGCACTGTACAAGCTGGTGATCAAGTACAAACTGGACAATTAATAGGTCATATGGGAAACACAGGTCATTCATACGGGCAACATCTTCATTTTGAATTACATAATGGAGAATGGAATTTTGAAAAAACAAATGCAGTAAATCCACTGCCATATTTAGTTAGGTAAATTGTATGCCACGCAATATACCTCTTATAATTGAATACGCAGCCTTTTTAGGTTTAATCTGTTGTTTAATCATTTACAATACAAACATTGTATTTTTATCTATTATTATTGCTTTTGTTGCATTAGAAATTATGATGGAATCATTTCAAGTGCAACTAAAACAAAAAATTGCCCATATTTATAACGCTATATTTCTTTTGAGTGCTCTCATAACAAATATAATTAGTAATGGCTTTTATTTATCTACTGTATTTCCAGTATTCTTTATGGCTGTTTTATTATTTGTAGCTAGATATATTAATGTCCCTTATAACCAAAAACAAAAACAAGAACAAGAAGCTTAGAAAGAGGAGACACTGTGTACCAATCTTTCAAAGATGCTCCAATAAAATACATATTGCATTTGTATAAGAAAGCCAATACTTTTTTTGGTATACAAGGAAGTTATACTGCACAACTTCTCCTATATGGAATGTTGTTTCTTGTCTTAATCACTTTCTCCTTGTTTTACTAACAAAAAAGGATCTCACATAAACTGGAGATCCTTTTTAATTTATATTAATTTTTCATATCGAAAATATTGTTTATCCACAAGCATATTTTTCATAAATAAAGCTCAGATTATATTTTTTCTCTAAGCTCATTCGTTGTTCGTCATCGCACCAATAGAAAAGAATATCATGAATCGTTGCGTAACGCTTATTTTTAAGAAATAGCCTAAAGAATGATGGTAAACAATCATGTAATTGTATAAATATATAATTGCGTAGTGTTTCTTCTTTATATTCAATCCCCTTACAAATATACAGTAATTCTTCACAATAATATGCATGCTGTGGAACTTGTATCATTTCGAAAAATGGCACATAAGATAGTAGCTTTCCAATAAAATGACCATATCGATCCATTACTCCTATCGTCATATGCTCCATCATTTCTTTCATCACATATAAATAATCATCTACATGCGTTGTCTTTAATGGGTCTAAGCGATCGGAAATTTGAGATAATACAGCTCTTTGACATGCTAAAACTGCCTGACTAGGTCCATAATATGATAGGAAATCTGTACACTTACGATATTTCCGTAATAAATCATGTGTATACAAATCATATACAAAAGTATTACAATACATTGCTAAACTCATCATATCACTATTTAATTGCTCTTTTGATAATGATTTCGCTCTCTTGCACATATAAAAGAATGTAAATTCCAATACTTCTTTATGAGATAATAAATGTTTACAATCGGTTATACACTTCTCATTAAATTTAACTCTATCCCAAATTTCAATATCCCTATCTATCAATTCACCTATACGATATTTAATAATTAAATAATTTAAAGCAACTGATTGCGTCAAAAGATCCCATGTTTCATATTCCAATGAAGTATGAACAAACTCAGCTAATCCTTGCGCTATCATAAAATCATTTGCCTCTTCATACCAACCAATCTCTTGGCATAAGCGAAGAATACGCACTAAAGTTGGAATTTCATCTTTATGAAACTGCGGTAATTTCTTTGCTTTATTCATGCCATATACGATAAATGCCGCTAAATTTTCTTCTTTATAAAATTCTTTCTCTTTCCATACTAATATAGTTCGTTCTTTCCCCTCACCTTTTGGGTGACAAGGTACAAGCAAAGAAAATAATTCAGCGAAATTATTTGGTTCTATATATGTATCTGTAACCAAATTCCAATTTGGATCGCCCTGTACAGCCTTCATATAATTCCCCTTCCCTTTTCATCTATGTAGGAAATATTAATTTATTATCGCACCACTAAAAATTAATATTGTTATATTCAAAATCTCTCATAAGACTTATATCTATCAGTATATCATCTTTTCTCTTATTAAAAATTAAGAATAACAAATTTTAAAAAAATGTCGAAATTATTAACCACATACTTATTATATAATGTCTCAGATACATCACGCTAACATATTAGTTTAATCCATATATACTAGAATAATGTATCTGAAATTTATATATAATTTAGCTCTTTATGAGTGACCATTAAACTCTCGGTTAATGAAAGTTTCAATTTACTCTGTACGCTCTGAGATTTCGCTCAAGGCAAATCCAGCTTGATCATCTGCTGATTCCCTTATAGCTAAATCTCCTAGTGCTAACATGCCAATAAGTTGACCACTATCAACTACTGGTAATCGTCTAATTTGATGCTGTGCCATTAGCTCTGTAGCTTTTTCAATAGAATCATTTGGAGAAACTGAGATAATATTTGTTGTCATTACATTTGTAATCTTATTAGATCCAGGATGTTTTTCAGCAATCCCTCGAACGACTAAATCACGATCAGTAACAAGCCCAACAACTTGCTCATTTTCAACAACAGGAATTAATCCAACCGATTCTTCCTTCATTTTTACAGCTGCCTCATATACATTGTCTAGCGGTGTACAATGTACAATATGGGTACTCATTAAGTCTCTCACTCGTGTCATTATGATTTCCTCCTTTTTATACATACCATAGCTTTTCCAAAATTCCTTTATTTATTTCTGGAAAGTAACGTAATAAAAAGGATTAACAAAATAAAAAAGAGCCAGCATAATGCTGACTCTTTTTTGTATGACCCGTACGGGATTCGAACCCGTGTTACCGCCGTGAAAGGGCGGTGTCTTAACCACTTGACCAACGGGCCATGGCTCCGCAGGTAGGACTCGAACCTACGACCGATCGGTTAACAGCCGATAGCTCTACCACTGAGCTACTGCGGAATAATATATGGTGGGCCTAAATGGACTCGAACCATCGACCTCACGCTTATCAGGCGTGCGCTCTAACCAGCTGAGCTATAGGCCCATATACTTTACAGGGGCAGTAGGAATCGAACCCACACTGGAGGTTTTGGAGACCTCAGTTCTACCTTTAAACTATGCCCCTAAATGATGCCGGCTAGAGGACTTGAACCCCCAACCTACTGATTACAAGTCAGTTGCTCTACCAATTGAGCTAAGCCGGCATAAAAAAATGGTGGCTCGGGACGGAATCGAACCGCCGACACGAGGATTTTCAGTCCTCTGCTCTACCGACTGAGCTACCGAGCCAACAT